>CAVPPM010000024.1:0-312521 GCA_963707255.1 uncultured Sphingobacteriales bacterium | reverse complement strand
TGGGCATTCCGACGCCGGAAAAACGTCTGATCAACATACCTATTCGGATGTCGGAGAGACCGCCGCGAGGCGGTCTTTCTTTTTCGCGTAAGACATTTCGCGAATGTCCGCTATTGGCACAAAGCCGACATTCCGGCGCCGGCAATCAATGTCCGCTTTCGGGGGTAAAGCGGACATGGCGATTGCACTGCGAAATGTCTGCTTTTGACCCAAAGCGGACATGATCGGTTGTCTCAGTCAAATCATGCTCTTTGTCGTTAGGGCTTCGACGCAGGCCGCACCAAAGAGAGCGACCAACCGATAAGGAAAATTGCCAGAGCCATTAGGAGCGGCCCAGTAACGAAGAAGCCCCATAAACCGCAAAGATTGCTTGAAGTCGGAGAGTTACAGGCCAGCTGGATTCCGAAAATCACACCAAAGTAGCCCGAGATGACACCGCAAATAATCACAGCCAAGACGTAGGCAATACCCCGAACACGACGTTCTGGTTCAACACGATCACGATGGCGGTTGTAAAAAAGAACTGCGGACAAAAGCGCGACCATTGGCGATATAAGCCCGAGAAACAAGAGGAGCGGAAACAGCTTAACTATCACTGCCTCAAGCGTGCTCATCTGTTGCGGCCCCGATGACGCCCGAAAAGTACGCCTGCCGTAGCCGTAAGCCTGCCGGCAATCTTGAAGAAGTCCTTGATTTTTCGTTGTGACGGGCCTGTTTTTTTCGAATGCGTCCCTACGGTCTTTGTCCGCTTATGGCACTTAGCGGAGTCGAAGGATTTCCGAACAATGTCCGCTTTCGGGGGTAAAGGCGGACATGACAATTGCACTGCGAAATGTCTGCTTATGACCCAAAACGGACATTAGTAGGCGCCCTTCTTAGGGCGGCGGGCCCTATACGACCGAGCGGTATGTCGCGGATATCCCGTTGCCATGCATGTCGGGATACGTCAGACTTTTGCATTAATTCATTTCTGCTCATTTCTACGCGCCTTCAATAATCCGCGGCATCGACCGCGACCGCTTCGTCTACGGAGCAATAATTGGAACGAGCGAATAATGGAGAGAAAACATGACCATTCGTCCAGATCCGACCTTCCACGCCACTGCAAAGCTAGCGATGGAAGCGCCTGTCGAGAGATATGCCTACTGCCTTATGTTGAGCCCTGATTTCTCGCAGCCCGACGGCCTGGGTGTCGTCGATGTCGATCCAAAGTCCTCTCGTTACGGCAAGATCGTCCACACCGTGATGATGCCGAACAAGGGCGACGAATTTCATCACTTCGGCTGGAACGCCTGTTCGTCGGCGCTGTCGCCGCTTTCCGGCCACGCGTTCCTCGAACGCCGGTATCTGATCATCCCTGGTCTTCGGTCCTCGCGGATTTACGTGATCGACACCAAGCCGGACCCCACGCAGGCAAAAATCCACAAGATCATCGAGCCTGAAGAGGTGTTCCGCAAGACGGGCTATTCCCGGCCCCACACGATCCATTGTGGGCCGGAAGGCATCTATGTTTCCACGCTCGGCGGCGGTGAGCCAGACGGGACCGACGGCCCGCCCGGAATCTTCATCATGGATTGCGAGACATTCGACGTGCTCGGTCGCTGGGAGATGGACCGAGGGCCGCAGGACAAGCACTACGATTTCTGGTGGAACCTGCCGCGCGACTACATGGTATCAAGCGAATGGGGACTACCACCGCAGTTCGAGAAAGGCATCGTTCCCGAAGATCTGCTCGGTAATAAATATGGCCACAGGATTCACTTCTGGGATCTGCGTGCGCGACGCAATGTCCAAACTATCGATTTGGGCGCCAATCATCAAATGGCCTTAGAGGTCCGGCCGGCGCACGACCCGATTAAGGAATACGGTTTTGTCGGCGTTGTGGTGGACTCCACCAACCTCGAGGGCTCGATCTGGACGTGGTGGCGCGAGGGCAACAAATTCCATTGCAAAAAGACCGCGGTCATTTCGCCCGAACCGGCCGAGAAGAAGCAGCTTCCGCCGCTACTTCAGGGGTTCGGCGCCGTGCCGCCACTGATCACCGACATCGACCTCTCGCTCGACGACCGGTTCCTCTATGTGTCTTGCTGGGGCACCGGCGAGATGCGCCAATACGACGTCAGCGATCCGCACGCGCCCAAGCTTGCCGGATCGGTGCATATTGGCGGCATCGCGCGACGAACCGCTCACCCAAACGGCAAGGCATTCGGCGGGGGGCCGCAGATGGTCGAAATCAGCCGCGATGGCAAGCGCGTCTACTGGACTAATTCGCTATATTCGACCTGGGACGACCAGTTCTATCCGGACGGAATGCCTGGCGCGATGGTCAAGGCCGATATTGGCGCCGGCGGTGGCATCAGCTTGGACAAGAATTTCTGGATCGAGTTCCCCAAGGGATACAGGTCGCATCAGATCCGGCTTGAGGGCGGCGACTGCTCGACAGACTCCTTCTGCTATCCGTCCGTGTGAAGGTGGACGACATTCAATGGACCACGGCCGGTCTTTGGCTGGCCGTGGTCGCCAGCGGCTTCTATCACGGCGTCAATCCAGGCATGGGATGGCCATTGGCCGTTTCCGCCGGCTTGATGGGTCGTGGGCGACGGGACGTAGTGGCGGCGATGGCGGCGCTTGCGGCTGGGCACCTAGTGTCTATGCTCGTCATTCTTCTGCCTTTTGCGCTGATGACCGCACTGCTGGATTGGCAGCGCGAAATCCGGATCAGTGCGAGCGCCGCCGTAATCGCCTTCGGCGTCTTCCGTCTCGTCAACCGGCGACACCCGCGTGCAATCGCCCGGATCAGGCCCACGCAGCTTGCGCTCTGGTCCTTCGCAATCGCGACCGCCCACGGCGCAGGTCTAATGCTGCTGCCGATCTATCTCGGTCTCTGTTCCAGTGACGAGCTTGATATGGCCCATCAGGCGTCATCCATCCTGATAGCGCAGAACTCGGCGACCGCGGCTTTCGTCGCGCTTGCGCATACACTTTCGATGGTGACTGCCGGAGGCGTGATAGCGATTCTTGTCTATGGCCGGCTCGGGTTGAAATTTCTTTCCAGGAGCTGGTTCAATCTCGACCTCGTGTGGGCAGTCAGCCTGATACTCATCGGCGCAATCGGGCTCCTAACCGCCTGAACTGCTCGAATTGTGCGCTGATTTCTTGCCCGCGATAATCACAGAACAAGCGCGGATTTTGGCCTTCGGACTTGGCGCTATATCTGAATTGAGTCCGTAATTCGGC
Source organism: uncultured Sphingobacteriales bacterium (assembly GCA_963707255.1). Classification (GTDB taxonomy): domain Bacteria; phylum Bacteroidota; class Bacteroidia; order Chitinophagales; family Chitinophagaceae; genus Pollutibacter. The sequence continues at coordinate 309,284 of CAVPPM010000024.1, read as the reverse complement.
TCCAAATCGGACGTCACTAGCCGAAAGACCAACCCAATTTATGAGTACGCGTACCCTCAGCTCCACTGAGGAATAGGCACTCGGTTGTGTGCCATTTCTCACTCGCCGCCCGGCGCAAAGTGCTAGGCTTTAAGCCTTCTCAGGGGGCACATGAAACGGCGAGAGTTCATCACGCTTATTGGCGGTGCGGCGACGACGTGGCCGCTTGTGGCACGCGCGCAGGAGCCAGGCCGAACCTATCGTCTTGGTGTCCTGCTTCCCGTTGCCCGTGACGAGCCGGCGATGGTCGCCTTCCTTGACGAGTTACGCCTTCACGGCTTCGTCGAAGGCCGAAACCTCGCGATCCTCCCAGGCGGCCTTCAGTTCCGTAACGAGCAGATCACCGAGCTGGTGTCGGCAATGGTGAAGGCCGCACCCGATGCGATTGTCGGTGCAGGCGATCTCGGCGGGCGCGCCCTTCAGAAGGCGACCCGAAGCATACCGCTCATCATCATGACCGAGGATATGGTGGCAGCTGGACTTGCGGCCTCGCTAGCCAGGCCCGGCGCCAACATCACCGGAATAAGCCTGATGTCCCCCGATCTTGACGGCAAGCGGCAGGATATCTTGATCGAGGCGGCGCCCAGCGCGCGCCGCATAGCGGCGCTCGCCGACCCCAACGTTGCAACATTGCGACACCTACAGGCTTTGACAGATACAGCGCAAGCGCGCGGAAACGAATTGTTGGTAGTTCGTGCCGCCAAGCCCGAGGAACTTGTGCCGGCGCTGAACGACGCGAGCGCCCGAGGCGCCCGGGCCGTCAACGTGCTGGCCTCGCCGATGTTACATCTCAATCGTCATGTCATCATCGAACGCGCGGCAGAATTGCGATTACCAGCAATCTATCAATGGCCGGACACCGCTGAAGAGGGTGGTCTGCTGGGCTATGGTCCGCGCTTCACTCAGGTCTTTCGCCAGCGCGCGCAAATGACCGTCAAGGTTCTGCGCGGCGCCAGGCCTGCTGAATTGCCGATTGAGCAGCCGACGACCTTTGAGTTGGTGATCAATCTCAAGGCCGCGAAGGCGATTGGGCACGAAGTTCCGGCCGGTCTAGTTCTGCGCGCCGACAAATTGTTCGAATAAAACGGGGCATGTCCGCTATTGGCACAAAGCGGACATGCCGCCCGACGCGAAGAATTCCGCTTTTGGGGGTAAAGCGACATCAAGATTTGACGCCGCGATGTCTGCTTTTGACCCAAAGCGGACATCAGGTGCATGAGCAGCTATGAGTTTTGCCGGCCTCTGGACCGGCGAAGCCTGGCGCACTATGAAAGTGGTCCAAATGTCACAGTCTGCCCTGAAAGTAATTGACGAATTCAACAAAGCAAACGTCCACGGGACAACTATCCACTCGTGGTCCGCAATTCCCGCGCCACAAGGAGAGCCCGATGAGTAATCTTCGATGGAAGGCGAAAAATTGCGTCGGTGCAATCGCTGCCGTTGCATTGATCTTCTCAAATTTGGCTTTCGCCCAGTCGCAAACTGCCACAACGCAGGTTGAGCAACCAAATCGGATTGTGATCGAATATGTTGCACCCAAAAATTCAGACCTCCAGGATCTATACGAAGTCGTGAAGATCCGTGGCGCCCTCGAGAGAATCCAGAAGATATTAAGCCCGCTGCGACTGCCTGAGGAGCTGACAATCAAAATGATGGAATGTGGCAAAGTCAACGCTTGGTACCGACGCGAAAATTCGAAGCCGACTGTCACCATCTGTTACGAGCTTTTGAAGCAGGTCCTGGAGTCCTTGCCGAAGGAAACAACCGCCGCGCTCACGCCGGACGACGCAAAAATAGGGCAGGTTCTTTGGATCACTTTGCATGAGGTTGGGCATGCAACATTCGATATTTTTGGTGTGCCAATATTTGGAAATGGGGAAGTTGCCGCAGATAATTTTGCGGCATACGTCATGCTGCAATTTGCGGAGGCGCGGCACCTGATAGTCGGCGCCGCGTGGGCCTGGAGCGCGTACATGCAGGATTACAAAAGGAATCCCATAGTGCAGGTCCGTTTGGCGGGCTTTGCGGAAAATCACGGTCTACCGCAAGAGCGCTTTTACAATCTTTTGTGCATCGCCTTCGGTGCCAATCCGGTGCGTTTCGCGGATTTCGTTCAAGAGGGCTATTTACCGCCAGCACGGGCATCAAATTGCGGACTTGAATACAAAACACTGGTGGACGCCTTTCATAAGGAAATCAGCCCGCACATCGACTACGAGCTGGCGAAGGGAATAATAGAAGCAAACTGGCTTCCGGGGCCCGTGTTGAGACGGGTCCCTCAGAAATAACTGGCGCAAACTGTAATAACCGGATGTCCGCTATTGGCACTTAGCGGACATCGAGACAAACCTTGGGTCAGGACCCATAAACTGAACGAAAAACTCGGATGACAACTTCGAGCCGGACCTCAATCAGCCGGCCGGTGGCTTGTTAACCGCCAATTGAGCGTCGAAGGCACGCTTGTAGGCGGGCCGCGCTTCGCCGCGGGCCACATAGGCGGAGAGGTTCGGATATTCGTCCAGCATACCCGACGCTTTCAACCTGAGCAGCACCGACACCATCATCAGGTCGCCCGCGCTGAACGGACCATCGAGCCAGTCGGCATCGCCAAGGCGACGGGAAAGTTGGCCCAGCCGGTTACGGACGCGATCCTCGACGAGAGGCATGCGTTGCGCGGACCAGGACTTGTCGCCCTCAAGGAGCCTGGCGGTTCCGAGTTCAAGGATCGGCGGCTCCACCGTGCTGAGCGCGGCGAACATCCATGTGATCGCGCGCGCCCGGGCATTCGCATCGTCTGGCAACAGGCCCGCATGGCGCTCCGCGATATGGAACACGATCGCCCCCGTCTCGAACAAGCCGAGATCGCCTTCTTCGTAGGTCGGAATCTGCCCGAAAGGATGAAGCGCCAGATGTGCGGGTTCCTTCATCGCCCTGAACGAAACAAGACGAACCTCGTAAGGTTGGCCCACTTCTTCTAGCGCCCAGCGAACGCGCGTATCACGCGCCAGTCCCTTGCCGCCATCGGGTGACCGTTCAAAGGCGGTAATGGTGATGGTCATCGTGAGGCTCCTCCTTGGCCAAAATCATCGGCTGCGGGGCTGGCAAGCTGTCAAGGCAAACTCACCGAGATTGAAGACGACCCCGTTCCATGTCCGGTTTGTCCGCATAGCAGACCTTTGGCCGCCACTCAGGCTTCAGTGTGAAGCTCGTTCAGGTTTTACAAAATTAGGGCCGGAGAGGTTTTCTCCAGCCCTTAACGATCAGTCCTCTTAAAGCTACTTCTTGCTGCACATCAAAGGTCTTATCGCTTCTGCTTCTGCTTTCCGCGTGAACTTTCTATCGTTCTTGTGGCTAGAACTTAACTTGAGATCCGCTTGCCACCAACTTCTACATTCGCTTCTGCTTCAGCTTCTGCTTGAATCTAACTTACTTATTCCGTGAAGGCTAAGAATGCGCCGGATTGGTATCCGCTCGAATTCGTTCCGGTGTAGAGCAGCACGCCGCCGTAGATGCGGTAAGTGCCAGCGCTTGCGCCGGTTGTGGTGGCACGGAAATCCATTGCTAGCCCAATGATTGTTGGTACTGCTCCACCGAAGTTTCTTTGAATGAAACTTGGCGATAACGTGATCGTACCGACAACCGATTGAGAAACTTGTACTGAGGTTGAACCGTAGTACATGGTCGCAGGGCTTGAGGCCACTAAGGTTACAGTTGCACCGGGTTCCCATTTCGAGTCACCAGTATAAGTGATCGTGCCAGGGGCTCCGACAGCATCGAGGCTGCTCCAATACCCAAAGAGCCAGTCGTTGTACGACCTGGGTTTGAGAAGAGCCAGCTTGCATAGCCTGAAGCGAAATTTCCGCTATAGGTGCAGCCATACATCCCGCCATAGTAGCCACAAGAGCCGCCGTAGCCGCTAACTTGTCCGCCACTGAGGGCGCTACCGTTATTGAAGATGTTTGAACCTGAAAAACTAATTTGAGCACCGCCACCCGGGGTTGGGATAACAACGCCACCAGTGTAGCCTGGAACTCCGCCGACAGGGCCTGGTACGGCCGTGCCACTGCTAGAATCATTTTTGCATGATGTGGTGCCTACCATGATGCCAATTACAGCAACCATCATCGATGCAGCTCGGATAAACCGCTTCATTTCCACTTCCTCCAACATGAGCTGTTAACAACAACGTCCAACTCATTCATTCAACTGAAGACAGGTAGTGCAACGGTGGTGCCAAATACCCAGCACCACGCGATTCCACGCACTTGTGCTCAAAAACCAGCATCCGAGCCCCATCTCAAGCGCTAGCTTTTGAGCACCTGTAAACACTTTAGACATCCCCAAAAGAGATGCTCAGAAAGGTACCGCAAGCTTTGCCTCCTACAAGTTACCGATGTCAGAAAGTAAGGCCGTACCTTTCTGACACGGTATGGAGATTGCTTTTAGGTATTGGCAAGTAAGGAAGCGGTAGTAGCTCACGGGCCACCGTTGTCTTTATTAAAGAGGAAGTTGTTTTATGATGGTTTTTGGACTTTTGGGTTTTTTGGTTTCTAGTTTGGGTCACGCTGCGGGCTGTCCCACTGAGATGATTCATGTGACGGGGTAATTCCCCCCAGGATGTATTGGAGTGGAGGGCTATTCGTGGAACATCCTATATTTATTCCAATACGGACAACACTAATATTATCACTGATCTACAGGCTGCTGAGTGGCAGTCAAAAGGTTTTGAAATTGCATTGCACGTCACCACTAATTGCGAAAACTGGACCTCACAAACTGAACTGGATAATCTTTATTATACACCACAGTTACAGGAATTCGCCGGTAAATGGCCGAGCCTGCTGAATCCCGTTTCCAACCGTACACATTGCATTGCATGGAGCGACTGGGCATCACAGGCAAAGGTGGAAGCATCAAAAGGCATCAGGCTTGATCTCAACTATTATTATTTCCCCGGGCCATGGGTACAGGACAGGCCGGGTATGTTTACAGGATCGGGTATGCCGATGAGATTTGCTGACCAGGATGGTTCGCTGATCGACGTATACCAGGTGACTACACAGATGCCGGATGAAGCAGACTTAACCTTCCCTGGTTTCATCAATACCCTGCTCGATAATGCAACTGGTCCCCTGGGTTACTACGGAGTCTTTGCCGCCAATATGCATACTGACCTTTTCACGCCTGATAACAGGGGCGAATTGGGAAGTACAGCGATTATAAATTCAGCCATTGCCAGGGGTATTCCCGTGATCAGTGCAAAACAATTACTGACCTGGCTGGATGGAAGAAATGCTTCCAACTTTGCCAACATGGTATGGAACAATAACGAATTAAGTTTCGATGTTGTAGTGGGAACCGGTGCGAACTTACTGAACGGTATGGTGCCGGTAAATTCTGCAAACGGCATACTGCAGGGCATTACAAGAAACGGGTCTACCATTACTTATACAACGGAAGTCATCAAAGGCATCAACTATGCTTTGTTTGATGCCACTGCCGGAAGTTATGTTGCCAGTTATGCGCTGGATGTAACGCCGCCGGTTATCACCAATATTGTAGCCACACCCAATCCCAACGGAACGGTAACCATCACCTGGACCACAGATGAAGTGGCTACCACGGTGGTTGATTATGGTGTTGCTGCTGCCACCCTTAACCTGAATGCAACTAACGGTTCGCTGGTGACAAGTCATTCCATTACATTAACCGGACTGAATCCCGGTACGGTATATTACTTCCGGGTGACTTCAGTAGATGGCGCCGGAAATTCTTCTACACTTCCTGTTCCACCAGCCACGTTGAACTTTGTTACGCCGGCAGCCATTTGTGCGCAGGATAATACAGACATTGATTTTGGGCAGGGAATTGGTGATGCCAGTTCAACAGTTGTCATTGACGGCAATGGGGCGTTGATACTCAAACCGTTCCTGAAAGAAGAATTCAGCAATTCTGGATTACCGGCTGGTTTTGGATCAGCTTCATGGACTTTTGGCACACCGGTTACTTATAACGGCGGTATCGCCAGTGTGGAGAATGGCAGATTATATACAACTACTTCTTTCAATGCGGGAACTTCGATAGAGTTCAGTGCGAACTTTACCAATGGTACCTTCCAGAATATTGGATTTGCTCAGGCAAATGATTTTGGGGCCAATTGGTTTGTGATTGGCAGGGCAGGGGTTGCCGGATCTGATAATAATGTCTATTTCAGAACACCTGGCTCAGATATTCCACTTGGTTTACATGCCGGAGCTTATCACCGTTATAAGATCAGCTGGAATACGAATAATTTCGAGTTTTACGTGGATGGTGCATTAGTATATACTCATAATTTGGGTTCACCTCTTAGCACTCCACTCTTAATGATCATGAGCGATTTCACAACTGATGGTGCAACATTGAATGTGGACTGGCTCCGGGTGTCACCTTATGATCCCATCACCACCTTTGTTTCACGGATAATGGATGCAGGTTCTGTGAGAAACTGGGATGTCATCAGCTGGTCGTCTATTACACCTGACAATACCTCCATTACAATGAGGGTACGTACAGGCGCTTCAAATGTTATTGATGGCACATGGACACCATTTGCTGAACGGACAAATGGCCAGCAGGTAGGTGTTGCATCCCGCTATATACAGTATGAGGCGACGCTTGAAACTGGTAATTCATTGAATACTCCGCTGCTCCAGGATGTTACCTTCACCTGTCTCGCCGCATTCCCGGTTAAACTGGTGGATTTCCGCGCCAATGCGATTGGAAAAGATGTAAGGCTAGAATGGACCACAGCAACAGAATCCAATAACAAAGGATTCGAAATACAGCGCAGCCTCGATGGCCGTACATGGGTCACTGTAGGATTTGTTCCCGGTGCAGGTAATTCCAGTACAACAAAGAATTACAACTATACCGACAGGAACCTTAATAGCGGAAAATACCTGTACAGGCTCAAGCAGGTAGATTACGATAACCAATACAATTATTCTGGTGTTGTCAATATCAGTATCACTGATAAGCAGGATAATTCACTCGGACAAAATCATCCGAATCCATTCAACGGTACAACCATTATTCCGTATACCATTTCATCAACTTCCAGTGTAAGGATCACCATCATCGATATGCATGGAAGAACAGTGAAGGTGTTGAATGAAGGACAACGAAGGGCCGGACAATACAATGTCCAGCTAAACCTCGGTGACCTGAAGAAAGGAGTTTACTTCTACCGGATGGATGCAGACAATTTCAGTTCAACAAAGAAAATGATCATACAGTAATCAACCAGTATAATCAGTATTACAAAGAGGCCGCATCATTACCTTGATGTGGCCTCTTTATTGTAAGAATCCTCCTGGACTATTTTTTAACCCAGCTGCTGAAAAATCCAAAACCCCGACTGCCAATCACCATGTCTTTCACCATGCCATGATCAACCAGGATGGACACAGGTCTTGTATTGATACTGTTGATAAGTTCATTGGATGAAGTAAACCATGCGGTGTTAAACTGGTAAGGATGTTCAGCAATGAACTTCTTAATCGTCAATGGATCTTCATCAGAAATCGCGATCACTTCGATACCTTGCTGCTGATATTGCCGGTATAATTTGTCAAGCTCGGGCATTTCCCTTCTACAGGGCGGGCACCACGTGGCCCATACATTGAGAATGACCGTTTTGTTTTTATAATCTTCCAAAGATTCTTCGCGACCTGTTTTGTTATTATAAAAACGAAAGGCGGGTAATTCCTTTCCCTTATACCGGAACACCGCTTCCATCGGTTCCTGGTAGTTTTTATTCAGGATGAATAGTAAAAATATACAGGCTGCAATGGTAAAGACATCACTTCCGGCAGAAACCCATTCTTTCCGGTTAGCAGGAAGGATGTGTTTACGCCGGATCATCCCCCTGATCTGCGTAAACAGTGTATACGCAATCATGAGAAAGGTACCTGCGAGAAATAGTTTGAGTATTGTGGAAGTCATAGGTAGTGAGCAAATATGAAGATGTGGAAATGTGAAAGTAAAATGAGGTAATGCAATTTCATTAGATGCATTTTACGTAAAGAATGCAAAAAGAAATGTGACAATTATCTCATTTGCACTTCCACATGATCACATTGCCTCATTGTCACATTATATTCTGACGGACCAATGAAAAAATCACGTTAAAGAACTTTCCAGGTCCGTCAGAATATCTTTAATGTTTTCCATTCCAACACTCATCCTTATCAGACCGTCCGAAATACCATACTTAAGCCTGTCTTCCCTGGCCACACCATAATGTGTCATCGATGCAGGATGGCACAATAAAGTGTCACAGGTACCCAGGGATACGGTACGGGTGCAGAATCGTAATTTATTCATGAAGCTTACACCGCCTTCAAGGCCGTTTTTATGTTCGAAGCTCAGCATTGCACCCGGATATTTCATTTGTTTTTTCGCGGTGTCAAAATCCGGATGGGATGGCAGTCCGTTGTAATTCACTTTTGCTACTGACGGATGTGATTCCAGGAACCTGGCAACTTCCATGGCATTTTGACAATGCCTGTCCATCCTTAGTTCCAGCGTCTTCATGCCATTGACCAGCAGGAAAGCATCGAAGGGATTTGAATTCCCCCCCAACAACCGGTGAATTTTTGTTGCATGGGTCTTCATGAAGGCCATATCACGGCCGATGAGTGCCCCGCCGATAGCAGTGCCATGGCCATTCAAAAATTTTGTGGTGGAGTGAACTACAAAGTCCACAGCATATCGAAAAGGTTGTTGCAGGTAGGGTGTGGCAAATGTGTTGTCACAGGTGACGATCTTTCCATATTGTTTACCCAGTTTACTCAGCAGGTCAAGGTCAACACACTGAATGGTAGGATTAGCGGGAGTTTCAAGGTATAGCATTTTTATGGCCGGATCATTTTTGAGTGCATCTTCAGCCTTTTGCAGATCCCTCAGGTCTTCGATCACAACCCCGATGCCCAATGTGGGAAGCAACCTTTGAATAATTTCTTCGGTTCCACCATATAAGGAAAAATGTGTCAGGATTTTGTCGCCCTGCTTCAGGTTTGCCAGTAAAACGGTGGATATGGCGGCCATGCCGGATGCATGAAGTATGGCTTTCAGTTCAATTGGCCCGCCGTTACTATCAGTAATGCCAAAGGCTTCCATAGCGGCAATCTTTTGTTCAGCTTCAGCGGAAGTAGGATTGCCCCAGCGAGCGTAAATAAACCCTTCTTCCTGTCCGCTGAATCTTCTCATGCCCTGTTCCGCATCGTCAAAAACATAGGTAGAGGCAGCATAAATAGGCGTCAGGTGGGCATAATTTGGGTCCTGTTCATGTCCACCATGAATAGCCAGGGAGGAAAATCCGGTAATCGGGAAATTTTTATCTGCCATATAATTGATCATGTTTATTTTAGGAGGATTAAAAGTAATTATAAATCATGAAGGAAATCCTTGAGGAATACGCGACCTACAATCTTTTGGCTAATCAAAAAATCACACAGGCAATCCTTTCCATGGATGAATCCCTTCATCAACAGATCGTACCCAGTAGTTTCCCCAATATCTATTCGACCATCCTGCATATGTGGGATGCCGAGAGTATCTGGTGGCAAAGGGTCAAGCTTCATGAACATATTGTAGTGCCCAGTACAAATTTTAACCCGGCCATGAAAGAGGCCGTCAATGGATTGCTCAACCAGTCAACATTATGGAAAGATTTTCTTGCCGGATCCAGTGAACTCCGTCTGAGGCATGTGTTTGAATACAAGACAAGGCACAAGGAATCCATGAAACAACCTCTATACCGGGTGATCCACCAGGTCTTTAATCATTCAACCTATCACCGGGGTCAATTGGTGACCATGATGAGGGTACTAGGGGAGACAAAAATTCCGGGCACAGATTTTATCCTGCTGGTCAAAGGAAAATAGTAGGGATGTAATACATAATGGTGATGAGAATCATTCGGCTCCTGAGAACTAAAATGATAACTTTATCGGTATGCTGTGCAAGGTCTGTACGCAGCCATACATTTCATTACACTATTATGAAGTCAATATTATTCCTTTTCCTAGTTTCCTGCCATTTTCTTGCTGGTTATTCACAGGACGATAATATCTACCTGAGACAGGCCAATATCGATATAGACAATGCACAGAACAGTTTCCAGTCTGCCGTCAAAAAAATGAAGATGGACAGGGGAGTTAAAAACCTTCTCCTGAGATTTCTGAGTACAGGGTCCGATAGTTTACAGAATGTCATTAAATCGGATGCTGGCATTCCGGATGATAAAAAATTACTTGCACTGAACAGCCATGCCTATTTTCTGAAAGCCTTCCAGGTTTCCCTGCAAAGTGGCGATATTGATGAGTACCAGGTCCGCGAACTCCGGCAGGCATACTTTAATATGTGGGATGCCGTCCGTAATGATAAACCCTACGACGAATACCTGAAAAATATGGGCCCGGTAAGGTCTAAATTGATGGCCATTGCATTCAAGGACTACCCGGAGGGAAACAGGATTAAAGACCTCACCGTGATTAGTTATGCACAGAATTACCCGGAACGGGTACCAACTTACCTGGCTGCCAATCCTGCATATACTTTTACGGATTCGCTGATCTTTATCTGTGCAAACCGCCGGCCTTCAGTGTTGGTGGATTTCCTGTTGAAGCCAACAAGCGAAACCGTCAGGGATAAAATCATCGCTCATCCGTCTCCGTTAGTCCAGACACTGGTGAAGATAGCTCCCGAAAAAAATGTGAAGAATTACCTGCCATTTGCCGTTCAGCTGATGAACAATGAACTTACCCTGGCAGATATTGATAAAGCCAGGCAGTCACCATCAGAATATTTTAAAATGCTGGTAGACTTTGAAACGAAGAGCCTTGAACAGATTGCCGAAGGGCAGTCGCCCTTATACCGTATCCCTTCGAGAAATTTCCTGAAGCAGTATGCCCTTCAGTTCTATGTAAATCCGATGAACGTCTATCATGAACAAAGCAATGCAGTAAGATTTTCGGGATTGTCGAACCTCAGGACACAGGATCTGTATTACGTGCTGATCCTTGGAGATGACATCATGTATACCAGCAGTTACCTGTTTGCCTATAATAAACTGATGGAGCCGTATAAGAAGCTTGGTTCTGATTCATTGCTTCGATTTATGCGCTACAGCCAGGCCCGGCAGTTTGTGCGGCTGGCAGGAAGGTATAATACGCTGTCCTCATTTTTGGAGATGATGCCAAGGGATACCCTTATCAGGCTGATGAAATTTTTTATTTCTGACCTGGAACAAAAGTCTGACAATGGAATTGAAGAAGTGATGAACGTGGCAGAATCATTTTCTTCCATGGTAAAAGACAGTACACTTACCGCATTGGTTGAGTTTGAAATTGCCAGTAATTATCTTCGGTGCGAACAGCTTCCCAATTTTTATGGAATGAAGTTGTACCGCATACTCGATCAGATGATGGCGGCGGTAAAAGCCAGCGAGACGGGAGAGAAAATAGAAGTGGATGAAAGATTGTCGTCATACCTGCGGCTGCCGATCAAGAGCCTGCAGGATAAAAATGACCAGGTCAATGAACTCGTGTTGTTCTATGGTGATGAAGACGGTATCAGTTCGTACCATAGTTTCATGACTTCTTTTACGGATACTTCTTTATGGAAAATTGAAAAGAACGAATTCTGGCTTTCTATTACTTCAAAGAAATTTAACCCGGTCAATATATACGCCAACCTGCCATTGAGTAATGATGAAGACCTGGATAAGAAAGCACAGGATACGCTGGTGAAATTTCTCCGGCAGCAGAATATTCATCCTCATGTCATCATTCACCGCGGACATAGTTATCATCTGCTGGGCAGTGTGCAGTATATTGATTCGGCAGTGTTTCTAGCGATACTGGGTTCCTGCGGTGGGTACAATGAAATATTTGAAGTGCAGCGAAGAAGTAATGAAGCACAGGTCATTTCCACTAAACAGGTAGGCAGTAAGCTGGTAAATGAGCCGATGATTAAAATAATCAACGATTATTTTCTGCAGCGAAAGGATATTGTCTGGACCGAATTATGGGAACTGCTGGACAAAGGTTTCAAAAACAACGCTAAGGCTCGAACGCTATTCCAGGATTATGTTCCACCCAATAAAAATATAGGATTGCAGGTGGCGCGTATCTACAATGAGGAAATGGGGGACTAATCAATCCATATTGGGCGCGTCAGTGATTTTCGCACTGCAATGAAGAACAAAGTAAAGGTTTCTCTAAAGTGAATGATCAGCGATATTCGGCCTAAGAATAAAGAAAGGTCCATCAACAATGGATGGTCGGCGAATAATCGCCCCGCAATGAAGAAATCGGAAATACTTTGTCAACCATGAAGTCGCTAAAAAATAATGAGCCTGCAAAGACATGATAGTAGACTACATAACAACAAACTCGCATTAGCATTTCCTCATTTCCACTTCCACACTACCCACATTTGAAAATTAGCACATTGGTTAAGTGGGCATTAACCCACAACCTGGGATTTAATATGCCCACTTAACCAATGTGGCTCCCCAGGTAAATCCACCGCCAAAAGCAGCCAGCACGATATTGTCGCCTTTATTGATTCGCTTCCGGTAGTCCCATAGGCATAGTGGAATGGTGGCTGCCGTGGTATTGCCATATTTCTGGATGTTCAGCATCACTTTATTGTCGTCAAGGCCCATCCGTCTCGCAGTGGCATCGATGATTCTTTTATTGGCCTGGTGAGGTACCAGCCAGGCAATATCATCCGCCCCCATATTGTTCCGGTTCATCAGTTCATAAGACACATCCGCCATGCCCATTACCGCGAATTTGAAAACCGATTGTCCTTCCTGGTAGGCAAAATGCTCCTTGTTCGTAACGGTTTCCAGGGTGGCCGGACGTAAAGATCCACCGGCCTTCATATTCAGGAATTTAGCCTCCGCTGCCATCACTTTTGAGGATACTGTCGAGTACCCCGTATCCTTCGATATTGGGTTCGAGCAATACAGCACCTGCGCCATCGCCAAATAATAATGCAGGTGGTACGGTCGGTATAGTCGATAATCGAACTCATTTTATCGGCCCCGACTACCACCACTCTGCTATACCGGCCACTTTCTATCAGTGCTGCACCGGTAGTCAGGGCATACAGAAATCCCGAACAGGCCGCGGAAAGGTCAAAACCCCAGGCATTTTTGGCACCCAGCTTATCGCAGGCAATATTGGCAGTAGAAGGGAATACCATATCCGGCGTAACCGTGGCTACAATCAGGCAGTCTATTTCTTCGGGGTTGATGCCTCTTTTTTCGCAAAGTTGCTTAACTGCAGGCACCACCATATCAGAAGTGGCTTTTCCTTCCCCCTTTAATATCCTTCTTTCTTCAATACCGGTACGGGTCCTGATCCATTCGTCATTGGTGTCCACCATTTTTTCCAGGTCGGCATTGGTAAGTTTATCTTCCGGAACATAGGCGCCAATGGCGGTAATGGCTGCAGTAATTTTTGTACGCATGCTTGGATGGATTTAATTTGTGGGGGCAAAACTAACGATTAAATTTGCGCCTTAATCCATATATGCAAAATCATTCACTTCACCGGCGATCTGACCCTTTTGGCCTGACCAAACCCGCCATATTCATGACCGCAGCCGTACAGAATGCAATATTTAATTTCCCTGCAAACAAAACTGGTACGATGATTGCATACCTGACCGGACTGTTTACCTATAAATCACCGGCACTGGTCTACGTGGAAAGTGAATGGGGTCGGCTATGAGGTTAATATCACCCTGAATACCTATACGGAAATCCAGCATATGGAAAAGGGTACACTGTATACCTATCTTCAGATCAAGGAAGATGGACATACCCTTTATGGTTTCTCTGATCTGGCGGAAAAGGCCATGTTTGTGAAACTGATCGGTATCAACGGGGTGGGTGCAGCAACGGCCAGGATGATGTTGTCTTCCCTTAAACCGGACGACGTTACCAGGGCCATCGTCCAGGATGATACCCGGACTGCTCGAAGGCGATCAAAGGAATAGGGAAAAAAACAGCGGAAAGAATTGTGCTGGAACTGAAAGATAAACTGGGCAAAAATGACGCTGACAAACCTCAATTCCTCCTTCATATACAATACTTTAGAGCAGGATGCGTTAAATGCCTTGCTGGCATTGGGCATACGCCAGGCGGCAGCAGAAAACGCCGTTAAAAAAGTAGTGTCACGGCACCGAAAACCAGAACCTCGAACAACTGATTAAAAAAGCCCTACAATCTATTTGAGTTAAACTCTACCCAACAACAAGACGAGAACATTGACGACGAGGTCTGTACATATCTTTTATTGCCACATGGTGCATGTGCTATGTGGTGGGGCGAATTCTTTTGCAGGTGCAGATCCCCAGTCTGCAAGGACACCATCAGGACACTATAACCTGCCATGACAGCAACAGGATACCTCACCCTGCTGATACCGTGGTAACCGGCAATGATTCGCTTCGATTTCCCATCACATGACCGAAGGGGTGATAAACTCACTTATCCCGCGCAAAAATCAGCTTTGACCTGAAGGATCCAGTCAATATTTCGAGATTCCGTGATGTACGATCCGGCGACAAAATCATACTATATCATCGAAAAGATCGGCAACAACTATTACCGTAAACCGGCCAGTCTCAGTTTTGAAGAATATATGCGGCTGCAATCGGCACAGATGGAGCGAGATTATTTCCATGACCGTGCCAATACTTCATCAACCTGCTGAACCGCAGGCTGCAGAAACCTAAACTGAATGTCCATAACGGACTGTTCAACCGGCTTTTCGGTGCACGGGAAAATTGATATCAGGCCACAGGGTGAGGTGAATATTTCTTGCAGGCTACCAGGGACAGAATATCAAGAATCCCACCTTGCCGGAAAGGGCCAGGAAAAATGGCGGATTTGATTTTGACATGAACGCCAACCTGAACGTAATGGGAAATATCGGCGATAAACTCAAAATGCCGATCAGCTATAATACCCTTTCCACCTTCGATTTTGAGAACCAGCTGAAACTTGATTATACCGGCACGGCGGATGAAATATTCCAGAAAGATCGAAGTGGGTAATACTTCCTTTGCCACTAAAGGAACCCTGATCCCCGGCGCACAGCAGCTATTTGGTGTCAAAACACAGATGCAGTTTGGTAAACTCTGGGTGTCCACCGTATTCGCCAAGCCAGCGATCGCAACGACAGTCCGTTGCGCTGCAGGGCGGCAGCAATGCACAACAGTTCTGCGGTAAAGGCGGATGAATATGAAGAGAACCGTCACTTCCTGGTGGCCCAATACTTCCGTAAGAACTATAATAACGCGATGAAAAACCTGCCGATCATCAATTCGCAGGTGCAGATATTGCGGATGGAAGTCTGGGTAACCAACCGCACCGGTGCCACCACCGAAACCAGGGATATTGTGGGACTGATGGATCTGGGAGAAAACGAACCCTATCAGCAGCCACCCATCATCAATTCCTTGCGCGGAAGCCCGTTTCCTGCCAACGGTGCCAACGACCTTTATGCCAAAATCGTGCAGTAATCCCAATTCAGCAGGAATCCCTGCACTCATCGGTCAATAAACTGACCGGGCTCGGTCTTTCAGCCGGTGCAGGATTTTGAAAAAACTTTTGCCCGCAAACTGGATTCCACCCAGTATAGTTTTCAACCGGCAGCTTGGATTTCTTTCCCTGAACATCACCCTTCAACCCGATGAAGTATTGCGGTGTTGCTTACCAGTATACCGTAAACGGAAAAGTATACCAGGTGGGTGAGTTCTCGCAGGATGTACCGGTGGATTCAACTATCGGGTGTACAGAAAGTGCTCTTCCTGAAATTGTTGAAAGCTACATCACCGCGAACCAGGCTTCCGATCTGGGACCTGATGATGAAGAATATTTACACGTATGGTTATGGTGTTCCTGGAGCGGACAGATTTTCAGTTCAATATTCTTTACGAAGAACCCGGTGGTGGGGAAAAAAGATATCTGCCGGAAGGAGACCAGGCTGGTGTGCCATTGCTTACCCTGGTTAACCTCGACCGGTTGAATAACCAGAACGATCCGCAGCCCGATGGTGTATTTGACTATGTGGAGGGGTATACCGTGGTCTCGCCCCAGAGCCGCATAGTGTTTCCCGTGCTGGAACCGTTTGGTAGTGACCTTGAGTATGCCTTTACCAGTAATCCATCGTTGCGCGACAAATACCTGTATCTACCCGCTTGTATGATACCATCAAGGCCATTGCGCAAACTTATGCTAACCTTAACCGGTTATATATTCAGGGGAACGGCAAGAACCAGTCGGAACAGGTGGCGATATTCCGCTGAATGCATTCAATATACCACAGGGATCTGTTACCGTAACTGCAGGTGGACAAGTGCTGCAGGAAAATATTGACTACACGATAGATTATGTATCCGGGCAGTATCACGCATCATTAATGAAGCCATCAAACGATCCGGTGTTCCTATTAATGTGGATTTCGAAAACAATGCCACTTTCGGTATGCAGCAGCGAACCTATATGGGGCTGCGGTGGGATTATCTCATCAGTAAAAAATTGTCTGTCGGTGGTACGATGGTAAGACTAAGCGAAAGGCCCTTGTTTACGAAAATGGAATATGGTACCGATCCCATCCGTAATACGATGCTTGGCGTTGATTTCAACTACCAGAGTGAAATGCCAAGGATGAATAAATGGCTGGCGAAACTCCCTAACTATAAACCCAATGGTACTTCAAGCATCACGGCATTTGCCGAAGCGGCACAACTAAAGCCCGGCCACTCTCCACAGATAGGTAAAGGGTGAGGGCGGACTTGATCTATGTGGATGATTTTGAAGGAACCAAAGGCCAGTATTGATCTCCGATTTCCACTGATCAGCTGGACCTTGGCCTCTACTCCAAAAGGAGCAACAGACAAAAATGGCGTGGTGCTATTCCCGGAAGCCAGTCTTTTTGATAATCTTGATTACGGAAAGAACAGGGCCAAACTTGCCTGGTATAATATTGAACCTGTACTACAGGAAAGAAGAAATCCGAATAACCCGATAGCCAATGACCTGACCGAACTATCCGATCCCAGGGTAAGAGCGGTTTCGCAGGAGGAAATTTTTCCGCAGACGACACCGGATTTCGGACAGAACCAGCTGGTAACTTTTGACATGGCCTTTTATCCAAAAGATAAGGGACCTTATAATTATGATGTTGCCGGACTTGATCGCCAGCGGAAAACTGACTCAATGCCAAGCGAGTCGCTGGGGTGGCATCATGCGGGGCATCGACCAGACTGATTTTGAAACAGCCAATATTGAATTCATAGAATTCTGGGTGCTGGATCCTTTTATCAAGGATACCAACCCTGCAGGCGGATCACTTGTATTTTAACCTGGGAAATGTATCAGAAGATGTGTTGAAGGATTCACGGCAGGTTCTATGAAAATGGACTGACTACTCCCACCATTCCGTCTGCAACGCACAACTTCTAATTGGGGAAAGCAGCCGCTTAATCCCATCCAGGTCACTACAGGCATTCAGCAACGATCCAGCTGACAGGCCTTACCAGGATATCGGTTTTGACGGCTTGCAGGACACGTGCAGAACAAAGGGTGCGCGCTACGTTACCTCCAGGATATCGCAGAATAACATTTGGTGCAGGTTCACCGGTGTACCAGAATACCTTCAATGATCCGTCCGCGGATAATTTCCGTTATTACAGGGATCCTTTATACGATCAGCAAGGTACAGGTATACTTGGCCGTTATAAACAATTTAATAACCCACAGGGTAATTCTCCACTTGCAGATAACAACAGCGAATTTGCCAGTGCATTTACCCTTTATCCTGACGGGGAAGACCTTAACCGCGACAATACACTGAATGAAAATGAAGAATATTTCCAGTACAGGATCGATATAAAACCCCAGACCGATCCTTCCATGCAGGTGGGAGCCAACTTTATAACCGACCGGAAAGTTGTTGGCGTAACGCTCGCTGACGGATCCAAGGAAAACCAGTTATGGTACCAGTTCAGGATTCCGATTTCCAAGTATAATGCCAAGGTGGGAGAGATACCTGATTTCAAGTCCATCAGGTTCATGAGGATGTTTATGACAGACTTTGAAGACTCAACCGTATTGAGGTTTGCAAAACTGGAACTGGTAAGGAATAACTGGAGAAGATTTACGTATGACTTTGATACCACCGGGCAGTATAAACCGGTTGACCTTACCGGCGCAACAACTTTCAATGTAACTGCGGTGAATATTGAAGAGAACGATAAGCGCGTTCCCATTCCTTATGTTATTCCGCCCGGCATCGAACGTGTACAGGCACTAAGCAATGGTGGCATCAATATCCTGCAGAATGAACAGTCGCTCAGCATGGTGATCTGTAACCTGAAGGATGCTGATACCCGTGGAGTATTTAAAACACTTAACCTCGACCTCAGGCAGTATAAAAAACTGTCGATGTTCATTCACGCAGAAAGCGTGCAGGGACAAGCGGCACTGCAGGACGGCGACCTGAATGCAGTGGTAAGGGTGGGAAATGATTTTATCAACAACTTCTATGAGATCAAGTATCCATTGCGCATTACGCCTTTTGGAACAACCACCGAAGACGGCATCTGGCCC
Source organism: uncultured Sphingobacteriales bacterium (assembly GCA_963707255.1). GTDB lineage: Bacteria > Bacteroidota > Bacteroidia > Chitinophagales > Chitinophagaceae > Pollutibacter. Next base: position 290,566 of record CAVPPM010000024.1, on the reverse strand, counting down.
GTGGAGAACAACCTTGACTTCGACATGAACGTACTCGTAAAACTCAAGGCCGAAAGAAACCTGAACAATGCCAATGTTAACCTGATCTACAGGAAAGTAGTTAACGGTAAAGTATACTCGCTGGTAGGAAATCCCAACCTCGGCGAAGTGAGGGGATTACTGGTGGGTATTGAAAATGCTGCAGACGCCAACGGAACCGGGGCGCCGGTTTGTACGGAAGTATGGATCAATGAATTGCGCCTTTCCGGTCTTGACGAAAATAATGCCTGGGCTGCAGTGGGGCAGGTGAATCTGCAACTGGCCGACCTGGGAACCGTTTCCCTCGCTGCCAATATACATACCCAGGGTTTTGGCGGACTTGAACAAAGGGTGAATGAAAGGTACCGGGATGATTTTCACCAGATCGATTTTGCGACGAATCTTCAATTGGGGAAATTACTGCCGAAACGATGGGGTATTGAAATTCCTTTCTTTGCTAGCTATTCCCAGCTCGTCAGTTCCCCGCAATATGATCCTTATGATAAGGACATTCCCCTGGATGATAAACTCCGCGTGTTTAAGAACCAGGCAGACAGTATAAAAAATGATGCGGTGGACTATACCAGTATCCGCACGATTAATTTTACCAATATCCGAAAGTTGCCCGGACCTAAAATCAGGTTATGGAGTATCTCGAATTTCGATTTCAGTTATTCTTATACACAGACCTACCAGCATAATCCGCTGATAGAATCCAATGATGTGAGAAGACAGCAGGGTGGCATAGGATATACGTATGCCGGTCAGCCAAAATACTGGGAACCATTTAAGAAATTCAAGTCGAAGTCGAAGTCACTTGATTTCATCAGGATGTTCAACATCAATTATAAACCCAACCTGATTGGTATCCGCTATGATGCCCGTCGGCAGTTTGGTGCTATCAGGCCTAGGAATGTGGGTGGCGGACCATATAAGATCCCGGAAACTTACGATAAGTATTTTGTCATAGACAGGATTTACAACCTTCGCTGGGACCTTACCAAGTCGTTTAACCTGGATTTCAAGGCACTCAACAATTCACGTGTGGATGAACCTTATGGCAGGATTGATACGAAAGAAAAGAAAGACTCGGTACGAAAGAATTTTTTCAGTGGCGGCAGGAATACACTGTACAACCAGGGTATGGACCTTACCTATAACCTGCCAATGGCATTATTCCCGGCACTCGACTGGATAACGGGAAGCCTTACCTACCGGACTACTTATGGATGGATAGGTGCATCAAGACTGGCCGTGAGCCTGGGTAATTCGATCCAGAACAGTAATCAGAAAGGTGGCACTTTTGAGTTTAACCTGGTACAGTTGTACAACAAGTCGAAGATGCTCCGCACGTTAAATATGCCTGCAGACCAGCAGGCGCCTCCGCCCGAACCGCCAAAGGATCCCAAAGATTCAACGGGGCAGGCTAAACGAAAACAAAGTACCGGGCTGCATGGCTTCCCGAGAACTGCGGCACAATTGCTGACCATGATCAAAAGGATCGGCGCAACGTATAGTGAAGGGGCCAGCACCTTTATTCCGGGCTACATGGATTCAACGCAGTTCATGGGTCAGAACCTCAAGAGCAATGAACCGGGATTCGATTTCATATTTGGCCGACAGCCTGATGTTAACTGGCTGCAGGATAAAGCCAGCAAGGGCCTGATCAGCCGGGATCCCTTCCTTAATAATTTATTCCGCCAGACCTATGACCAGCGATTTAGCCTGAGTGCCAGCCTTGAACCGGTCAGGGATTTCGCCATCGATCTTAATTTGGACAAGACCTTCAGCAGAACATACTCGTCCTTATTTAAGGACACTACCGGTGCGGGAACCTATGCCAACCTGAATCCATATGCAGGTGGTGGTTTTAGTATCAGCTATATTTCATTCCAGACCCTGTTCAGGAAATTCGATCCCAATAATATCAGTGAAGCATTCAGGCAGTTCCAGGATAACCGGCTTATTTTATCAGAAAGACTGGGACTTAAAAATCCTTATAGTGGCCAGGTTGGCCCGGATGGATATTATGTGGGTTATGGCAGGTATGCCCAGGATGTGTTGATTCCCTCATTTATTGCGGCCTACACCAATAAGGATCCAAATTCCGTAAGCCTGTTGAAAACCGGAAGTGGGGATTATGTGAAAGCCAATCCATTCTCCGGTTACCTTCCAAAACCTAACTGGCGAATCACTTATAACGGGCTGACCAAGATTAAAAAGCTTTCTAAAATATTTACGAATTTTTCCATCACCCATGCATATAACAGCACGCTGAGCATGAATAGCTTTAATTCGGCATTGCTCTTCGAGGATACTTTATTGCTGGGCTATCCATCCTTTATCGATACTATTTCCGGCAACTATATTCCTTACTTCCTGGTGCCCAACATAACCATCAATGAACAATTCGGTCCCTTGTTCGGACTTGATTTTTCAACGGTCAGCCAGCTTTCGGGAAGATTTGAATTCCGCAAGGGCCGCACCCTCAGCCTTAGCCTGATCGATTACCAGTTAAGTGAAGTCAGGACCTCTGAAATTTCCCTTAGTGCACGATACCGTAAAAGGGATATGAAACTTCCGTTCAAGCTCAAGATAGGTAAGGGAAAGAATGCAAAAGCCACCAGCGACGTTACCTTTGCCCTTGACTTCAGCATCAGGGATGATGTCAATTCCAACAGCAGGCTGGACCAGGCGAATTCTTTTGCCACAGGTGGCCAGAAAGTGATCACGATAAGACCTACAATAGACTACGTTTTGAGTAACAGGGTAAACCTTCAATTCTATTTTGACCAGCGGCGAGTCACTCCATATATTTCCAATTCAGCACCGCTGGTTAATACAAGGGCAGGTGTTCAGGTAAGGATCTCGCTGGCACAATAAGGATATTTCATTTTCAAGCCATGTTTTCGGGTATTCATAACTGATATACGTAAATTTATACGCCTTGTGAACATCGCTTAATGATAAAAAAAATGCCGCAATATAATTGCAGCATTCGGTCAAGACGAAAGTCTCAGGTTGGTTTGGGTTAGGGGGTTAAGTCTTTACTTTTTATATTTTCTTCAGCAGGATAAAATATCCGCAGAGATTTTTCTTTTGTTTGTTATTTACCTGCACAGGCCTGATCATGTGATATTCAGACATCTGTGGTATGTAAGAATATGTGATGATATTCTCACTGTTATCAGCGTAATTGCTTTTACGATGGAAGACCTGCTTTTCGTTGAAGTCGTACATCCTGACTTCATAACTTTGTGAATGAACATCTCCGATAAACACTACCTGGTAATTGGATCCCATTTTCATTGGAACGATCACGGGTAATTCACTCTCACTCTCCATGGCCACATTGGCTTCCTGGATGATCATGAAACCATTCTTCAGAAAAATGGATTTCAGACTGTCGACCTGCTTCTGAATCAGGTTATTATCGCAGGGATTCTGGTCCTGCGCACTGGCTGTATTGACAGACAGTAATAATAAACTGCCAATTAAATAGGTTTTCATACGTTGTTTTTATAGGGTTGTACGGGAAAAAGCCTCAGTACGTAACGAATGAAAACCAGGAAAATTATTGTCGGTGGAAATAAAATGAATTTGCCTGTGCAGTGCTGGTAAGGACTAAGTCATTGATACACACATGATCAGGTAAAGTGGTGCAATAATATACAACTGATGCAACATCTTCAGCCACAAGGGGTTTGAAGCCTTTATAGACAGATTTTGCAGTTTCTTCATCTCCCTTGAATCTTACTATTGAAAATTCTGTCTCTGCGGCCCCGGGATGAATGGCAGTGACTTTAATGCCATGCCTTAAAAGGTCTATTCTCATGCTTTGGGAAACGGCATCTACGGCAGCCTTGGAGGCACAGTATACGTTTCCTTTTTCATAAACTTCCTTGGCGGCGGTGGATCCTATATTGATGATATGGCCTGATTTGCGTTTGGTCATTACCGGTAGTATTGCACGGGTTACATATAGCAGGCCTTTTATATTGGTATCCAGCATCGTTTCCCAATCGTCCATATCGGCTTCGTCGAAATAGTCTCTACCCAGCGCAAGCCCTGCATTATTGACAAGGATATCAATATCCGCCCATTCAGGTGGCAGGGTCCCGATGGCCTTGTTGACGGCTTCCTTATTCCTGACGTCAAAGCACAGGGTATAGATGGCGACGTTGAATTTGTTTTCCAGTTCTTTTTGCACTTCATCAAGCCTTTCATCTCTTCTTCCTGTAATGATGCAGTCGTGCCCATTCCGTGCAAATATTTCAGCAATAGCTTTTCCGAATCCAGAAGTGGCCCCGGTGATAAAAACTTTTTTTGTCATGTCGAGATCAAATTACCTGATGAGTGTAGAAGTACCTTTCTTGAAAATTACTTTACCGGTATAGTCAGTTCCGCGTACATACCATGCATAGGAAGCAGTGCCCTGTTCCTTTCCGTTGATTTTTCCATCCCATCCCTTGCCCGTTTCCTTGGTGCTGAAGACCAGTTGCCCGTACCTGTTATACACACGGAAATAATCAAAGGTGGAAATACCTACGGGAATCGGAATGAGCAGGTCATTCTTCTTGTCATTATTTGGCGTGAATGCGGTAGGTACAAAGATATCCGGGGCGGTCTTAAAGACCCTGATGTTTATCGTATCAAAAGCAAAGCAACCTTCAGGTGTGTTCACCCTAACGGAATACCGGAAATCTTCACTCAGGCTGGCGATAGGGTTACGGATATTCGGATTATTTAATGAGGTGGCCGGTGACCAGCGGTAACCCGTTCCGCCGCTGGCGTTGAGCTGCAACGGCTGCCCTACAACGATCGCCGTATCGTTTCCGGCAAATGCAGGTACCGGCGGTACAACCCGCACCCTTACGGAATCGAAGGCCGGTTTGGGACATCCTTTATTGTCAATGACAGCAACACGGTACACCGTTGTTGTGGTGGGAGATGCAATGGGGTTCGATATCCTGTTGTCATTAAGGCCGGTGGCGGGTATCCAGCGATAATCTATACCTCCCGATGCAGATATCTGCGCCTGGTCGCCAAAACAAATAGCAGTATCGTTACTGGTGGTTACCACTGGATAGGGAATGGTGGTAATGTTGATCGCATCTGTTGCCTGGCATTTACCAATATTGGCAGTTACTGTATAAGTGGTGTTGCCTGTGGGGCGTGCGATCGGACTTTTCAGGTTTGCATTGTTCAGCGATGCTGTTGGCGTCCACCGGTAACTCAATGCATCACTGAAAGGATTTAGCCTGAGCGTGTCCGTTAGGCATATGGTGGTATCCGGTCCCGCATTAAGGGTGACGAAAGTTTTTACGTTGACAAACACGGAGTCTGTGTTGGTACATCCCGGGGCGGAGTTTAGTGTAACGTAATACTTGGTTGGCACATCGGGGCTAACCAGGGGGTTGGCAACATTCACATCACTGATCATATAGTTGGGTGACCACGTAAAAGTTCCGGCGCCGACGGCACTGAGCTGAAGGGTGTCGATAGAACAGATCAGTGTGTCATTTGAAACCAGTATCGTTGGCTTGTTCAGTACATTGGCTACCTGGTCAAGCGTATCCCGGCAACCCTTGCTGTTGCCTACAATCAACTGGGTCTGGTAGGTGCCGATATTCGGGTATGCATAGGTGGGATTCTGTAACCGCGAGGTGTCGGGATTTATCTGCGGATTACCGAAGGTCCATTTCCAGTAATCAATGACACCATAGACCGTGGTGGACAGGTCAGCAAATTGTAAAGGAACATTTCTACAACCATCGGCCACAAAGTAATTCGCATTGAAACCCGGATAAACCTTAGCAACAGAATAGGCAGTGTCGGAACAGTCGATGCCCTTGTTGGTAATCAGCGTAATCCTGTACACACCGGTATCGGGGAATGTAAACGTCGGCCTGTCGAGATTTGAAGTATCACCTGCTCCGGGCAATCCAAAATCCCAGAAATACGTTTTTATCAGCGGGCTGATATTCCTGTTTTGGAAAGTCACCGTAAATCCGTCACAGCTAATATATTCCGGCTGAAGGTCTGCTGCAGCAATGGTACAGGGAGCCACTTTAATATGCAGGTCTTTTCGGTGTCTGTTGATGATGACACCATTTCTTCTTTCAATGACTGCAACCGTTATGCAATAAATTCCGGAACCCGGTGCAATTCCGCTGACCAGCCCGGTTTGTGAATTAATGGTTACCCCTGGCCCCATTGGCTGATTAGAATTAAAGGGGAAGTTATAAGGCAGCGGACTGTAGGGTGGGGGCGCTGCTTCATTGGGCATCGCATTATTCTGGTTGGGATAATTGTAGGCTTCATCAAAAACATATTGGAGCTCATCGCCTTCAATATCTGTTGCACTGAAATTATAAAAGAACTGGTTGTTTTCACAAATGAGGACGGTATCGCTGGTATTAAAAACCGGGCTGCTGTTTCGTGGTGCAGAAGTCAGGACCGATGTGCCGGGAATGGTGGCCGTATAGGTGGCCCCTGTGTTTATAGAGCCCACTATATTGGTAATGCCGCCGATACGACAGCAACGCTGGTAGGAAACCGTGTACCCGTTACCGGATAGCGGTAACTCCACCTCTTCGATATAATACCCGATCTCATAACAAACCTGTGGCGCGTTATCGATGCAAGGTCCCGGTGTGGTGAGGGTGGCAACAACAATGCGATCCCTTGGAACCAGGTCGGTCCGGTATACTGTAGTGGAACCATTTGGGTAAATGGAAACGGCGGCGAATCCATCCAGCGGTGCTGACCCCGCCGGTGCAAAACAATCCCGGTAAAGACGCATGGTGATCCTGTACCTCAGGTTTGAACCCGAGCCCGGACCAAGATATTCATAGCTCAATTCACCTCCGGCAATATGCCTTGCCACTGCTGCTTCGTAAAACAACATGGAAAAGAGGAAGATTGGTAAGATTCTTTTCACTCAGTTTTCATTTAAACGCCGCAGAAAGTCTTTCATTGCAGTCGTTGTTTTCTGGGCTTCTTCACGCATTCCCATATGCGCAGATAAATCTAATTTCGTTACATGACTTTCCCGCGGCAAATGGCACTGGGCCAGACTATCAGATAAATTTACAGTTTTATCTTCAGCACCGATAATAAAAAGAACAGGTTTTTGGGCGTCTTTCAGGATATGGGTCCTGTCGGGCCGCATCATCATCGCCGAATAATAACTTGTTAAAGAAGCAGCGCTAAAACTCTTCACAGCTTCAACATGTTTTGTAATTTCTTCAGGATGAACAGATTTAAAATGGTCTCCATATAAATTGGGGACCATCTGATCCAGGAATTTCGCGGCACCCTGGCTGTTAATGAACTCAATACCTTTTTTCCTGGCAGCTAATTTTTCCTCATTGTCTGCGAAGGCGGAAGAACTAATCAATCCAAAACCATTCAGCAATGTTGGATATAATTCAGCAAATGCAAGGGTGATATATCCCCCCATACTATGACCTAAAAGTGTAAAAGTATTCAGGTGTTCCTGTGTGGCAATAGCTTGTACAACAGCCGCGAATTTCTCCATCGTCCATTCTTTATGTACTTCGAGCGCTTTTTCCGATAAACCGGTGCCCGGTAAATCGGGGACGTATATCCGAAAATCATCCATCAAAGCAGCAACCTGCGTGTCCCATATGCTGCCATCCTCTCCGAAACCATGCAATAACATAACCGGGTGACCAGTACCTGAAACCCTGTAGCCAACCTGGTGCTGATGATATAATACCGACCTCTTTTCCATGGTAATAATATAATTAAAAAAAGGGAATGAACCAATCGCCAACAAATGATCAATATGCTCCTTTTCCCCTTCTCCAACTTCTCCAGCCAGCCACGACCAGGATGGGTATGACGGAGGGATTTAATTGTTGTGGAAGAAAGAACCACGCGACCAGTATTAATAAAGTAACGATAGAATATGCGAGAAAATAGTTGGGTATTATTTTTTTCCGGAAAATTAACAATACTGCTGCGACAAGGTGTGTAGGCCAGGCCCATAGCAGGTTATAATTATTGCCAGTGTCACGGTGATCTGTTCCAAACCACATAAAAGTCATCAGGCAACCCATTAAGCCGATGACCATGAATAAAATTATGTCGGCCACCTGAAGGAATTTACGGGCAGCAGGTTGCTGTGTAAATCCAAGGGCGATGATAAGCACGGCAATCAATGAGAAAACGACGACCGGGCTGAATAAACCAGGGCCATTATCGCCCTGGTCTGCCTTAACCAAAGGATATACTTTCGTTTTCACCAGTGCACCATTTCCAGTTGCCGTCAGGTCGATTGATTTTTCAAGGAATTCGGGCAGGAACATGGCTTCGCGGTTGGTCATTTTTTTGTCGATCTTGCTTCCCAGCAACAGATCGATTCCCAGTTTACTCCATGGCATATACCCTTTGTCCAGGTAATAGTGAATAGCATTTCGGAAACTCATGCCGGATGCTTCGGGGATTTCCCCCCATTTTATTAGCTTTCCGCCTTTTTGTTCCACAATGTCCCTCAGCCTCGTTGTGCAGTTATCCAGTAAAAAATCATACTTATAAAATTTGTTGTCACCCTGGAGGTTATTAAACAGGAATTGTTGAATGTCCTGCAGTTGCCGGCAATCGAGGTTCAACACCTGCTCATCGATGCCGCGATTGTCCATCATGTAGGTATATTGGAAATCATTAAAGTTCTCCTGCGACAGGTAGTAGAGAAGTTTACCCCTCACGAATTTGGAATAGAATGCAGGATCTCCGAAGTCGAACGTGCCGTAGTTATAAACGATATCGGTCCCCGTGCTTTTGTCGGTCACGCGAAAAGCGCTATGTCCGAAAATGGAGTAGAGTTCAGCGCCGGGTGTACAGGTCAGCAGGCTGATACGCAGATGACAGCTGTCTTGCGAAAATGAAATACCCGTTGATAAGAAGGCAAGAAATAGGAAGATGATTTTTTTCAAATGGAATATTATTTAAAAAAAGACGCAGAAATCAAAAGACGCAGTGAAGGCAAAGACGCAAAGGAAACTTCACGCTAGTCTTTCGCCAGGTATTTCTTCTCTCGTCCCTAGTCTCTAGTCTCTCGTCTGTCTTCACGACATCAGCGACTATAATTAGGAGACTCCTTAGTGATCTCCACATCATGAGCATGCGACTCTTTCATGCCTGCATTGGTAATTTTGATAAACTGTGCCTCCTGCAGAGTGGATATGGCCGGAGCGCCACAATATCCCATACCTGCCCTTAAGCCGCCCACAAATTGTGCAATCACTTCACTCAGGTAACCTTTGTAAGCCACCCTTCCTTCGATGCCTTCAGGCACCAGTTTTTTGATATCATCTTCCACATCCTGGAAATACCGGTCGCCACTGCCTTTTTGCATGGCGCCAATGCTTCCCATTCCGCGGTATTGTTTGAATTTTCTTCCTTCGTAAATAATGGTTTCACCCGGACTTTCCTCAACACCTGCAAAGACAGAACCCATCATTACGCTACCAGCGCCAGCTGCCAATGCCTTCACTACATCTCCTGTATACCTTATACCACCGTCTGCAATAAGGGGAACATTTAGCTTCTTTAAACTTTCGGCTGCCTCCATGATCGCAGTGATCTGTGGTACACCAGACCCTGCTACGATCCTCGTGGTACATATTGATCCGGGACCTATACCCACTTTAACACCATCAGCTCCTGCTTCGGCAAGTGCCTTTGCACCTGCACCGGTGCCTACATTGCCGGCAACCACTTCGAGTTTCGGGAATGACTTCTTGATTGTTTTCAGGGCATCGATTACACCCTTTGTATGACCATGAGCACTGTCAAGACAAACCACATCCACGCCGATCTGTTGCAATGCCGCCGCGCGCTCAAGCATATCTGAGGTTATGCCCAGTGCAGCCCCCACCAGCAATCGGCCGAATCCATCTTTAACGGCGTTTGGATAACTGTGTAGCTGGAGCATATCCCTGTAGGTTATGAGTCCGATCAGTTTGCCCGACTTGCTCACCACAGGAAGTTTTTCAATCTTATATTTCTGAAGGATCTTTTCAGCTTTTTTCATGTCGGTTCCTTCCGGAGCAGTAATGAGATTTTCTTTTGTCATCACCTCACTAACTTTTTTAGAAGGACTTCTTTCAAATCGCAGATCACGATTGGTGAGTATGCCTACCAGTTTATTATTAGCAGTAACAATGGGAATTCCACCGATTTTATTTTCTTTCATCAGCCGCAGGGCATCACCGATAGTAGCATCTTCACTTAGTGTTACGGGATCAATGATCAATCCGCTTTCACTTCTTTTAACCTTGCGAACCTGTTCAACCTGCCGCTCCACTGACATGTTTTTATGCAACATGCCTATACCACCTTCCCTGGCCAATGCAATAGCCAGCTGAGCTTCCGTCACCGTATCCATGGCGGCTGAAACAAAAGGAATATTAAGTGTGATGGATTTGGTAAGCCGGGAAGAAATATTGACTTCCCTGGGCAATACCTGAGAATAGGCGGGAACAAGGAGCACATCATCAAAGGTCAGACCTTCACCGAAAAATTTGCTGGGAAACTTATCCTGGGGAGCGGTAATTCGTGTTGCCATGTGCAAAGATAGGGGCTGGCCTATATACGAAACAAATTTTGCCTCAACGCACGCTGAACCAGTGAATACCTTCTAATCATCCCGACCAGCAGGTCCGTAGATTCCCCCGGGATATGCTTTCACAAAATTGTCCATCTCAAGGTTGAGTAAGGCCGCAGAAAATGCGGATGGGCCCATTGCGCAATGCTGCTTCAATATTTCAATATGAAGATTTCCTCTTTCCGCCAGTAAACCCATAATTTTTTCTTCATCACTTCCGGGCTTGTAAAATATCTCCCTTTGTTTCACTACCGCCCTTGCTTCCACTGTCCAGTTCATTTGTTGTAATATATCATCTGCGGACCTGGCCATTACGGCTGTATTTTCCCTGATCAGTTTATTACAGCCTTCACTTTTATGGTCGTGTATCCTGCCCGGTACGGCAAATACTTCACGGTGATAACCTGCAGCCATATTCGCAGTTATCATACTTCCGCCGATAATTCCGGATTCTACCACCAGCACCGCATCCGCCATGCCGGCAACAATCCTGTTTCGCTTGGGAAAGTTTTGCCTATCCGGCTTTACACCACTGCAGAAATCTGTGATCAACCCGCCATCCTGTAACATATCCCTGGCCAGTGAATTATGGAGGGAGGGATACAGCCTGTCGAGCCCATGTGCCAATACACCTACTGTAGGAAGGCTGTTTTTTATCGCCTGCCGGTGTGCTATCGCATCAATACCATAGGCCAGTCCGCTGAGGATGAGGATATCCTGCCCCGAAAGGCCGCTTAAGATTTCTGTCAGCACCTCCCTGCCATACTCCGTCTCTCTTCGTGTACCCACAATACCCAGCACTTTGGCCGCATTCAGTTCGGCATTACCCTTATAGTATAATATTACCGGTGGATCTTCACAGTGATGCAGGCGTTTCGGGTAGTCATTATCGTTATACATCAACGCCCTGATCCGGCTTTTTTCAAGGAACCTGATCTCTTTTTCGGCAAGGGAAAAATCACGGAATGCCCTTATGCTCCTGGCCCTGATCGTTCCGATGCCGGGAACGGTTTCAAGAGCCGCTGTGCCTGCCTTAAAAATATTCCGGGCAGTAGCGAAGTGTTCCAGTAAAAGTTTTGCCTGAATGGCGCCTACATTGGGGACCATGGACAGGGCAATGGCATAAAGAAGATCTTCCGGCATGGCGTTCATAGCAGCAAAGCTAACACCATGAATACCTCACTTACTTATGACTTGCAACTCCGTTCTCCTGTTTTTTGCACGGCCTTCTTCGGTGTTATTATCGGCAATCGGACGTGTTTCGCCAAAACCTTTTGATAACAGGCGCTTAACGGGAATGCCTTTGGAAGCCAGGTAGGTGACCACTGATTTCGCACGGTTGTTCGACAGGAGCAGGTTGTCAGCGGGTTTGCCCACGTTATCCGTGTAACCGTTGATCTGTATGGTCATGGTGGGATTTTCATTGAGCAGGTCTACAAGATTGTCGAGCTCAGCCATCGATTCCGCTTTGAGATCGAATTTTTTTGTATCGAAAAAAATATTCTTCAATATCACATTGGCATTTGCTTCGATGGGCTGTAGCGGTATGTCGATAAGATAAGTGGAATCAGAAGGTTTTGACCCTAAGCGGAAAACTTTCCGAATAAATCAGGTATCCCTTACGGTTAACATTAAACGCATAATCTTTTCCTTCCGGAAGCGTAACCAGGTAATTTCCTTCCTCATCGGTCTGCACCTTGGAGGAACGCTGCCCTGTTTTAATATCCTTCAGTTCAATTGAACTCGGCAACCCCGCTTTTGTTTTGGCATCATAAACAGTTCCTTTCACCCATAAGTGTCTTTATCGGCCTCACGTCTTCACGAAGTTCAAATGAATAGAGATCAAGCCCGCCCCTGGTGTCAAAACGATCACTGGCATAATATGCCGTAATGCCATTGGAAGAAATGAAAAGTGTTCCTTCATGGTCAATGGTATTGATCGGGTAGCCGAGGTTTTCCGGTTTGCCCCAGTGTCCTGTGCTGTCTTTTCTTACCAGGAATAAATCAGCGGCGCCGTAGCCTGGTAATCCCTCAGAAGTGAAATACAGGGTCTGGTTATCAGCGTGTATAAATGGCGAGGTTTCGTCGGCCGGAGTATTGATATCCGGTCCCATATTCATCGGAGGGCCCCATTTGTTATCGGGCATGATATAACTTACATAGATATCGCTTCCACCGAATCCGCCTTCTTCACGCGCTGCAAAATATAATGCTCTTTTATCCGGGGCGATGGAGGGCTGTGATTCCCAGGAATCAGAGTTGATCACTTTGCCCATATTGTAGGGCGGACTCCATCCTTTTTTCGTCAGCAGTGCATAATAGAGATCACATCCACCATATCCGTCAGGTGCGTCGCAACTGGTAAATACCAGTGTCTTGCCATCGACCGATATATTTTGTGCGCCTTCATTCCTTTCGGTATTGATGTCACCAGGAAGGGGAGTGGACAAGGACCATTCGTTATTATTAAGCTTTCTGGATTCAAAGAAATCTTCATTCATGTTATTCACGCGTCGGGTGAATACAAATTGTTTTCCGTCAATAGTGAGGTTTGGAAAATATTCAGACCATCTTGAATTGATGCTGTCGCCCATATTATGCGGAGCAAAGACATAATTTTTTGCCGGATGGTCTTTTGCATAATCCACTGCAAACTGGTAAGTTTTTCTGCGATACGCTGCTGCCTTCCTGCTTCCTTCACCAAGCGATGGATCCATAACAAAATCATCTACAGCAGTCAGTGCTTTTTCAAATTCACCCTGGCCGGCCAGATTGATGGAATAAGGAAGTTTATAATCGTGGGAATAGACTGAATCCAGTGTAAAAGCCTGCTCATAATTCTCAATGGCTTTCGGATAATTTTTTATCTGCCCGTAAATACCGGCTCGTGACAGGAATGCGTCTACATATCTTTTATCAAGGACGATGGCCTGGTCAAGCATCTGGAGTGCGTCCGTATATTTACCATCTTCAGCTTTGGTGAGTGCAAGGTCATAAATGGTACGGGCTTTTTTATTCACTTTGGCAGGATCATAACGCTGTGCGGAAAGGGTCAGTGAAATAGAAAGGCTGATCAGTAACAGTAAAGAATTTCTCATCAATTGATTCAACGTTTGGGAAGGCTATTTATTTCAATATAAAGGTATTGGTAATCCTGCCTGATTCCCCCAAAATCCTGTTAAACCATTATCACGTTACCGCTTTATCGCTTTCTCGCATTTTCATTCACGGAACGTGAATGTATTTGTGCATTTGCAGGGAGAATTCCCATTGCGGATTTGCCTTGATATACTCGATGATCACCGGGGTCACCACCGCTGATTTTTCCCATTCAGGTTGCAGGTAGAGTTTGCAATGGGGCGAAACCAATGCAGCATATTTTTCCGCCCATGCAAGGTCCGAAGTGTTGAATACCACTACTTTCAATTCATCGGCAAGGGATATTACAGAGTCCAGCGGAGCCTTGAATTTTTTGGGAGACAGGCAGATCCAGTCGGCCTTACCGCTCATGGGCCAGGCACCTGACGTCTCAATATGAACAAGGTAGCCTTCATCATGAAGGGCACTGGTTAATGGTTCCAGGTCATGCATCAGGGGTTCTCCACCGGTAATGACAACGATCTTTGTTTTGGATTGGCGCACACCTTCGAGTAAATGTTCAACAGTTACCCTGGGATGTTTTTCTTCGGCCCAGCTTTCTTTCACATCACACCATACACATCCCACATCACAGCCTGCCAGCCTGATAAAATATGCGGCTTTTCCCTGGTGAAATCCTTCTCCCTGCAGGGTATAAAAATATTCCATCACAGGGTATTCCGTCTGCATTTTCTTATCCTGCGAATTCATCCGTGCACCTTCATTTTTGCCGACCTGAGCTGGCTGGCTTTAAAAGTATTCATCAGCAAGGCAGCTATCGTCATCGGCCCAACGCCGCCGGGTACCGGTGTAATAAAACTGGCTTTGGCAGCCACTTCCTGGAAGGCTACATCGCCCTTAATGCTGAAACCCGACTTCTTACTATCATCTTTGACCCGGGTGATTCCCACGTCAATAACCACTGCCCCTTCTTTCACCATATCTGCGGTAAGAAATTCTGGTCGTCCAAGGGCAGCAACAATGATATCCCCCTGCAGGCAAATGTCGCGCAGGTTCGCCGTATGGGAATGACAGACGGTCACTGTACAATTACCGGGATAAGCATTCCTGTTTAAGAGTATACTGATTGGGCGTCCTACTATATTACTTCTGCCGATCACTACGGCATGCTTGCCCTTTGTTTCAATGTTGTAATGTTCCAGCAGTAATAAAATGCCATATGGCGTTGCCGGAAAATAGGCCGGCAGTCCCTGTACCATCCTGCCCACGGTTTCAGGATGAAAACCATCCACATCTTTTTCAGGTGATACGGTTTCGATTACTTTTTGTTCTGAAATATGTTTTGGGAGTGGGAGCTGGACCAGGATGCCATCCACGTCTACATCATTATTGAGTTGCCTGATACGGTTGAGCAATTCCTTTTCTTCAATGTTCTCATCGAGCCTGATCAGTGTGGAGGTGAATCCAACTTCCTCGCAGGATTTCACTTTGGAGGCCACATATGT
This sequence comes from uncultured Sphingobacteriales bacterium, assembly GCA_963707255.1. GTDB lineage: Bacteria > Bacteroidota > Bacteroidia > Chitinophagales > Chitinophagaceae > Pollutibacter. The sequence goes on along the minus strand of CAVPPM010000024.1, from coordinate 275,308 downwards.
TTCACTGGCGCCATTACTGCCCACCAGGATGGCCGCCAGGTGTGGCTTTTTCCCATCACCCGATACCAGTTCCGCAACCTTTGTTTTCAACTCATTTTTAACTGCCTGTGATACCAGTTTACCATCCAGAATTTCCATGCCGCAAAGGTAGGCAAGAAAAATACCCCGGAATACTGTTTTTTTCACCATGGATATCCATCGCCGTGACAATAGTTTTGACATATAACGGGGGATGATGAGAAAGAGGGCATTGAGTTGCGTTGTGCTGCTTATAATATTGAATGCAGTGTCGGGTCAGGCCGGGCTTGCCGGAAGGCTTGCTGTCAGTGAAGCGCTGTATTCCCGGGAACCAGGTAGCCTGGCTACAGAAGCATACAGTGCTGCATTGGCCGGGCGAAAAAACCTCACAATAGGGTGTTATGGTGAAAAACGGTTTCTGTCGGACCTTTCATTTTTTAGTTTGTTGTTTGGTGGAAGGATCGGACAACAACCCCTGCAGTTGTCGCTCTCACGGGAAGGAACAAACGCTTTATCGAAGACGCGAATAGCGATATCTGCCGCGAGGAAACTTGGAAAGGTCATTCAGTTCGGTATTCAGGCTGGATACACAGGGTATAGTGCCAGGGGATATTCTTCTTCCGCCGAAATATGCGCGGGTGCGGGGGTATTGATGCAGTTGAACGAACGGGTGAGAATAGGTATCCAGGCCTGTCAACTCAACGACCTTTCCGAAAGAAATGAGTTCAGGTATTCATTCCGTTCCGGGATAGGTTACCACCTGTCGGAAGTCTGTTCGCTGACCCTGGAATTCATTAAGGAATCGGGTAAAACAACCTTAACAGAAGCGGGCTGTTATTATGCCTTTCATCCGAAGGTATTTGCAAGGATAGGGGTTTGTCCGTCCCTAAACCTGTTCTCGTATAATATCGGTTACCGGGACCGGCAGTTTACTGCGGAGGCAGGGCAGTCCCTTCATCTAATGCTGGGATCAACCTGGGGACTGAATTTTCAATACAGTTTCAATCCGTCTGAATGAGATATTGCTGGATGGTATGGTGGATTACACTCTGTGGTTGTCCGGCAGCCGCACAGGAAAATGAACTGCTGCAACAATACGAAGACCAGGCGGTAATGGAGAATGATTCCCGGGAACAGGAGGAAGACATACACCAGTGGCAACACCTGCTTCGCCATCCTGTCAATCTCAATATAGCAGGAGCAGAAGAGTTTGCCGTATTCACCTTTCTTTCACCGGTCCAGGTGCAGCGGCTATTGGCCTATCGCCAGATGCTCGGTCCGCTGAACAATATCCTGGAACTCCAGGCAGTACCCGGCTGGTCGGCCGCACAGATCCGGAAAATTGCTCCTTATGTGACGGTAGCCGTTCGGGACGACTGGAAACGAACCATGGGATCGGGGATTGCCGCGGGTAAGCACCAGTTACTAACGCGGATGGGTATACGGAATATGCCGGCGCAGGAATTCCTGGGAAGTTCGCCTTCATTATTAGTTCGCTACCAGTTCAGGTCGAAGTATCTCCAGTTTGCGGTAAATACGGAAAAGGATATGGGGGAGCAGTTATTTCAGCAAGGCAGGGGCATATCCTACCTTTCTTTTCACCTGTTGTTGAACGGTCATAAAAATCCGCGCAATATGATAATCTTCGGAGATTACCTGGTTAATCTCGGACAGGGCCTGGTTCACTGGCAGGGCAGGGCGGTAAAAAAGACCGGTCAGCCTATCATGATCAAACGGCAGGCAGCAATATTGCAGCCTTACCGGTCCAACGATGAAAATCGTTTTCACCGGGGTATTGCCATTGCGTTTCATAAACAGCGGTGGTCCGCGGCTGTTTTCTTTTCACGGAAACGAATAGACGCCAATGTGAAATATGATTCGCTGAAGAAGACAACCTATATTTCGTCCCTGCTTACTTCGGGCTATCACCGGACCAGCAGCGAATTGTATGATAAACATGCATTGGGGCTTAGTTCTGCAGGTGGATCGATAGCTTACCGCCGGGGCGGCTTCCGGTCAGGGATAAACGCCATACACCATTTCTTTTCATTGCCCTACCTGAGGGAGCCCGAGCCTTATCGCTTATTTTTATTTCGTGGCCGGCATATGTTCAACTACAGTATCGACTATCACTATACGCTACGCAATGTTCACCTTTTTGGTGAAGCTGCTGTTGACAATGGATGGAATGGTTCGATGGTTCAGGGTTTTATGTATTCGCTGGACCCAGGGGTGGATTTGTCACTTCTCTTCAGGAAGATTTCCCGAAGCTATAATTGCTTCCAGGGAAATGCTTTCACGGAAGCCACAGAACCTAATGGCGAGGAAGGAATCTATGCCGGCCTGAGTTTGAAATTATCTCCCGTTTTTACCATTGATACCTATGCTGACTATTATCGTTTTCCCTGGTTGAAGTATGCTGTTAATATACCAGGATATGGCAGAGATTTCCTTGCCCAGGCCACCTGGAAGCCTGATAAGAAAACGGTTTTATTTGCCCGAATTCGGTGGGAGAAAAAATCGGGTAACCTGGATGGTGATCCTGCCATGCCTGGAACGAACTTAAATATCCCTAATTCAGCCATTGTAAATGACATGACTGATATCACTAAACAACCCGGGCAAATAAACAGGAACAGCATCAGGATCCAAATCAATCGCATTTTTTCACGGCAATGGGAATGGCGGGCGAGGATCGAAACGTCAAGGGTCTCCGATAATAATTTATCCACAGGGTTCCTGATGTTTTCTGATCTCTTCTGGACACCCGGAAAGCATTTACCAGCCTTTTCCTCAAGATTTATGTTTTATGAAACAAGCGATTATAGCTCAAGGCTATATGCATACGAAAATGATGTCATGTTTTATAGTGTTATTCCCTCTTTTTCCGGAACAGGTATTCTTTCTTACCTGAATATGCAGTATACCGTTGGACGACATATACAATTCTTCATTAAAGGCAGTGTAAACGGGCAGAAGCAGTCATTGAAACCGGCCTGGGCAGCCCGATTTCAGCTTATTTGTTCATGGTAAAACTGTTCTTTCCTGCAGCTAATCAATGAGTAAGGTTGTCCTAACCTTGAGAGTATATACAGCTGAAATTTTAACACAATATTCATATTTGTGTATATTCGCCCTGCTAATTTTTACCAAAATAAAACCAAGCACATGAGAAAAATTCTGTCAGTGCTGCCGGTGCTATTGCTTCTTTCGGCATTAGCGCTGGGGCAGGCCCGTACCATTACGGGTAAAATAACCAATGATAAAGGAGAGCCAGTTCCTTTTGCCACTGTACTATTGAAGGGGACAAAAACTTCCGCGGTAGCTGATGCCAACGGTGTTTTCACCATTCAGGCAAGCCAGGGCCAGGTGCTGCAAATCAGTTCTGCAGGAGCAGCCATGAAGGAAGTAACGGTGGGAACCTCTGATATGGTGACGGTTTCTGTGGGAACCACCAGCCAGATGGAGGAAGTGGTCGTAACTGCCCAGGGCATCAGGCGCAAACCCAAGGAATTGGGATATTCTGTGGCCAAGGTAGACGGTGAAGCGCTTATGGTGGGCCGTTCCCCACAACTGGCACAAAGCCTTTCGGGTAAGGTATCTGGTCTCGCAATCTTTAATACCAACAACTCGGTGGATCCCTCTGTAAAGATCACTTTACGCGGTTACCGTTCAATTACCGGTAACAACGACGCGTTAATTGTACTTGACGGAACACCCCAGGCTCCAGGTTCTCAAACCATACTTTCCTTATTGAATCCAAACGATATTGAAACCATTTCAGTATTGAAAGGCGGACAGGCTGGTACATTGTATGGTTCAGCCGGTGTTAACGGTGCATTGGTAATCACTACGAAAAGAGGCGTTAAAGGGAAACCAAGGGTTTCTTACAGCAACTCAACCAATATTGAGCAAATAAGCTTTTTACCGGAATTCCAGGATAAATACGGGAACGGTTCGCACTATGCTGCATCATCAGGAACAGCTGGCTGGAAAGCTGATTACCTGGAGAGGATGAAAGACAACTGGCGTCCGTTTGAAAACCAGCAATATGGTGATGCTTATGATGGAACTGACAGGATCATTGGCCGCCAGTTAGAAGACGGAAGCCAGAACATTGTTCCTTATGCTCCCATCAGCGGTGAAAGAAAAAAGATCTGGAATACGGGTATTACCACGAACAACCAGTTTGCTGTTGAAGGCGGTTCAGAAACCTCAAGCTATCGTTTGTCTGTTGAGAACAATGCAGCACAGGGTATTGTACCCAGCGATAAAAGCAACCGTACAGGTGTAAGGGTTTCTGCTGGTACAGATATGGGTCGTTTAACCACAAGGTTTAATGCGGCTTATATTCAACAGAATTTTGACCGTACAACAGCTAATTTTTATTTTGAGTCGCTCAACCAGGCTGCTCATATTCCTATCAGCCAGTACAGGGATTGGAAAAATAACAAGTTTGCCAATCCCAATGGTTTCTTTAATGATTATTATAATAATCCGTATTTCCTGCTTGATAATAACCGTACTAAATATAACGATGCCAATATCAGCGGATCGGTTGACATGAGTTATAAGATCAACAGCTGGTTGAATATCACCGAGCAGCTCGGTGTTCAAAATAATACCCGTAACAGGAAGAATTATTCTGGAAAGTTTATTTATTCTGACTGGGCAAAAAATGATGCCTTTGTACCTGCTCCATGGGACTATACCAATGACTATGATGGTATCGACCGCGCAAGTACCGATTATGTAGGTGGTGTTCTGGATCAGATTGGTACTGAAAATATCATCAACAATGAATTGAGGCTGAATGCAGAGAAGACCTTTGGAAATTTCACCACAAGGGGATTGATCGGATGGAACGTTTACCAGCGAAAAACTAAATTAACAGAAGTTTCATCGGGTTCAGTGGTAGTACCTGATTTATACAATGTAAGTAATCGCCAGGGTGAATTAGGTGGCGGTGAATCAAATACCACCCAGCGCAAATATGGTTATTATGCCAATGCCAATGTGGGTTGGAAAGACATGTTGTTTGTTGAAGGATCTTTCCGTTATGACTTTACCTCCCTATTTTATAAAGCTGATCGCGAAGCCAGTTTATATTCCTATCCATATTATGGATTTGACGCGAGTTTTATCCTGACGCAGGCATTTCCTGCTTTGAAAGGAGACCTGTTGAATTATGCCAAGCTTCGTGCAGGCTGGAATAAAAACGGAAACGACAACATTCCTGTATATGGTCTTGACCTGGTGTATCCTAACGGACCCGGTTTCCCTTATGGAAATACCGTTGGTCTCACAGTGGGTAACACACTCCCGGCGCCAGACCTGAAGCCTGAATTTGTAACTTCCTTTGAACTTGGCGCTGAACTCCAGTTGTTCAAAAACAGGGTAAACGTTGACCTTTCATGGTATACCCAAAATAGCGAAGGTCAGGTGATCACTGTAAAAATCCCGAATACAACAGGGTATCCTAACCTGTTGTTGAACGTAGGTACACTAAAGAACTGGGGATATGAAGCAGATCTTCGTGTGCAACTACTTAAGTCAAAAAATTTCAACTGGGATGTGAGCGTGAGGTATTCTTATAATGACAATAAGGTGAAGTCTTTGTTCCAGGGTGTTGACCAGTTTGCTCTTGCCGGATTTTCCTATGCACTTCCTTATGCAAAAGTTGGTTCATCCTTCCCTTTGCTGAGGACCACATCCTATATCCGCGATTCTGCCACTAACAGGGTCCTGGTAAACAAATCAAACGGTTATCCTATCCAGGGACCGCTTAAAGATATGGGACGCACTATTCCAAAACACATACTGGGTTGGGGAATGAATTTGCGTTGGAAAAACCTAAGCCTTGCAACCAACTGGGAATACCGTGGTGGAAACGTTATGTTTTCCCAACTTGGTCGCGACATGACTTTTACAGGATCGGGTAAATGGACCGAAAACCGTGATCCGTCATGTTTTCCCTAACAGTGCTTATGATGATGGTACGGGCAAAATTAGTTCCCAATGAAAGTGTCAATGTACTGGAGCCAGAATATGGACTGTGGGTGGATTATTATCGTTTGATCGCTGAGAACTTTGTGACAAAAGCATGGTTTATCAAACTTCGCGATGTTAATCTTACCTATTCATTCTCTCCCTGACTGATTTCCAAAACAAAAGTTTTTGGTGGAGCGAGTATCGGTGTTTATGGCCGTAACCTGCTGACAATCGTTGACAAGAAGAACTTTTATACGGATCCTGAATTCAGCTTTACTACAGGAAATGGTCAGGGTATTAACGATACGGGCCAAACACCTCCCGTTCGTCAATATGGTATTAATATCAACCTGATATTTCAATAATTAACTTCTAATAAGTCAATATGAAACTTAAATATTTAACTATAGCGGTGTTACTTGGAGCATCTGCATTCACAGGATGTAAAAAATCCTGGCTGGATGTGAATACCAACCCCAATGCCATTACATCGTCAACACCCGAATACATTTTCACTAACGCACTAGCGAGAGTGGCAACAGGTGATGGAAATCTCCTTGCAGACGAAACCGGATCTTATTATGCTGGACACTGGATGCAGTCGAGCTCCTATATCCTGAATACAAACACTTTTGGCTACAACTTCACCAACGTTGATTTCAACTATTGGGACGGATGGTATGATGTACTTTCTGATTTTGACCAGGCAGAGAAAAGAGGAAGGATTCCGCTTATTATAATTTCGTAGTTGGACCTTCCAAAGTGATGAAAGCATTGATATTTCAGCAGATTGTTGATACTTATGGCAACGCGCCTTATAGCGATGCACTGAAAGGTGCCGGCAGCCTGGCCCCCAAATTTGATGACCATAAAGCGATCTATGAAGGGCTGATTAAGGATCTCGACACCGCCATTGCTTATTTACAGTCACCAGAAAGTGTTTTCCCCGGTTCAACCAGTTCATTCGATATCACTTTTAAGGGAAACAGGACCAACTGGATTAAGCTGGCTAATTCCCTTAAAATGAGAATTTTGATCCGCCAGTCAAAAATTGCAGGTCGTGATGCTTATATCATTGCAGAGATCAACAAGGCAGCCGCCACTTCTGAAGGATTTTTGACTGCTGCTGATGCAGGTGAAAATCCAGGTTACCTGGCGTCTACCGGTAAAACCAATCCATATTATGACAGGTGGGGTTATGATCCAAACGGTGCTACAAGATCGCTTGGACGATTCCCGAGACCAACTAAATTCCTGATAGATTTGTATAAATCAACAGGAGACAGTGTGAGGATGAAACGTAACTTCTACGCCATTGGCGGAGAAAGTGGAACTACTCCCGGAACAAGCGTCAGGGCGGAACTGAATTCAAATTATGCGGGTATACCGTTTGGTACTTCATCCAGTGCCTATACTGCGGGTAACATGTCACCCATTGGTCCTTCCCAGATTGTAAAGGGACAAATTAGTAAGCCATTCATTTTCTTTACTGCAGCGGAATCAAACTTCCTGCTTGCAGAAGCTAAACAGCGTTATGGTGCTGCAGTAACACTGCCAGGAACTGCGCAGAGCTACTATGAAGAAGGTGTTAAGCAGTCGTACCGCCTTGTAGGGGCTCCTGCCTCAGCGGCAACTACCTTGCTTAGCAATGGCCTTGATCTTACCGACTGGACAGCCTCTCCCGACAAACTGAAGGCTATTTGGCAGCAAAAATGGTTAGCCCTTGTAAACTTTAATGGAATGGAAGGATGGGCAGAATACAGGAGGACAGGATTCCCTGATATACCTCAATCTACGATTGTAACTGATCCTACTAAGCGTCCCCGCAGGCTATATTATCCACAGTCTGAACTTGGCTCAAATGAAGCTAATGTGAAGGCGCAGGGTAATGTCAATGTATTTACCGACAGGTTATTCTGGGATACAGAATAACATAATGCATACTGTTTAAAAGCGGGCCGTTTTAACAACGGCCCGTTTTTTTTTACCCAAAAGGGGTATGCTTCGCAGATTCAAATATTGCCGAAATTATATGGAGAAATTATTGTTACTTGCCATCGGAAAATGATTACTTATGTCAGACCAGGCGCAACAACAACTCAATATAGAAATCTCGGAAGAAGTGGCTGAAGGTTCTTATGCCAATCTTGCCATCATTACCCATAGTCATGCAGAATTTGTTCTTGACTTTGTTAATGTGATGCCGGGCACGCCGAAGAGCAAAGTCAAATCCCGTATCATATTAACTCCCCAGCATGCCAAAAGGCTGATGAAGGCGCTTGCTGACAATATCCAGAAATTCGAAGCCGTCAATGGCACCATTAAAGATCTCGAAGACGTCCAGATCCCCATGCAATTTGGCGGACCGACCGCGCAAGCGTAAGTAGTTGAGGGTTGAGGGTTGAGAGTTGAGGGTGCTAATAGTTTGGACCTTTCCTTTCCGATTCCTTCAAGTATTTGATTAAAGAAGAAATCCTTTTACTTAGAATTTCATTGTCATTTAAAATTTCTTCTACAATTATTTTATTAAGTTCTTCAATATCTATAATTCTATAAAGTTGAGACTTCACTTCTGCATTTGATCCTTTGGCAATAATTAGAAAATTTTTAAATTCTTTTCTACCGCCTCTGCCAAATCCTTCTGCAATATTATCCATAACAGATGCTGACGACCTTTGAATTTGTCTTGTTAGCTCATAACTTATATTTAAAGTAACACTGTTGATTTTTTGAACCTGAATTCTGGCCATCTTCCATATTTCCAGGTCTTCAAATTTTTTAACCGCCGCCATACATTCATTGTATTTGTAATATAATTTTTTACTTCAACCCTCAACCCTCAACCCTCAACCCTCAACCCTCAACCCTCAACCCTCAACCCTCAACCCTCAACCCTCAACCCTCAACCCTCAACTAAATGATTCCTTCATCCGCAAAACTGAAATAACCTTCATTACTGACGATAATGTGATCCAGAACAGAGATGTCAAAAAAGCGGGCGGCTTCGCGGATTTTTTGGGTGAGTTCTTTGTCGGCATGACTGGGCCGGAGATTGCCAGACGGGTGATTATGGCAAAGAATGATGCTGACGGCTTTTTCTTCCAGGGCCTTTCTCAGGATCATTCTTGGATCAGCAACAGTGCCGCTCATCCCGCCTGAACTGATGATCTCAAAATGGTTCACCTTATTGGCCCGGTTCAGGAACAACACGGCAAATACTTCATGGTCGTGGTCGCAGAACAAGGCCTGGAGGTACCTGGCCACCGAACTGCTGCCGGAAATGACCGGCTTGTCGAGGCTTTCAGCTGCCTGCCTGCGCCGCCCCAGTTCAAGGGCTGCCATTATGGTGATGGCCTTGGCTTCCCCAATGCCCTTTATTTTGGTAAGCTCGTGGAACGAAAGCCGGCCCAGTTCACCGAGGTTTTGCTTGCTCCGCTGCAATAACTCACGGCCAAGATCAACTGCTGTTTTCTCCCTGGTGCCATGGTGCAGCAGAATGGCCAGCAATTCAGCATCAGACAGCATATTTACGCCTTTGTTGCGTAGTTTTTCGCGGGGTCTTTCGTCTTTTGCCCAACTTAAAATCGGGTACTTTTTCTCTAGGCTCATAATATTTCCTGAATTAGTTTCGTTTTAACATTTATCCAACTATCCTTTTCGAAGAACTTAATCTGATCGCTATGAAAAAAACTAACAGACAACTGGTATTTGGCTCACTGCAGCCTTTCCTTTTCTGCGTAGGCATGTATTGCGTGGTCCTCATCTTTTCGGTGTTTATCTGTTCTTCCGTCTACAGGGCCTTTAACCCTAAAAAGTTCCCGTCGATCACTGAAAAGACAAGCCCGACAACCGCTCCGGTCAGCACAACGGCCATGGTGACCGCCATAAAGTAATAACTCATTAACATGTTATAACCATTGCCCCGGAATGCCCTCATTTCGGGGACCTTTCTTTTTGTTCCATCTACCCTTATGTATATCTTCGCCGCACATTAAGGTTTATGGAAAGAATAGCCCCTTTTGCCAAAATATTTTCTGGTACCAGCTCCCAGTACCTGGCTGAAAAAATCTCCCAGCGCTTTGGCGCATCCATCGGTAAAATCAACATTCAACGCTTCAGCGACGGAGAATTTCAGCCCGTATTCCTCGAAAGTATACGAGGCGACTATGTTTTCCTTGTGCAAAGCACCTTTTCTCCGTCGGATAATATCATGGAATTACTGATGATGATCGATGCCGCCAGGCGTGCTTCGGCCTATAAAATCATAGCGGTTATACCATATTTCGGATATGCCCGGCAGGACCGGAAGGATAAACCACGGGTTGCCATTGGCGCCAAACTGGTTGCCAACCTCCTCACAGCAGCGGGGGCCGACAGGGTCATTACCATGGACCTCCACGCACCACAGATCCAGGGATACTTTGATATTCCGGTGGATCACCTCGACAGCTCGGCCATTTTTATCCCCTATATAGAGAATCTTAAGCTGGAAAACCTTACCTTTGCGGCCCCTGACGTGGGTAGTGCCAACAGGATCCGGGAAATCGCCAGTTATTTCAATGCTGAAATGGTGATCTGCGATAAGCACCGGAAACGGGCCAATGAGATTGCCAGCATGGTGGTGATCGGTGATGTAACCAGACAGGGATGTAGTGCTTATTGATGATATCTGTGATACGGCAGGAACCCTGACCAAAGCGGCAAAACTGCTGAAAGACAAAGGGGCAAGAAGTGTAAGGGCATTATGTACTCACCCGGTATTGAGTGGAAATGCATACGCCAATATTGACAACAGCGTGTTGGAAGAATTGGTGGTTTGTGATACCATTCCGTTGAAGGGACAGTCGTCAAAGATCAAAGTGTTGTCCGTGGCTGATCTTTTCGCTATCGCCATTCGGCATGCCTATGAGAACCAAAGTATTACCAGCCTGTTTATTCATTCGCAACAGGAGGAACGATTGAGTTGAGGGTTGGGAGTTGAGAGTTGAGGGTTAAAACGTTTATTAAACAATCATTATAATGAAAACAATTACAATCGAAGGACAACTGAGGACCGAAACGGGCAAATCAGCCACCCGCCTGTTACGCTCTCAGGACATGGTACCTGGTGTAATTTACGGGGGTGCGAAGGAGATTAATTTTTCTGCTTCGGAACTGGCTTTTAAACCACTCGTGTATACACCGGAATTCCAGCTGACAGAAGTGAAAGTTGGTGGTAATACTTTCAGGTGCATCCTGAAAGATCTTCAGTTCGACAAAGTCAGTGACAAGCTTGATCACGTTGACCTGCTTGAACTCGTTGAGGACAAGAAAATTTCTGCCACTATTCCGATCAAGTTCACCGGAACTTCAGTAGGCGTAAAGGCAGGTGGTAAGTTGGAAACTAAGATGAAGGCTTTGAAAATAAAGACTTTACCTAAGTATCTTAAAGAAAATATCGAAGTCGATATTACCAACCTTGAACTCAATGGAAATATCCGTGTGGAAGATGTAAAGATTGAGCATTACGAAATCCTGAATTCACCAAGGATTCCGATTGCTTCAGTTACCCTTACAAGGCAATTGAAACAGGAAGAAGCTGCTGCACCTGCTAAAGGCGCTGCTCCTGCAAAAGCAGCCCCGGCTGCACCTGCAAAAGCTGCAGCTCCTGCGGGAAAGAAATAATTACAAATTGTTTCAATAGAAAAAACCGTTCTGAATCTTCAGAACGGTTTTTTTATAAACTCCGGATATAAGTTATACTCAGCCCTGCTCCACCGCCTCTTCCTTAGGCTGGGGCGTACCCACCGGGATTTCCTGGTTTACAAAATACATGTCGATCTCGCCAACATTCTTAGCATAGATCTTGCCCCTGTAAGTACATTCAAACCTGTCCTTGATCTGTTGATAAAGTGCCGAAGATATATTCAGCATTCCCGGCTGACCATTGCTTTCCATCCTGCTGGCAATATTCACCGTGCTACCCCAGATGTCATAGGCATATTTTTTCTTGCCCACCACACCTGCCACCAAAGGTCCGGTGTGAATACCAATCCTGAGTTCCCAGGTGGGCAGACCGGTATTTTCCCTGTGGATATTCTTCACTTTCAGGTATTCCAGGATCTCTAAACCCGCCATAACAATGGCAATGGGGTGCGTCTGGTTAACCGTGGGAATTCCTCCTGCGCACATATAGGAGTCACCAATTGTCTTGATTTTTTCCAGCTGGTATTTTTCAATGATATTATCCATTGCAATGAAAAACTCATTCAACTCTTCAACCACCTGTTGTGGCGAAAGCGTTTCCGCAATTTTTGAAAAACTTACAAAATCTGTAAAAAGCACCGAGGCATTGTCATAGAATCTCGGTGTTGCCTGACCTGTATTTTGAAGTTCCACGGCAACTTCATAGGGTAGGATATTCAGTAACAATGATTCAATTTCTGCTTTACGCTGGTCCAGCAACTTGTTGGTTTTGATCTTGTTACGATAATCACGGTAAAGTATAAAAATCAAGGTTGATACCAAAACGAAGCCAAGGATCATGGCATTCCGCACAAAATTTGATCTTTTCAGTTCTTCCTCAACCAGCTTTTTATCAGCCAGTACCAGTTTGTTTTCTTTCTCTTTCTGTCCAACTTCAAATTTTCTCTGGATACTGTCGGAACTCAAAAGATTAAGCGTATCCAGGATGTTTGAATATTTTAACTGGTAACTGTAGGCGTTTCGAAAATCAGACAGGTCCACATAAGATTTAGCAAGCCCCTTATATGAATTGCGAAGCACGTCCAGCGCTTTTATTTGAGATGCAATCTCGTTTGCCTTCTTAAGATAAGAAAGCGCTTCTCTTGGCTGATTTTTCAATTGATATATTTCTGCAATTGAATTTGCTGCCTGCGCGATGTATAATTGCTGACCCTGTTCTTCGGCTTTTTTATATGATTCTTCGTACCATCTTTTTGCGGCATCATAATCTTTCCGCAATTTCATAACATCGCCCATTTTTATGAGTGCATAAGGCAGGTTTGTGCTATTGGGTTCAGCAGCCTTTTTGGCCTTGGCAAAATAAAGTAAGGCGACGGAGTCATTACCCATATTGAGATAAACCTCACCGATATTCACATTACATGAACTTATATTGTCCATGTTGGCAATTTTTTCATTAATCACTAATGCGTCTTTGAGGTATTTAAGCGCCTCATTCCATGTTGCCGGCTTTTTCATGTAGTACAGCCCGATATTTTGCGTAACTGTGGCAATCCTCAACGGCACACCACTTTTTTGTCCGGCATCGAGCCCTGCCATATAATATTCGAGTGCCTTTGAATCATTGCCCAGGTTATAGTAAATGGAACCCAGGTTATTGTACATGTTTGAAATGCCGTCAAAGTCATTGATTTTGCGATAGTCCTCAAGGCTGGACTCCCAATAATCCTTTGCATTAACAAATTCACCTTTGTCAAAATAGTAAAGGCCTACCCATTTATTACTCAGGGCGATTCCCTTTTCATAGCCCAGGCGTTCGGCGAGCGACAGGGCCTTTTTACTGTACTCGAGATAGTCTTCAGTGCCCCGCAATACCTTGCATAGTTCGATCAGTGTTTTGACGTTATTTGTGTCTTCTTTGGAAGTAGAGAGAGCGGTTTTAAGACTATCAATTGTAGATATCTGACTTTTTACCAGGAAAACCTGAAAAGTGAGCGTGAGCAATAAGGTTAGTCTGGTGATATTCATGACAACATTGAATTGACGTCAAAAAATTACGAAAAATTATTGGTCGTGCAAAATTGAAGGCTGGGTAACATTGTTTGAGGATAATTTTAACACAAAAAAAACGAGGGATTTTTACACTCCCTCGTTTTTTTAATCTCACTTTCAGGAAACACTATTGTTTAATAATACGGAAGATTTTATTTCCTGTTTTTGTATTTAACCTGATATGGTATTGACCGCCCGGCAGATTACTCATATCTATCTCCATCCTTGTAGCGGAGATTCTTCTTACAGATGCCGGTTTCAGTTCCCTTCCAACAAGATCTATAATCCGGACCTCATTATCATTTACAGAACTTAGATCCGTTTCAACAAATACCCTTGATTGTACCGGATTCGGGTAAACCCTGTCTTTTCCGTTAATCGTCATTGCGTCGATTGTCAAAGTATTGTTGTTCTTACTTGGTGCAAGGTTATTCGGACACTTGGACGATGTTGAACTGGCATCACTGGTAGATGATGTTTTCTTATTCTTTTCAAAGCTGAATACAATCCATGTGATCTTGGTTCCGTCGAATGGAATCTTCACAGTACCACCACCTGCCTTGAAAATATTCGGAAGGTTCCTGGTATCCACAAAACTTCCACTTGGAGTGATTTTGTTATCGTCACTACCTGCCGAAATCCAGATATCCGTTGCATTATCATTGGTGTACCTGAAATTGGCGATGTAGCCAAAACCACCATTGGTAGCCGGATCAGCAATGGTCACACAATCAAGGATCGTCCTGATAGACTTAAGGTTACCACCGGTCGGATTCACTATCAGCGTTCCTTCCAATGACGTGACTATGTAATTGATATTACTGCTGTTGGTTATGACAGGATTCACTGCCTTCACCTTATAGGTTCCTGCAGGAAGGTTTGACAGGCTGCCCTGCAATTGACCCGAACTGTTCCTTACCTCGTAAGTCACACCGGTTACCGTTACCGTTGGTGTTGTTGTGAAGGTAAAGCTTGGTGCGGTACCCTGGTTTACATATGTGTCGTTAACTATTATTGTAACGGCAAGATCCGATTTACCAATTGTAAATACGCCGGTATTATAAGTGACTGCATAGTTGGCAACCTTATCTGCCGGGGCGAGGGTTGCACTGATTACATAGGCACCGGCATTCTCTCCAGCAGTGCGGCTATATGTTGCCGTTATCAACTCGTCTTCATAGAAGCCTGTAAGTGTACCCGTCGTCAATGGAACAGGATCTGCCGAATTGTACAGTTTGCCACTGTTATTCGGTGTTACTGTTGCAGCTTTCCGGGTTATCGTGAATACACCCGTAGCAGGCGTTTCAGGAAGTATATAGTTCTGCAGCTTATTGTTAGGATCCGTCAGTGAATAGCTGATTACATAATCACCGACATTTTCTCCGGGAGTCCTGGTATAATTAACCACTATGCCATCCGATGGATTAATGCCTGTTACCACGCCGGTAAGTGCAGGATCTGCATCCCTGTATGTTTTGCTTGCATTTCCGGGTACCACTGATGCACTAACAGCATTGATAGTGAATGGAGCAGTAACATAGGTGATATCATAGTTGGAAGCTTTACCAGGAGGGGTGACCACCGGTGTAATGGTGTATGTGCCTGCATCTTCGCCTGGGGTTCTTACATAATTGACAACGATATTATCATCAGCAACAAATCCTTGCGCAGTTCCTGTTAATACAGGGTCGGTTTCACCATAATTCTTGCTGGCCGGCAGTGCCGTCACAGTTGCTGCTTTCTTAGTGATTACAAGGTTGCCCAATCTCATGTTGACCTTGAACTTATTGGTTAAGAAACCAGCAGGTATGATCTTATGATTTCCCGGAGTTACACCTGTAATAACATTGAGAGACCGGTATTCGCCTTCCACTAAAGCGAATCCTTCAGGCGTGTTCACAACCAGGTCATTAAGCGACAATATCACGGCAATCTCAGAATTTGCCTGTGCCAGTCCGTTAGCCTGTGGCAAACCATTGACCTGGACAATTCCATTGGGCTCAATTAAACTGAAGTCGTAAGATCCATTGGCCTGCGGCAATCCATTCGCTTGCGCAAGACCGTTAGCTTGTGCCAGCCCGTTTGCCTGTGGCAAACCATTGACCTGTGCAATTCCGTTGACAGCAGGCAGCCCATTAACGGCAGGCAAACCATTTGCCTGTGGTATACCATTGACCTGTACAATGCCATTCAACATGGCATAGAAATTGGCAACAGCGATACCATTTGCCTGCGGGATGCCATTGGCTACGGGGATTCCATTAACAGCAGGTAGCCCGTTTACTGCAGGCAGACCATTTGCCTGTGGTAATCCATTCACCATACTTTCAATATAACTGGTAATGGAATTTGGAGCGATATTAACGGCGGGCAATCCGTTTACTGCCGGAATTCCATTGGCTTGTGGCAGTCCGCTCACCGCTTTGCTCGTAATCATAAAGGCAAGAGACGTGATAGGTACAGCCGTCTCAACGCCATTCAACATTATGTTTACCGCGGGCAATCCATTTACATCTGCCCACTGGAAGTCGACAAGTCCGATCTTATCTTGTTCCATTATATTCCTGTACTGCGCATCAATTTCCAGTTTTAAGGCTGCTCTTTCCGCTTCAGTAAAATTGCCGGTAAAATCATAATCATATTGAATCGGCATACTTATCCTTGCGCCGTATTCAAATGTTTGTGTTACAGGTGTCACCGTTAATTCAAGAGGAGTGATGCTGAGTTTCCCGGGTTTGGAAACACCATCAAGTGAATTAAATGTATAGTTATATAACTCGAATAACTCGGGATTAATAGTGGGTTCATTCACCCTGATCGGGTACACACCGGGAGATGTCAGGTTAGTGACATTCACCGGTTGGCCGGTTGCCGGGTCGATTTCAGTTACATTAAAAGTCAGATTGGCAAGACCCAGGCCCGCCAAGTCAGCATCCAGGTAATTTCCATTGGCATCTTTAGTCAACTCCACGCCATTTACCAGGATCACCGATTTATTGGCCGGTAACGCTTCACCATACTGTTTGGTAGTGTCGGCGGCATATACGGTGACCTCCTTTTTAACCGGAGTCAGGAAATAAAGGGCATTTTCAGAAAACTGACCGTCAGTATTTCCCGCTTCTTTCGGAGGTGTATACACCCTGATATCAGGATTGCCCTCATATGGCGGCACAACAAAGCTGATCTGGTTGGGATTTGCAGGATCATACGTGGTTTGTAATTCCTCTGTACCCCTGAAATAAACTTTTGACTCGGCGGTAATATACTCTCCACGGATAATTACGGTTGCTCCCGGAGGCGGAGGGTTATCTACGGTAATATTGACAAATTCAATCACCTGCGGGGTTGGATTGAACTTGGAAGCAAGTGCCTGTGTGGCATCCAAAAATCCTGCACCGCTTTCAAAATTGTAACCTGAAGCAGGTGTGTTGAAAGGTATTGCAGCAGCCTTTAATGCAGTCCTGATAGCTTCCTGGTTCAGGGAGACTGGCGTAGCATCATATTTCTGGTTGGCTTCTATCAACAAGGCCGCAGCCGCTGCCAGGTGTGGCGCTGCGGCAGAAGTGCCCTGGAAATTGGTTGTGGCAGCAGTTCCCGTTCCAAAAACAATACTGGTACGGACACCATCAGGCCCGGCAAGATCGGGTTTGCTGTTTGATGTTTCACCGGTAAGAATTGTTCCTCCAAGGGAAGAATAACTTCTTACCGCAAGTGGTGACCCGCTATTTAAAATGGCTGCATCCACCGCTGCTACTGTTATTGCAGATGCAGCATTGGAATGTCCTATAATCGTAGAAGGATTCTGGTTGGTGTAGTTCATGATTTCCGCACTGCCACGGAAGATGATATACTTGAACCGCAGCGGGGCTGTCAGTGAAGCAGTTGTGCTCGCCCTGACCACTTTTACATATACGGTGGTGGGACCCTCAACATAGAAAGGCAACACTTCCAGGCCATCTGAATTGGAGTTGTTCCAGTTGTAGCCCAACACATTGTTGCCGTATTTGTCACAAAGGTAAAAGTCAAGGTCAGTAGGTGTTCCCGTGCCGCCAATAGAGTAGAACGGATCTTCCCACTGCATCACAATCAGGTAGCTTCCTTTCTTCTTAAGGGAAATTTCCTGTAAGCTGTCTGGCTGACCGCTTGTTGCATTCACCCCAAAATTATGTGAAGTCCTGGCATTTGATGCATTGACCGGATTGAACAGGCCTTCATATGATTTTTTACCATAGTTGCCGGCTGAAGTAAAATATTTCGTTCCATATAAACTGGTCACATCATTGATGGCACTTGAAATGGCGCCGTTCTGGAAAAACGGTGAAGTAAGGTAGCTGACGTCATCAACAATGATATCGGATCCGTACCCCGCTGTTGGGGCATCAGGATCTGCAGTATTAATTGGTCGGGCCAGCCTGCGAATCTTTTCCGCCATATCTGACTCGGATATAAATCCGGAGGCAAATAATAAGGTGGCGTCCGGAGCAACATCATGTGCAATCTGCAACATGGCGCGTCCTTCATCACTGCGTGGGCCAAATATTTCTTTTGGAAAATCCTTTCCGTCGGCTACAATAACCTTTTTAGACGGATCAATAATTTTTACATTGGGATCAGTCGGACTGGGCACAAGGCCGGGAAGATCTTCGAGATTAACATCCAGGTCGGCCGTTCCTTTATTATCATAACTATCGGAGATAACGGCAAGGCGTACTCCTTTTCCGGTAACATTATAGGCATCCCTTACAATATTCGTTTTGAGGGCTGCATCACCTTCGCTGTTAATCGCACCTACGAGATTATTGGGAAGGTAAGCCGGGCGAACATAATCAAACAGGCTTACGTAAGTAGGTGTAGAATTGAAAATATTCAGGTCAGTCGTATTAAACAGGCAGGTAACAATTTGTTGTTGTTCTACAGTACTTTGATAGTATGCAATTTCCTGGAATCCGTTGGCCGTCAGCCCGCGAAGGGTGCTTAAAGCGGTTGGGATATTATTCTTATTCAGGATTACCTCGATAAGGGTTTTGTTACCGATGTTAACAACAATCGGATTCTCTCCTTCGTCAAACCTGAATGTATTGGGATCCCTAATGATGCCGGATAACACACCGTCAGTGACCTGGTTGGTGGTTTTATTTATGTTATTGTCCCTGTCAAGGCAGGAAGTAACCGTTACGTTGGCCGTAGCACTGCAACCGTCAAGGTTGGATACGACAACGGTATAGGTACCTGAAGTAGTAATGGTGGGTGTTGCGGTATTGCCATTTTGAACCACGTATCCGGTGGATGATGTCCACTGGTAAATGGGATTGGAAATATTGGTTGTACTGGTAATGGTCGTTTCGAGTTTGTCGCAGGGGATATCACCGGTAGGAGCGGCGGGAGTAATGGGAACGCCGTCTACTGCCGTGATGGTAACGGAAGACTGGCTACAGTCCACCAGCGGCGTATATACCGCATTGGCGCCGGAATTCAGGGTAACGGTAGTTTTAGCCCAGAAGGCGCCGTTAACATTCGTGGCACCGCTGGTGCCTGATCCGATCCTGATGCCGCCATTCGCATAAACGGTTCCCAGCCACCTTGTTTCTGTGGAACTGGCACCATTGGCAATCATAAATACATCACCCGATGCATTGGCATTGTTGATTACTTCCGTATAAATTCTCCTGGCTGCATTGGTGTTGGTGGAACCCGCGGGCAATCCGAGGAAACTGACGGCAATTTTATCCAGGTTGGCGCTGTTTAAAATTCTTATCGTTATCGTACCGGGCTGTCCTTTAAAATCAAATATGATCGTATTGGCATTATTAAAATTGATGGCGCTGAAAGTATATACTCCAGCTCCGGAAAAGCGGTATGTTTTATTGCCACCGGATAAAGCGGCATAATTCCCGGGTGTATTAGTGGTGATATTAGCCCCTGCTGCAAAAACTTTTGTTCCGGGAGTAAATGACGCCGGATTGGGCAATACAGGCTGTATGGGTAACCTGCTGTCTACATTTTGTCCGGTGACCCTGAGCCCGGATGGCGTGGGTCCGGTATAACTTCCGGAAGTGTATACATCACCGGTAACCGTACCCGAACCAAGGGCAACATTGCCTCTTGCAACAAGTCCGTTGAATAACCTGACACCGGAACTGCTCGTGATTGAGCTGGTATTATTGACACCTGAATTGCCGGCGGTTAACTGGCCATTAATGGTGTTGCCGCTACCCAGTACCACCCGTCCGCCACTATGGACGCTTCCGCCAAAATTGATGTTATTGGTGGATGTTACCAGCACATTACTGCCCACGGCACCTGTACCGTTAAGGGTGGAAGACCCGTTTAAGGTAACACCGGTTCGGCCGTAAAGGAAAAACTGTTCCTTTACTAACTGTTGGGCATAACCGTTGGAACTAAATAATCCGATTGATGCGATGGCAATTAACAGCACGGACAAGAAAGGGTAAACTTTTCTCATAAAGTTGAAATTCTGGTAAAGTTGAAAGGGGGGTGGCGATCCGTAGAAATGGATAATTATACCATAGCATTAATGCTACGACATTAGATTTATTCTGAAGGTATTGTAGAGGAATTGGATTATGACCGCCCCGGCTGAATTAGGGTAGGATGTGCCGGAATCGGCTCTAAGGTAGTCAATCCATCCTTCTTATTTAATTAAAAGGAATACCATAAACAGGGTATTTTTTGCAAAAAATCCAATAAAATGTTTATTAACTGTGCATTACTTGTATACTGCGCTCATTCTGAGCCCTTAAGCGCTGGCACAGCATTTTTATAAAACCTCGGGCAACTTCCGGCCGGGATTCGATAAGTTCATAAAAAGGTTCCTGGTCGATGCGGAACAGGATGGAATTAACTGTTGTGGTGGCGCTGGCCGACCGGGTTTCTGAATCCAGCAGGGATAGTTCTCCAAAAACCTCCTTGTCTTTTAATACAGCCAGCACGGTGTTTCCTTTATGTATTTTGACTTCTCCCTGGTGTATGATGTACATGCAATCTCCAATCTGACCTTCAGAAAAGATTAAAATGTTCTTTTCATATTCGATTTCATGCATCAGCGGTGCCAGTTCTGCCAGGATATTTTCCGGGGTGTCCCTGAATATGCCCAGTGACTTAAGGATAAGCACTTTTTCTATAAGCAGCAGTCTTTCTAAACCGGTATGTACCATTTTCCAAATTTAGGGATTCCGGTTACTAATTGGGTTACCATTCTTTCCAATAATGTTCCTTTTAACTGGCGACCGCAAATTGTGCCGTTTCCCTAAGCAACCTGTTTTCTGAAGAAGTATATTTTCTGACCAGTACCGGATCCAAATGATGTTGCAGTTTTTTGGAAATGTACAGTGAGCAGGCCTTCGTCCAGTTTTGGTATTGTATGGGTTTCTCCGTTAACACCCTTACCAAAATATGATCTATATTATGAAATTCAAGGTCCTTCAACAGTGACCTCAGCGCATCACACCGGTGATCGATACTGGTGGTCTCGAACATGCTGTTGAAATATTGTCCGAGGTCTTTTTTGATGGTGAGTTCGATGATCTCCATAGCATTGGCAATATGCTCATTCTGGTTGCTGTCGAGCCCCTTCCTTACCTGGTTCATCTTAACCCTGTTGTACATGCATCCAAAAAGGCATAGCAGGATATCCCTGATGTCCTGGATTTCAAGGTTGATCGAACTCTCCAGGATCTTATAGGCTTTGTTTTCTCCCGCCATTTTCTGCATGTGCAGCAGCTCTACACCATAAATAATATACAGCCTGGCCAGGGTTTCCATCTGCTTTTGCGCTTCATCATCCGCCTGGTAATGGGTCCTGTAAAGAGATCTTATTATCGCCGGAAGGTGCTGCGGAGTATCACTCATCCTTTGCAACAGAACAGCCTGCGCCTTTTGGCCGCCAATCCTTCCAATCAATGTATATAACCGGTTATGCCATTCCGGGTATTTACCGGTACAAAGGGTTTTATCAATAACGTCAATGGCATTTTCACCTGCATTCTGTAATGCTGCCATGGCATTTTTACCATGCTTTGGCAGTATCTCCATTAGCTCACTCAATGTCATTTTATCAACTGCCTTACCGATGGCTT
Source organism: uncultured Sphingobacteriales bacterium (assembly GCA_963707255.1). Taxonomy (GTDB): domain Bacteria; phylum Bacteroidota; class Bacteroidia; order Chitinophagales; family Chitinophagaceae; genus Pollutibacter. The sequence continues at coordinate 253,466 of CAVPPM010000024.1, read as the reverse complement.
TTATCGCTTTGGCCTGTACCTGTCCGTCACTGTCCTTAATTAACTGGTAATGCATCGGATGGCTGAAATCGTCTTTAACCTCATCCAGGATTTCGCAAACCTGGAGTTTATCCGACTTAGCTCCGCGTTGTATAAGTCGCGATAAATATTCGCAGGACATGTTCCTGACATGGGACTCGCTATTGAGCAGCATGCCCGACAATGCGGCTTTTTGCGTTCCCTGGTCCGCACTTTCCATAAACTGGCGAAGGCCCCAGTCTGTTTTGCCGATCTTGGCCATTGCCTTAACGGCTTCCTGCCGGATCTCTGCTGATTCATTTCCATGGATCAGTTCCTGCAACCTGTTTTTTATTTCCTCGCTATTGCTGCCAGAAATCAGCCTCAGCGTTTCAAGTTTCACCTGGGGCGAAGGATGCAGTAATAACTGGGCGATCAGGTCCTCGGCAACCGGGTCCTTCTTGCTGTTCAGCATTTTCAGGATGCTGATCACCTCAAGGTCAGTGCCCGTGGTGATCTTCTTCCTGATCTGTTGCAGGATGGCTTCATCATTGAGGGAAAATTCTTCCTGGCTGAAATAACGGCGGCTAATGGTTTGGATGAGTATCTTAAGGTATTGGCGGTTAACCAGCCAGACACCCGGAATCCATAAAGCACCGATGCAGGCAACGGTAAAGCAAAGCGTCAGCAGTTTAACTTCATCTTCCAACTGTATCAGGCCAAGTAAAATTAATCCTGCAAACAGGTAGGCAAAGGGATCCATGATACCCTTGACAATATTATGGGCCCGCAACCTGTCATGGGTAGGCAGGGGCTGCATCGCACTGAGCAGGGTGGGGGAATTGAAAACGGTACGACAAACATCCACAATAATAAAGGCCGCGCCGAACAGGTAAAGGATTATACTGTGGTCGCCTGTAAGCATCTCTGTTGATGCAATAATTCCCATGATGATCAGCATGATGACCGGGGTGATCAGCAGGGCTTTTTTTATGCCCATCGAACTGGTCAGCCTCCCTGTAAAAATAACCTTGGTGAGCAATGCGGCGAGGCGAAGAATGGCCCCCACCATGGCAATAAAGCGACCCAGGGATTCATCAGTGTGGGCGGTGAGTTTCACTTCGGCGTAAAATCCGTAGTCAATGAGGATCACCGCCAGGAAGGCCAGGAAGGATATGAAAGCAATATCACGGATAAAGACGTTGCCGGTGAAATTTCGGATGAGCGTTACCAGCCGCCTGTTATCATGGTGAACCGTATGTTCTTCTTTGTGAGGAGCGCTGTTTTTTGCCAGCAGTCCGGACCTCGCAATGGAAAAGATAAAGGGTAAAGAAGCAAGCATCGTAAACGCCCCTGCATATAACAGGTTCATCGCTCCCGTAAAATCTATCAATAAAACGGCCATGGTATACCCGATGAACTTTGCAGGAATATCTCCCGAACTGATTAACCCGAACAGCCGTTTACTTTGCCTGAGGTCAAACACCAGGGTGGCAATGCCCCAGAACTGCAGGTTGTTTAGCAGGTATAAAGCATTGAACCAGGCCAGCATCCCGTATATAAACCAGGAGCCGTGAGGGAAATAAGCGGTTATTCTGAAAGCCAGCATGCTGGCGGCCATCAAAACGGTATTGATGATCAGGAGAACATTAAAGGAAAGATGATGCTCAGCTTTATTATAAAGGAAACCGGTGAACCATAACAAACCAGCAGAATAGATCATTACCCACGGCAGTTCGGTAATGGGCATGGTATCTAAAAAAGTGGTAAATGCTGCGGTGAAAAAAAACGCAATGCCGGCGCCCTGGAGAAACTGTAAAATCATCAGCTTCCTGACGATCCACCACTCACCCTGGTCTACATTAAGAGTACGTAGCCAGAATTTTTGCTGCAGCATCTGTTTTCAATAACGGGTTAAACTAATCTGTGATTCACTTTCAGCATATGAAGATGCTGCAGTTTTTTTGGGGTACGATCGGCACGGCAGGTTTCGGTAAAATAATTATGGGCTTCAAAAAATCCAATCTGTAGCGGATCCCAGTCGGCCTCACTATTAATGACCTTGTAAACAAGGAACTCTTCTTTCAGTCCGTTGCTGATCACCTGGAAATCATCCCTTCCAAGGTAATCCAGGTCAGCATCACAGATGATCTGCTCCATCAGGTTATGCGGAGTCTGCGGAATCTGGGTGGCCATGATCATGCCCTTAATCCTGTTGATTTCCTCCCTGTTGAAATCACCCTCCGCTAAAAATTCCTCCATAATCTGGCAGCTTTTCTCTTCATGATGACGGTAAACATAAAGAAAGCCGGAATCGTGAAAAAGAGCAGCCACTCTCAACAACATCAATTCATCAGGATGGGTAATGTTTTCACCGGCGGCAATTCTTTCCACCTGGCGCATTACATCCTTTGTATGAGCAAGATTATGATAGGTTAGCCTAGGATCCAGTTTTTCTGACAGCAGTGCAAGCACCTCATTTTTAATAATCTGATACCGCGATTCGGTCATAAAAAAGAATAAAGATTATGTTAAAAGTAAGATATATTAGATATACCTGCAATATTGCTTGCATTTTCCCGGCATTGGCTAATTTTGCAGCCTTCATGGATAAATTTCTCATCGCCTGCCTGGGTAATATCGGCCCTGAATATTCGGGAACCCGCCATAATGCAGGCTTTGAAGTGGCTGATGCCCTTGCCCGTAAACATGGGGTGGTATTTCAGTCGGCCCGACTGGCTGACCAGCTGTTAATCAAAATAAAAGGAAAGCTCCTGGTGGTCATTAAACCAACGACTTATATGAACCTCAGTGGTAAATCCATAAAATACTGGCTCGACAAGGAAAAAATCGATGTCAACCGGTTGTTGGTGGTGCTGGACGATATCGCCATCCCCCTGTCGAGGCTGAGGTTAAGGCCCTCGGGAAATGACGGCGGGCATAACGGCTTAAAAAGCATCCAGGAGTCCCTTGGAACAATTGATTACCCCCGTTTGCGTTTTGGTATTGGCGGTGATTTCCCCAAAGGACGCCAGGTTGATTTTGTCCTGGGAAAATGGGATGAAAAGGAACTGGTTATAGTGAAGGAAAAGGTCGAAAAATGCGTTGAAGCCATTGAGACTTTTGCACTTAGGGGATTGGAACCAGCCATGAATGAAGTAAATAAAATGAATTTCGGCTCCTGAATTTCCAGATTGCCTGTTTATTTTATATTTTAGCGACCGTTTTAATACTTTCCAATTTCCTTGCAGAAAGCCGAATCTATGTTTAACGCCAAACGTTCAAATCGTTTTGGCTTCGTCAATCTTTAAACCTTATTGAACAATGAAAATTTTTTGTGTAGGGCGGAATTATGTAGCCCATGCCAAGGAGCTAGGAAACGAGGTGCCGGAAGAACCGGTTATCTTTATGAAACCGAAAAGTGCTCTCCTTCAGCCACATACACCCTTTTATTACCCGGAATTCACCAATGAGCTTCATTATGAGTGTGAACTGGTGCTGAGGATTTCCAAAAACGGAAAGTATATCCAGGAAAAGTTTGCGTCCAAATATTACAATGGTATCACTGCCGGTATTGATTTTACTGCCCGCGACATACAGGCAGACTTGAAAAGCAAAGGCCTTCCCTGGGAAAAAGCAAAAGCCTGGGATAATTCTGCCGTTGTGGGCAAATGGCTGGATATCAAACCCGAAATGAACAAAAAGGACGTCAACTTCTGTCTCTATAAAAATAAAGAACTCGTCCAGCAAGGCAATTCAAACCAGATGATCTTTAGTTTTGATCAGATCATCGCCCATATTTCCAATTATTTTTCACTGAATATTGGTGACCTTGTTTTTACCGGAACACCGGCAGGTGTTGGTGAATGTGTGGTAGGAGATGAATTTGAAGGATTTATTGAAGATGAAAGCCTTTTTGAACTTTCCATTAAATAAACTGGTAAATCGCCTGGTTACGGGTTTCAGGCTGCGGGTGCAAATTTGGAATCCCGTTTCCTTAACAACGTAACCTTTTTTTATGCTGCCCCCCGAATTGCTGCTAAAAGCCTACCACCTGATGTGCCTGGCAGGATATATGTCAGAAACATATGAAGCAAACAGGCAGGCCTGTAAGTATGTTCATTCTACTTCAAGGGGCCATGAAGCCATTCAACTCGCAGCCGCTTTCCACCTTCTTCCTTGTGACTATGTAAGCCCTTATTACCGGGACGAAAGCATGTTGCTGGGATTGGGGTTTACACCTTATGAACTGATGCTGCAACTGCTGGCCAGGAAAGATGATATGTTTACCGCAGGCCGGGCATATTATTCCCATCCCTCCAGTATACTTTCCAACAAACCGCGAATCATTCAACAAAGCAGTGCAACGGGCATGCAGGTCATCCCAACTACCGGTATCGCACAGGGGCTGAAATTCCTGCTGATACAAACTCTGCATTATTACATAAAGGACCTTCCGGTGAACAACCGTTAGTGGTCTGCTCCCTTGGCGATGCCAGTATCACCGAAGGTGAGGTTAGCGAAGCCTTCCAGTTTGCCGTGTTGAAGAAATTGCCGGTCCTTTACCTCGTGCAGGATAACCAGTGGGGCATTAGCGTATCGGCCGAAGAAGCCCGTGCAGGAGATGCCTTTGCTTATGCCGCAGGTTTTCCCGGAATGGAACGCAGGAGGATCGACGGATCAGACTTCACCGGCAGTTATATCGCCATGAAAGAAGCCATCAACCATGTGCGGGAGAAAGGCGGACCACTTTTATTGCAGGCCGATGTGGCATTGCTCGGTCACCATACCAGTGGCGTAAGAAAAGAATTTTACCGGTCGGCCGAAGATCTTCAAAAACATGCGTTAAAAGATCCCCGGCCATTGTTACGTTCAGAGTTATTACGGTCTGGGATAACCGAAGATAAAATTGTAGCCATAGAGAGGCAGGCGAAAGAAGAAATTGACAAGGATTTTAGAAATGCACTTGCCGCTGCTGAACCCGATCCGGCACATGTGGCTGATCATATTTTTGCACCAACAACAGTAACCGAAGAAAAAGGCACGAGGCAACCTGCCGGCGCAGAAAAAATGATGATGGTGGATGCCGCACTGTTTGCGTTGAGGGAGATCATGGAAGATTATCCGGAAACCGTTTTGTACGGGCAGGACGTTGGACGAAGACTTGGCGGAGTATTTCGTGAAGCAGCGACACTGGCAGAAAAATTCGGCGATCACCGCGTATTCAATACAGCCATCCAGGAGGCATACATCATCGGTTCCACTGCGGGGATGAGTGCCACGGGCGTGAAACCCATCGTAGAAGTTCAGTTCGCTGATTATATCTATCCCGGGTTTAACCAGCTGGTATCCGAAATTTCGAAATCATGTTATCTCTCCAATGGTAAATTTCCGGTTCAGACGCTGATACGTGTGCCGATAGGCGCTTATGGCGGCGGTGGCCCTTACCACAGTGGCTGTGTAGAAACAACTTTATTGTCTGTCAAGGGTATTAAAATTGTATATCCTTCTAATGCGGCAGATATGAAAGGGCTGATGAAGGCTGCTTTCCTGGATCCAAATCCTGTGCTGATGCTGGAGCATAAAGGTTTGTACTGGAGTAAAGTCCCGGGAACAGAATGGGCAAAAAGACCTGAGCCTTCACGTGATTATATCCTGCCGCTGGGAAAAGCAAATATTGTACTGGAAGCTGCAGAAACTTCAGTGAAACAGGGAACCAGCTGTTGTATCGTCACCTACGGAATGGGTGTACACTGGGCGCTTCAGGCAGCAGCAACATTTGGGGGAAGGATAGAGATAGTAGACCTGCGTACACTGTTTCCGCTAGACGAAGAACTCGTATTTGAAAGTGTCAAAAAACATGGCAGATGCCTGGTACTAACGGAAGAGCAACTATTAAATTCATTTGCTGAGGCGCTTGCTTACCGGATCACAAAAAACTGTTTTCAATGGCTCGATGCTCCTGTTGAAGCTATCGGGGCACTTAATCTCCCTGCCGTGCCCATGAACGCCGGACTTGAAAAAGCCATGCTTCCCGATGCCGTAAAAGTGGCTCAATCGTTGAAAATTTTACTCAACCGGTAGTTCAACAACAATTTTTTCTCCTTCTTTTGACTGTTATCCAGATTGGTATAAATTTTGAATGTCCTGAATATATATTGATTAAACAACCTGTATAGCCGGCTGAAAGGCTCATTATAACCTATTCGTGACTGTTATACGGCGTTATCAAAAAATTCATTTTATGACTAAAAAAATGATGTTATTTATTATTGCGTCAGGTTTTATGTTTTCAGTAAATGCACAAAGTCTTGGCCGTACTTACAGGACAGCAATAGGTGTTAAAGTATGGGATGGCGCCGGTATTTCGATAAAACATTTTACCAAACCCAATACAGCCCTTGAAGGAATTTTTTACTTCTGGGATAAAGGATTCCGGATAACCGGACTCTATGAATTTCATGGCGATATCAGCGGTGCACCCGGATTAAAATGGTATGTTGGACCAGGTGCCCATATCGGATTTTATGATTATAAAGAAGATCCCGATTATTACAGCAACAAAACTTATTTTGGAATAGATGGCGTATTGGGTCTCGACTTTAAATTTAATAAAGCGCCTATTAACCTGTCGCTCGACTGGCAGCCTTCATTTGAATTTGGTGACAACCGCGGATTTGTCGGCAGTTGGGGGGGTATAGGTATCCGTTATGCTTTTGGTAAATAAATTTCCGGGTTAGTTTATGATAACAGCAGTATCAGTAACTGAGCTGCTACTATCCTGAGAATCATGGTGAGCGGATACACCGTAGCATATGTTGCTGACGGAATATCATTACCTGCGATTTTTAATGCGAATGCGAGGGCGGGTGGATCAGTGGATGCACCTGCCAGCAATCCGCAGATTTCAAAATAGGTTTTTCGAAAAAATCTGCGGGCAATATATCCCATGATAAGTAAAGGTAAAACAGTGATCACTGTACCCATCAACATCCAGGTCCAGCCGCTGCCGTCAGAAAAAGCAGATACCAGCATCTTGCCACTCTCCAGTCCGATACTGGCCAGGAAAAGCGAAATACCCAGTTCCCTAACCATCAGGTTAGCGCTATTCGTTGTGTAATTATTCAGGTATAGCTTGCTGCCGAACCTGCTTAGCAGAAGCGCAATAATCAATGGTCCGCCAGCCATTCCTATTTTGACCGGCACAGGCATACCCGGAAAATGAAAAGGGATACTTCCCAGGATCACACCCATCACAATACCAATAAAAATTGGTGCAAGGTCAGGTGTTTCAAGCCTTTTCAATGAATTTCCCAAGGCTTCAGTGGCCTGGTTAACACCCTGTTCGGTTCCCACAACTTTTATCACATCCCCAAGCTGTAAATAAATATTTCCATGGGCAACCATTTCAATACCTGCCCGGTTTAATCTCGTCATCGTAAAATCATGCTGGTGAATTTCGGGAATATCTCCCAGCCTTCTATGTGTTACTTCTTTCCTGGTAACTACAATCATTCTTGAAATCAGGTCACTGCCTGTTTGCGTTTTTAAGTTTATGTCACTTTGGGGGCCTATCAACAGTCCCACCTGTTCTATGATACGCTTTGGTGCAACGATCAGCAAAACATCATTTTCGTGCAATATTGTATCCGGAGTCGGTGTCAGGATTTTTCCACCCTGGAATATCCTGGAAACTACTATAGGTTCTTTCAGTATTTCGAATATTTTTCTCAATGGCTGGCCAACCAGTTGCTTATTGTCCAGTTTGAAATGAATGGACACAGGCCGGTCATTCCTTCTTATGTTCAGTTTCCGGTGTAACTCTTTTTCGTGCTCAAGATTAATTCCGAAAGCCTTTTTGAGCATCAGCATGGAAAGAATAATGCCAAATACGCCCATGGGATAACTTACGGCATAGGCAAGCGTCATCAGTGTTGAGTCGCCATTGTCAATGTGAAGATCTTTTATGGCAGATTGGGCAGCAGCCAGCCCCGGTGTATTTGTTACCGCGCCACTCATCACGCCAGCCATAACCGAAACAGGATTTCCGGAGAAAAAATAAAACATTGCGGTGACCAGTACACCGGTACCTACAATGCCTGCCGCCAGCAAATTATTTCCAAATGCATTTTTTTTCAGTGAAGCAAAAAATCCAGGCCCCACCTGCAGTCCAACCGTATAAACAAAAAGTATAAGCCCGAATTCCTTTAAAAAATGTTCAGTCTCTTTATTGATCTGTACACCAATGTAAGAAAAGAATAAACCCATAAAAAGCACCCAGGTAACACCAAGTGAGATGCCGAAAATTTTAAGCCTGCCAAGCCAAATGCCGATAGCCACAACAAGTCCATAGATTAATATTGCCTGTACAACGGAAGATTCGGTAAAAAGACTATTGATCCAATCCATAAATATTTGAAGCAGTAATATATAACAATAACCTGGCAGACCATGGTAATACAATGGTGCGCCACATTGTAAAATTGTTATAAGAAAGCGGGGAGGAGGATGATAACATGTCTGCAGGAATATGATCATTGTCACCATTTCCCGGGTCCACATTGATTACCTTGACAATGTTTCCAGGCAATAATCTGTGTCAATGTCGATTATTTCCTTTCATAATGATAATCTTTCGGATACCACTAAAAATAATGATCACCTGGAGGGGAATCTTTCCGGCCTTGTGATGGAGGTGGTTTATCCTTACAGGAAATGGCTGATCATTGTTTTCCTGGCCATGTTTGTTGAAACACTGATGAGCCTTGCAGCTCCCTGGCCATTAAAAATCATCATCGATAATGTGATCAGCAACCGGCCACTGCCATACTGGCTCGGATGGTTTACCGATATTTTTTCCCTGCACCACCTTCCCAACCTTATTATTGCCGCCGCAGCAGGAGTGGTGATTATTACCATCCTCGGTGCCGCCGCAGGATATATCAACAACTATTTTACAGAAATGGTGGCTCAGCATGTTGCCAACGATCTCAGGAGGCGTTTGTACCATCACCTTCAACGATTATCATTGTCATTCTATGACACGCACCAGGTGGGAAAAGTGCTTAGTACCCTTACTGCTGATGTTTCCACTATCCAGGAGTTTACTTCTTCCACCTTACTCAGTATTCTTATTGACGCCCTTTCCATAATAGGAATGCTTTGCCTAATGTTTTACCTGAACTGGGATTTTGCGATGGTGGCGATTGGTGTGGCGCCCTTCCTGCTGTTATTTGTGGCCAGGTTCAGAAAATCGGTGAAAAAAGCTACACGCGAACTAAGGGCCGATCAAAGCAGGATGTTGGCATTAATGGAACAGGGACTGATCTCCATGCGCACGGTGAATGCTTTTGGCCGACAGCACCTTGAAGAAGAGAAACTACGGAAAGTGAGCCTGGAAACAGTTGATGCAGCACTCAGGGCAAGGCGGCTTAAATCATTTCTCTCCCCGGTGGTGGCCATTACTGTTTCTGTATGTATCGCTTTTGTTTTATACCGTGGCACTGTACTTATCCTGGCCGGACTAATGACGGTTGGTTCAATGACGGTTTTTTTATCTTACCTCAATAAATTTTTCCACCCCGTTCAGGACCTGGCCAAACTCACCAATAATATCGCTGCTGCAACGGTTGCCCTGGAAAGAATTCAGTCGATATTAAACACAGATACCATCATTCCGCAGAAACCAGGCGCCATTGCTCCATCACGTTTCAGAGGCGAAATCGTTTTTGATCATGTATACTTTTCATACGTCAAAGGTTGCCCTGTCTTAAAAGATCTTAGCCTGACCGTTCGTCCGGGCCAGCATATCGGTATTTGCGGGCCAACAGGATGCGGTAAATCCACCCTTGCCAGCCTTATTCCCAGGTTTTATGATCCTGACAGCGGACAGGTGAGGATTGATAACAGGGATGTTACGGACTATCAGCTCGATGGTTTAAGAAACCAGATCGCATTCGTTTTGCAGGACACTGTTTTATTCTTTGGGTCTATCCGTGAAAATATTGCCTATGGCAGGCCGGAAGCCAGTTTTGAAGAAATTAAGGCGGCTGCCAGGCTGGCAAATGCAGAAGAATTTATTGCAGAAATGCCACAAGGTTATGACTCACTTGTTGGAGAACGAGGGCTGACCTTATCTGGCGGACAGCGGCAAAGAATTGGCATTGCACGTGCACTGGTTCGGAATTCCCCCATTTTAATCCTGGATGAACCCACCGCAGCGATCGACGCCGGCTCAGAAAAACTTGTTCTGGAAGCACTTGAAACATTGATGAAAGGGCGAACGGTCATCACCCTTACTCACCGGCTGAATACCATCCGGCATGCGGATAAGATCGTTGTTATGTTAAACGGATCAGTTGCAGAAGAAGGGTCGCATGATGCACTGGTCAGTAAATGCGGTTTTTATAATGAGATGCTGAAGGTTCAATCACTGAATGAAGGCGCTCTTTATTAAAAATTAAAAGGGGCCAGTCCACCAATGTGCTGACCCCTTTTGTAGCGGGATGGGGAGTTGAACCCCAGACCTCAGGGTTATGAATCCTGCGCTCTAACCGCCTGAGCTACCCCGCCGGTTTGAGGGTGGCAAAAATACGGATTTGGGGGCAGATTCTTTACTCCGGATGGTATATTTTTTCAGCTCCTGCCATTACGTCTTCCCTTCGCAGGCTCATGGGCCTGGTTTTCTTTTGCATGAACAGCGACATCTGATCAGTGTAGTGTTTGCTGCCCGGTTTGGACGAGGCCCCGTAACAATTAATGGATTCAATTACCGGCAACGAATTTTTTGGAAACCGTACCAGTTCAATATAAGATTCTCCCGCCCGTACTTTAAACCGCCCGTCGGTTAAACTATCACTATGCATGGCCGTTAGTACGTCGGGCAATCCCCAGGATGCATATGTTTTATCGCCGCGCGTATGCTTCTGCAATTCTCCCAGTGTGATCCCGGTTTTTCCAAAATGCTGCAACTGGTATCGCCTGATATGCTGAAGCGATTCCTGCAGCTGTTTCAACGTCAACCTGTCAGTTTGCCAAAGGGAGTTTTGTTTTACCACATAATGATATAACAGGAGGAAATTTGCGGCACCCTGGCTCGACGTGTCCGCAGATTTGTTCCACGACTGAAAGCCTTTAAGGATGTCTGCAATATCTGTATGGTCTGATGGCTTCATCATCCACAGGCTGTCGATATTTATAGGATACTGCAATTGTGGAGGAAGGGTATCATCATATTTGATCTGGCGGAACCTGTCATAATCTATTTTGCCCGATGCCGATATTAGTTGATAAAACCTTGCGCTCCGGTTATTATGATAGGTTTCATAACCACTCGTGATGTCAAACTTCCGGGGATCAAGGTTGCCAATACTGTCAGTAGCAAGGAAGGGTGAATGATTGGTATTATAAACATACCCCATAGGCGGATTAATAAGTTGGGGCAGTTCATTAACCGGATGATAACTGTTCCACAGTGTCGATGAACTGTTGCCGGGTACAACATCTTTCCATTGGAATTTAGGATCCTTGTTTCTTAACGGCATTTTTCCGCCACTGAGATAAAAAACCGTATCATACCTGTCTGCGTAGACTACGTTGAACATGGGTAGTCCCTGCATGCTTAATGCAGAATAAAATTCTGTAAAATTTTTCGCTTTGTTCATGCGCCACCACTGTTCAATGGCCGTAATATCCTGGTTGGCAGTGAGCCTGATGGAATAAAATCCATTTTTATTTTTCACCGTTGCGCCGTACCTGCTCCAATACACTGTTTTGGATATTTTTACCGGTATGCCTTTTATACCCAGTTTCACTTTTTTCTTTTCCAGCGGTATCCAGTTGCCATCGAACTCGTAAGCGCTCTGGTCCTTGTTCATATGCAACTGGAACAGGTCGATTTTGTCCATCATGTTTACCGTGTGGGCCCACCCAAGATTTTCATTGACACCAAGGAATACGCAGAGGCCCCCGGGAAATAATCCGCCTATGATATTCCAGCCTTCATTGCTTTGGATATGCGCTTCATACCAGGCTACCGGACCTTCCAAAGGCTGATGTGAGTTGATGGCTAAAAAAGCCTCTCCCGTAGTGGTTCGTGTAGGATGTATGGCGAAAGCATTTGACCCGCCAGCCACAAAACCATCTATGGTATTGACCTTTCCTGCAAGTAATGCGGGCAATTGCCGATCTACGCCGGAGATGATACAAAGGGAAAAAGTCACTGCTGTGAGATAATCTTTAACGGTAGCAGGAAAAGCTTTTTTCACCAATACTTCTTCGGGATGTTTTTTCGCATAGGAATTGATTCCTGCTACATATCCTTCGACGACTTTGATGAAGTCAGGGGACAAGCCACTGAATTTTTCGTCCACGATATTACGGCACCTCAACAGTGCCACTACATAATCGGCTTCTGCGCCTTTGCGCCCGATGGCTTTTCCAAGCATTCCTTTTCCCGTGAGGAGTACATACTGAATGTCTTTAAAGTTGTCTTCCGAATGCGCCCATGCAAGTCCGTATGCCGCATCCGCATCAGTCTGGCCAAAGATATGTGGCACCCCAAAGGAATCCCTGGCAATCGTAATATCGGCGGGATTAACCTGTGCATGTATACATGCAGGAAGTAATAGTAGGAAAAAGAACATCTGCTTCATGGTGAAAATTAATAAGTTTACACCAAACAGCATGATGGAACCGGGACAGCCTTCCCTGCGCGTAACCTATATCAAACTTGTCCTGGTCAGTCTATTCTGGGCAGGAACATTTATTTCCACCCGTATTGCATCACAGACCTTTGAACCTTTTACAGGCGCCGGTATCAGGTACACCATCGCGTTATTTTTCCTTTTGCCCATGGCCTGGAATCAAAACAGGCAACTTTTTTCGATACACAAAAAGCAATTGCCGCTTTTATTATTGCTTGGTCTTTCTGGAATTTTCGCCTATAATTTTTTCTTCTTCAAGGGACTTAAAACAATTCCTGCCAGCAGGGGAGCATTGCTCGTTGCATTGAATCCCATCTTTGTAATGTTAATGTCCGCCATTATTTACAAGGAACCTGTCACCTTAAAAAAAATCACTGGCATTATTATCTCCCTGGTGGGGGTGATCATTGTCATTTCACGAGGCAGGGTCACGGAGCTTTTATCAGGGCTTGAACCGGGCGATCTTTTCATGCTGGGTTGCCCTGCAACCTGGGCCATTTATACGCTCGCGGGAAAACCTGTTCTAAAACATACAACGCCTTTGCAGGCGTCAGCGTGGGCATCCATGAGTGGATTACTGATGCTGCTGGTTTTTTCTGCCGGCGAAAGTTTTCCGGTAAATATTCCCCTGAAGGTCTGGTTTGCCCTGGCATACCTGGGAATTGTTGGAACCGTAATAGCCTTTGTGTGGTATTATGACGGCATTAAAGCGATCGGACCCATGAGGACCGCCATTTTTACCAACCTCGTGCCGGTATTTGCAGTACTGCTGTCTGTTATTATCCTCAGGGAGCAGGTCTCCTGGTATACCTGGACGGGAGGGATTCTCGTTATCGGCGGTGTGTACCTGGTTACGAGAAACAAATAATTGTGAAATTGTAAAGTGTGGACAGTGTGACAGTGTATGTTGAAAGTAATTCGTAATCCGCAATCCGCAATTCGTAATCCTAATGCTGATACTCTTCCAATGCCTTTTCCAGGCAATCCATGGCCGCATCGATCGACGCCAGGTTGAGCACATAGGCCAGCCTCACCTCATCTTTACCGAGTCCCGGTGTTCCATAAAAGCCTGTTGCAGGGGCGAGCATTACGGTCTGGTTATTATGCGAAAATGATTCCAGCAACCACTGGCAGAAGCGGTCACTATCGTCGATGGGTAACCGCGCAATGGCATAAAAAGCGCCTCCTGGTGTGGGACAATAAACGCCCTTCATCTTGTTGAGCCGGCTGACCAGCAGGTTGCGGCGGGCCAGGTATTCACTCTTGGGAGAATCAAAATATGAATCGGGAAGATCTACAGCCGCTTCTCCCATGATCTGGGCCAGTCCGGGCGGACTAAGCCTGGCCTGTGCAAATTTCATGGCTGCATTATATACAGCTTCATTTTTAGTTACCAGCGCACCGATCCTGGCGCCGCAGGCAGAATATCTTTTGGAAATGGTATCCATCATCACTACATGCTGGTCGAGCCCCTTGAGATGCATCGCGCTCACATATTTTCCGTCGTAACAAAACTCACGGTAAGCCTCATCCGAAAAAAGATAGAGGTCATGCTTCAGGCAGATGTCTTTTAATGCCTCCATCTCCTGCATGCTGTAAAGATATCCGGTGGGATTATTGGGATTGCAGATCACTATGCCTTTTGTACGCGGCGTGATTACTTTTTCAATTTCTTCAATGGGTGGAAGGGCAAATCCGGTCTCAATTTTTGAGGTTATCGGTATAACCTTAATTCCCGCCATCACTGCGAAACCATTATAATTGGCATAGAAAGGCTCGGGAATGATAACCTCGTCGCCCGGGTTGAGGCAACACATGAAACCAAAGATGATGGCCTCACTTCCTCCAGCCGTTATCATGATGTTGTTATGGGTAACGCTTATGCCTACACGCTCATAATATTCCACCAGTTTTCTCCGGTAGCTTTCATTTCCCGCACTGTGACTGTATTCCAGCACCTTGATATCGGCTTTTCTTACAGCGTCCAGTATGGCCGGGGGAGTTTCAATGTCGGGTTGCCCGATATTAAGATGATAAACCTTCGTCCCTTTCTTTTTGGCGGCCTCCGCATACGGCACCAGTTTGCGGATGGGGGAGGGAGGCATTAAAATTCCTCTTTCTGAGATTGTCAACATGCGGCAAAGGTAATAAAGCTACAGATTGAAAGAACTTCTTCCTGCTTTTAACGGCATGGACTTTCCCTTCCAAATAAATGTTCCGCTGGTTCCCGCCGGTATGTCAATGACCGCCTTTTTATTCCCCTGGCTAAGGTCATAGGATACCACAATATTGCCGGAGGGATGAGGTATACTGCCTTTGGCTTTCTGCAGCTTTCCAAGGCGGGGCTCAATTCTTATTTTCCTGAAACCCGGCGCATCGGTATCGATCCCCAGCACTGTCCTGTATAACTCAATATTCGGACTTGCGCCCCAGGCATGGCAGTCGGACCGTGCTACATCGTGATCCGATATCTCGGCCCAGGTGGTAAGGCCATTGGCGAGCTGATCTTTCCAGTCGCCCAGCAGGTCAAGATACAGGTCACCCATACCCGAAACGGCAACGGCCCTGTTCACATAGTATTTGAAATAGATGGTAGCCTGTGCTATACTGGTGTCTTTCAGCATATGTGTGGCCAGCGTTGACCTGTCGGTTCCCTTAACCATACCCGTTAGTATGGCCAGTGCGTTAACGTGCTGGGAATACAGGTCCCTTGTGGTGACGTCAGCATATAATCCTTTTGCAGGCGTCCAGTAATTCTTATTTATGGAAAGTTTCAGGTTATCCGCTTCTTTGCGGTACAATGAGGCAAAGGCCGGCATGCCGGCCGAATCTTCCAGTTCAGCCGCCAGCTGGTATGCATTGAGTAGTTGAAGGTCGAGGGCTGCCGACCGGCCATCTTTACCTATGGGCGCCACGCCGCTGTTCCATCCCTTGTTTTCTGCCCAGTCTGTAAAGTTCCAGTAGGGAACATTGACCAGTGAGCCGTCTTGCTGCTGGTATCGCTTGAAAAAATTCAGCACCTGCCTTACTCCCGGAAGCATAGACTGTACAAAGGCTTTGTCATCCCGGTATCTCCAGAAATCATGGATCATGGAAATCCACCAAAGGGAGAAGGGCGGAATTTCCTGGGCATGGGCCGTTGGATAACGGCTAAGGGTGATGCCTTCGGCCATGCGCGACTGGTCAAGCAGTTCAATAGCGTTTTTCATCAGCCTGTCATCTCCGGCATTATAAAGGGAGACGAGTGCCTGGATGCGGGTATCGCCAACATATTGAAGCTGCTCATAATAAGGGCAGTCCATATATGTTTCTGTGGCACATAGACGGGCCGTTCGCCATCCGGTTTCCAGGATACTATCCAGCATTGAATTGCCGGCATCGAAACTGGCTTTCATCTGAAACGGGAACCCGGTAAATACTCCATATACATCTTCCAGGATCAGTGGTTCATCTTTGGTTGTGATCTCTATCTGCATATACCGCCAGGTACGCCACCATAACGGAGAGTATTCCTGACTGGAAGCGCCACTGGAAATAATTTCATCCTTTACCCCCGAGAACCTTTTCTTTTCAATATCATTCCTGTTACCCTTGTGGTTCTGGGCACGCCAGTCTTTTTTATCACCTTCATCAACATACAGCGCTTCGGCATAGCCCATGGTAATGACAGCATTTTTCCCGCCGCTGAAATTAAGGTATGGATAACCGTTAGTAAGATGGCCCTGGTCAAGCAGCAGGACAATTTTTTTCCCGGCCGGTACCGTCAGGGATACTTTTTGTTCGGGAAAATTTTGCGGTGCTTCGATTCCCTCCGCCTTTCTCAGTTTTTTCAGGCGCATGGGCGTAAGCTCCATGGGCGGTATCTTTCTTGGCCTCAGCATCCAGCCGTCGGTCCAGAAGAACACCCCTTTGGGCAATCCCTTGTATAATTCCTGTGCAGGCTTCCAGCCGTTTAGCGGAATATTTTTTTTCCAGTCTTTTTCTTCCAGGTTGAAGTCTACTTTTTCTCCAGGCCCGGCGGCATAATAACTATAGATTAACTGCGGGGGATTGGCAGTGTAGGCTTCATTGCGTGAAGAGCTCCACGACTTATCTGAATTAATGATCGCCTCTGCGGATCCGTTACCCTGGATAATAAAGGCCGTACGAAAACTGATCTGTGCCTCGTTTCCATATTCCCCGGTATTCCATACAATGGCTGAAATGATATTCTCACCGCTGGTGAGGAAGGGTGCCAGGTCAACAGTTTCATAATTCCAGTGATAGATTTCTCCCCTTGCCGGTCCGTGGCTGACGAGTTTTTCATTCACAAAAAGCTTGTATCGGTTATCGGCTGAGACATGAACGATGAATGAGCCGGGCACACTGCTAAGGCTGATGGTTTTCCGGAACCGGTAAACACCGTAGTCATGCGCCTCCGTTCCCGGCACCGTGATCCACCTTGCCTGCCATTGCTTATTAAGAATATCCGGTGCTATCGCCTGGCTTTTGGCAGAAAGTCCGCAAAACAATAACGCGTATATCAGGATTTTTTTCATATGACAACGAGGATGATCAGGGGAAAGTTAAACAAATTAACAGGCTGTATAGGCAGATTAGACAGGAAGTTGTAAATTTTCAGTATTCAACCGTTAATTATGAGAAAAATTCTATTGGTGGCCGCGGTCACTTTATCTGTACTGATCAGTTATTCCCAGACCAATGCATACAAACGGCTGGACCTTTTTGAGAAGGAAGAACCGCTGGAATTGTCTGTAAAGACAGACATGAAGAACCTCATCGGAAAGAAGGAAAAGGGAAAACCCATTTATTCCAGCCTGGTCTGGAAAAGCGGCGATTCCACCATTGCCAGCCCGGTAAATATAAATGCACGGGGAAATTTCCGCCGGCAGGAATGCTATGTTCCACCATTGAAATTTGATTTTGATACGGCCACAGCACCCCAGTTCAAAGGACTCGGAGGTATCGACCTCACCTGCCAGTGCAAACTGGGCGCAAGCTTTATGCAACTGGTGTACAAGGAGTACATGGCCTACAAACTCTACAATATCATCACGGATAAAAGCCAGCGGGTAAGGTTGGTAAACCTTACCATTGAAGACGTGGAAGGGAAGAAAAAACCCACTACGGTACCGGGTTTCTTTATCGAAGACCTGGACGTTACGGCCAAGAGAAATGCCTGTAAAAAAGTAAAACTCGATAAACTCCATACCGAAAATACTGACCGCCAGCAGATGACCCTTGTCGCGATGTTTGAATATATGATAGGCAACACCGACTGGTCCGTTTATGCCAACCATAACATCAAGTTATTACAGGACACAGGTGCTGCCAATTCAAAACCATATGCAGTGGCTTACGATTTCGATTTTTCGGGCCTGGTGAATGCACCTTATGCAACACCTGATCCAATGCTCGGGACTGAATCCGTATCTATCCGGGTCTACAGGGGATTTCCCAGGGAGATCGGGGAATTGAAGCAGATGGCGGCACATTTTATCAGTAAGAAAGACGCCATTTACGCAGCCATTAATGATTCAAAATACCTGGATAACAGGAGTAAAAAAGACATGATCGGCTACCTTGATGATTTCTTTGATATGATCAAGGATGAACGTAAACTCAAAACTGAATTTATTGACAATGCAAGGCAGATGTAAACAAGCCAGGCATATTTGAAATCAGAAGGCCATCAGTTGAATAAATCAGCTGATGGCCTTTTGAATGAATATCCTGAAACATTATTTTTTACTCTTGGTCTTCTTTTTTTCAGCTTCCAGTTTCGCATAGTCTTCGGCGCTCAATACTTCACCGGTAATATAGATCGGCATAGGATAATCAATGCCTTTTACCTTGACATAAATCTCCTTGCTGAACGGACCTGCTGCAGCGGCGTTGAAACCAGCAACGATCTTGTCTGACTTACCCTTGGTGATAGGAGCCTTTGGCCATTGTGGAGTAGTGCATCCGCAGGACGCCGTTGCATTTTCTATGATCAGCACTTCACTGCCTACATTGGTGAACGGAAATTCATGGGTTACCGGAACGCCCTGTTTGATCTTTCCGAAATTGTATTTTGTTTCCTTGAATTTGATATAGTCTTCTATCTTCTTAACAGGTGCCGCATTCTGGGAAAAAGCAGGCGCCACCATCGCAGCCACCAGGAATGTCAATAAAAATTTTTTCATGATTCAATCAGTTTACATTTTTTAGCAATGAAAGGGAATTGTTTTTAGGGGCCGACTGTTCTGGCGTTTTCCATACTTCACCTTTGATGATGATGGATTTCACCTGGCCTTTATTATAAAAAATGGAAATGCTCTTGTTAAATGCGCCTTCAGCAGCAGCATTATATCCTACTTTTATTTCCTTTGTTCCACCAACGGGAATAGGATCCTTGCTCCATTCAGGTGTTGTACATCCGCAGGATGCCTGGATATTTTCAAGGATCAGGGGTTCAGTACCGGTGTTGGAAACCACGAACACGTGAGTAACCGGTTTTCCCTGTGGAATCTTGCCAAAATCATAACTCATCTCACGGACCTGCAGTGGATCAGTTTTAGGCGCTTCCGTTGGCTGTGCCTGTGCAAATAAAACGGCTGTCGAGAAAAGTAACAAGACTGAAAAGGTTAGTTTTTTCATATTGAGTTGATTGCATCAGTAAAACGATCATACAAATCTACATATTGTTACAGGATTTCAGGACGGCTAATTTTCACTGAACCACTGTTTTTTAACCCCAATTTCCTGATCCTTAAACGATTCTCCAAGGGCTACTGTGGCAGGGCCTCAAAATATTAACATTTCGGCATGATTTTACTGACATTTCTGCCGGACGGGTTTTACCCCGATTACCTATAAGTAAATTCCTTAGGTTTGTCACTATGAACGGTTCAATATCAAACGATATGCTGGCAGAAAAACTTTCCTTCGATGCCTTCAGGGACGAAGTATTGAAAGATTACCGTGTTGCCTGCGAAAGCCGCGAAGTAAGCTTGCTGGGAAGAAAGGAAGTGCTGACCGGTAAAGCCAAATTCGGCATTTTCGGTGATGGCAAGGAAGTACCCCAGGTGGCCATGGCCAAATTCTTTAAGCCCGGTGATTTTTATAGCGGTTACTACCGCGACCAGACCTTTGCTTTTGCCACCGGTACCGCCACCGTTACAGAATTCTTTTCCCAACTCTATGCTGACCCCGATATCGCCAACGATCCGCATAGCGCCGGCCGGCAGATGAATTCCCATTTTGCCTCCCAGTTCATTAATCAACAGGGTGAATTCCTCGACCTGGCAAATCGGAAAAATATTGCCGCCGGTATGGCGCCCACCGCAGGTCAGATGCCCAGGGCACTGGGGTTTGCACTGGCCTCCAAATTGTTCCGTGACACCACGGAGCTACAGGAATTTGAGAACCTTTCTCATAATGGCGACGAAGTATGCTTTTGCACCATTGGTGATGCCGCCACCAGTGAAGGACATTTCTGGGAAACCGTAAACGCCGCAGCAGTAATGCAGGTTCCACTGGTGGTTTTTGTGTGGGACGATGGATACGGTATTTCAGTTCCCAAGAAATACCAGACAACCAAAGGTTCTATATCTGAGGCGCTGAAAGGCTTCCAGAAAAAAGAAGATACCAACGGGCTGATGATCTATAAAGTGAAGGCCTGGGATTATGCGGGACTCTGTGAAGTCCTTTGAAGAGGGGATTCAGGCTGGCCCGCGATAAGACATATTCCGGTGCTGTTTCACGTGGAAGAAGTAACCCAGCCACAGGGCCATTCTACTTCGGGTAGCCATGAGCGTTATAAGACGCCGGACCGGCTGGAATGGGAAAGGAACTGGGACTGCATAAAAAAAATGCGGGAATGGATGATGGCCAATATGCTGGTGGCTGAAGAAGACCTGGTAGACATTGAACATGACGTGAAACAATATGTCAGGGATTGCCGTCAGCTGGCCTGGGAGGCCTTCCTGTCGCCCGTAAGGGACCAGGTGAACCATGTGTCAAACCATATCGATCAACTGATCAGGGACACGCCAGACGGTGAAGAAATACTGGGTAAGCTGAAAACAGAACTGGTGCAAAACCGCGAGCCCCTGCGTCGGGATGTTATGAAAATCCTGGCAAGGGCGATCCAGCAGACATCACCATCAGTGAATGGCGCGGCCCTTCATTATTACGAACACCTGAAAAAAGAAAACAGGCAGCTGTATAGTTCACACCTGTTCAATGAAGGGGATAAGGATATCCTGAAGATACAGCCGGTGGAAGCAGAATATGCTGATGATGCGCCCGTGGTTAATGGTTATGAAATCCTGAACCGGTATTTCAGCCAGTTGTTTGCCGTTAACAAAAAACTATTTGCATTTGGAGAAGACGTTGGGCAGATCGGTGATGTGAACCAGGGGTTTGCAGGGTTGCAGGAGAAATTCGGAAAACAGCGCATATTCGACACCGGTATCCGCGAACTTACCATCATCGGGCAGGGCATCGGTATGGCGATGCGCGGACTAAGGCCCATTGCAGAAATACAATACCTCGACTACCTCTTATATGGCCTTCAGCCACTAAGTGATGACGTAGCCACTCTTCATTTCCGTACCGTTGGCAGGCAATCGGCCCCGCTCATTGTCAGAACAAGGGGACACCGGCTGGAAGGCATGTGGCATAGCGGATCGCCTATGAGCATGATCCTTGGCTCCCTTCGCGGTATTCATATTTGTGTGCCGCGCAATATGGTGCAGGCTGCAGGGATGTATAATACTTTATTGGATGGTGTTGATCCTGGCCTCATGATTGAATCGCTGAATGGTTACCGGCTGAAAGAAAAATTACCTTCCAACCTGCTCCAGTACCGGGTGGCCTTCGGCATTCCGGAAATACTCAGGGAGGGAAATGATATCACCATCGTGAGTTATGGTTCAACACTTCGCATTGTAATGGAAGCTGCGGAATTCCTGGAGCACCATAACATCAGTTGTGAAGTAGTGGACGTGCAGACTTTGTTGCCATTCGATATTCATCATGGTATCCTGGAATCATTGAAAAAAACAAGTCGCATCCTTTTTGTTGATGAAGACGTGCCGGGCGGAGCTGCAGCCTATATGTTCAACAAAGTGATGGAAGAACAGGGTGGTTATCGCTGGCTCGATGTTAGTCCGCGGACCCTCACCAGTCAGCCCCATCGTCCGGGTTATGGCAGTGACGGCGATTATTTCGGAAAGCCAAATGCTGAAGACATCATATCTACGGTGAAGGAGATGATGAGTGAATAAGGCCGGTTAAGGCAGAAATCTTTTTTCCCATTTTGGCTGGGGTAACCAACAGGTTTCCCTTTTCCCGAACCATTTGTACCTGCGCCTGGAAATAAATTCATAGACACCGTCCCTGATAAACCTGGGTATAACGATGAGAGCGTATAGCAGCGACCAGGCGCCGCCAAGATGCTTTACTACAGTAAGTGCCGCTGTAGACCTGGTGTAAATAACATCACCTTCCTGTAGAATGAAGGAGTCGAAATGATCTTTTGGAAACTGCAGGCTTGCCAGCAATGCCTGGCCGGTCTCTCCCTGTAAGGAAGCAAAGCGGAACTCTTCCTTTCTGTCCCTTTTTAACACAAACTGTACTGAACCTGAACAGAGATTGCATTCCCCATCGAAGAATATCGTTAAGGGCAGATGCTCCGGGGTTTTCATTTTATTTGAGGTTATGGAAAACCTTTTGGACGTCTTCGTCCTGTTCCAGCCTGTCGACCAGTTTAAGCACCTCATCGGCCTGGTCTTCAGGTAATTCAACGGCAGTTGTGGGGATCCATTCCACTTCTGCACTGATGGGATGAATTTTATGGTCTTCCAAAGCTTTTTGCATATTTCCGAAATCTGCAAAACCAACACGGAGCACCAGTACGTCATCACCATTTTCAGCAGTTCCTTCACCCAGTTCTTCCAATCCGAAATCAATCAGTTCCAATTCAAGATCGTCGATATTCAATCCCTCGGGTTTCAATTTGAATACACCCATCTTTTTGAACTGGAAACTCACACTTCCGCTGTTGCCCAGTGTACCTCCGCCTTTATTAAAATGTGATTTTACATTGGCCACGGTCCTTACGTGATTATCGGTTGCCGTTTCCACCAGGATGGGCACTCCATGGGGACCATAGCCTTCATACAGGATCTCTTCATAGTTCTCCATTTCCTTTCCCATGGCGCGCTTTATGGCTGCCTCCACGCGGTCTTTGGGCATGTTCACCGCTTTTGCATTCTGCATGCAGCGGCGAAGTGCGGGGTTGGTATCAGGATCAGGTCCTCCGGCTTTAACGGCAATAGCGATTTCCTTTCCTATCCGGGAAAACTGTTTGGCCATTCTGTCCCAGCGGGCAAACATGGTAGATTTCCGGACTTCAAATATGCGACCCATAATATGGTTGGATGGTTTATCTGGTTATTTTCAGGGAGGCAAAGTTAATACAGTTAAACGTAAAAAACCGCCATCTGCCGAAGCGGATGACGGTTTCAGTAAGGAATAAATATTATTGGAAGTCAGATGCTTTCGGCAAAATAGAGCCAACATTATGCAGTTTGCTTCTTTTTCGGCTATAACCGAAATATACGAGCAGTCCGAACACCATCCACGCAAAGGCAAATTTCAGTGTGCGCGAATCAATGGCAACGATCATACCTGCACAGATCACCGCACCCAGTATCGGGACAAGTGGAACCAGGGGTGTTTTAAACGGCCTTTTCATTTCAGGATTTTTCTTCCTCATGATCCATACACCAAGGCTTACCAGCACGAAAGCGAAAAGGGTTCCGAAAGAGGTAAGGTCGCCGGCCATATGAACCGGGAATAAAGGCTGCAAATAATCCAACAAATACAAAGAGTATGATATTGGCTTTATAAGGCGTTTTAAATTTCGGATGAAGGACGCCAAAGGCTTTAGGGATTAATCCATCATTGCTCATGGTATAGAAAATCCGGCTCTGACCCATCAGCATTACCAGGATCACACTGGAAAAACCTGCCAGTATCGCCACAGTCACCAGTGTCGCCAGCCAGCCATAACCAGGCATATAGGCAGAAATGGCATAGGCCACAGAAGCCTCCTGTCCTTTGGTAGGATCAGTGAAATCTGTATATGGGGCAACGCCGGTAAGGACATGTCCGAATAAAATATAAAGTATCGTACATACTACCAATGATCCAAGGATTCCGATCGGCATATCCCTGGCGGGATTTTTTGCTTCCTGGGCAGCTGTGGATACTGCGTCAAAACCAATAAAGGCAAAGAACACAATGGCGGCTCCTCCCAGCACACCGCCCCAGCCGTGTTTGAATACCCCCTCATGTCCGGGTGTTCCTTCAGGTATCATGTATGGCGTATGATTAGCTCCATTGATGAATTGCCAGCCCACTGCGATAAAGATCAACACGATGGCAACCTTAATAAAAACAATTATGGCATTCACCATCGCAGATTCCTGTGTTCCCTTAATGAGTAAAAGGGTAAGGATCAGCAAAATAAATAAAGCCGGTATATTCATTATACCTGAATGTTTAATTCCATCGATCACCACGGATTCCAGGGGTGAGTGCGACCATTCATAGGGTATCCTTCCCCCCAGCAGTTTATTGAGGTATTCACTCCAGGCAATGGAAACGGTTGCGGCACCCAGTGCATATTCCATGATCAGTGCCCAACCAATGATCCAGGCCACCATTTCTCCCATGGTCACATAGCTGTATGCATATGCGCTTCCTGCAATGGGTATCATTGCTGCAAATTCTGCATAACAAAGTCCGGCAAAAGCGCAACCTATGGCCGCCACGATAAATGAAATGGTAACGGAAGGACCGGCTGCCTGTCCGGCTGCAGCGGCAGTCCTGACGAACAAGCCTGCACCGATAATTGCGCCAATGCCCAATGCCACCAGGTTGCCTGCGCCGAGTGTTCTCTTCAGTCCCTTTTCCGAATCCTGTGTGTGGGCCAGCATGGCCTCAAGGTCTTTTGTCCTGAATAAACTCATACTAATCAGATGTTATAATAAAATGATCAATGTTAGAAAGACGCGGAAAGATAAAGAATTACGGATTGCGGATTGCGGATTGCGGATTTTTTTGTGCGGCCAGATATATATTCATTAAAATTCATTGAACGAAACCTTATCATTCGATAAATTATGTAGTATCAAGATCAGAATTTTTAATCCGTAATCCGTAATCCGCAATCCGTAATCTTTATCTATATTGCGTTTTATGCAAAAAGGCAACCGGCTGACACTGTATATTATGGGATCGATGGTAGCAGGTGTACTTGTTGGTTACCTGATCCATATTAATGCTTCTCCGGAATTTATCGCCACGGCAACACCCAAGTTGAAATTACTGACATCCATTTTCCTCAGGCTTGTTCAGATGATTATTGCGCCGCTGGTGTTCACGACACTGGTGGTGGGAATTGCCAAACTGGGTGACCTGAAAACGGTGGGCAGGGTAGGCGGTAAAGCGTTATTATGGTTCATCACTGCTTCTTTAATTTCACTCCTGATCGGTCTGTTCTGGGTGAATGTGCTGAAACCCGGCGTTAATTTTTCTGCAGCTGGCGCTGACCTCAATGCGGCAAAAGACGTCATGGGAAAAACAACAGCATTTTCGTTAAATGAATTCATAAACCATCTGTTCCCCAGGAGCATATTTGAGGCCATGGCAACGAATGAGATCCTGCAGATCGTCATATTTTCCATCTTTTTTGGCGTTGCAATGGCACAGATCGGGGAGCGCACCAAACCATTGATCCATGCCCTTGACACTGTTGCGCATATCATCCTCAAAATGGTGGGTTATGTCATGAATTTCGCACCACTCGGCGTATTTGGCGCTATAGCTGCCGTGGTAGCAACTTACGGCGTGGCCAGTATCGTGCTCGTGTACCTTAAATATTTCGGAGCCTTCCTGGTGGGTATCTTTTCTTTGTGGGTGTTACTGTTGTTTGTTGGATACCTCATCCTGGGCAAACGCATGTTTGAACTGATCAAACGCCTGATGAATCCCATGGCCATTGCCTTCAGCACTACCAGCAGTGAGGCCGTTTTTCCAAAACTCGTTGAGGAACTCGAAGCCTTCGGCTGTAACAATAAAATCGTGGCCTTTATCTTGCCACTGGGATATAGTTTTAATCTCGATGGCAGCATGATGTATATGACCTTCGCCAGTATTTTTATTGCGCAGGTATTCCAGGTGCCACTCGATCTTCCCACACAGCTCACCATGTTGCTTGTCCTCATGCTCACGAGTAAGGGTATTGCCGGTGTACCGCGGGCATCACTTGTGGTGGTGACCGCTACCTGTGCCATGTTTAATATTCCCCCGGAAGGCATTGCCCTGATACTCCCGATTGATCATTTCTGTGATATGTTCAGGAGCATGACCAATGTGATTGGTAACGCACTGGCCACAACGGCGGTCAGCAAGTGGGAAGGTGAACTCACCAATCCGCATGAATTGAAAATGGATGAAGAATTTTAACCAATAGACATGTTTGAACTCCTGGAATTTACTTTTAAGGATCTGCTGAACCCGGAATTTTATATTCAGAACGGAGGTCTGTGGCTATTCCTTTTTATCGTTTTTGCAGAAACCGGATTGTTTGCGGGATTTTTCCTGCCAGGTGATTCATTGTTGTTTGTTGCCGGCATTTACAGTTCAGAACTGGCTGCAGAAGTGTTTGATACCGGGCAATGAATTTCTGAACCTTATGATCATTGTGTTGCTGGTGGTTATCGCCGGCGTCCTGGGAAACACCATGGGTTACTGGTTCGGCGCAAAAAGCGGGCCTTATCTCTTTAAGCGCAGGGATACCTTTTTCTTTAAGAAAAAACACCTCTATACGGCCAAGGAGTTTTATGATAAGCATGGCGGCGGGGCAATCATTTTTGCAAGGTTTCTGCCCATCATCCGGACTTTCGCACCTATCATCGCAGGCATCGTAGGAATGGATAAGAAGAAATTTTCATTTTTTAATATCGCTGGATGCGTTGCCTGGGCCATCTCTATGCTCTTTGCCGGCCATTACCTCTATAAATTTTTTCTTACAACCTTTGACATAGACATTAAAAAGCATCTTGAGCTGATCGTACTGGGAATTGTTCTTGTCACCACTGCACCCGTGATCATCAGGCTGATCACCGGCGGAAAAAAACATGCGTCAAGGGTCGATGACCTTTCAGAAAATAAGGAATCATGAACAAGACAGAGCATTCTGTTTTCAATATTGCTGTAATCGTTGCCGCACTCGGATATTTTGTAGATATCTATGATCTCCTGCTGTTCACCATTGTGAGGGAACCAAGCCTCCGGGGCCTCAACGTTGCCGATAAAGACATGATTGCCGCCAGCACAAGTATCATCAACTGGCAGATGGTGGGCCTCCTAATCGGTGGAATCATCTGGGGCATAATGGGCGATAAGAAAGGCCGTCTCAGCGTGCTTTTCGGTTCCATCCTGCTGTATTCAGTGGCCAATTTCCTGACCGGTTTTGTAACTACCGTTGACCAGTATGCCATGGCAAGGCTGGTGGCAGGGATCGGACTGGCGGGAGAACTTGGCGCCGGCATCACCCTTGTTTCAGAACTGCTGCCCAAGGCAAAAAGAGGCATCGGCACTTCCCTTGTTGCCGGTATCGGACTCTTCGGAGCCGTCTTTGCTTATTTTATCTATAAGGTCTCGGGCGACTGGAGGCTGTGTTATAAAATCGGGGGCGGACTGGGCATTGTGCTACTGTTATTACGGATAAGCGTAGCCGAAAGCGGCATGTTCAACAGCATCAAGACCCAGAATGTGAGCAGGGGAAATATCCTGATGTTCTTTAATAATAAAACGAGGTTTAAAAAATATATCCTGGCCATACTGATCGGCCTGCCCACCTGGTATGTTATAGGCATACTGGTGAACCTCAGTAATCGCTTTGCCACCCAACTTTATGGTGAAAATGCCATTGATTCGGGAAAAGCAATCATGTTTTCTTATGCGGCTATTGCCGTAGGGGATATCCTGATCGGCTTCGTAAGCCAGTATTTCAAAAGCAGGAAAAAAGCCCTGTTTCTTTTTTATGCCCTTACCCTTGTATCCATCATTTTCTATTTCAGCAGTGCCAACCATAGCGATGCCACCATGTATTTTGCGTGTACTGTGCTTGGCTTCAGTACAGGGTTCTGGGCCATTTTCGTAACGATGGGGGCAGAGCAGTTCGGTACTAATCTCCGCGCCACTGCCGCCACCACCATTCCCAATATGGTGAGGGGCGCACTGCCGCTGATCAACCTGATGTTCAAAAATCTTTTCCAGGACACCTGGAAGTGGAGCATGGTTCAGAGTGCCATGGTCACCGGTGCATTGGTGATGATTGTAGCGGTAACATCGGCCTGGTTTACAGAAGAAACATTTCATAAAGATCTTGATTACCTTGAATCTGAAGAAGTCTTACCCTGAACAATGCACCGCCTATGCGTTTCCTGATTATCCGGCTTTCCTCCATAGGTGATATCGTACTGACCACCCCGGTGATCAGGTGCATTCACCAACAGGTACCCGGTGCAGAAATCCATTACCTGGTAAAGAAGAATTTTGCTCCCATCATTGAATCAAATCCTTACGTCTTTAAAGTGCATTACTGGCAGGAAAATATTGCCGATACCATCAGGGCATTGTCTGCAGAAAATTTTGATGCCGTCATCGACCTTCATCATAACCTGAGGACACTCAAAATAAAGTCTGCCCTACCGGCAAAATCATTTTCCTTCAATAAACTGAATATTGAGAAATGGCTGATGACCTCGTTGAAATGGAACCGTCTTCCCCAACTCCATATCACTGACCGGTATTTGGATACCGTTTCCTCTTTTGGTGTAAAAAATGACGGGGCCGGACTGGATTATTTCATCCCGGTCAAAGATAAAATGATACCCGCTCAACTATCGCCTATACTTAACCGTGAGTTTGTAGCCGTGGTGGTTGGCGCCGCCCATTTTACCAAAAGGCTCCCTTTACCAAAAATGGCTGAATTGCTCAATGGGATCAATGACCCGGTTGTACTCCTTGGCGGTCCGGACGATATTGAAGCAGGTGAAACATTGGTGTCGATGGTCGGTTCGCGGGTCGTGAATGCATGTGGAAAACTCAACCTCAACCAGTCGGCCTCCATAGTAGAACAATCCCGACTGGTCATCACCCATGATACCGGGCTGATGCATATTGCAGCTGCCCTGCGTAAGCCGATGGTCTCCGTATGGGGGAACACCATTCCTGCCTTCGGGATGTATGCCTATTACGGCGATCAGCCAGTAAAAGATTATCGTGCTGAGGTGGAAGGACTTAGTTGCAGACCCTGTTCCAAAATCGGGTACAGGAAATGTCCGCTCAGGCATTTCCGGTGTATGGAAAACCAGGATATTCCGCGGATTATCTCACAAGTGAATGATATTTTGAAAGAGGTATGACTTTTGGAATATGCACTGCTACACGAAATGCTGGAGCGAAATGATACCCAGGAAATCGAGGATAATGAAGATGGCAAATACACCAATAATGGAAATCAGGAAGACTTCAAATGCAAAGCGTTGTTTGTTGCTGGCAGGTGATCTTTGTATCATCCATTCGGTAACCAGGACGATCAGCCCCATCATTAAAATAGAAATCCCCATAAGGCCATAAAAGCCATTATTTTGGGTAAGAAGCAGCAGGCCGCCAAGGGATAGCAAAATACCGGCAACTTTCAGGGGACTGTTAAGGTACCTGATCATGGGGTAGGATTAAGACCTATTAACGCCCATAAACAGTAAATATTTCAAATAAAAAAATCCACGGCAACTGACCGTGGATTTTTAGCTGATAATCATACAGATATTTTAAGCCAGCGTTTTCAGCACGTCGTTCATGCTTCTTACCGCTTCAGCGCTTTTATTGAATAAGGCCTGTTCTTCCGTATTGAGGTCGAAAGGGATAATTTTTTCCCATCCATTTCTACCAATAACCACTGGCACACCAAGGCAGATATCTTTTTGTCCATATTCACCGTCCAGCGACACACAACAGGTAAACAATTTTTTCTCGTCACGTACAATGGCTTCTACCAATGCCGCTCCTGCAGCACCTGGTGCATACCAGGCCGATGTTCCGATGAGTTTGGTCAGTGTTGCACCACCCACCATGGTATCAGCAACCACTTGTTTTTGCTGTTCACTGTCGAGGAAACCGGATACCGGTGCACTGTTCCAGGTAGCATGACGAATCAAAGGTATCATGGTAGTGTCACCGTGACCGCCGATCACTACTGCATTGAGATCAGCCGGACTGCAACCCAGTCTCAGGCTGAGTTGGTATTTGAATCGGCTGCTGTCTAATGTACCGCCCATTCCGATAATCCTGTTTTTCGGAATACCAGTTGCCTGTAGTGCCAGGTAAGTCATGGTATCCATTGGATTGCTGATGACAATGATAATGGCATCAGGTGAATACCGCAGTATATTTTCGCAAACAGTCTTTACAATTCCTGCATTTGTGCCGATAAGGTCTTCCCTGGTCATGCCGGGTTTTCTTGGAATTCCCGAGGTGATCACCACCACATCACTGCCTTTGGTTTTTTCATAGTCGTTTGTACTGCCGGTGATCCGGGTATCAAAACCAAGCAGGGCAGCTGTCTGCATCATATCCTGCGCTTTTCCTTCGGCCAGGCCTTCTTTAATGTCCAGTAAAACAAGTTCGTGACATAATTCCTTACGGGCTATATTATCTGCGCAGGTTGCACCAACAGCTCCTGCACCAACTACGGTTACTTTCATGTAAATAAATTTTGAACGTCAAATATAGGCGAATTAGGCGCTCTTGCATATGACCTTTGACAGCTCCCTAATTATTTAATGCTTCCAGGAGTTTATCGATTTTGGCACCGCCTTCAAAGACCCTTACCAGTTTCCGGTCTTTATTGTAGATAGCAATGAAAGGAGAATAGCGAATCCGGTAATACGGACCGAAAAAATATTTAACGTCACGGCCCACATGAACATTGGAGAATTTTGCCAGTTTGTACTGTAAGCAGAAATCCTTCATTTTGTAGATGGGCTGAAAGGTAGACATGATAATCTCCGTGTTTTTCAGCTTATCCATATTCTTTAAAAGGATTTCCGTCTGGTCTTTACAGTGTTCACAGTCGGGGCTGAACAGCATGATCATGACTGGTGCACCAGCGCGAATGTCGCGATGAGTGAACCAGCTGGTACTGTCGGGATTCAGTATACTGAACTGCGGAAGGATGGGATTTTTCAGGTATGGCGCATCCTCCTCCTGTGAAAGGGAGAAAAAAGGAGCTGCCATAAAAAGTAATAGTGTAAAAATCCTCATGCACGCATTTCAGTAAAGGTATTCGTATTCATGCTAAAGAGATTCTAAAAAAATGCAAAAACTACATTGCGCGTTAATTTTACTTAGTTTTGCGCCCCTGAACAGTCAAATATAATTTATGGCAAATACAGCAGACATCAGCAGAGGAATGATCATTAAACTTGATGGAAGCCTTTATACAGTAGTGGAATTCGGCGAAAATAAAACCGCACGTGCCGCTGCGAAAGTCTGGGCAAAGCTCAAAGGCGTTGATAATAAACGATCTATTGAAAAGACCTGGAACTCGGGGGATACCATTTACCCGGTCAGGGTGGAAAGAAAGAATTACCAGTTTCTCTATAAAGATGATTCCGGGTATAATTTCATGGACAATGAAACCTTTGAACAGGTTGCCTTACAGGAAGATATGATCGATGCACCCCAGTTTTTATCTGACGACCAGGAAGTGTCTGTGCTGATCAATACGGAATCAGAAACGGTGATGAGTGTTGAATTGCCTGATAAGGTCGTTTCCAGGATCACTTATTCAGAACCAGGATTAAGGGGAGATACGGCCACCCGTACCCTTAAGGCCGCAACCGTGGAAACAGGGGCGACTGTTATGGTTCCGCTCTTTGTTAATGAAGGCGATGTAATACGGATCAACACTAAAACCGGTGAATATATTGAACGTGTAAAAGAGTAAAAAAACCGTTATTTCAGTAAGAAATGGGCAGAAAATAGCATTTTTTGCCCATTTTTTATTGATTTTCGCGGATTTTCGGTATTCTTGAAATCAGATAGTATACCTTAGCAATCCTGTCAGGGCCGCAAACAAAACGATTAAAATTGCTTCCATGGATTTTAGACAAATACAGGACCTCGTAAAGATGATCAATAAGTCCAATATTGGTGAACTGACCATTGAGGAGAAGGACTTCAAAATCACGATCAAACAGAAAAAGGATGAAAAGCTGCTTGCCTATGCGCCGGCACCACAAATGACGCAGGCTCCGGCTTATGCACCACCGCCGCAACCCGCTGCTGATTCACGGGCGGCTGACGAAAAATCAACCCCTGCTCCCAAAGCAGATAACCTGATCACCATAAAAAGCCCGATGATCGGCACATTTTACAGAAGGCCGTCACCCGATAAACCGATATTGGCAGAGGTTGGTGATGAAATCAGTCCCGGTAAAGTAGTGTGCATCATTGAAGCAATGAAATTGTTCAATGAAATAGAAAGTGAAGTATCCGGAAAAATTATCAAGATTTTGGTAGAGGATGCTTCTCCGGTTGAATATGACCAGCCATTATTTCTCGTAGAACCTTCCTGAACATCTTCATAGTACGTGACTCAAATGGCCTAATGTTCATCTCATATCCAAACTATGACCAATAACTCTATTACAGGATTTAAAAAGATACTGATTGCCAACAGGGGAGAGATTGCCTTAAGAGTAATCAGAACCTGCAGGGAAATGGGCATCAAGACCGTTGCTGTATATTCCACTGCTGATAAAGACAGCCTGCATGTAAAGTTTGCAGATGAAGCCGTGTGTATTGGAAAGCCTTCCAGCAGTGAATCTTATTTAAATATTGCCCACCTTATGGCTGCAGCAGAGATTACCAATGCCGATGCTGTTCACCCGGGCTATGGTTTTCTTGCGGAGAATGCCAAATTCGCCGAAATATGCGGTGAATATAATATCAAATTCATCGGCCCCACCCCGGATCAGATCAGGGCCATGGGAG
Source organism: uncultured Sphingobacteriales bacterium (assembly GCA_963707255.1). Lineage (GTDB taxonomy): Bacteria > Bacteroidota > Bacteroidia > Chitinophagales > Chitinophagaceae > Pollutibacter. The sequence continues at coordinate 220,638 of CAVPPM010000024.1, read as the reverse complement.
ATAAGATCACTGCAAAAGAAACGATGATACGTGCCGGTGTTCCCGTTATTCCCGGAAGTGAAGGATTGCTGGAAAGCATCGATGAAGCCAGGGGAATGGCAAAAGAAATCGGTTACCCCGTGATTTTGAAAGCTACGGCAGGTGGAGGCGGCAAGGGAATGCGTGTGGTATGGGAAGACTCAGAACTGGAAAAGGCGTACAATAATGCCAAGGCTGAAGCCGGTGCCTCATTCAAGAATGACGGTATATACATGGAGAAGTTCGTGGAAGATCCCCGGCATATTGAAATACAGATTGCGGGTGACCGTTACGGTAAGGTCTGCCATCTCAGTGAGCGCGATTGCTCTATCCAGCGCCGTCACCAGAAACTGGTGGAAGAATCTCCCTCTCCATTTATGACCCCTGAGCTCAGGGAAAAAATGGGTGATGCAGCAGTTAAAGCAGCTTCCGCGATAAATTATGAGAGCGTGGGTACCATTGAATTCCTGGTGGACAAGCACCGGAATTTTTACTTCATGGAAATGAATACCAGGATCCAGGTGGAACACTGCGTAACGGAAGAAGTTACCAACTACGACCTGATCAAGGAACAAATAAAGATAGCTTCCGGTGAAGCCATCTCTGGAGTGAATTATTATCCGAGCATGCACGCCATTGAATGCCGGATCAATGCGGAAGACCCCTACAATGATTTCCGTCCGAGCCCGGGTAAAATAGCCGTTATGCACCAGCCCGGCGGCCACGGCATACGTATCGATACACATGTATACGCCGGGTATACTATTCCGCCCTATTATGATTCCATGATCGCAAAGATTATTGCGGTTGCCCGTACCCGTGAGGAAGCCATCAACACCATGAGCCGCGCATTGAGCGAATATGTCATCGAAGGAATCAAAACCACTATTCCTTTCCACCAGCAACTCATGAGGAACGAGGATTTCAAAAAAGGAAATTTCACCACCAAGTTTATGGAAAGCTTCAATATGGTATAAATTCCTCCCGCTTCGCGGGGGAATTTATACCATATTGTGGTAATGTGGTAAGTGTGCCAGTGTGCCAGTGTGCAAATTCTAATTTTCAAATTTTCATTCGCACATCCGCACATTATAAAATTATCAAATTAAAAAAGGTTCCTTTCGGAACCTTTTTCTGCTTGCTTGCTTGATCGATTGTCTGAGAAAGATTTATCTGAGGAATAACAGTTCCCTGTATTTTGGAAGTTCCCATTCTGAATCGTCTACCAGGAGTTCCAGTTTGTCCACACTATACCTGATTTCATCGAAATAGGGTTTCACCTTATCGCAATACGCTACTGCCTTTTCCCTTGAACCACTAATGGCATTGGCTGCCTTCCTGGCTTCGGTCATTTTATCGGCGAGCAATTGCACCTTGTTGATGTGTTCAGAAATTTCCGTAAGTACACTTAACTGAGCTTCATAGGAAGATTTGTCGATACCCAGTTCCTTCAGTCCCCTGATATTATTGATCAGCACATTCTGGTAACGGATAGCCGCGGGAAGTATATGGTTACCTGCAAGGTCGCCTATTACCCTTCCTTCGATCTGTACCCTCTTGATGTATTTTTCAAGTTCTATCTCATGTCGTGCTTCAAGTTCAGCATGGGTATAGATGTTGTGCTTTTCAAACAGGTTTTTTGCCTTGTCGGTGATCATCGCATCCAATGCAGGAGGCGTGGTCTTGACATTGGGCAGTCCGCGTTTTTCAGCTTCCTTCTGCCATTCTTCTGAATAACCATCACCTTCAAACAATACTTTTTTGCTCGATTTGATATAGTCTTTGATCACGTGCATAACGGCAACTTCTTTTTTGTCGCCTTTTTCAATCAACGCATCAACTTCCTTTTTGAAATTCGTCAGCGTTTCAGACATGATGGTATTCAGTACTGTCATGCCATTGGCGCAATTCGCTTCAGAACCAACCGCCCTGAATTCAAACTTGTTACCGGTAAAGGCAAAGGGCGATGTACGGTTACGGTCCGTATTGTCGAGAAGGAGTTCAGGTATGCTCTTATGGATATCCAGTTTCAGCATCACTTCATCCTGCTCATCAAACTTGTCGCCCACACGACTTTCCACTTCATTCAACACGTTGCTCAGGTAATGCCCGATATACGCTGAAATGATTGCAGGAGGCGCTTCGTTGGCACCCAGGCGGTGATCATTTCCTGCAGATGCAATAGCTGCACGAAGGAGATCAGAATGATCATGTACCGCTTTTATGGTATTCACAAAAAAAGCCAGGAACATCAGGTTGGTTTTCGGCGTTTTACCGGGAGCCAGCAGGTTTATTCCGGTGTCGGTAGCCATGCTCCAGTTATTGTGCTTTCCACTTCCGTTGATACCGGCAAATGGTTTTTCGTGCAGCAATACCTTCAGTTTATGACGCTTGGCAACCTTTGTCATCACGTCCATGAGCAGTGTGTTATGATCCACGGCAAGGTTCAGTTCTTCGAAGATCGGCGCACACTCAAACTGTGCGGGCGCAACTTCATTGTGGCGGGTCCTTAACGGAATGCCGAGTTTATATCCTTCGTTCTCAAAATCGCGCATGAAGGCATACACCCTTTCCGGAATGGATCCGAAATAATGGTCCTCCAGCTGCTGGCCTTTCGCCGGGGTATGTCCGAATACCGTGCGGCCGGTCATTACGATATCCGGCCTTGCATTCGCCAGGCCTTCATCGATCACAAAATATTCCTGCTCCCATCCGAGGGTAGCATACACCCTGTTGATGTTCCTGTCAAAATAATTACATACATCAACAGCAGCCTTATTCAGGGCTTCAATGGATTTCAGCAGTGGTGCTTTATAGTCGAGCGACTCACCGGTATATGAAACAAATATGGTAGGAATGCAAAGTGTTCTGCCATTTCCGGTTTCCATAATGAAAGCTGGTGAATTAGGATCCCATGCAGTATATCCCCTTGCTTCAAAGGTTGCACGAAGACCGCCGCTGGGAAATGATGAAGCATCAGGTTCCTGTTGAACAAGTGCATCCGCCTCAAACTGTTCCAGTGCGGTTCCGTCAGATTTCAATGTGAAAAAAGAATCGTGTTTTTCTGCAGAGGTTCCCGTAAGTGGCTGGAACCAGTGTGTAAAGTGTGTTACATTCTTGGATTCGGCCCATTTCCTGATGCCTGCGGCAATCTGGCTGGCCATGGTGCGGTCGATCCTGTGGCCCGATTTCATTGAGCTCACCAGGCTTTTATAAGCTTCATCACTTAAATATTCCCTGGCCGTCTTTAAGGAAAAAACATTTTCGCCAAAAATGGCGGTAATCCGGGATGGTGCGGCATCCTTACCCTCTGATCCGGCAGTTAGGTTGTCAATGGCTTTAAAACGTAATGACTGCATATGGTAGACTTTTTTTGGAATGGCAAATGTGCATTATTTCCAGCAAAAATCCATAAATCACTCGTTCAAATGTGGAAAAACAAGGGATAAAGTGTAAAAATTTCATGTGCTACCATGCAGGTTAGCGATAAATCACCCGGATGAACACTAAAAATTAATATTATTTAAAATTAATATATGTTTCGGAATAATGGAATGGCTTTCCAGTTGAGAGATCTTGCGGCAATGGCCAGCAGAAGGGTTTCGAAGATAATTTTGTACCTCACAATTGCTCCAAGGAAGGGGATGGTGTACCCTATAAGCAGATAATTGGAGAGGCTGTACAACAGTATAGCAAGTATCACCGGGCTGCTGATCATACTGCGGGAACCAGGAGCACGAAAAAACAGGGCCGCCGCAAATACAATGAGGCAAAACCAGGTCTCTGCTGACGAAAACCGGTATAACATGGAAGATTGTTCGCCGGGATAGGGCCGCAAAAACACATGATTTACCGCCTGGGGGAGAAGTCGGATATAATCAGCCGGACTGGTTCCCAGCGTGTCGAGCTCCACTGCTGATCCACCCTTCAAACGAAAAAATTCCTGCTGCCGCTCACTGACTTTTTGCGGAAAATCAACAGGTCCAAAACTTGCCGTAAGGAAGAACAGCAGTATGCTGACGCCATAGACCAGCGTAAATACTTTCCATGAAGCATAGTTTACTTTTTCTGCAATCGCCCAGGCCAGCAATGCCGGGATCAGGGTAAGTGCAAGAAAACTTCTCACGAGGAATAACATAAAAAGTGACAGTGCAACAATGATCAGGCTTCGCCATTTCCAGGTACGCATGGCCTTATAAAAATGATAGAAGGTCAGCGATAAAAAAAGGAAAATCAATCCGTCCTTCCTGATGCCGCTGGTCCAGAATACCAGGGGAATAAAAAAGAAGAAGACCAGCGCCATAATTCTTTCATATCCTGCATAAGCGACCACAAACAACCGGTAAAAAAAGTAACCTCCCCAGAAGGTCAGGAAGGCAAACCATATTACATTGGTATAATACTGACTGCCGGTAAAAAGGTTAAAGATGGCAATGAGTTTAATAAGGATCACATATTCCAGTTCCTTCCAGTAAGAACCCACCGATTCAAATACTGAAGAGTAACGGGTTTCATTATTGAGGTCAAATAAGGAAGTGAAAAAACGCAGCGGATCTGCTTTCAGCAATGCCGTTTCATCCTGGCTCTGGTAATAATAGCGCCAGGTATCATCTCCCTTATAGTAATGAAAAAATATATAGCCATATAAACATCCCAGCATAACTTTCAGCAACAGTGAGGCAACCGCCACTTTACCGTTAACCCGGATAATATTTTTTGCGGCCAAAACATACAGTATTGCGGAAAACAGCAGTAAATAAGCAGGAAAAAGAAGGTATGTCATCGGTTGGGAAACTGCGGCTGGTGATTCGTTACGCGGGCAAGTTATCATTTTTTCATTTTGCAGCAGGCAATTGCAAAGTCCTTTTCAGGGAAATTGGATATTATTGCGCCTGAATGTTGCCATCATCAATTACAGGTAAGCGTACCATTGCTTTTGTCTCCAATAATTGCTGGTCGCTGATTAATTTTCGCAAACCCATACTGGAATATTTTCTTCGCCAGGGATACAGGATAGTGACCATTGCCTCACCTGACGAATATTCACAGGAATTGTCGGCACTCGGCTGCGTTTATTACCCTGTAAAATTCCGTAACAATGCCGTTTCACCTTTGCATGATATCGGGATTCTCACCACCCTGTACAGCATTTACAAAAAAGAGACTCCGGCGATTATATTTCACTATGTGACCAAGCCCTCCATTTACGGATCATTTGCTGCAGGGATGCTGAAACTTCCGGCGGTTTCCGTGATTACCGGCCTGGGCTATGTTTTTTCAGGCAATAAATGGATCCGTTACCCGGTGCGCAGGATGTTTAAAATGGCCATGGTCCATTCCCGGCAGGTATGGTTCCTCAACCAGGAAAACGCCGATTACTTCACCCGGCAGCGAATCATTCCGCCGGATAAAGTAAGGGTGATTCCGGGAGAGGGTATAGATACCCAATGGTTTTCTCCCCGGCCGGCAGGTACTGAATCAGGTCCTTTTGTCTTCCTGATGGTCAGCCGTTTATTATGGAGCAAAGGACTGGGGATCTACGTGGAAGCTGCACGAATTGTAAAAGCCAGGGGAATACATGCTGAATTCCGGTTGCTGGGAAAACCCGAAAAGGATCATCCCGAGGCGGTGTCACCTCAGCAAATAGAAGCCTGGACAAAAGAAGGCATATTGGTTAATCTCGGGTTTGCACAAGATGTAAGGACACACCTTGCTCAAGCCGGCTGCCTGGTGCTTCCCACGTATTATGAAGAGGGCATCCCCAGGACATTACTGGAAGCCAGCAGTATGGAAATTCCCTGCATTACCACTGACAATACCGGAAGCCATTCGGTTATCGAAGACAAAGTTAACGGCCTGTTGTGCCAGCCCAGGGACGCTGCGGACCTTGCCGCTAAAATGATCTCGATGATGCATATGCAAGATGAAGAACGAAAGGAGATGGGTAGAAAAGGAAGGCAGAAAATGATCCGCGAATTCGACCTTTCCATCATTATTGATATTTACCGGCAAATTATCAACCAATATCTCCCAGGCTAAATTTACTGCTGTCCCGTTGCTACATCTTTGCTACTTTTGCGTTTTCTAAACATCATGCAAACAACCGTAGAAACAGCCCGACAACTTGGCCTGACTGCTGAAGAATTCGAGATGATCTCTTCCGTGCTCAACCGCAACCCCAACTTTACTGAACTTGCAGCCTATTCAGTGATGTGGAGCGAACACTGCAGCTATAAGAATTCCATCAAATGGCTGAAAACCCTGCCGCGTGAAGGAAAAAAACTGCTGGTGAAAGCCGGTGAAGAAAATGCCGGACTGGTGGATATCGGGGACGGACTGGGCGTAGTATTCAAGATTGAATCGCATAATCATCCCTCCGCCATTGAACCCTTCCAGGGGGCGGCGACGGGTGTTGGCGGTATACACCGCGATATATTTACCATGGGCGCCAGGCCGATGGCAGCGCTTAACTCCCTTCGATTCGGGAAACTCGACGAACAGAAAACCCAACACCTGCTGAATGGCGTGGTCCACGGCATTGGTCATTATGGAAACTGTTTTGGTGTGCCCACCGTTGGCGGAGAAGTATACTTTGAAGAATGCTATCATACCAACCCCCTCGTGAATGCCATGAGCGTGGGTATACTGCGGTCAGGCGACACCGTTAGTGCCACTGCCTACGGCACGGGTAACCCGGTATTTATTGTGGGATCTGCTACCGGCAAAGACGGCATCGGCGGTGCATCTTTCGCTTCCGCAGATATCACCGCCGACAGCGCACGGGACCTTCCCGCCGTACAGGTGGGAGATCCTTTCCAGGAGAAAAAACTGCTGGAAGCCTGTCTTGAAGTGATACCCACCGGTGCCCTGATCGGTATGCAGGATATGGGTGCCGCTGGCATTATCTGCTCAACCGCAGAGACCAGCGCCAAAGGAGGCGTGGGTATGCGCATTAACCTTGACAATGTGCCGGCAAGACAGAAAAACATGAAAGCCTGGGAACTCCTGCTGAGTGAAAGCCAGGAACGCATGCTGATGATCGTGAAAAAAGGAAGGGAAGAAGAAGTGATCAGCATTTTTAAAAAATGGGATCTTCCCTGTTCACATATTGGTGAAGTAACCGATGATAAAATGCTGAGGTTTTACAAGAATGGAGAACTCGAGGCAGAAATACCTGCGGAAAGTCTTGTCCTTGGCGGAGGAGCACCGGTTAACGACAGGGAATACCGGGAACCTGCTTACTTCTCAAAGATCCGCGATTTCAATATGGACCAGGTGCCCCAACCGGCAGACTTCCGCCAGGCTGCGGAACAACTGATCCGGATTCCCAATATCGCCAATAAAAGATGGATATACACGCAGTACGACAGCATGGTGGGCACTGCCAATACATCAACGAATTCACCCTCCGATGCCGCGGTAGTATCGGTCAAGGGTACCCGAAAAGGCCTGGCCGTAACCACCGACTGTAACAGCAGGTATGTTTTTGCAGATCCGTATAAAGGTTGCATGATAGCAGTAAGCGAGGCAGCAAGAAATATAGTTTGTTCAGGTGGACTTCCGCTTGGCGTTACCAACTGCCTTAATTTCGGAAATCCCTTTGATCCCGAGGTGTATTACCAGTTTGTATATGCCATTAAAGGTATGGGCGAGGCCTGCCTGAAATTTGATACACCGGTGACGGGAGGAAATGTAAGTTTCTATAACCAGGGACCGGATGGCCCGGTGTATCCTACACCAACCATTGGAATGGTTGGATTGCTGGAGGATATCAGCAGGAAAATGACCCTTGATTTCAAACAGGAAGGGGACCTTCTATTCCTGGTGGGCAAAAGCCGGAACGATATTGGTTCGTCTGAATACCTTCACAAGATATGCGGGGTCGAATATTCCCCTGTTCCCCATTTTGACCTTGACGAAGAATTTCGCGTACAGCAGGCCGTTAGTTCACTGATCGCCCGCGAACTGGTAAGTTCGGTTCATGATACCAGCGAAGGCGGAATATTCATCACCCTGTGCGAAAGCGGCTTCAATAACCTCCTGGGTTATGAGGTGAATTCGGCCGATGGCATAAGAAAAGATGCCTGGCTTTTCGGAGAAGCACAAAGCAGGGTAGTGGTTAGCGTTAACCCGGCGTTGGAACAGGCATTTACAGATGCACTGGCACAAAGCGGGGTAGGTTACGAACGGCTTGGCCGGGTAACCGGTGGCGAAGTAGTGGTGGATGGAGAGCAGTGGGGAGATATAGCCGACTGGAAATATCTCTATGATACTGCAATAGAAAATTACTTAACCGGGGAGACTGCCGAATCCGCACTTAGCGCTGTGTAATATGAATAAAAAAAGCATGATCGTGGTCACGGGCGCGGCTGGATTTATTGGAAGTTGCATGGCCGCTTACCTTAACCAGGCAGGTTATGACAACCTTGTGCTGGTAGACGATTTTTCCAGGGCGGATAAAATTCCCAATCTCGAGCATAAAAGATTTTCCCATAAGGTTGAACGAAGCCTGTTTTTTGATTGGCTCCAAAACGAAGATCCTGCGGTAGACTTTGTCATTCACCTCGGGGCCAGGACCGATACCACGGAATTTGATTATTCCATTCATGAGAAACTAAACCTGGAGTATTCCAAATCCGTTTGGCAGTACTGCACTTCAAAAAATATTCCGCTTGTTTATGCATCATCTGCGGCTACCTATGGCAGTGGTGAATTTGGTTATAGTGATGATCACCAGCTTGCAGAAAAGCTTCAGCCATTAAATCCATACGGCGTCTCTAAAAATGAATTTGATAAGTGGGCACTGAAACAGGCAACTGCGCCATCAAGGTGGTACGGCCTGAAATTTTTCAATGTCTATGGACCCAACGAATACCATAAAGGAAGAATGGCCAGCGTGATATTTCACTCTTTTCAACAGGTCAGGAAAAATGGTTATGTAAACCTGTTCCGGTCTCACCGTCCCGACTTTGCAGACGGACAGCAGCTCAGGGATTTTATTTATGTGAAGGACGTTGTTAGCGTTTGCGCCTGGCTGATGGATGCCCATCCCGATTCGGGTTTGTATAACCTGGGCACGGGTAAAGCCAGGAGCTTCTATGACCTTGCCAGCGCAACTTTTGCAGGCATTGACATGAAACCCGACATACGGTTTATTGATATGCCCGAAGACATTCGCGACAAGTACCAGTATTTCACTGAAGCCGACATGCAGAAATTAATTAAAGCCGGTTATCCCGGTAAATTTTACAGCCTGGAAGATGGGGTAGAGGACTACGTGAGAAATTACCTGTCGCCCAATAAATACTATTGATCATGATGAATAAAAAAATTGCCATTATCGGCGGAGGAAATCTTGGTGCTGCCATTGCAGAAGGACTGGTAAAAAGCGGTTTCACGCTGCCGGGGCATATCATGGTTACCAAGCGAAATATTTCCACCATCAGGCATCTTGAAGAAAAAGGAATACTGGTGGGTGACGACAACGGGGAAGCCGTTCGCTATGCTGATCTCGTTATACTTGCTGTAAAGCCTTTCCAGGTGGAAGACGTCATCAGCCGTATAAAGAATGATCTCACTGATCACCATTTGCTTTTATCAGTAGTGACCGGTGTGAGTATGGATGATATCCTTCATTTTGCCGGAAGAAAAATCGCTGTTGTCAGAGCGATGCCAAATACTGCTATTGCGATCCAGGAAAGCATGACCTGTGTTTGCTCCAGGAATACCACAGAAGATCAAAAGGAATATGTTAATCACCTGTTCAGGCAACTGGGTAAGGTGGTGACCATAGAAGAAAAACTGATGGATGCAGCAACGGTCCTCGGAGCCTGTGGTATAGCATATGCTTTACGATTTATTCGTGCCAATATACAGGGAGGTATCGAAATTGGATTTGATGCAGCAACAGCTACCCTGATCGCATCCCAAACGGTAAAAGGCGCAGCTGAACTGCTTATCCAGACAGGCCGCCACCCTGAACAGGAAATTGATAAGGTGACCACTCCCAAGGGTTGCACCATTGCCGGGCTGAATGAAATGGAACACCAGGGTTTTAGTTCTTCATTGATTAAGGGTATTACCGCCAGTTTCGATAAAATCAATGTTCCGAAGTAAAGAAATTCAATTTTTAGCGCTATTACAGATCCAGGCGTGTATGTATTTACAATAATCTCATTTCAAAAGCGTTTATGTTCCAATGTTATCCGTGACTCATTAAAAAGACAATTAACGCTTTCTATATTTACCCATTACATTCAAAAGCCCTTTCCATTCCTGGAAGAGGGCTTTTTGTTAATTTGACAATTGTGTAATGTGGGGAATGTGGTTTATTTGATTCTTTCTTTTAAAAAGGCCATTACATTTTTATACGCATCCTCGGTTGCTTCCTTATTGAATTTTGGGTTGCTGGGATTTGCAAATGCATGCGGAGCTTCATATCTTTTCAATGTCAGCTTCTTTCCGGCTTTTTCCATATTAGCGGCAAATTCATCTACCACCTGCGGACTTGGCCACTGGTCAAGGTTGCCAAATATTCCCAGCACATCAGTATTCAGTGTCTTCAACCGGTCAACACTTTTCTCAGGCTGCCCGTAATACATAACACATCCTGCAGCTTGTTTTCCACCGATCAGCGATGACTGTAAACTCCATCCGCCGCCAAAACACCAGCCGATAGTAAACACTTTTGCGTTGGGTCCCACTTTTGCAAATGCTCCTTTAATAATATTTTCCGCCCTTTCCTTGCTGACGGACTGCATTATTTTTCCTGCATCCTCCTGGTTGGTGGCAATCTTGTTATCATAAAGGTCAAGAGCAATGGCATTAATGCCAAGGTCCTTTGCCAATTTTTCTGTTTCCTGTTTGATGTAATCATTAAGTCCCCACCACTCATGAATCACAAAAATGTAATAGTTGGATGGTTTTTCTGACTTCACTTCCCAGCCATGCGCAGAAGTACCGTCAGCAGCAGGAAAATTGATATCCTTGCCATTGGCGCTGTTGTAATGAAAAGGGATCGGGGCATCGTGGCTTGCTACAAACTTTTTATCTACGGCATTTCTTGCATAGACATTCATTGCATCTATATCACAGCAGGACGAGGATTCCTGTGCCGATGCCAGGAATATGAATAACAGGCCCGGCAACATCAGTATTATTTTTTTCATGGTGTATGTGTTTAGGTTTCTGTAAACACCTGAAAAATAATAAAGTTCTTTTATTGATGGAAGATTTTCCTTGAGACCTGTATTCCATCTTTTGTTTCCGCCAGCAGGAAATATATGCCGGGGCTCCAGGCGGAGGTATTGATCATTTGTGATCCCTTAATGGTTTTAAGGAGCCTGATGGTGCGTCCCTCACTATTATAAATGGCGGCCCGCAGTATATTGTCATTAAAAGAAATGGTCAACTGGCCTGTTGAAGGATTGGGAAAAACAACGCAGGAAAAAACACTATTCTTTCCTTTATTGACCATGAGAATGTTGGAATAGTAGATTCTGCCATCCGCATATACATATTTCAGGCGGTAATAATTTATCCCATCTGTGGCATGATGGTCATCTGATGTGTACCGGTAATGTTGCGCGCCAGGGATTGTTTTATCCACAAGGGTCCAGTGTCCTGCCGTTTTGGGATCGCTCTGCATCCATATACAGCAGGTCACCGGGTTCCACGGAATTTTGCCACTCGAGCCTTACTATATCGCTGACTTCTCTTGCTGTGAAGGAAGAAACTGTTGCCGGCAGAATAAAGTTGCACTCCACCATTAGTTCGGCAATGATCCAGTCACTGCTCGACACCTGTTGAACCACAATACTGTCAACGGCTGTGGTGAACATCGCCCGCATGGCAGATTGTACTGCAGAAGTAGTGGTGGATGCTCCGTTAATGGTATTGCCACCGGTAATAAAAGCACCGTTGACAGGATCTTTAAATACGATCGGGACCAGCACACCATTCAGGTAACCCCTCACACGCTGGTTTTCCCAGTTAAAGAAATCTCCCCGGATATTATCCACCCTGAGGTGCATGCGATTGGAATCCATGGGGATCTGGAGCTTGAAATACGTATAATTGGAGCCGGGCAGGCTGTATGCCCTCCAGACCTGCAACGCGGAATAATTCAGTCCTTTCCAGGTAGATGTGCTGACCTGGTATAAAGGACGGCCACTGGTCATGGTACCTACCGTACGGGCATTCACCACATTGATTCCGGCAATAATCCCGGTGGCAGACATTACCCCGTTCGTGGTGCCGGAAAGCCATGACGCGCCACCTGTAGCACACTGACTTTCAGCATCCTGGAAGCAAATAATGAAAACAGCAATAAACAGGTAGATTTTCCGCATGGCTTATCCCATAAAACGAAGAGGAAAGGCTTGTATTGCAGTTCCGGTGCATATTGTCAGACTTCCCGGTTAATTTCCTGCCAACTTTTCCACATGCCAATATGGAAATTTTTTCATGGGCCGAATTAGTGGTATGTTTGCATGACCTTCAGGAATTTGTTCGTGGATTTCATTCCGCCGGGTCTTTCAGTAAAAACAATTTTTTTATGGCAAAGTACATCTTCGTTACCGGCGGGGTAACATCTTCATTGGGTAAAGGCATCATTTCGGCATCCCTTGCCAAGCTCCTTCAGGCGAGGGGGTTGAATGTCACCATCCAGAAATTTGACCCTTATATCAATGTTGATCCCGGAACCCTTAATCCCTATGAGCACGGCGAATGTTATGTAACGGAAGACGGTGCAGAAACAGACCTTGACCTCGGGCATTATGAAAGGTTCCTCAACATATTCACTTCCCAGGCCAATAACGTAACCACAGGGAAGATCTACCAGACCGTAATCAACAAAGAAAGAGAAGGTGCCTACCTGGGAAAGACCGTACAGGTGGTTCCCCATATCACTGATGAGATCAAGAGGCGAATGAAACTGCTGGGCAGTGCCGGATACGATATCGTGATCACTGAAATCGGAGGAACCGTGGGTGATATTGAAAGCCTTCCATTTATTGAAGCCGTAAGGCAACTGCAATGGGAACTGGAAGATGAGGATTGCCTTGTTGTTCACCTAACCCTGGTGCCATACCTGAAAGCGGCCAAGGAACTAAAAACGAAACCCACCCAGCATAGTGTAAAACTGATGAGTGAAAACGGCGTGCATCCGGATATTATCGTATGCCGCACTGAACGGCCATTATCCATTGAGATCAGGAGAAAGATTGCCTTATTCTGCAATGTAAAACAGGAAGCGGTAATTGAAGCTGCAGATGCGGCTTCCATTTATGAAGTGCCTGTGATCATGATGCGTGAAAAACTTGATGTCATCTGCCTTAAAAAACTCAACATCACAAAATTCAACGAACCCGAATTATCCAAGTGGAAGGAATTCCTGGATAAATTAAAATATCCGAAAAGCAAGGTGAATATCGGGCTCATCGGAAAATATATCGAACTGCAGGATGCTTATAAATCCATCCTTGAAGCCTTTGTACATGCAGGTGCGATGAATGAATGCAAGGTGGATGTAATCAATATCCACAGCGAATTTATTACCGATGCGAATGTGGATGAAAAACTATCCGGGCTCGACGGATTACTCGTTGCTCCGGGATTTGGACACCGCGGCATAGAAGGAAAGATTATCGCGGTAAAATATGCCAGGGAAAACAGGCTGCCATTCTTTGGTATCTGCCTGGGTATGCAAATGTCTGTCATTGAATTTGGCCGCGATGTGCTGAATCTACAGTGATGCGCATTCCACTGAAATGGATCCTGCCTGTGGCAATCCGGTGATTGACCTGATGGAAGAGCAGAAAAAGGTTACGGCCAAGGGTGGCACCATGCGGCTGGGATCATACCCCTGCGCCATCCAGGAAGGGACACTGGCAGAAAAAATTTATGGTTCCACCATGATCAATGAACGTCATCGCCATCGCTGGGAATTTAATAATGCCTATCTACAGCAGTATGAAGACAATGGCATGATAGCCAGCGGAAAAAATCCGGAGAGCAACCTTGTGGAAATCATTGAACTTAAAAATCATCCGTTCTTCATAGGTGTTCAGTACCACCCGGAACTGAAAAGCACGGTAGAAAACCCGCATCCTTTGTTTGTTCATTTTGTCAGGGCATCCAAGGAACACGCAGAGAAAAAATCGGCGGCAAAAAATCCGCTATTGCAAAGCGAAATGATTTAATTGACCCCTGAAGAAAAAACGGACTGTCTCCTTCTACGAGGCAGAACCTTTCCGCCATGCTAATTTGCCTATATTTGCCGCTCAATTGGAGATATGAAACTTGACAGAAATTCGGTGATTGGTTTTGTGTTGCTGGCCCTGCTTTTCTTTGGCTACTTTTATTTTACCCGCCAGGGGCAGATTGAACTGGAAGCCAAGCAGAAAAGGATGCAGGATTCTGTGGCCAGGCTCCAGCCCCGCAATAATGCACCTGCAGTAAAAATTGATTCCATCAAAACCGATTCCCTGGCCAGGATAAGCGCTGCAGGCCAGTTCGCCAATAATGGTTATGGAAAAGAATCGACTACCGTGGTGGAAAATGACCTTGTGCGGATCACCTTTACCAATAAAGGCGGAAGGCCAAAATCCTTCGAACTGAAAAAATACCTCTCAAAAGACAGCAGCCAGGTAAAACTGGGGGCCACTGATTTTGACAAATTAACTTATCGCATTAATACGGGGAATAACAATACCGGCGAAACAGCGGAATTGTTTTTCACCGGCAGCCAGGTGACCAGCAATACCGATGGAAGCCAATCGATCAGTTACCGGCTGGCAGATTCCACAGGACGTTCTATCACCCATGAATATATTATTCACCCAAACCAGTATATGGTTGACTGGAATGTGAGGATCGATCGGGTGGACCAGTTGATAGGTAAAAACAGTCTTGATCTCGCGTGGCAGGTGCAGGCCCGCCAACAGGAGCATGATATTGCCGGTGAAAAGAGGGAGACACAGATCGATTTGTATGAAAAGGGCGGCTTTGATTATTTTACCATGAAAGACGGCCTGAATGAGAAGTGGGCGGAAGGCGTTAAATGGATCAGTCTGAAACAGAAATTCTTCAATCATACGATGATTGCTAAAAATGGTTTTTCCTATGCTGAAGTAAACACAACCATGCCCGATGATTCAACAGGAATTGTGGCTTCAGCCATGGTCACCCTGAAAGCTCCGATTCCTTCCGGAACTTCGGCACTGATTCCGTTTAGTGTATACTACGGACCAAACGATTTCAAGATCCTGAAGAGCTATAAAATGGACCTGGAAGACATGGTCAACCTCGGACAGGGTTTCTATGCCTTCGTAAAATATATCAACAGGCTGATTGTGATGCCGGTGTTTAATCTGTTCTCCGGCTTTATCAAAAGTTACGGACTCGTGATTGCCCTGCTGACCATTATCATTCGCCTGGTGACCTCACCACTGGTATATACCAGTTACCTGAGCGGCGCTAAAATGAAAGCGTTGAAGCCGGAACTGGATGTATTAAAGGAAAAGTTTAAGGACGATCAGCAGGCATTCAGTATGGAGCAAATGAAACTCTTCCGTACTGCCGGCGTCAATCCGCTGGGTGGATGTATTCCTGCCCTGCTGCAGATCCCGATATTCTTTGCATTGTACAGTTTCTTTAATTCTGAGATTTCCCTCAGGGGACAATCTTTCTGGTGGGCCAAGGACTTGTCGTCGTACGATTCCATTCTAAATTTTGGATTCACCATTCCATTTATCGGAAACCACCTTAGCCTGTTCACCCTGCTGGCCGTAGTCACCAGCCTGGCCATCTCCCTGTATAGTATGAGCATGACACCGGACCAGAATAACCCGGTGCTGAAATATATGCCCTATATATTCCCCATCATGCTGCTGGGTATTTTCAATAGTCTTCCTTCGGCCCTTACCTGGTATTATACCGTATCGAACGTGATTACCCTTATCCTTCAATACGTTATCCAGAATTATATCATTGACCACGATAAGATCCTGGCTAAACTGGAAGAAAATAAGAAAAAGCCCAAATCCAAACCAAAATGGCAGGAAAGGCTGGAACAAATGCAGGAAACACAGAAAAAAGTCCAGGATATCAAGTCAAGGACCCCTAAAAAGTAACGCTTTAACAGGGGTCTTGCAACGGCTTAATGCGTTTTATTATCTTAGTCTCAACTATGAAGCATTCAACAAGATACCTGTTAGCTGCTCTTGCCATACTGACTGTCTCCAACCTTAAGGCCCAGAAGGTGTTGTCTGAAGGGACTGTTCTTTATGATGTGTCGGTTCAAACGGGATCGAGCCAGGCCAAGATGGCGGATGTTTTTGATGGCGCTACTGCAGTGGTGTATATCAAAGGCAGTCAGTCAAGGACCGAACTTAAAAGTGCGATAGGTAATTCTGTAACCATATATGACAGTAAAGCCGGCACCGGTGTGGTAATCCGTGAATTCAATGCACAAAAACTGCTGATCCGTATGAATGCTGCCAACTGGGCAGATAAAAACAAGAAATACACCGGTATGACCTTTACCCCCACGGGTGAAACGAAAAAGATTGCAGGTTATAATTGTGTACAGGTCACTGCTAAACTGGCCGATGGTAATACTTTTACCGTTTTTTATACCACTGAACTGGTCATGGAGAATAAGAGCTATGAAGCCCAGTTTAAGGACCTGCCCGGCGTTCCCCTGGAATATGAATCCATTATGGGAAATCTGAGGGTAAAATATACCGCTAACCGTGTAAGTTTTGATCCCGTGCCGGTACAGCGATTTGAAATCCCAACTTCAGGGTACAGGGAAATGACCTATGATGAGAGCATCAAAGCGGTTAAATCAAATTAAAATCACAGAAAATCAACGATTGGGGGTGGGGGTCTTGAACTTATTCAGGATCGTGGTCTTATTCCGGTAAGGCATTACCCAGGTTACATTGCCACGCTGGTAGGTAATAACGGAATTCGACTGGATGGTATTCAGTGTGCGCCTCGTGCCGAAGTTTTTATTTCCCTTGTAAGTATATCCTGATTTCAGGGAAAAACTCAGGTCCGACTTGAGCGTTGAGAAAGCCTTAGATGACTTCTTGCCACCATCCATAGTGCCATCGACCGCAAAAACATAGTGGGCCATGCTGAAAAGTGCCAGCACAATTACCACTTTTTTGGCAAATCCGGAACCTATTTTATGAGACTGATAACGCATCTGTAACAAAATTAACAAAAACTATTCCATATTTTAAAACCGTTCATCATATTATTAACAGAATTTAACGAAACGGGGATAAATAGTATTGGGTCAATTTTGAACGGAATACTTAATGGTTTATTTTACAATAACCTATAACAAATGAGTAAAAATCCCTACCGTGAGGAAAATGACGACATAAGGGAGATTCTCCGCCAGTATGAGAATCTGAAGGCAGGAAAAAGCCATTCCTTCCTGTACGAAGAGGCTTTTGAAAGGATTATTGACCATTATGATGACATGGATGATCTCCCAAAGGCCCTGGAAGCCGTGGAAACCGGTATTTCACATTATCCTTTCTCTTCCGCCCTGGTGGTTAAAAAGGCCGATCTGCTGATTGCCTCCAGGAAGTATGCCGAAGCCCTTGATATTCTTGAAAAGGCTTCCATCCTCGATATTAATGACATAGACATTTATATCCTGAAGACCGACGCGCTACTGGCCCTGGACCAACAAGAAAGGGCCGTGGCATTGTTGGAAGAAGCCATTCAGCGATTTGAAGGGGATGACCGGATCAATTTGTTGTTTGAACTGGCAGATGTCTATGACGATTATGAAGAATTCGATAAGATCTTCGACTGCCTTAAACTGATCCTGGAGAATGAACCCAACAGTGAGGAAGCTTTGTACAAAATCTGCTTCTGGACTGATTTCACCGGCAGGAACGAGGAAAGTATAAAGCTGCATCTCTGGATCATTGATGAATACCCTTATAACGACCTTGCATGGTTCAATCTCGCTGCGGCCTACCAGGGATTGAAATTGTACGAAAAAAGTATTGATGCCTACAAATACGCACTGGTTATCAATGAAAAGTTCGACTATGCATACAGGAATATGGCGGATGCGTATATCCGTTTACGTAAGTATAAGGAAGCCATTGAATCCCTGGAAAAAGTGATTGAGTTGTCGAGGCCCGAAGACGTCATTTATGAGGCTATCGGTCACTGTTATGATAAGCTGAAGAACTATGCACAGGCCCGTTTTTATTATCGAAAGGCGTCTCACCTTAACCAGGAAGACGGTAAGTTGTTTTATAAAGTGGCGGGTACCTACATGAATGAGCACAACTGGGCCCAGGCGGTAAAGAACCTTGAAACCGCATTGCGGATAAACAGGCTTCAGCCTGAATTCAACCTTGCCATCGGCGAATGTTTCGTGCAGCTGGGAAAAACAAGGGATGCCATCCATCATTTTACCGTTGTTGTTCAGCAGCGCCCCCGGGGAGTTGCAGGCTGGGAAGCATTGATCAGGGGATTGTATGCTGCCGGATTTTATGAAGAGGCCGAACAGCAGGTAAGCCTTGCGCAGAAAATGACTTCTCATAAGCCCATTTTCCAGTTTTATATGAGCGCCATACTGTTTGCAGCAGGTAAATCCAAGGAAGCCTTGCTGCAATTGGAATCAGCAATGGGGAAATCGCCCAAATTACTCAAACGTTTTATTGAACTCAATCCGGTGATTCTTCAGAACCAGGCAGTTGTGGATATGATTGCAAAGTTTAAAAGAAACCGCTCCTTCTGAAAATGTTATCGGCAAGGTATAATTGACTATTTTTGCGCCAATTTTAATAGCGCATACATGAATTTCAACCTCTCCCAGATCCCTGTTCGTTTTGCCAAACCAAGGAAGTCAGGTCTTACGATGGTAATGGATAAAGGGCTCAGCACCGAGGAAGCAAGGAACTTTCTGAGCGTGGCACATCCCCATGTTGACATTGTAAAGCTGGGCTTCGGGACTTCATTTGTAACTCCAAACCTAAAAGAGAAACTCGAAATATACCGGTCTTACGATATACCGGTCTATTTTGGCGGAACACTCTTTGAAGCATTCCTGATCAGGAACCAGTTCAATGATTATATCGCAGTATGCAAGGACTATGGAATCGAATACATGGAAGTCAGCGATGGTTCCATTACGATTCCGCATTCGGAAAAATGCGGCTATATTGAAAAACTCACCAAACATGGCATTGTGCTGAGCGAAGTGGGCAGCAAGGATGCCGAACACATCATTCCTCCTTATAAATGGATTGAGCTGATGCGTGCAGAGCTTGAAGCCGGTGCTGAATACGTTATCGCAGAAGCCCGTGAAGCCGGAAATGTTGGCATTTACAGGGGAAGCGGTGAGGTGAGGGAGGGATTAGTGCAGGAAATCCTTACACAGATCCCCGGCGAAAAAATTATCTGGGAAGCGCCTCAAAAAGCCCAGCAATTATATTTCATAGAACTGCTGGGTGCCAATGTGAACCTGGGCAATATTGCCCCCGGGGAAATGCTTCCGCTGGAAACCATGCGTATCGGGCTAAGGGGTGATACCTTTCACCTGTTCCTCGACAAAGCCAATGGTCAATGAGACAGTTCGGGCTGATAGGTTTTCCGTTGTCCCATTCTTTTTCAAAGAAATATTTTACCGGCAAGTTTAGCGAAGAAGGCATCAATGCCGTTTACGAAAATTACCCGCTGGAACGTATTGAAGACTTTCCTTCCTTACTGGCGGAACATCCCTTACTGGAAGGAATAAACGTTACCATCCCCCACAAGCAATCCGTGATTGCATACCTTGATAAAATGTCGGATGTGGTAAAACAGATCGGCGCATGCAATTGTATCCGGGCCAGGAATAATATCCTGGAGGGGTTCAATACGGATGTGATTGGATTTGATGTTTCATTGTCGGCCCACCTTGCCCCTGTTCACAAAAGGGCACTGGTATTGGGCACCGGCGGGGCCGCAAAAGCAGTCTGCCATGTATTGTCGGCAAAAGGCATTCCCTGGCTGCAGGCCAGCAGAAATCCTTCAGCAGATATGATCGCGTATTCCGATATCTCACCGGAGGTGGTGAAGAACCACCAGCTGATCATCAACACCACGCCAGCGGGCATGTATCCTAACGTTGATGAATACCCTAAAATTCCCTATGAAGCGATCGGTGAGAGCCATTATTTGTTTGATCTTATCTATAACCCTTCCATGACACTATTTCTCCATAAAGGACGGGAGCGGGGAGCCGTAATAGAAAATGGTTATCCTATGCTGGTGTCACAGGCTGAAGAAAGCTGGAAAATCTGGAACTCCTGATCATTATTTATTTTCTGCGAGAATGGTCACCATGTCGGTAATATCGAAAAAATTCACGCTGGCAGGCATAAAGGCTGTGGTTGCTAATTTCGATTTCCATTGGGCTAAGGTGGCATTGTCAACATCGTTCCTGATGGCAGGAATCATTTCCTGGAGTTTATAGGATAATCTTGTGGTGTTCCCTTCTGAAGAAACGAGCTGTATATAATTGCCGTCATCAAATTGTACGGACTTCATTTTCCGGTAATCCCTGTTATCATGCAGTGTTTGAGGCATGGGCAGGTCTTCTTTCCTGGTACCAGGTTCCAGTACGGCAGGGACATGATAATGTTTCGTTGGCTTTTTTTCCGCAGTATGCAAAGCCACTGTTGCCGTTTCAATATTCGTTTGTGCCGCATCGTTAGTACGCTGGCTTTTCTTTTCTTCATTTGCTGGTGGCTCCTTGGCAACAGGCGGTACAACAGTGATCTGGGTGGGTATCTTGCTTTTGGAAACTATCGATGTTGATTCGGGCGACTGGATACTGGTAGCCAGTTCAGCGGGCTTGAAATCATTTCGTCCGTTCATCAGGTAATACGCCAGGAAAAGCACACCGGAAACTGCAGCTGCTGCGGCCCAACCCGACCACCTGGAATACCATGGCAACGGAATCACCCGGGCTGGTTCATTTGAGGCTAATTCTTTCCTTACAGACTCCCAAACAGCAGGGGGTGGCGGCTCCTCCAGGTTCTTCAGATTCATACGGAGGTCCGTTATATCATTTTCAAGTTCGAAACTGATCCTGTCCCATGAGCCCGGCGGAGGGGACACTTCATAATGATATAATTCTCTGGTCCATTGCATAAGGGCTATTTTCTATTTGGAATTGGATTCTTTTTGTTTCCCGGTAATAATGTTTTTCAGGATGGCTTTTGCGCGCGCCAGCTGTGATTTGCTGGTGCCTTCGCTGATACCCATCATTGCCGCAATATCCTTGTGCGTATACCCCTCTACTACATAGAGGTTGAATACGGCCCGGTAGCCAGGAGATAATTCCTGTATAAGTTTCATAAGGTCCTTGGCGGCCAGCTTATCAAAAGCCGACCAGTCTTTATCTTCTACGTTGTTTTCATGTGTTTCAGAAACCTGGTACATGTTTACGGTCCGGCGGTAATGTTCAATGGCTGTATTCACAAATATTCTCCTGATCCAGCCTTCAAAGGAACCTTCCGCCCTGAACCTGTCCAGGTTCCTGTATACCTTGATAAATCCTTCCTGTAATATATCCTGTGCATCCTCTGCATTGCCGGCATAGCGAAGACAGACGCCATACATTTTTGGCGCATAGGTATTGTACAGTAATTCCTGCATCCTCCTGTCTCCGTTAATGCTTCCACGGATTAAGTCGGATTCCTGGATATTATGGTTGTCTGCTATATTCATGTTTGTGGATAAAACACAGCCGGTTATCCGTTATTTTTTATTGGCCAGGAAAGAAATGAGTTTATCCATGGCTTTTTTCCGGTGGCTGTAATTGTTTTTATCGGACGTATTCATTTCTGCGAAAGTACGGGTATCGCCATCGGGAACAAAAACAGGGTCATAGCCAAATCCTGCTTTTCCCCTTCTTTCTTCAATAATAGTGCCCGGGCATACGCCTTCGAACTGGTACTCGATCCCTTCCAGGAACAGGGACATGACCGTCCTGAACCTTGCCGTCCTGTCCTTTTTGTCCTTCAACAGGCTTAATAATTTTTCAGTATTCTCCTCATAGCTGGCTGTTTCTCCGGCAAAACGGGCACTTTTTACCCCGGGTGCTCCACCCAATGCCATGGTTTCAAGGCCGGTATCCTCGCTAAAGCAGTTTTTACCGGTAATTTGGTAAATAGTAAATGATTTTTCCCTTGCATTGGCTTCCAGGGAATCATGGGGTTCGGGTATTTCGATCCGGATCCCGGCTTCTTCCAGTGTCTGGATCTCCCAAATCCCCTGTAGGACAGACCTCACTTCCTCTACTTTGTGGGCATTATTGGTTGCAAATATCAACGTATCCATCAGATGGAAAAATGTGTTTTAAGGCATAACCAGAGTTTACTTTTCAGCAATTTATCTGTCTGCAGGGTAGCCAGGTCGGGGGCTGAAAGATAAGTAACGCCGGAATATTGCTGTAGCTGAAAATGCGGGAAATAGACCGGCAGTCCCATATCCCCGGGAGTAATATCAAACATTAGTACAATCGGGGAAGGTTGATGATCCTGTATATATTTAAAATTGATCTCATCCTGTTGAGCATTGAGTATCAATACCTCCGCCACAGGTATCCTGCAGGCCTGTACAATTCCGCTCAAAAAGTTGAAAGTGGCGGGATCGGTCTCCGCCGACAGAGGTTGTGAAGTGATCACGGCCATCAGTTTTTTTTCGGGTACCGTTCGATCCTTGGGCCTTGGCCTGGATACCTGCTCCTCAACCAGGTATAACGATGAGCCATAAAGGTTTTCGAGGGCAGTTTGCGAGAGCGTCAGGTTATCGTTATTTGACATCTGTAATACTAATGGTTGTTAGTTTTTTTTGTTTCTTTGTACAAATAAGTATTAACATGATAGCAGCGTCGGGACTTCATATCACAAGGGTGGAAAGAAGCAAGTTAACGGATATAAATCTTGAGAACCTGCCTTTTGGAAAATTCTTTACGGACCATATGCTGGAAGTTGATTATGAAGACGGTAAATGGGGTGTCCCGGAGATTAAACCCTATCAACCCCTGCTCATGGAACCTTCGCTTGCTGCCCTGCATTACGGACAAGCTATTTTTGAAGGCATTAAGGCTTACCGTAATCCTGAAGGAGAAGCATTTATTTTCAGGCCCAAAGACAATTTCAACCGGTTTAATATATCTGCCGAGCGTATGCAAATGCCGGCCGTTCCCGAAGAAATTTTTATTGAAGGTATGCGGGAACTGATCAACCTCGACAGGAACTGGATCCCGGCCAAGGAGGACCATTCACTGTATATCCGACCTTTCATGTTTTCCACCGATGAGGTCATTGGGGTGAAGCCTTCTGAGCGTTATAAGTTCATGATCATTTTAAGTCCTACCGGTCCTTACTATGTAGCTCCGATGCGCATTTATGTGGAGGAAAATTATGTAAGGGCCTGTCCGGGCGGTGTTGGTTATGCCAAAGCCGCAGGTAATTATGCCGCTGCCATGTATGCCACGGCGCAAGCCCGCAAAAAGGGGTACGACCAGGTGTTATGGACCGATGCTGTGGAACATAAATATGTCCAGGAGATTGGGACGATGAATGTTTTTTTTATCGTGGGCAACAAGGCCCTGACCCCTGACCTGGAGCAGGGTACAATACTTTCGGGGGTAACAAGGGATAGTGCCATCACCATTCTTAAGGAAATGGGCCTTAGTGTGGAGGAGCGTATGGTCAGTATTGATGAAATTATGGACGCGTATAAAAAAGGCCAGCTGCTGGAAGTCTTTGGTACCGGCACTGCGGCCACCATTTCCTCCATAAAAGAACTTCGTTATAAGGATTTCGTTATGGAGTTTAGGGTAGAAACCTGGAAAACGGCTCCGGAACTGAAAAAACGGTTGAACGGGATCAGGGAAGGCAAACTTCCTGACACCTATAACTGGATGCACAGGGTGTAATGTGGAAATGTGCGGATGTGGGAATGTGTAGATCTCGTTAAGGCAGTCGGGGATAAAGATCTTGCAAAACGGGTGCTTGGTGTGCAGATCCTGCTTAGCCGGACAAGCGATGCAACAGGGTTATACACATTTCATTGCCATAGTTCCAAACTAATCAAATTATCGCATTATTTTTTTGCAGCGCAAAAAAAATCCCCTACTTTTGCCTCCCGTTAAAATCTGGGACGAATGCCAACTATTCAGCAATTAGTTAGAAAAGGAAGAGATATTATCAGGGCAAAAAGCAAATCCAGGGCGCTGGACGCTTGTCCTCAACGCCGTGGGGTATGTACCCGTGTGTACACCACCACGCCTAAAAAGCCCAATTCCGCTTTGAGAAAAGTGGCAAAAGTTCGTCTTACCAACAAGGTGGAGGTGATCGCATATATTCCTGGTGAGGGCCATAACCTCCAGGAACACTCTATTGTACTGATCCGCGGAGGTCGTGTAAAGGATCTGCCGGGGGTAAGGTATCATATCGTGAGGGGAAGCCTTGATACTGCGGGTGTTAAAGACCGTAAGAAGAGCCGTTCCAAGTATGGTACAAAACGCGAAAAAGCAAAGAAGTAATTAAGCATCCTATACAAATTGATCATCAATGAGGAAAGCAAGAGCAAAGAAATTACCGTTAGCACCCGATCCGAGGTTTAACGATGTATTGGTAACACGTTTCGTGAATAATATCATGTGGCAGGGTAAAAAAGGTGCTTCGCTCACCATTTTTTATGATGCTGTAGATAAGGTGTCAAAAACCACCGGGGAAGACGGTTATGAAATCTGGAGAAGGGCGTTGCAGAATGTAACTCCCGCCGTAGAAGTAAGGAGCCGCCGTATTGGTGGTGCAACTTTCCAGATTCCTTCTGAAGTACGGAATGACCGAAAAATATCGCTGAGTATCAAATGGCTGATCAGGTTTTCCCGTGAGAGAAACGGCAGGAGCATGGCCGATAAGCTGGCCAACGAAATAGTTGCGGCCAGTCGTGGTGAAGGCGGCGCTTTCAAGAAAAAAGAAGATACCCATAAAATGGCTGAAGCCAATAAGGCTTTTGCACACTTCAGGATCTGACCTGGCCGTGTAAAATATTTAAAAGCCATCCCGGTTCCGGGATGGCTTTTTTTATGTTGCCTGTTGACCGTGGTAAATACACGAATATATATTCTCCCGCTATCGTAATTCAACGGATAAAATCCAGGCTGATTTACTCCGGCAGCTTGGTTTTTTAAGGACGATTATTCATGGCACTTTGCATTTTCAATGAGTTATGTTTTTGACGTGCCGTTCATTCACCGACAAAAAAACTCCGTTCATCGTAAAAATAATAACCGCCATTCGTAGTTTTCGGTTACCCGTACCATTTAGAGTCGCTCATTTTCAGGAGGTTATTGAAAATCATGAAAATTAATCTCGTGATTTCACAATAGGTGGCATCGTATTACTACTTGTATGCTTCGTAAAAAGGCCCAATCTTGTGCAGGTATTCAACCCTTGAAAACTTGTACTCATGAAAATCTTTTTAAACGTCCTGTCGAAAGTAGCCTTACTCACGCTGCTTTCATTTTTTACCCACAGGGCGATCTCACAGACCTGCTCCACACTTAATATTGTGTCTGTACCTGCAGAATCACGTTGTATGTCTACGGGATATATTACGGTGACTGCAACCGGGGGATCGGGACAGTATAATTACAAAGTATCCGGCCCCATTACAACGCCTTACACTTCGTCGAATGTGATTACGGGTCTGCTCCCGGGTAATTACACCGTTACGGTGAAAGACCTGGTGGGTAACTGTACCAAAGACCAGTTCAACATTGTAATCACCGGATCATATGCTGATCCGCGTTTTTCATTGAATAAAACAGATGAGACCTGTTTAAATGCTGCCAACGGAACGATTTCGGTTACCGGTTTAACAGGCGGACGTTCACCTTTCATCTATACTATCATCTCTCCTTCACCTTTTGGCGTGGGCACCACTAATACAACAGGAACCTTTGCCAACCTGCCTGGCGGTGAATATGCCATCCAGATGACGGATTCATGCGGTGGTATCCAGACAAGAAGGGTAACCATACTCGCATATGACTGGTGGATTGAAACTTCTGGTGGTACCAGGACAAACTGTGATGATGTAAACTTTTATATTAATCTTAAAGACAGCAGGGGAAATGTAAATACCAGCGGATCATTTTTTAATGGTTACCAGTATGGCTGGGTGCGTGGTGTAGCTGATACAGCATGGTCTGCCAACAGATCATTTGCTGCCAATATAGGAAAGAGAAGGTCAATAACACTGGTGGCTAAAGACCTTTGTGGAAATGTAAAGACAACGCCATGGGCAGTCAACCCCAAGCCAATTGTAGGCGGAACGGTTACTACTTCACAACAATCATGTAATTCATTTTCTGCATCCATTACCGGCCAGGCGAACCTGACCAATCCGCAATATTGCCTGTATACCAGCGCAAACGTCCTGGTGGCTTGTAATACCACGGGTAACTTTACGGGCATCAGCAAAGGATCATACTATATCAACACCATCGACGCCTGTTATGACACTACCATACAAAGGGCATTCACTTTTTCACAGCCGGTTCCATACCTGCCTGCGTCAATAACATCAACCCGTGTTACCTGTTCCACTTTCAATGCGCAGGTTACCGGAATGCTGAACTGGACTTCACCAAATTATTGCCTGTACAATGCGGCCAATACGCTGATTGTTTGTAACAGCACCGGAGTTTTTAATGGCCTGAATAATGGTACTTATTCTGTAAGGATACAGGATGGTTGTTATGATACAACGATTACACGTACAGTTACTGTCGCTGCCCTTGTTCCTTCTGTGGCAACAAATGTTACCATCACCAATAAGACCTGTGCTGATTTCAGTGTGAACATCACGGGACAGACAAACCTTAATTCACCACAATACTGCCTTTTCAATGCATCGAATGTTCAACTGGCCTGTAATACTACCGGTATCTTCAATAATATCCCTTACGGAAATTATTGCATGAGGATCACCAATTCCGCCAGTTGTTATGATACTACCATACAGCGTTGTTTCAGTGTAACGCCGAACACACCATCTGTAAATGCAAGCCTTACGGTTACGCGTAGTTGTGATGCGGTGACTATTGCAGTGGGTGGCCAGACAAATCTGACCAACCCCCAGTATTGCATTTATGATATCAATAATGTACAGCTTGCCTGTAACACTACCGGTGTATTCAGCGCACTTCCTTATGGTACCTATTGTGTTGACGTACAAAATGATGCGGGTTGTTATGATACTACCATCCGCAGGTGTGTGACTATCAATAAAAATATTCCTGCTATCGGTGCCGTTACCCTCAGCAGTACAGTATGTGCCGGATTTACCGCAACGGTGAGTGCACAGGCCAATCTTTCGAGCCCGATTTTCTCACTTAAAAATGGTGCGGGTACAGTGATCGCAGTAAATGCTACCGGTGTGTTCCCTGGCCTTGGATACGGTTCGTATTGCATCGAAATGCAAAATGACGGATCATGTTATGATACCCTGATCACCAGGTGCTTCTCAGCAACAAGGCCTTTGCCTGCTGCCGGTGCAGTAACTGTTAACGGTCAGACCTGTACCACGTTCAACGCAGACGTGACAGGGGAAGCCAATCTCACTACCCCAATATACACCCTGAAGGATAGCGCGGGTACCACGGTATCTTCAAACGGAACCGGATCATTCACAAATATCCTGTTTGGAACATATACCATTGAGATCCGTGACAATTGTTATGATACTACCATCATCCGGAGTTTTACCGGTAACCCGATAGCAGTAACCACTACCGTTACCCCTTCATTAAGCTGTACGGTAAACCGCACGAATATCAGGGTACAGTTCACCGCCGGTTTCGGACCTTACAATGTAAAAGTGTATAATCCCGGTAACATGCTGGTGGCCGATGTATCCAGTGCTGCCAACCCGGTGTGGGCAAATGACCTGGTAGCATTGCCGGTAGGTTCACAATACAGGGTAGTGGCCACTGACAATTGCGGAAGAAGCCAGACAACCATGGTAACTCCGCTGGCTTCTACTTTCATTAAGACCCTTACCCTGAATCCAAAGTGTCCTTCAGGTGTTAACCAGAACGGTTCTTCGGATATGGTGATCAACGTAAGTTCAAACCTTGGCACCATTACCCCCAGGATCATCAGGGTAAATGGCACAGCAACAGTTATCACTCATGGTAACCAGTCTGGAACCATTTACACATTCTATGACCTTGCACCTGCAACCTATGAAGTTGAGTACAGTCTCCCGGGTACATGTTCAAATAAGATTAATGAGACAGTAAGCGTAGCTCCTTATAACTTCCCTGCGCTGGATAATTCTGCTGCTTACCAGTGTAACAACAATAATTTCAGTGTTGGTGCATCGGTAACCGGTGGTTCCGCTCCTTATACTTACCAGATTATCGGTAGCGTGCCTTCAGGTCCTTCCATCAATACCGTTCCCCAGGCGAGCCCGGTATTCAACATCACTAACGGTGTTACCTATTCGCTGGTGAGGTTAAGGGCTATCGACCAGTGTGGAAATGCAACGCTTAATGACGTAAGCATCCTTCCTTTACAGAATATTGTTGTCAATGCTTCAAGCAACTGTTTCTATAATGATATTACCTTATCGGTAGATACTGTTGCCAACGCCAGCTATACATGGTATAGGAAAACCAGTGCAACGGATAGTGTTATGGTGGGTTCATCGCAGAATTTCCAGATCAATTACCTGCTGCCTACCGATACCGGAACATATGTCAGCAAGGTGTCTGTGAACAGCGGTTGTCTTACCACGCTTTCATACTTCAGTGTAACAGGTAGCTGTACCCTGTTGCCGGTAAAAGAGATTACGCTTACCGGTAAGCAGTCGGGCGAAACTGCCGAATTAAAATGGGCAGTGAAAGAAGAGACTGACGTAAGGGAGTATATCGTTGAAAGAAGCAATAAGCAGGGTTCAGGTTTCCGTTCTGTTGGAAATGTATTTGCCAAATCAAACGGTGCCAACAATTATTACCAGTTCGTTGACAGCAGGCCTGAGGCAGGATCAAATTATTATCGCCTTAAAGTGATGGACAATGATGGCAGGTTTACCTACAGCAATACCATCGTATTGAACTGGACAGGCGGAAAGATTTCACTTTATCCAAACCCTGCACGTGATATGGTCAATATCACGATCAGCGGACGCCAGGCACAGGACATCAGGATCCAGTTATTCACCCTCTCGGGTCAGCTGCTCCAGGAAAAGGTCCAGAACAATGTGACCAATGCAACGATCCCGGTTTATCGCCAGAATATTAAAACAGGCATGTACCTGATCAAGATTACTGATACCCGTACAGGTTCGGTAACTACGGAGAAGGTCATGTTCCAATAAAAGTTTCGAGTACTAAGGGTTAAAACAAAGAGGTTGCCGGAGGGCAACCTTTTTTAATTTGGAAATTTGGAAATGTGAAAGTGTGCAAATGGAATGAGTTAATGGGATAATCTGGTGAAAACCGACCCGATAAAATTGTGAAGGAATTGGCGATGAAGACCCGTTTCTCCCGGCGCAAAACATCCAAAGTACTGCATTCCAAATCCGTAATCCTTAATCCGTAATCCGCAATCCTTAATCGGCAATCAAAAAACTTTTCGTATCGGGATTTTGCTTACCTTTGCACCCTCAAATTTCACAATAAATTCGTCATGGCAGACTTAAGATTTCAACGAAATTTCGGTATTGCGGCGCACATCGATGCGGGTAAAACAACGTGTACAGAGCGTATACTTTATTATACCGGTATATCTCACAAAATAGGTGAGGTGCACGATGGTGCGGCTACCACCGACTGGATGGAACAGGAAAAAGAGAGTGGTATCACCATTACCTCTGCAGCAGTAACCTGCTTCTGGAATTTCCCTACCAACCAGGGACAGCCATTTGCCGATACAAAAAAATATAAATTCAACATCATTGATACTCCGGGTCACGTGGATTTTACCGTTGAGGTGGAACGTTCTATGCGTGTACTGGATGGTCTGGTTGCCCTTGTTTTCTGCCGTTGATGGTGTTGAGCCTCAGTCTGAAACCGTTTGGCGCCAGGCAAACAGGTATAATGTACCACGTCTTGGTTTTGTCAATAAAATGGACCGTGCCGGTGCCGACTTCCTGAATGTGGTTAAGCAGGTTCGTGAAATGCTGGGTGCCAAATCTGTTCCTCTTCAGTTGCCAATCGGTGCTGAAGATGATTTCAAGGGTATTGTTGACCTGATCAGATGAAAGGGATCATCTGGGACGAGGACGGACTCAGGGAGCAACTTATAATGAAGTGCCTATTCCTGAGGATATGAAGGAAGAAGTGGACTACTGGAGAGCCCAATTGGTTGAAGCCGTTGCTGAATATGATGATAAACTGATGGAGAAATTCTTTGATGATCCCAATTCCATCACTCGAAGATGAAATGCATGAAGCGATCCGTAAGGCTACCATTGATATGACCATCGTGCCAATGCTTTGCGGTTCTGCTTTAAAAATAAAGGTGTTCAAACCCTGCTTGACTGCGTGGTTCGTTACCTGCCAAGTCCGATGGATATTGAAGCTATTAAAGGTACCAATCCGGATACCGGTGAAGAAGTATCCCGCAAGCCTGATGCAAAAGAACCTTTTGCTGCACTGGCTTTCAAGATCATGACCGATCCTTTTGTAGGTCGTCTGGCATTCTTCCGCTGTTATAGCGGTCACCTGGATGCAGGTTCTTATGTTATGAATGTGAGAAGTGGAAAGAATGAGCGGATCAGCCGTATCATGCAGATGCATGCCAATAAGCAAAATCCGATTGATTTCATCGAAGCAGGTGATATTGGTGCTGCAGTTGGATTTAAAGAGATCAAAACCGGTGATACGCTTGTGTGATGAAAATCATCCGATCGTTCTTGAGAATATGTTCATTCCTGAGCCGGTTATCTCCATTGCGGTTGAGCCAAAAACACAGGCTGATGTTGATAAAATGGGTATGGCTATTGCCAAACTGGTAGAAGAAGATCCTACCCTTACGGGTAAAGACAGATGAAGAAACCGGTCAAACCATCCTTAGCGGTATGGGTGAACTTCACCTGGAGATCATTGTTGATCGTATGAAGCGTGAGTTTAAAGTAGAAGTAAACCAGGGTGCACCCCAGGTTGCTTATAAAGAAGCTTTCCAGGCTACTAGTTGAACACAGGGAAGTACTGAAAAAGCAAACCGGTGGTCGTGGTAAATTCGCCGACATCGTATTTGAATTCGGTCCGGCTGATGAAGAATGGCTGAAAGAAAACCCTGGTAAGCAGATTGCAGTTTGTCAATGATATTTTTGGTGGATCTATTCCCAGTGAATTTATTCCTGCTATTCAGAAAGGTTTTGAACAGTCAATGACGAACTGGTGTACTGGCCAGCTACCCTGTTGAACATATGAAGGTGCGTATATTTGATGGTAGTTTCCACCAGGTTGACTCTGATGCAATGTCTTTTGAACTTTGTGCCAAAGGTGGTTTCCGTGAAGCGGCAAGAAAAGCAAAACCGGTATTGCTTGAGCCGATCATGAAAGTGGAAGTCATTACTCCTGAACAATACATGGGTGATGTAACAGGTGACCTGAACCGTCGTCGTGGTATGCTGGAAGGTATGGATAGCAGGGCAGGGGCCCAGGTGATTAAAGCCAAAGTTCCGCTGAGTGAAATGTTTGGTTATGTAACACAGCTGCGTTCATTGTCTTCTGGCCGTGCAACCTCCACCATGGAATTCTCGCATTATTCTCCTGCACCCAATGGTATTGCCGAAGAAGTGATTGCCAAGGTGAAAGGAAAAGTGAATGCATAAAGTAAAACCCCGCTTAAACGGGGTTTTTTAATGTGATTAATGTGATGAATGTGGAGAATGCGGCGAATGAATGTGAGAGTGCGTTAATGTGTCATTTCCAGTGCATTCCATTGTCACATTCATTATCAAATTTATTCAAATTTATCAAATTAACATCACATTTTTTTGGTAGAATTAAAATTAAACCCTTACCTTTGCATCCCCATTGAAAAGTGGGCTATATAATATGTCGCAGCGAATCAGAATAAAATTGCAGTCTTACGATCACAACCTGGTAGACAAATCTGCCGAAAAGATCGTGAAAACAGTACGCAGCACTGGTGCTGTAGTAACAGGTCCTATTCCTTTGCCTACACGTAAAAAAATCTTTACTGTGTTTCGTTCACCACACGTGAACAAGAAGGCGCGTGAGCAGTTCCAGCTGTGCACGCACAAGCGTTTGCTGGATATTTATACCTCTTCTTCACGTACGGTAGATGCGCTGAGCAAGCTGGATCTGCCAAGTGGTGTTGAAGTTGAGATCAAAGCATGACGGCTAGCGATCATTAGTTCTTTTATTATTCATCTCCCAATTTTTCCCGTGTTACGGGAAAGAAGTAGGAGCGCTGAAATTTAATAATTTAATCCCGCAATTGCGGGAGCTAAATATGAACAAGCCCTTCGAGGTTTGTTTACTGCCGGTACTTCTGTCATCACGCTGAGGCTGTAATGGACAAAGGAAAAGGTCGGTGGCAAACACGGGATTGAAGTATGCGGTTACTACCGTACTGTCCTCATAACCGTGGAGGGGCAAAAATATAATACAATGAAAGGTATTATTGGAAAGAAAATTGGGATGACCAGCATCTTCAGTCCTGATGGCAAGCAGACTCCCTGCACCATCATTGAAGCTGGTCCCTGTGTAGTTACACAGGTGAAGATCCAAGGACACTGACGGGTACAACGCACTCCAGTTAGCCTTCGGCGATAAGAACTGAAAAGCACGCCAACGCTTCTGAAAAAGGTCATTTCGCTAAAGCAGGTACTATCTCCCAAGAGATTCGTAAAAGAATTCCGCGATTATTCCATAGAAAAGAATGTTGGTGAAACCATCACTGTTGACATTTTCGCCGAAGGTGATAAGGTTGAAGTAGTGGGTACTTCGAAAGGTAAAGGTTTCCAGGGTGTTGTAAAACGTCATGGATTTTCATGGTGTTGGTGAGCAATCTCACGGTCAGCATGACCGTCAGCGTGCTCCGGGTTCCATTGGTAACTCATCTGATGCATCACGTGTATTCAAAGGCATGCGCATGGCAGGCCGTATGGGTGGTGACAGGGTGAAAGTGAAAAGCCTGAAAGTGGTTAAAATTTTCCCTGAAAAAAATTATATCCTCGTCAGTGGTTCTGTTCCTGGTCATAACGGTTCCATTGTATTCATTCAGAAATAACATAAACGGATTACGATGCAAGCAGATGTTTTAAATATAAAAGGAGAGAAAACAGGCAGAACCATTGAACTGCCTGATGATATCTTCGGTGTTGAACCTAATGAGCATGTGATTTATCTCGCCGTAAAGCAATACCTGGCTGCACAGCGCCAGGGAACACATAAAGTGAAGACCCGTGCTGAAGTGCAGGGTGCCAGCCGCAAACTACACCGCCAGAAAGGTACCGGTGGAGCACGTAAGGGTAATATCCGTAACCCATTGTATAAAGGTGGTGGTACCGTATTCGGACCAAAGCCGCACGGTTACGATTTCAAACTGAACCGTAAGGTGAAAGACCTCGCCAAGATCAGCGCCCTGAGTGCTAAAGCAAAGGATAACAGCCTATCGTGGTTGTTGAAGATGTGAACTTGGATGCTCCTAAAACAAAAGACATTCGCAGCGTATCCTGAGCAGCCTGAAAGTGACTGATAAGAAAGCATTGTTTGTAATTCCTGAGTATAACGATAATGTGTACCTGAGTTCAAGGAATATTCCTTCTGTACTGACCACGTTGTTGTCTGACCTGAATACGTATGATGTGGTGAATGCAGATGTGCTGGTATTTACTGAAAGTGCTGCGAAAATTTTTACTGAAGAAGATGTAGAAGTAACAGCATAACTGAATACGGATTATCAAACTAAAAAAATTAAAGAGTTAAACATGAAACTCACCGAAATACTGATAAAACCGATACTGTCTGAAAAAGCTAACGCACATGCAGGAAAAACGCAGGACTTTATTCTTTCCGTGTTGCACGCAAGGCAAACAAACTGGAGATCAAAAAAGCGGTTGAAAATTTCTATGGTGTAAGTGTTGAAGATGTAAGGACCGTGGTAGTTCCTGGAAAGAGCAAAAGCCGTTTTACCAAAGCCGGGTTATGTGAAAGGTCGAAAGCCTGCTTATCAAAAAGGCTTATGTAACCGTAGCAGAGGGAGAAACCATTGATCTGTATTCTAACATCTGATAATTAAAAGAATGGCTGGCAAGGCCGCAAATATTGCAATAAAATATGGCACTTAAGAAATACAAACCGATAACAGCAGGAACCCGATGGAGAATCGGTAATGCTTATGCGGAAATCACTACAGATATTCCTGAGAAAAGCCTGCTTGAGAAAAAGTCAAAGAACCGGCGGTCGTAACTTCCAGGGAAGACGGGCAATGCGCTACATCGGTGGTGGTAACAAGAAAATGTACCGTATGATCGATTTCAAGCGTAACAAGAAAGAATATTCCATGCCAACGTTGCTACGATTGAATACGATCCTAACCGTACAGCTTTCATCGCACTGCTGAACTATGTTGACGGTGAAAAAAGATATATCCTGGCTCCCCAGGGTTTACAGGTAGGCATGACCGTTATAAGCGGTGATGATGTTGCTCCTGAAATCGGAAATGCGCTGATGCTGAAGAATATGCCACTGGGTACCAATGTTCACAATATTGAAATGCAACCCGGACAGGGTGGCAAGATTGTCCAGCAGTGCAGGTGCTTCGGCCCAGCTGACCAACAAGGAAGAAAAATACGCAGTATTGAAAATGCCTTCTGGTGAACTGAGGAAAGTGCTGATCAATTGTTATGCAACAGTTGGTGTGGTGTCTAATTCAGTGATCATAACCTGCAGAGCATGGGTAAGGCAGGTCGTAACAGGTGGAAAGGTATTCGTCCACGTAACCGTGGTGTAGCGATGAACCCTGTTGATCACCCGATGGGTGGTGGTGAAGGTAAAGCTTCAGGTGGTCATCCAAGGAGCAGGACCGGTAAATATGCGAAAGGATGAGAAGACCAGGACGAAGGGTAAAGGCAGTGATAAGCTGATCCTTCAACGCAAGAATGGTAAAAAACTAGCCAAATAAATCATCACATTCAACCACATTTATAAACTATCACATTATACAATATGGGTCGTTCAATAAAAAAAGGTCCTTACGTAAGTGCTAAGCTGGAGAAAAAGGTGTTGTCCATGAATGAAGGCAAAGCCAAAAGAACGGTGCATCAAAACATGGAGCCGCCGAAGTCACCATCACACCTGATTTTGTAGGCCACACCTTCGCGG
This sequence comes from uncultured Sphingobacteriales bacterium, assembly GCA_963707255.1. Lineage (GTDB taxonomy): Bacteria > Bacteroidota > Bacteroidia > Chitinophagales > Chitinophagaceae > Pollutibacter. Next base: position 185,195 of record CAVPPM010000024.1, on the reverse strand, counting down.
TGCACAACGGGAATAAATTTATCCCCGTGTATGTAACGGAATTCATGGTGGGTCATAAACTCGGTGAATTTGCACCAACCAGGAAGTTCAAAGGACACTCAGAGTAAGAAAATAGCATAATAGTTAAGGGTTGAGAGTTGAGGGTTGAGAGTGCCCCTGACAATATAAAATTGAATTAATATATCATGGAAGCAGTAGCAAAACTGAGAAATTATCCCACATCGCCACGCAAAATGCGTTTGCTGGCTGATGTGATCCGTGGCATGAAGGTAGAGAAAGCCCTGGCCGTACTGGAGCATCATCCGCAACATCAGTGCGACACCACTGCGCAAACTGGTGCTTTCTGCAGTCAGCAACTGGAAGCAGAAGAATGAAGGAAGTGATGTAGGCGGACTGGTAGTAAAAACCATTTTTGTTGATGGAGCAAGGACGATAAAGCGTATGCGTCCTGCACCACAGGGACGTGGATACCGTGTTCGTAAGCGCAGCAATCATGTAACAGTGATCGTAGACGCAAACAAACTAATAAATAACATTAACAAATTCTATACATGGGTCAGAAAGCAAATCCGATTGGTAACAGGTTAGGCATCATCCGCGGATGGGAAAGCAACTGGTATGGTAACAAAAAAGATTATTCCGTGAAGCTGATCGAGGATCACAAGATCCGTACTTACCTGAATGCCCGTATCAACAAAGGTGGTATTTCCAAGATCGTTATTGAGAGAACACTGGGTAAACTGATTGTTACCATTCATACTTCCAAACCCGGTATCATTATCGGTAAAGGTGGTGGTGAAGTTGACCGTATCAAGGAAGAGTTGAAGAAACTTACCGGTAAGGAAGATGTTCAGATCAACATCCTGGAGATCCGTCGTCCGGAACTGGATGCCATGATCGTTGGTGATACCATTGCCAAGCAGATCGAAAACCGTATCAACTACAAACGTGCCATTAAAATGGCGATTGCTTCCTGCACTGCGCATGGGTGCTGAAGGAATCAAAGTGAAAGTGAGCGGTCGTTTGGGTGGTGCGGAGATTGCCCGTACAGAAGAGATCAAACAGGTCGTGTTCCTTTGCATACATTCCGTATGGATATTGACTATGCATCTGTATTTGCACTGACTGTCTATGGTAAGATCGGTATCAAAGTTTGGATCTGTAAAGGTGAAGTACTGACCAAGCGTGATCTGAATCCAAATTTTGTTGGTGGTAAGAGCGATGTGAGCGACAGGAGAGAGCGGAGAAAGGACGTGGTGACGACAGGGACCGTGGTGATCGCAGAGATGACCGCGGACGGTGGAACAGAGGCGGTGGCGGTGGAAGAAGAGACGGTGAAAGAGATAGTTGAGGGATTGTAGGTATGAGAGTATGAGTGTAGAAATAATATTAACGAACTTAAGATCACAATAAATAAGATCATGTTACAACCGAAAAGAACAAAGCACAGGAAGATGCAGAAAGGCAGGATCAGGGAAGTAGCCAAAAGAGGTACCACCATTTCTTTTGGTTCCTTTGGTCTGAAAGCGATGGAACCCATCTGGCTCACCAACCGCCAGATCGAAGCTGCCCGCCAGGCAATGACCCGTGCCATGAAACGTGAAGGTAATGTGTGGATCAGGATTTTCCCTGACAAGCCAATCACCCGCAAACCAGCGGAAGTAAGGATGGGTAAAGGTAAAGGTAACCCTGAGTATCTGGGCTGCCGTTGTTGAACCAGGAAGGATTTTGTTTGAAGCAGATGGTGTTACTGAAGCAGTAGCCAAAGAAGCTTTGGAACTTGCTGCAGCGAAACTGCCGATCAAAACAAAGTTCGTCGCCCGCCGTGATTTTGGGGGTTAATACATTATCAAAAGAAAAAATCGTATGACCATGTCAAAGAAGTATTGATTTCGTTAAAAGCCTTGCATGGCACTGAATGAGCAGGACCTGAAAGCAAGGATCCAGGAAGATGAACTGCGGTTGAAGAAACTGCAGTTTGCCCATGCTATTTCTCCACTGGAAAATCCGATGAGCATCCGCGATCCTGAGCAGGGAGATTGCCCGGTTGAAAACCGAATTGAAGAAAAGAACAGTGAACGCATAAGTTGTCACGGACAACGTCAACAATAAATGGCTGGTAACAGCCGGAAAAAGCTAAAAGAGCAAAAAATGTCTGAAGAAAGAAATTTACGCAAAACTAAGACCGGGGTGGTCACCAGCAACAAAATGGCGAAAACCATTACCGTTGCTGTTGAGAGGAAAGTAAAACATCCGATCTATGGTAAGTTCGTAAAAAAGACAACCAAGTTCCATGCTCATGATGAAAAGAACGAATGCAGCATCCTGGTGATGTGGTGAAGATCATGGAAACCCGTCCGCTGAGTAAAACAAAGCGCTGGAGACTGGTGGAAATCATCGAGAAAGTGAAATAATTTTCCGGCAGTACCAGGCCGCAGAATAACTAATTGTTTCAACTGTCCCGCGAATACGCGGGACACAAAGCTAAAATAAAATGATTCAGCAAGAAAGCAGATTCAATGTAGCTGATAACAGTGGTGCCAAAGAAGTACTTTGTATCCGTGTACTGGGAAACAGCGGACAGGATTATGCCAAGATCGGCGATAAGATTGTGGTTACCGTTAAAGATGCAATCCCTGCAGGTGGTATCAAGAAAGGTACCGTAACCAAAGCAGTGATTGTACGTACCAAAAACAAACTGCGCCGTAAAGATGGTTCTTATATCCGTTTTGACGACAATGCAGTGGTATTACTGAACCAGAGCTGATGAGCCCCGAGGTACGCGTATTTTCGGACCAGTGGCCAGAGAACTGCGTGATAAAGGATATATGAAGATCATTTCCCTGGCCCCGGAAGTGTTATAAATTATCATTGATCCATTCGCGAACAGGAGGAATAAAGTACTAATAGTCAAAACAATGAGCAACAGATTCAAAGCCAAGTTCAATATCAGAAAAGGTGATACCGTAGTGGTGATCACCGGTGATGATAAGGATCTGAAAAAGCCCCGCAAGGTGCTGGAAGTGTTTCCGGATGAAGCGAGAGTATTGGTGGAAGGTGTAAATATCATTACCAAGCATACCAAGCCTTCTGCCCAGAATACCAAAGGTGGTACTGGTGAAGAAAGAAGCACCGATCCATATCAGCAATGTGATGTTGTGGGATGCCAAAGAAAGCAGAGCCAACAAAGGTGAAGCGCAGCCAGGGAAAATGGTAAACTAGTTCGTGTTTCAAAAAAATCAGGGGAGGTCAATTAAATAATGAGCACAACAACATATACACCGAGATTGCAGAAAAAGTATCACGACGAAGTGGTACCTGCCCTGATGAAGAAGTTTAGTTACAAGAGCGTCATGCAGGCTCCAAGGCTTGACCAAAATCTGCCTGAACCGTGGTGTGAATGGCGCTGTGGCTGATAAAAAACTGGTTGATATTGCTGTAGATGAACTGACTACCATCACCGGACAGAAAGCAGTATCCACCATGTCTAAAAAAGATATCTCCAACTTCAAACTGCGTAAAGGACATGCCGATCGGTGCACGTGTTACGCTGCGTGGTGTGAAGATGTATGAATTCCTGGACAGGCTGATCGCTGTAGCACTGCCACGTGTACGTGACTTCAAAGGTGTAAATGAAAAATCATTTGACGGTCGTGGTAACTATACACTGGGTGTTACCGAGCAGATCATTTTCCCGGAGATCGATATCGACAAAGTGAACAAGATCACCGGTCTTGATATCACTTTTGTGACAACGGCAAATACCAATGAAGAAGCATATGAACTGCTGAAAGAATTGGGTATGCCTTTCAGTGACATGAGAAAAGAAAAAGTACTAATTAAATAAATAATAATCAGCACATGGCTAAAACATCAGTAAAAGCCAGGCAAAGCGAAAAGAGAGAAAATGGTGGCGAAGTATGCTGAAAAGCGTGCTGCCTTAAAAGCGCCGGTGACTGGAAGGCACTCGATGAGCTTCCAAAGAACTCTTCCAAAGTTCGCCTGAAGAACCGGTGCCAGCTGACTGGTCGTCCGAGAGGTTACATGCGTTATTTCGGCATTTCCAGGGTAACCTTCCGTGATATGGCACTTGGCCGGTAAAATTCCGGGTGTTAAAAAAGCAAGCTGGTAATCGGCCAAGTCCGTTCGAAGAGAGAATTAATTATGACAAATCGACAATTAGAATAAAATGATAATATGATAACAGATCCTATAGCAGATTTCCTGACGAGAATCCGTAATGCGCAGATGGCAGGACACCGTATCGTGGAGATTCCGGCTTCCAATCTGAAAAAGCGTATGACTGAGATTTTGTACAACCAGGGTTATATCCTGAAGTACAAGTTTGAAGATGATAACAAGCAGGGTGTGATCAAGATCGCATTGAAGTATGATGCCGCAACCAAAGAACCTGCGATCAAAACACTGGAAAGAGTCAGCCGTCCGGGTCTGCGGCAGTATGCCAGTCCGACGCGAATTCCAGCGCGTGAAGAACGGTTTGGGTGTTGCCATCCTGTCTACTTCAAAAGGTGTGATGACAGACAAAGATGCCAAAGCGCAGAATGTAGGTGGTGAAGTACTTTGCTATATATATTAAATAACAGGTGCTTAACTGCTGGTTACTGATTAGTCAGATTTTATTAAATGTACCTGGATACATTAAGCGCGGCCTATACTGCGGCTGACCGGTCACAGGTAGAAAACAAACATAATATGTCTCGTATAGGAAAAAATCCGGTTGTCATTCCTCAGGGTGTAACGGTTACTGTTGGAAAGATAATGTGGTTACTGTAAAAGGACCAAAAGGTGAATTGAAAGAAACCATTGACCGTGATATCACCGTGGAAGTAGAGGATGGCAAGGTCAGTTTCGACCGTCCGACTGACCAGATCCGTCACCGTGCCATGCATGGTTTGTACCGTGCACTGGTTGCCAATATGGTGAAAGGTGTAACAGAAGGGTATAAGAAAGAACTGGAACTGGTGGGTGTGGGTTTTAAAGCCGCCAACCAGGGTAATGTACTTGACCTTGCCCTGGGTTATTCTCACAATATCGTTTTTGAAATTCCCAAAGAACTGAAAGTGGCTACCTGCACAGGAAAAAGGTGAAAACCCAAAGATTGTCCTGGAAGGTATCGATAAGCAATTGCTCGGCCAGGTAGCTGCAAAGATCCGCGGACTGCGTAAGCCTGAACCATACAAAGGAAAGGGTGTGAAGTATGTAGGTGAAGTTGTCCGCAGGAAAGCAGGTAAAGCAGCAGGTAAATAAGTGCGAGTTAGGTGAGATAGTTGAGAGTAAATAATCAAATAATTCCTGGCAGTATCAGGAGCGTAAAATAAAAATCATGGACACAAAAGTTCTCAGAAGACAAAAGATCAGGTACAGGATTCGCCGTAAAATTTCCGGTAATCAGCTGCAAAAGCCCAGGCTGTCTGTTTTCAGGAGCAATACGGATATCTATGTTCAGCTGATTGATGATGTTAATGGCGTAACGCTTGCAGCTGCATCAACCAGCGAAAAAGATATCGTTGCACAGAAGGTAACCAAAGACTGAAAAAAGCAAACTGGTTGGTGCAGTCACTGGCCAAGAAAGCGACTGGCACTGGGCATTACCACCTGTGTATTTGATCGTGGTGGTATATCTGTATCATGGTCGTGTGAAAGCAGTTGCAGAAGGAGCGCGTGAAGGCGGACTGAAATTCTGATATCATTACATTGAACTTTTAATTGACAAAATAAATGTCAAAAGTAAACTTAAACAAGGTAAAAGCAGGCGACCTTGAACTGAAAGAAAAAGTGGTTGCCATCAACCGTGTGGTGAAAACCACCAAAGGTGGACGTGCATTCAGTTTTTCTGCACTGGTGGTAGTTGGAAATGAAAACGGTGTGGTAGGTCACGGTCTTGGTAAAGCCAAAGAAGTGCAGGAAGCCATTACCAAAGGCATTGAAGATGCCAAGAAAAACCTGATCAAGGTTCCGGTAATGAAAGGTACCATTCCTCACGACCAGCTGGCAAAAGAAGGTGCTGCCAAAGTGCTGATCAAACCTGCTGCTCATGGTACAGGTGTGATCGCAGGAGGCAGCATGCGTGCTGTGCTGGAAAGCGCTGGTGTAACCGACGTACTGGCGAAATCACTGGGATCAGCTAATCCGCATAACGTGGTGAAAGCAACCTTCAAGGCGCTGGCCATGCTGCGTGAACCGATCGCATGTATCAAAAACGAGAAGCCTGTCTTTGAAGAAAGTATTTAACGGATAAGCGTAAACGAATACTTACACAGTTATAGTGGTCAATTAGAAATTCCAGAAATTAATTTATGAAAAAGATCAAAATAACACAGGTAAAAAGTGTGATCGACAGACCAGAGCGTCAGAAAAGGACAATGGAAGCCCTTGGACTGAGTAAAGCTAATGCTACCGTTGAAGTTGAAGCCACTGCCCAGATCCTGGGCATGGTGCGCAAAGTAACATCACCTGGTGAAAGTGGAAGAACTGTAAGTATACCTCTATCCCTGGAGGACATATACAATAATTTGCGAGCAGCACAGGGAGCTGCGTTGAGTAAAAAATGAACAAGCATGAAACTGCACAATTTAAAACCTGCAAAAGGCTCTACAAAAAAAGATAAACGTATTGGTCGTGGTGAAGCCTCCGGTCATGGTGGTACATCTACAAAAGGTAACAAAGGTGGCCAGGCCGTACCGGTTACAAAAGCAAACTGGGACATGAAGGTGGCCAGATGCCAATCCAGCGACGTATCCCCAAGCGTGGATTTCAAGAATAACAACCGTATCGAATACAAAGTATTCAACCTCGGACAGATCGAACAGATCATCGAAAAATACGGTATCACTGAATTTCAGCCTGGAAAATCTTGTTCATCAACGGACTTGATCAACAGGACCGATAAGGTGAAGATCCTGGGTAATGGTGAACTGAAATCCAAACTCGGCTTTCAAGGTGAACGCTGTCAGCGAAAAAGCCAAAGCAGCCATTGAAGCTGCAGGTGGTATCAGTAGAAATACTCAATTAATTTCCCGATATTTGCAGACGGCGCATGAAAAGGCGTCTTGCTTACCTTTCTGACAGACATCAATTAAATTATAATCACTCTGTGAAGAAATTCTTACAGACACTCAAGAATATCTGGAGCATCGAAGAACTGCGCAGTAAGATCCTTGTGACATTGCTGCTGATACTGGTATATCGTTTTGGTTCGCACGTGGTGTTGCCGGGTATTGATCCAAATAAACTTGATCTTTCCAGGCGCCACAGGAAGGCCTACTCGGTCTTTTTGATACATTTGCCGGTGGTTCATTTTCAAATGCATCCATCTTTGCATTGGGTATCATGCCCTATATATCTGCATCTATCTTCATGCAGCTGATGACCATCCTGGTTCCCCAGATGCAGAAGTTGCAGAAAGAAGGAGACAGCGGAAGAAAAAAAATCAACCAGTGGACCCGTTACCTCACAGCTGGTGTAACGCATCTCCAGGCTGCTGCCTATGTGGCTTACCTGCGGAATGTTAACCGTGATGCACTCATTGAATCAGTTACCAGGTGTATTTCTGGATTTCTACCGTTATCATACTTACTGCCGGTACCTTATTCGTAATGTGGCTGGGTGAAAAAATACAGGATAAAGGTTTGGGTAATGGTACCTCCATCATCATCATGGTAGGTATCCTTGCCCGTCTTCCACAGTCTTTCCTGGGTGAACTTGGAGCCAAGCAAACCACGCGGTGGTGGTGGACTACTGATCTTCCTTGTTGAAATTGCATTCCTTATTGCCATTATCACTGGGCCTTATCATACTTGTACAGGGTGTGAGAAAGATCCCGATCAACTATGCCAAGCAGATTGTTGGCAACAGGCAATTTACCGGTGCAAGGCAGTTCCTTCCACTGAAAGTAAATGCATCCGGTGTAATGCCGATCATCTTTGCACAGGCGATCATGTTCCTTCCAACCTTATTCTCTTTTACCAATTTTGAAACCGGCAAGGGTATTGCAAGGATATTTAATGATCATAGTAATTTCTGGTATATGGTGATCTATGCCGTTATGGTAATTGGCTTTACCTTCCTGTACACCGCATTGATATTTAATCCGAAGCAAATGGCGGATAACCTGAAGCAAAGCAATGGTTTTATTCCCGGTGTAAAACCCGGTCAGCCAACTGCAGATTATATCGGCCAGGTAATGGACAGGATCACTCTTCCGGGCGCATTCTTCCTGGCTATTGTTGGTATTCTTCCGGGTATAGCACAACGCCTTGGTGTAACCCAGAGCTTCTCTACATTCTTTGGAGGTACTTCCTTGCTGATCATGGTAGGTGTTGTCCTCGATACACTTCAGCAAATTGAAACACACCTGCTGATGCGTCAGTATGATGGATTGATGAAAGGCGGAAGGATCCAGGGAAGACAGACAGCGACCACTTCGCCGATCTAAGATGATATATATAAAATCTACCACCGAGATAGAACTTATCCGGGAAAGCAGTTTATTAGTGAGTGCCACCTTAGCAGAGGTGGCAACCTTTTTAAAGCCAGGCATAACAACCCTCCAGGTAGATGCACTGGCGGAGACTTTTATTCGTGATAACAAAGCTGTTCCCTCCTTCAAGAATTATAAAGGTTATCCCTTCGCTACCTGTATCTCAGTCAATGATGCTGTTGTCCATGGCTTCCCCGGTAAACATATCCTTAAGGAAGGTGACATTGTTTCCGTTGACGTTGGTGTATATAAAAACAAATTTCATGGCGACAGCGCTTATACATTTGCCATAGGCCAAGTACCCCACGAAATACAGCAATTAATGGCCGTAACCCGGGAGTCTTTGTATCGCGGTGTAGAAAAAGCCATAGCAGGTAACAGGGTGGGTGATATTGCCTTTGCCGTCCAGGATTATGCAGAAAGACAACACAAATATGGCGTGGTGAGGGAGTTGGTAGGACATGGACTTGGTAAGCAGTTGCACGAAGATCCCCAGGTGCCAAACTTTGGAAAGAAAGGAACCGGCACCAAGCTCAAAGAAGGCATAGTCATTGCCATTGAACCCATGATCAACCTCGGCACAAAAGATGTTTATTATGATGCCGATGGCTGGACCGTACGCACAAAAGACGGTAAGCCTGCTGCACACTACGAGCATAACGTCTGCATTAAAAAAAATAAGCCAGATGTTCTATCTTCATTTGACCAGATCATCATCAATGAAAAACTGAACAGTAATCTCTTCAGTGATTATTGAATCCGGAAAGGACGAAGTATACATCATGATGCATGAGAATAACAACAAACCTTTAATGCCTCCCGCAAAGGCTGGTGACTTTTTACCTGCAGCGATAATTTTTGATATGGACGGCACCCTGGTGGCGACCACTGAAGCTGATTTCATGGCCTGGCAGCGTATATTTTCAGAAGCGGGAAGAACACTGAGCTTCGACGACTATTTTCCGCTGCTGGGTAAGAAAAGCCATGATGTTGTTTACCATGAGCTCAGGTTGACCGGTGACCAGGCTGAAAATGCACTGACCCGGAAAATGAAATACTTCGAAGAAATTGTTGCTGATAAAGGAATTGCCATGATGCCGCATGCAGAGGCACTGTTAAGAGAACTCAGGTCGCTCGGCATTCCTCTTGCCCTGGCGACAAGTTCAAGGAAACTGAAGATGGAACTTGTATTGGAGGAAGTGGGACTGCTGGATTATTTCAACGTACTTGTCAGTGGTGAAGATGTCAGTAATGGCAAACCGGCCCCGGACATATTCCTGTTAACGGCGAAAAAACTCGGCGTAGATCCGCATCATTGCGTTGTATTTGAGGACGCTGTCAGCGGTGTAATGGCGGCAAAGGCTGCCGGAATGAAGTGTATCGCGGTCACTAATACACACCAGGCAGAAGACCTGACTATTGCCGATATGGTGATCAGTGATTTTTCTGCATTGTCCCTTCCATTAATTTCTTCCATGTTCTGATCTTTGTTCAGGCGGTTTGTTATCTTTCCCTTCTAATACCAGCACATGCGCATATTAATCCTGTTATTATTTATTTCCACACAATCGGCCATTGCACAAAATTCACAAATCCTGCAGATCAGGAAATACCGTGAAAAAAATGAACACGCCATCATCAGCGAATACATGTCATTTCTTTCACTCCCGAATCTTGCCGCCGATACGCCAAACATGAAAAGAAACGCCGGGATGATCATGGATATGATGAAGAAAAGGGGCATCGGAAATGTGCAGCTATTATATGCAGATACAAAAGGAACAGCCCCGGCGATATACGGGGAAGTGAAGGTGCCGGGTGCAAAGGAAACCATTGTCTTTTATGCACATTATGACGGTCAGCCGACGGATTCTACAAAATGGCATGCCGGACTTCATCCCTTTCAACCAAAGCTTACCGACGGACCCTTATACAATAAGGCAAAGTTTATTACCATGCCCCCTGCCGGTACACAGTTTGATCCTCAATGGAGGATATATGCCAGGGGAGCTTCTGATGATAAAGCCGGGGTGATCAGTATTTTAAACGCATATGCTGCAATAACAGCTACCGGTCAGAAACCTTCGGTCAATATCAAGTTTTTCTTTGAGGGAGAAGAAGAAGCCGGTTCGGATCATCTCCACGAAATTTTTGACAAATACAAACCGCTTTTGCAATCCGATCTCTGGATCATCTGTGACGGCCCCGTACACCAGTCGGGCAAAAAGCAGGTAGTCTTTGGCGTTAGGGGAGATACCCATGTTGAGCTTACCGTGTATGCTTCAAAACGGCCGCTGCACAGCGGGCATTATGGCAACTGGGCACCCAATCCTGCAATGGAACTAAGCCAGTTGCTGGCGTCAATGAAAAATGAAAAAGGGGAGGTTACGATCAGTGGATTTTATGATGATGTAAAACCATTGTCGGCATCCGAAATAAAGGCGATAAAAGCAATACCTCCGGTTGAAGAGCAGATGAAGGCGGAACTCGGATTCATCGAAGAAGAAAGAAAGGGAATGGGCATTGCTGAATCCATCAACCTGCCTTCGCTGAATATAAACGGATTGCAATCAGCAAATGTGGGCCGGCTTAGTGCAAACGTCATTCCCACGGTTGCGATAGCCTCGATTGACCTGCGGCTGGTGGTGGGGAACGACTGGCAGCGACAGCAACAGAAAGTTGTGGATCATGTTATTTCCCGTGGATATCATGTGTTGGACCATGAGCCCACTGATGAGGACAGGTTAAAATACCCAAAAATCATTATGGTGAAAAAGTCGGGTGGGTATAACGCACAAAAAACTGCCATGGACCTTCCTGTTGCCCAACGGGTGATTGCCGCAGTACAGTCTACCGTAACTGAACCGGTGGTATTACTGCCTACGGCCGGTGGCAGCCTGCCACTGTTTATTTTTGAGAAACACCTGGGAGCCAGAACCATTAGCGTGCCGGTGGCCAATCATGACAACAACCAGCATGCGGAAAATGAAAATATCCGGATTAAAAATCTATGGGACGGCCTGGAAACCATGGCTGCCCTGATGATGATGAAATAAGTATAAGGGTTCATGAAACTAATCGTCATCGGGGGAGGAGCAGCCGGTTTTTTCTGTGCAGTGAATGCAGCACGGATGGATCCTGCCATGGAAGTGATTATACTGGAAAAAACGACCAAACTGCTGTCAAAGGTTAAAGTGAGCGGGGGAGGCAGGTGCAATGTAACCCACGCATGTTTCGATATAACGGAGATGGCTAGCCGATATCCTAGGGGAAAGAATTTTGTAAAGAAATCCTTTCACACTTTTTTTACGGGAGATACTGTTCAATGGTTTAAGGAAAGGGGAGTTGCACTGAAAACGGAAAATGATGGAAGGATGTTTCCGGTTACGGATAACTCCCAGGCGATCATTGACTGCCTGTTGAAGGAAGCCGGAAAGTACAGCGTCAGTATCAGGTTGCAGGTATCCGTTGAGGCCATTAAAAAAACCGGTGATAAGTTTATACTTAACAACAGGGCCAGCGGAAGGGAAGAAACAATAGAAGCCGATATGGTGTGTATTGCCTGCGGCGGATCATCAAAGCCTGAATCTTATGACTGGATAAGGTCCCTGGGTCACCAGGTGGTCAACCCTGTCCCTTCGCTGTTCACATTCAACATACCCGGTCACCCGATGATGAAACTGATGGGAATTTCGGTAGAAGATGCCGAAGTTAAAATTCCCTCATTAAAACAAAAGCAGCGTGGACCGCTGCTGATCACGCACTGGGGTTTAAGCGGACCTGCGGTGCTGAAATTATCCGCCTGGTCGGCGGTTGAACTGGCAGCATTGCAGTATCAATTTACCATCCTGGTAAACTGGGTGCCGCAATTCCATGAGAGTGGCCTGCGCGACTTCCTGGTCAGCCATCGGGCACAGTTTGCGGCAATGCTGGTGAGCAACAGGAATCCTTTTGCCATACCGCAAAGGCTCTGGGATTACTGGCTACAGGAGGCCGGTATCGGCAACCATACCAGGTGGGGAGATCTTCCCTCGGTCCAGTTAAACAAGTTAGTAAAGCATATTTGTGCCGGGGAGTTTAACGTTAAAGGAAAAACCACATTCAAGGAAGAATTTGTTACTGCCGGAGGCGTCAGCCTGTCCGAAATTGATCCCAATACCATGCAGAGCAAAATCGTAAAGGGCTTATATTTTGCCGGTGAAATCATGGACGTGGATGGAATCACCGGCGGTTATAATTTTCAGCATGCCTGGACAAGCGGCTTCGTAGCTGCAAAATCCATTGCGGGTAATAACAGCCAATAACTGCAAATCACAGATAATAGAAGCCACAACAGTCCATTGCAGGTAACAGCCAATAACTGCAAATCGCAGATAATAAAAGCCACAACAGTCTATTGCAGGTAATAACAGCCAATAACAGTCGAAATCCGGGAATATTTAATTTTTTTTTCATATTTCGCCTTTTATTACCTTCATATCTCTTTCTGTTTATCAATTTTGACGGGACATTCCTCCCGGTGAATTTCATTATACTTCTTTCTTCGTACCAATTATTTATTGACTCCGTACCGGTAGTTTTATAACCTCTCATTATTCCGTACCACAGCAATCATCTTTCGCTTACAGGTAAAATACTTTGTGTTGTTCCATAGTGTTTTCGTATCCCTTGAGAAACACTCCCTATCCTTCATACCGGAATTTATTTTTATCATAACCTTAAATCAGCATTATGAAAAAGTTAAACATCATGGTATTGTTGGTTCTGCTATCCGTACAATTAACGGCACAGGAAAGTACCGGCGCTGGCGCCGCGCCGGGTGTAAAGGGACGGCTTGGATTTTATGGAGGTGTGAATATGGCTAATATTGGCGGCGACAGTGAAAGTTATGATGAATCACTAACAGGCTTTCAACTGGGACTCATGTATTGTATTTATTCTTCGGGTGAAATCTTTTCATGTTGGGTGGAACCCGGGTATAATGCCATAGGCTCGAAATATAACGACAGTTATAGTGGCGGCGGGGGAACGCAGAATTTCAATGGCTCCGTGGCCCTTGGGTATATCATGGTTCCTGCTTATTGCCAGGTTTCAAGCACCCATGGGACTCTTTGGTGATATAGGTGTTCAGCCTCAATTACTGGTCAGTGCGAAGGACAAGTATGAAGGTAACACAGATGACTACAAGGATTACGTCAATGGATTTGATGTGGGCGTACCGATAGGTGTGGGATATGAATACAAAAAAAGGGTAGGCTTGAGTGCGAGGTACTATATGGGACTAAGCAATATCAATAAAATGGATACAGATTCCAAAGACCACAACAGGGTCTTTTCCCTGCGACTCCACGTGAGGTTGTAGGAATAAGCGAAAATGACCGGGCCGAAAGCCCGGTCATTTAATAAAAAAAATCGACCCCTGAAGGTTTAACATAGCAGGGCAGTAGTAAAACAACAGGGTGAGTCTTTCAGCGATTGATTCAGCTACCATGGTGGGAGGATAGTGCCTGGATGTATTTCGAAGGAGAGGTGACGGATGCAGATGTTATCACCAGCGGCTATAATTGTCAACAAGCTTGGACAAGTGGTTTTCTCTGTGCGAATTCTATGACTTGGCAGTATTGAGAAAACACTTTAATTTTTTTTGTTATTTCTCTTTTTCACTATCTTCATGTTAGTAATGGATCAATTGATCGGCAATATTTTTATTGGTTAAGCCGTCTCTACATTAAAAAAACGATCCGTACAGGCACACTGATTATAGCTTCATTGTTAGCGAACAGCGACCGTATATTTTCCTTTTGTCAACATTTCGCAGTTAGTTATTGATATAGTTTACCCGCCTCGTTTACACCTCCGTTGAGATTGATGTAATTCCGTTCCATGTACCGGAAATTTCCTTCATTCATAACTTAAATCAATTTTATGAAAAAGCTAATCTACATGGTATTGATATCGTTTCTGTCGGTTCAGCTGATGGCCCAGGATACTACAGTTAAGGCGCCGCCAACGGATACAGCAATGACAACCTCCCAGCCAGCCACCACCACTACCAGTGCACCAGCCACGGAACCGTCACGCCGGTTTGGAATTTATGCAGGTGCCAATTTTGCAAATATTAATGGTGATGCCGATTTCGATGAATCAGCAACAGGATTTAATGTTGGCTTAATGTATCGCCTTATCTCTACGGGCCGGTTGTTATCAATTTGGCTTGAACCGGGATATAGTCAGATTGGAGATAAATATAATAATGGAACAGGGGGTTCGGAATCAGTAAAACTTGGATACATCATGTTGCCCATCATGGCCAGGGTTAAGACTGGAATTGGCTTATATGGCGAAATTGGTGTTCAGACACAGGTATTGGTAAGTGCAAAGAATGGAAGTGTTGATATTAAAGACGAATTAAATGGTTTTGACTGGGGAGTTCCATTAGGTTTGGGCTTTGAATTTAGAAACAGGATCGGTATCAGTGCAAGGTGGTTTACCGGGTTCACTGACCTTAGTAAAGACTCAGATAAAGCTCACAACAATGTAATTTCCGTACGGCTTCATCTTCTTTTTTAATTTACCAGCCACTCAGATTGGCCTTTAGATTTGAATGATAATTAATTGATCAGGAAGTTCCTCCTTCCTGATCAATTTTTTTGTATTACCATACCGCCTATGCTTTATATTTAGGACAAATTGAAATCATGTCATCACGGCGGAATTTTCTGGAAGGTTTAGCAAAAACAGCAGGCAGCCTGGCCTTTTTATCTTTTACCAATCCTGCTTTTGCAGAAAAGGCGGAAGACCAGATATTGAAGTACCGCGATCAGCCATTGCCTGATGAAGACTTCTGGGGATGGATAAGGGAATCCTATACCATGAGCCCCAATATCATCAATCTGAATAATGGCGGTGTGGCACCGCAACCCAAGGTTGTACAGGATGCGCATATCCGTTTCTACCAATATTGCAATGAAGCCCCTTCGTATTATATGTGGCAGATACTTGACCAGGGCCGGGAACCGCTAAGAGAGAAACTGGCGGAGCTTTGTGGTTGTTCGGCAGAAGAAGTGGCCATCAACAGAAATTCAACAGAAGGTTTGAACACGATTATTTTTGGATTGAATCTGAAGGCCGGGGATGAGGTAGTTCTCACCAAACAGGATTATCCCAACATGATCAATGCATGGAAGCAAAGGGAAAAAAGGGACGGGGTTAAACTGGTTTGGCTTGATCTTCCCTTACCGATGGCTAATGATGACGATATCGTAAAGATGTACACCGGCGCTTTCACGGCTAAAACAAAAGTGGTGCATGTAACCCACCTGATAAACTGGACCGGCCAGATCCTGCCGGTAAAAAAAATTGCACAGGCTGCACATAAACAGGGTATTGAAGTGATCGCCGACGGGGCGCATACCCTTGCACATTTTGATTTTAAAATTCCGGATCTTGAATGCGATTACTTTGCTTCTTCCCTGCATAAATGGCTGAGTGCACCATTTGGAAGCGGGTTATTGTACGTGAAGAAAGAAAAGATAAAAAATGTTTGGGCCCTGTTGTCAAACAATGAACCCGATGGTCCGGATATAAGGAAATTTGAATCCATCGGAACAAGATCTTTTGCATCAGAAATGGCCATCGGGACAGCCGTTGATTTTCACAATATCATGGGATCAAAAAGAAAAGAGGAACGATTGAGGTTTCTGAAAGACTACTGGGTTAACCAGGTTAAGGGACTGCCCGGTATCAGCTTTAACCAGCCTGATACAAAACATCAGTCCTGTGCCATTGCCAGCATTGCTGTAAAAAATAAAAAGCCTGAGGAAGTATCCGCAGAACTATTTAATAAATACAAGATTCATGCTGTGGCCATCAACTGGGAAAATATTCACAGTGTCCGCATTGCTCCGAATGTTTATACGTCTACACGTGACCTCGACAAACTGGTAACTGCCATTAAAGCAATAGCGAGATAGTTGAGGGTTGGGGGTTGAGGGTTGAGAGTTAACCCTCAACGCTCAACCCTCAACTCTCAACCCTCAACCTTCACTCCCCCCACCAGTCTCCTGTGCAGGTTGATCTGTCCAAGGTTAAAACAGAAGTTGTTCAGCAGGTGAACAAGGTAATATTCTGTAGTAACAGGTTCTTCGAATTCTTTGTTAGGGAAAATTTTAAGCAACTCAGCTTTCGACACCTGTTCAAGGGTATCAATAACAACCTGCCTGGTATTCTCAATTTCTTCCATCAGGCGTTCACGTGATACATGCTTGGCTTTTAGTTCCGCTTCCTTATTTCTAATATATCCGGAATCGCCGATCATTGCGCCTATATAGTGCTGCAGGTTGCCTGCAAGAAATAAACAAAGATTGCCGGCAGTTACTTGTGCCGCATCGGCTTGCTTCCATATCAGATCATCACTTTCATACGCATTGATCTCTTCTTTCAGTTTGTCCAGCTCCTTACCATAAAGATCAATCAGGATCGTCGTTATCATATATTTTCTTATTTCACCACCAAAATAAATAAAGAACCATGGAATAAATATTATTTTTTATTATTCCCTGATTCTTTATTATTCAGCCTTAGCGACCGTTGTTATTTTTTTTCAGCTTACTTGAATTCCTTCACTTCTATATCAATTCCACCAGGGTTCCCGGTTAGTTTCATCAATACAGGATAAGCGTCGTTATTGAGTATCCAGAATTTTGTACTACCGTCTTCCGACTCTGCATACACCACATCAATCTGCGTGCCACCGATACTTAATTCCTGTCCCGCAGGAATGTCCTTCAGGATCAGGGTCTGTTCATTGAAAGAACATTTCTTGTTGGATTTAAGATCTTTCAGGGCTGTCCTGGAAAACATCAACAGGGTCTGGTCATCAGGTACCTTACGTTCTTCACCGGGAACGGGCTGATCCCAGTTAAACCTTACCCCTTTTTCCAGGTTCCCTTTTCCGTTGATAAATTTTCCTGTCGCGCTCCCCATAAAATCATAAGAAAATACCAGTTCATCGTTACTGATGGAAGTTACTGTGAGCACCAGGGGATAGGTCTGTCCCTGTGTTGATGCATCCAGTTGTAAAACGGTACCCTGTTTTATTTCCTTCAGTTTTTGCGCCTGGGCACCGGCTGTAGCTACACTTAAGATCGATAGAAATCCGAGCAATACTTTTTTCATGCACAATATTTTGGTGAAAATAAGATATGCATATAAATTAACCGCTGCTAATGTATGACCGGCGAATCCGGGGAACCTACCACCATCTGGCAGGGAAGAGGGGTTTTGCCATCCTTGTAATTCATTGATAATCAGCGAAATACAAAGGGTTTAATCGAGTTATTTTTCTCCCAACAAAAATTACGCTGTTCGGGCAAAACATTTTACCTTTGCCTCCCCAAAACAGGGTTAAAAAAACCCCTGTAATTTTTACAAAAGGAGGACATATTAAGTGGAAGAAAACAACACACTCACAGCACTCACAACAGCCCCCGAGGTTGCTTCAGCTCATGATGATTTTGACTGGAGCGTTGACAAACGAAATGTCACTTCGTACAACAACGAAGAGAAAGAAAAGTACGACACAGTTTACGAAAACACTTTCAGGAGTATCACCGATGGTGAAATGATTGAAGGTACCGTGGTTGGTGTTAACCAAAACAGATGTGGTAATCAACATCGGTTTTAAAAGTGATGGTCTTGTTTCACTGAATGAATTCCGTGACCTGCCAGAATCTGAAAACTGGTGATGAAGTGGAAGTGATGGTAGTAGAAAAAGAAGACCGGGAAGGTCACCTGCACCTGAGCCGCAAACAGGCCCGTATTACCCGTGCATGGGAAAGGATCGTTGAAGTACACAAAACAGGTGAAGTGGTTACCGGTCTGGTCACCAGCAAAACCAAAGGTGGTCTTGATCGTTGACATCTTTGGAATGGAAACATTCCTACCGGGTTCACAGATCGATGTGAAGCCTGTAACTGATTACGATCAGTTTGTAGGAAAGACAATGGAATTCAAAGTGGTGAAGATCAACGAAACCATTAAGAATGCCGTTGTATCTCACAAAGCACTTATCGAAAGCGATATCGAAGCACAACGTGCGGAGATCATGAGCAAACTCGAAAAAGGCCAGGTACTGGAAGGAACCATCAAGAACATCACTGACTTCGGTGCATTCATGGACCTGGGTGGTGTAGACGGCTTGTTATATATCACAGATATCAGCTGGGGACGTATCACCCATCCTGCAGAAGTGCTGAAACTGGATCAGAAGCTCAACGTGGTTGTACTTGATTTTGATGATGAGAAAAGACGTATCAGCCTTGGTCTGAAACAACTGACTCCGCATCCATGGGATATCTTACCTGAATGGGTACACGAAAGTGCACTGTGTAAAAGGTAAAGTAGTGAATATTGAAGATTATGGTGCATTCCTGGAAATTCATGCCGGGTGTTGAAGGTCTGGTTCACGTAAGTGAAATCACATGGGCCAATACACCGATCAATGCGAAAGAATTCTTCAAACTGGGTGATGAGTATGAAGCCAAGATCGTAACGCTGGATAAAGACAGCCGCAAGATGAGTCTTGTCTATCAAGCAACTTTCTGCTGATCCATGGAATGAAATTGAAACCAAATATCCCGGTAGAAAGCCGTCATAAAGGACTGGTGAAAAACATTACTCCTTACGGTGTGTTTGTTGAACTGGAACCCGGTATTGGTGGTATGATCCATATCAGCGACCTGAGCTGGCTGAAACGTTTCAATCATCCATGTGAATACACCAAAGTTGGTGCGCATATCGATGTGGTCATCCTGAATATTGATAAAGAAAACCGCAAACTTCAGCTTGGTCATAAGCAACTGGAAGAAGATCCCTGGAATACACTGCAGGATACATTTGCTATCGGAACTATTCACGAAGGAACCGTTATCCCGTAAGGATGACAAAGGTGCTATCGTTCAATTGCCTTATGGCCTGGAAGGATTTGCTCCTAACCGTCACCTGGTGAAGGAAGATGGTAAAACCGTGGGTGCTGATGAAACCGCTGCCAGTTTATGGTGATCGAATTTGATCGTAATGAAAAACGTATCGTTGTCAGCCATACACGTATCTGGGAACAGGTGAAAGCAGAAGAAAAAGAAGCCGTTGCCAAGGAAAGAAAAGTTGAAGCTGTCAAGACCAAGAAAGCAGTGAAGAAGTTCAGGGTAAAGTAGAAAAAACTACCCTCGGTGATCTTGGCGTTTTGGCCGAACTGAAGAAGAAGATGGAAAGCGGTGAAGAAGATGAAGCAAAATAATTTGCCATAACACTCAGTAAAAGGCTGCCTCATACATTGAGGCAGCCTTTTTTTTTTGGCAGTTCTTTTTTGTTTTATTGGGGATGACTCGATGTGGAAGGGTAGAAATAAATATTTTGCCTTTATTTACTACAATAATGGTAAATATCAGAATATTACTATATTTGTAGTAAAAACTAATGGGAGAGTTTGAAGAATTGATACTTTTAATAGTAGCCATAATGAATGGCAAGGCTTATGGTATCGGCATCATCGAGGAGTTGGAAAAGCGAACAGGCAGGTCGGCTGCGATAGGTGCGGTACAAACTGTACTCAAACGGATGGAAGCCAAAGGCTGGGTAACATCACAGTTTGGTGAAGCTACCAAAGAGCGCGGCGGGAAACGCAAACGCTACTACACCATTACTACCCAGGGGAAAAAAATTGTAGCTGAAAACAGGGAAAAACGTAATAGCCTCTGGGAAGCCATGCCAAAACTTGGATTACATTATGGATCAGTTTGAAAAACAACTACCTGGTTGGGCGAAGACGTTGTTACGCATCATTGTCCACCCTGAGTTTCAGGAAGAAATTGAAGGCGATTTGCTGGAAAAATATCAGCGTGACTTGCAGAAATACGGACTGAAAATTGCCCGAAGGCGATCGATAGCCGAACTGTTTTCAATGGCAAAACCGAATCTTATTTTTAATATAAACCGGAATACCATGAAACCAGGTAACTGGTGGATTCTTTTACTCATTCCTATTTTAATTTTTGTGGCTTCTATTGCACCGTTCTTACCGGGTCCTGGTAACAATTTTTCTCATGGCATTTCTCAATTTGCTCAAGCTATAGGATACATCGGTTTGCCTTTTGTACCCTTCGGTTTGGTTTGGCTCATTACCGAAATGCGCAATAAAGACGGTCAACAACTTAACCGCTGGACCAGTGGTTATTATCCATCTTTGTTGGTACTGACACCTGTTTTTCTGTTTTTACCATGGCAAATTATCAAAGCACTGCTCGATGGAAGAACATTTGATGTATGGCCTTTGGCTATTATTGTATCTGTGGTGGGTTTTACCATTTATCGTATCCAAAAACTAAAAAAGAAGACCAATTATAAATTCAATCCGGCCCCTGTATATATAGTGTTGATTCCTGTTATTGCCTTACTCAGTTCCAAATTTGCGGTGGAAAGAGTTGCAGAAATAACCCGTGAAAAAGCCATCCTAAAAACGGAAACGCTTATTGCCGCAATTGAAAAATATAAAACAGAGAACGGCGAATTTCCCGACGATTTAGCATCCTTAAAAGGGAAGTATATTCAAGAGATACCAAAAATAAATATCATGGGCATGAGGGCCTATAGATATGAGAAACGAAACAGCTCTTTCCAACTCAGTTTTGAGCGACTATGGCACTGGACTGCTACTGAAGTAGTGGTTTACAACTCTTTGGGACAAAAATCCATAAAAGGGAATTATGAAAATTACCCTACTAAACATACTAATTGGTCGTATTATATGGCGGATTGAGAAGTGATATATGCCGTAAAACTTTGATCAAACCGACATTTTTAACTTTTACAGGCTCAGCTGTTCCAGCAGCGGCAGGGTGAAGTCTTTCAGGGTTGATAATTGTACATCCGCCGCATGCCAGCGTAATTCGTCTTTCATTGATGAAGCCGGAACTACGATACACTTCATCCTGGCAGCTTTTGCTGCAATCATTCCATGGAATGAATCCTCAATACAGAGACAGTCCACAGGTCTTGTATTAAGTTCTTTTGCACAGTCCAGATACACTTGCGGATGTGGCTTTCCATAGACCAGGTATTCAGCGGAAGAAAAAGCGCTGAAGTACTCGCGGATCTGCAGTTTGTCTACCACCACTTCAATCAGTCCAACTGGTGATGATGTGGCCAGTCCGATCTTGATTCCGGCACTCTTTAACAATTCAAGTGAACTGTGCACGCCTTCAAGGGCCTCACCTTTCAACCTGATTTTTTCTACAACCACGTTATTAATTTCTTTTTCAGTGACAGCAGAAAGCTCCGGATCAATATCATATTGTCCGAACCACCAGCCTACGAACTCTTTTGTCCGCAGTCCGATGGAACTTGCATATGATTCAGGCGTCAACGGAATTCCAAGTGGTGTAAATACTTCAACTGCGGCCTCATACCAAAGTGGTTCAGAATCTATCAGAACTCCATCCATATCAAAAATGGCTGCGCGGACATTCATCGGAAGTTGATTTGCTCCTTTCGGATCGTGAAGAATTGCGCAAATATTGGTATTTAATGCCATTTATCCGTCTTAACGGAACATAAAGGTTCTATTTACATTCCTTATATTGCGTCCAGATTGTTTGCCAAACCTTCGTTCATGAGTTCATGGGTAGAACGACTTAAGGATATCAGGCCCCTGAGAAAGGTGCTATATGCATTGGTAGGCGCCGCATCATACCCGGGCCTTGCCCTGGTTAACCATATTGAAATATCGGGAACAGAACACCTCAAATCACTTCCCCGCAATAATGTGCTTTTTGTATCCAATCACCAGACCTATTTTGCGGATGTAATAACCTTCATTCATATCTTCTGTGCCGTTAAATGGCGTAAGGAAAATAAACTGGGCATCCCGTTTTATCTCCTGAATCCTTTTACCGGCGTGTATTATGTAGCGGCTGAAGAAACGATGAAGGGCAGTTTTCTCACCCGGATATTTGCCATGGCAGGCGCACTAACGGTTAAGCGTACCTGGCGCGCCAATGGCGAAGAGGTGAAAAGGGATGTGGATTTTTCTGATACCCGTAAAATTGATAACGCCCTCAGCAAGAGCTGGGTCATCACCTTTCCGCAGGGTACAACCAAACCGTTTGCGCCAGGCAGGAAAGGCACGGCTCATATCATCAAGCAGAACAGGCCCGTGGTGGTGCCTGTGGTGATTAACGGTTTCTGGAGAGCGTTTAATAAAAAAGGCCTGCATTTCAAGAAAAAAGGTTCTTTATTATCTGTCAGGTTTAAAGAACCACTGAATATCGACTACAACGACACTGTTGATAACATACTTGAAAAAGTAATGGACGCTATTGAACAAAGCCGCAAATACATGATGAAGAGCAAGCATCATTTGATGAGTAAGCTGGATAAATAAATTATTGATGCGGTGTGTATTACTTCTCATTTTCTTTCTTCCGTTGACTATTGCTGCCCAGGTGAGTATTTCCGGAAAGGTTCTGGGCGATGAAACAGGTGAGCCCGTTACAGGAGCTTCCGTCTACATCAATAATTCCACCATTGGCGCCAGTTCGGGCGCAGACGGATCATACCAACTGCGCAATGTTATGCCCGGCACTTATGAAATCATTATATCGCATATTGGTTATGAGCCACTGGTCCACAGGGTGGAAGTGAAATCCGCTGATCTGCGTTTTACCTTCAGGCTGGAATCGAAAGTAAAGCAGATGAGGAATATCCTGATCATGTCAAAGGACCAGCGAAAGGCAAAGATGAAAATTTTCATGGAGCAGTTTTTGGGAATAACCCTGGCAGCAGACAGGTCAACCCTCATGAACCAGGAAGATGTATTATTCGAGGCAGATGAAAAACCATCGGCATTCAAGGCATTTTCCGAAGTGCCCCTGGAAATCGTCAATAAAGAACTCGGTTACCGCATACTGTTTGAGTTGAAGGAATTTTACATCGACCAGCAGTCGGGCAAAACATATTTTTACGGCTTCACCCGTTATGAAGACCTGGAAAAAGGGAACATGAGCAAGTGGAAAAAGAACAGGCAGAAATATTACCAGGGCAGTACCATGCATCTTTACCATTCATTAAATGCCGGCAGTGCGGAGGAAGAGGGTTTTACATTTTTTAAAATAGGCAGCATGAATACGGATGCCAATGGTGCGAAGATGAAAACAATGGCCCGTGCAGGTGCTGCTTCCCTGATTTTTAATGATTCGGCATTACATAAAAAATATCTCAGCTGGAAGGGTGACGTATTGATACAGTATAATAAGGACCCTTATTACAAATATTTCCTTTCGAAAAAAGTCTTCATACAGGGAAATATGCCGAAGGGGGTACAGACAACGGTGACTATGCTGGAGCCACCT
Source organism: uncultured Sphingobacteriales bacterium (assembly GCA_963707255.1). Classification (GTDB taxonomy): domain Bacteria; phylum Bacteroidota; class Bacteroidia; order Chitinophagales; family Chitinophagaceae; genus Pollutibacter. The sequence continues at coordinate 161,291 of CAVPPM010000024.1, read as the reverse complement.
GCATACATGGATGCAAATGGTGTACTGGAGAATCCTCTGTCTGTTCAATACAGCGGTTTCTGGGCCTATGAAAGGCTGGCCAACATGCTTCCGGTTAATTACAGGCCTGGCGACTGATCAGTCTTTCAGGAATAGTGCTTTGAGTTCAGCGGCATCATCCGGTTTCATTTTTCCTCCCAGGATAAGCCTGAGCTGGCGGCGTCGTAAAGCACCCTCAAACAGTTTAATTTCGGTTTCGGTTACGGGTACCAGTTGGGGAACGGGCCTGGGTTTCCTGTTTGGGTCAAGGGCCACAAATGTATAATAGGCTTCATTACTTTTATAACGGTACTGGTGGGTAAGGTCCTCACCCCAAACCCGCAGGTGTATTTCCATGGAAGTGGTAAATGCCCTGGTGACCTTGGCTTCGATATGTACTACGTTGCCAAGTTTGATGGGTGATTCGAAAGATATATTATCAACAGAAGCCGTCACTACCGGAGCATTACAATGTTTACTGGCAGAAAGTGCCGCGGCAATGTCCATCCAGTACATAAGCCGGCCTCCCATCAGGTTTCCATATAAATTGGTATCATTGGGAAGCACCAGTTCAGTCATGATAATCACCGTCTCGTCAGGATTTTTTGTCAGCATTATGTAAGTGTTTTAATCAGATAATTGTTTTTTCACAAGCCTGCAGGAAATTCTCATCGATATCTGCGGCAATGCCGCTGCCATCGGGAACTTCAAGATAATAATTGTTATACACTGCGCCGCCCCTGACCGGATCTTCGAGCTGCCCCAGCAGGCAGGTATCCAGGTCATAAAAATGTATATTGGGATGTGACATGGCAAAATGTACCTTGGCGGTCAACGCAAGCCTGCTTTCCAGCATTCCGCCGAGCATGCATTTGATCCCTCTTTTTTCTGCCTCGTCGGCAATCTTCCTGGCTTCCAGTATGCCCCCGGATTTAGCCAGTTTTATATTGATAAAATCGCAGGCGCCGGCTTCCATTAGCCTGATGGCATCATGATGATCAAACACGCTTTCATCGGCCATGATGGCGATAGGAGATTGCTGTCGCAGTGAGGGAAGCAGGTGATCATATTGATGCGGGATAGGCTGTTCGCAAAACTGGATATTGTATGGTTCAAGCGCCAGTAAGGTAGACAATGCGGTATCAAAATCCCAACCCTGGTTGGCATCGATGCGCAGTTTGATGTCGGGGCCAACCGCTTCGCGGATCAGCCTTATCCGTTCCACGTCTTCACTGCCTTTTTTTCCCAGTTTCACTTTAATAATGGTGACGCCATCCCGGATGAATTGTTTTGCTTTTTCGGCCATGGCCAAGGGACGATCAATACCGATAGTGAGATCAGTATAGATTTCTTTTTTCTTTCCACCCAGGAATGCATACAAAGGAAGTTCCGCCGCCTTTGCCGCGATATCATGCAGCGCCATATCCCATGCACTTTTAATGGTACTGTTGAACGCAATGTATTGATGCAGTTCGTTCATTCTTTCTTCGATGCGTAGTGGATCTTTATGCATGGTGATCCTGGCAAAGTCTTTGGCTACCTCATAACAGGTATTCTGCGTTTCGCCAACAAGCATGGGAAAGGCCGAACATTCTCCCATTCCTGTAATGCCCTCATCAGTATGAATCCGGATAAAAATATTCTGTGTAAAATAGGACACCTCTGTGGCAATCACGAAAGGTTCCATTTTGATCGTGAGTTTGTAAATCTCGGTATGGGTAATCTGCATAATGCTGGATAGGGCACGAAGATAAATTTTTGGGCGGAGGAATGCCTTTTTCAATACCAGGAAGAGAACAATTTTTTGACGTTACTGTTTATAGGATCAAAAGCACATGGAAAAGCTGAATAGCCGGAATATCCTCATTGTTGGAGCCACAGGTGGTATTGGACGTCAACTTGCCGCTTTGCTGGTACAAAGTGGAGCGAACGTTTTTTTATCAGGCAGGAACCGGCAGGCGCTGGAAGAAATCGGTGCGGAATTGAAACTTGCTTCCGACAGGCTCATCACGGTGGATATTACAGATGAACAATCTGTTGCTTCCATGGGCCTTGCTGTTCATGCGCAGGTACCGGCAATCGATATACTGATCAATGCTGCAGGCATCGGGATCATAAAGCCTTTTGAACAATTAAGCCTGGCCGAATTTCAAAAGTCACTCCAGGTGAACCTTACCGGGTCGTTCCTGCTGATCAAAACATTTTTACCACAAATGAAGAAAACAGGTAAGGGACTTATCATAAACATTCCGGGTGTGCTTGGCAAACAGCCCATGGCAGGCGCTGCGGCGTATAGTGCAAGCAAGTATGGGCTCGTTGGCATGATGCAAAGTGTTCGTGAAGAAATAAAAAGAACAGAGATCAGGATTACCAATATATACCTGGGAGGTGTGGATTCGCCCTTCTGGGACAGTATTGATTTGAGGGTACAGAAGGAAAAAATGATCAGGACAGAGGAAGCCGCGAGAGCAATTTGGTTTTTATGCCAGCAACCGGTTTCCGGAGTGGTTTCGGAAATGGTGTTGCAGCCTTTTAATCACCAGGTGATATGATCAAACACAGCCTTCGTGATTTTTTTATTTGATTATATTAGCGGCTTAATCATCCGAAATGGACGTTATTTCATTTGATAACACTGAGAATGCTTTTGCTTATAAAACGGAAAGCCAGCTGAAGAAGGCTAACTTTCTTTTTTCCGCCATGAGTCATCCAACGCTGGTAAAATGGGGAACCAAACTTGCTCCATGGGCCATCAATGCAGGACTGCCGGTGGGTTGGCTGATCCGCAGTACCATTTTCCCACAGTTTGTAGGCGGGGAAACCCTGGAGGAAACCGCACCCGTAGCTAAAAAACTGGGTGAATACGGCGTTAAGGTCATCCTTGATTATGGTGTAGAAGGAGGGGATGATGATGAGCATAATTATGATCATGCCTGTGAAGAATTTATTCGCGTCATCGACTATGCCGCTACGCAACCCAATATACCATTCATGAGTATAAAGGTCACCGGTATTGCAAGATTCAGCCTCCTGGAAAAACTGGACCATTCTGTTGATGCGGGTTCAGGTACCTTAATGAAAAGATTTGCCAAAGCACTGGAAACCCTGAGCCCGGCAGAAAATGAAGAATGGCACCGTGTGCACGACAGAATGCGGAAGATTTGTACGGTTGCCGCTGCAAAAAATATTGGTGTTTTAGTGGATGCTGAAGAGACCTGGATTCAGGATCCTGTGGATGTACTGACCATGCTGATGATGGATCAGTTCAATACAGAAAAAGCTGTAGTGTTTAATACGCTTCAGTTGTACAGGCACGACAGGCTATCCTTCCTGGATGATTCCATTGAAGCCGCTGAAAAAAGAAATTTTATACTGGGCGTTAAACTGGTCAGGGGTGCCTATATGGAAAAGGAAAGGGAGCGTGCCAAAGAAAAAAATTATCCTTCTCCCATTCAGCCCGACAAAGCATCAACGGACCGTGATTTTAATGCTGCGGTTACCCATTGCATTGAGCATATAGCGAAAGTGTCGGTCATAATAGCTTCGCATAATGAAGAAAGTAATTTACTGGGCACAAGGTTGTTACTGGAAAAAAATCTTCCTCTAAACCATTCACACATACATTTTTCTCAATTGTATGGAATGAGCGACAATATCACATTTAACCTTGCCAAGGCGGGTTGCAGTGTCAGCAAGTACCTTCCTTTCGGGCCATTGAAAGATGTGGTACCCTACTTGATGCGAAGGGCACAGGAGAATTCTGCGGTGGCCGGACAAACCAGCCGTGAACTGCTGCTGATCAGGAAAGAGCAGGATCGCCGGAGGCGATAACGATCGCCTCCAGCGATAATTAGGTAATTGGGAAATGTGTGAAGTGTGGAAGTGGAATGGGAAAATGAAATGTGGGACGGTGTAGTGAGTTTAATAAGATCGGATTCACTCCAAGTGTGGTTGTAAGTATACTTATATTGATACGTCGCGGGAAAAAACAATACGATTTTAATATTATCAAAGAGGTTGGAAAACAACGCTGGACTGGCAACTCGTAACAGTTACAGTGGGCATCTTTACTCAGTTATAAAATAGCTATCGTGACAGACCCGAAACAGTATCAAAAATCTGAGCAACGACCACATTCTAAAAAACAAAGTTCTTTGGCCTTGAACAATAAAGGTAAGCACAGCGCATACTGTTTTTTTGATGCGAATCTCATTTCCTGATTTGCACTTCCACATTCCCACATTACTCAATTTTCTAATTAACGCGCAGCGTTCTCATGTGTTCCACCAGTAAGTAATCTTTAACACCAGCGCCCTGTTTTTTACGGCGAAGGGTTCAGGATAGTAATTATCCGTAAATACCAGGAATATATCTGAGGCCGGACGGTAACGCCATTGCAGCCGGGTATTGATATTGATATTTTTTGCCTGGTTGTTAAACTGGATAAATGTTGTGAAGAAAAAATTATTAGTAAAAGTTACATCAATCCTGGGGCTTACAATCCATAACTCGGTTCTGTTCCATGGAGCAGGCATCCTAAGGTCATTATAGGTTACGGCCAGGCTGAGGACAGCATATGGCTGGAACCTGTAGCTGATTTCTCCTCCCATGGTAAAACGGTGTCCATCGGCATAATATCCGCCGACCCTGGTGTTCAGGCTGAAGGTGAATTTTTTCTTTGGAGTAGACACGTAATCAAACCCTGTGGTGTTGGCATAGTGTTCAGTTCCTCTAGCAAGGGTATCCTTTCCTGAATTGGTAGGGTCGAATGGAGCAGTCAGGTAAACATAATTTGTTTGCACAAGCGGCGTAAAAGTTGCGCCATTGCGAAAAGCTATTGTATATGGAATTGCTGTCTGGTAATCAATATTTTTCCATTGTTCGTTGAAATAATAAGTGCTGTTGAAGGCAACCCCATGGGAAAGTATGGGCCCTCTTTTAGGGAAAAAAAGGTAGGATGCTGTGGGGTTTAATTTAATATATCCTTTCCTTGGAACATAACCCACTTCTGCAGAATAATTATGGCCCACATATTCATGTTGCCATCCAACACTGAGCCTTTTACTTGCATAGAGAAGATTGGCTGCATGCACCCAGTCGCTGCCGGTGACATTGGGTGAAAATGATTTTACCAGCATAACCTTTCCCGTCCATTTATTATTGCCGGAAGCAAGGTTGTATTCAAGACCGAGATTACGGTTATATTTATTGACGGGCTTACCGGGAAGGGTATCCGAAAAATCTTCAGGAGACTGTTTATTAACGGCGATGATCCCGATATTGGATCGTTTAAACAATCTTCTCTGTAAGGATAGAACGGTAAAATTTTGGGCAGGTAGTCCATATTCTTCAGATTTGCCCGTCTGCATATTCATTGCTCCTATCCGCCAGTCCTTATTCAGTTTTCCACTGAACCGTGCACCGGCTATAATAGGAGCCTCCAGTCCGATGCGGCGTGAAAAGAAGGGTCGTATCGTAGCATATCCGAAATTGGCAAAGAGGTCACCGTTTTCCAGGAAGAATTGTCTTCTTTCCGGGAAAAATAATTCAAACCTGTCCAGGTTCGTGACCTGTCGGTCAACCTCCACCTGTGAAAAATCCGGGTTGATGGTCAGGTCGAGATTAAGTGAAGAGGTAACGCCGATTTTAATATCGCCTCCGATTTCCGCGTGGTATTTTGTTGGGTCATCTTTCTCATAATCCTTACTCATATTGGCCAGCGTGTAAGGGATGATGGATACATTTGCACCCGGTGGTGGCGGTTCTTCATCCCATACGAGGGTACCGGTATAGGCCAGCGCGGCAGAAGGGAATTGCCGGGGTACCGGTGCCCAACTGGATTTTTCAGGTAATTTCAGATCATTACGGCTAAGGTTGAGACCCCATTCCCGGATGCCTTTTTTGTATCTCAGGGTCTGGAAAGGAATGGCCGCCTCAAAAACATATTTATCTTCATCATTTTTAACAGCTGATGTCCATTTGTTATCCCAGTTAAGATCCATTTTGCCTCCTTCATACATCATGCCATCCCACTGAGCACCTTCTGCGTTAGCGCCAAAACTTAATCCGCTGGTGAGGTCATCGAAAGTATCCAGGAAGAAGATGAAATTATCATTCTTGCCAAAATTAAAATCCCTGCGTAGCGATTCTACCATATTTTCACCTGGAAGGGGTTTATAACAAACGGCTACGATATAAAGATTTTTTTCATCGTAACAAAATTGGACCGTAGTTCGGGCAGTAGATTTGCTGGTATCCATAGGTGTCATCATGAAAAAACTATCGGCCATTTCTGCAGTCTGCCAAGCCAGGTCATTGGATATGCCATCTATTTTTATGGGTTGTTCGGTGCGGCGAACATGAAGACGGTAATCTTTGTTGATTTTTTGTCCGAAAACATGAAGTGTAGCGAACATCAGAAAAGCAATCAGGGGGATCTTCATCAGACTATAAAGATATAATTTAAGAAAATAGTATATCCGTTCAATTGAAGATTGTAAATTTGTCATCCCGGATCGCTAGCTCAGTTGGTTCAGAGCACCACGTCGACAACGTGGGGGTCACTGGTTCGAGCCCAGTGCGGTCCACTTCGAAGAAGCAGTATATGTCAAAAAAAGGTTGTCACTTTCTACGGTGACAACCTTTTTTTAATGGAGTTTTAAAATTCTTATGCTACTTAAAGTAACAATTGTCCATCATGATTTCTTCCATCAGGTCATTGTAACTCGTCAACCTTCCCTGTACCTTAATGACGTCTCCATTTTTCAGGCTGCCCGCTTTTGTCAACTGAGTAGAATCGAGGCTGCAAATAATATTGCCCAAAGACAGGTGTGAACCTTCAATTGCAGTGACGGCGCCTTCCACCAGGATGGCCTGGTCAACATATTTTGCCAGAGATGCCGTATCTGACTTAAAAGATTCGGTTAATGCACTGCTGGTTACTGTATAAGCAGGTTTTTCTGAGCTAACATCGCGATGTGGTTTATAGAATACATACCATACAGCCCATCCACCTACGATCAGGCCCAAAATAAGACCGACAATTATCAGGTTGCTTAGTGTTTTATTGATTTTCATTGTGTGCTTGTTTTTAATGACAAGAGGCAAATATTGGTGTTATGTTGATACTACCATATGACTTCCGTCACTATAAATGTGATTTCAATCATATTTATCGCAAATAAATGTCACTGTATTGTCAGCGCCGCCGTTCTACTTTGTACCGCCTTAGCAAGTGACAATAGTCACAGATACCTGCAAAAACGATAAGTTATAAAATCTTTATTATGGGCAGTTTCAAATTAGTAAAAGCGACCGTTTCAATTATGGGAATTGTTCTGGTCATGGCTGGTTTGGTACAGTGTACCAAAGAAAATGAAAATGCCATGCTTGTTTCCCGAGCATTGGTTGATCAGCCTGACTCCACCATTTATTCCTCATTTTATGATTCCTATGTTGTTGACCAGGCGAATACTGTTTCAACAACAAATGACAGCATTAATATTACAGGTGTCCGAAGCATAATTGCGATCAATTGCGCATCTGCTTCCTGCCATGGTGGAAACATTGCACCTAAGCTGACTACTTATGATGAGATAAAAAAACTTGTCATACCAGGCAATCCTGAAGGCAGCCAGTTATTCGATCTTATCACAACATCTGATGTAAATAAGGCCATGCCGCCAATCAATTATGGTGTAGACCTTTCGCAGACGGAGAAAACCAAGATCTATAACTGGATCAAGAACGGTGCACTTGAAGAACCAACCATCCTTGATTTCAGGCCGGCAGCTGTTTCGCTGATTGTGAATGGCTGCGGTTCTGCCAACTGCCATAACCAGGCTACCGTTGGCGGTGCATGGGCAAGGAGGAAGTTAATTGATATTGCACCAACCGACACGGTGTCTTATAGTTATTTTAATCCCGGATCCGGTACAACCACCATCTACGCACAATTACTTGAACCCAAGCTGACACAGGTCTGGGGAGCATATAAAGACAGCGTGCGGAAATTTTATGCTGATACTGTGGCAAATGCCAGTTTCAGGCCATATAAAACATTCAGCACACCAGTTACCGCTTCCGGTTATCGCGGTCCTTTGAATTCTTATGATGATATCCTGTTGGATATCATGTATCCAAAGGCATTAAGAAGCCATGGCAGGATAGTATATACCAATCCGGCGGGTAAGGGCTTTTATGTTCAGGGTGATAACCTGGCAAAAAGTGTTTCATCCACCAGTACCAGTCCCACCAGTTCCATTTTATCAAGGGTAGATTCCACCATGGTAGTAGCTGCACCGAGGACAAAAGTATTTAACACCTCTCAACATGGTGATATGGCTTATGGTGATGGAGGATTTACCAAAAGTGAAATTGCTATTGTCAAGGCCTGGTATTTCGCTGACCCCAATATCCCGGATGTATGGAAATATGGCCTTGATGGTTCAGGCATCTTCAAATACATCAAGACCGGTACGATTATCAAAAAACAATAAGCCCATTTTCAATCTTTTTATATGAAGAAAGCGACATTATTTACCCTGATCATTGTAGCATCTATCTGGTTACCCTCTTGCTACAAAAACTATTATGATGTTCCGATTGCCCACCGTGGAAGCCATCAATTCGGTATCCTTCAGCAATGATGTAGTGCCGATCATGACCAGCGGTGCATGCGGCTGCCACAACAACAATACCACCAGGCAGATCCCTTTTTCATATTATGACACCCTGTTAAAAAAGACAGTGATATTATATGACGCCATACTCATTCGTGATTCGGTGTTGAATGACATGGCAAACGGTGCTCCACATCCCGGTGAAGGAAGTATATTCTTTACTCCATCGCAGGCAACCATTGTCAAAAAATGGTATGAGCAGGGTTCACCTACAGATCATACACCACCTCCGCCATCCAGCGAAGTCACCTATCAAAAAGATATAGTACCCCTGGTGAAAACCCAGTGTAATGGTAGTACTTGTCACGGTGGTGCAGCCAAAACTTTGGATTATACAACCCTTAAAGCAAATGGCCAGACCCTAACCGAGATGATGAACAGCCTTGGAAGTGAAGGGCATCCCGGCGGACCTATCAATATCTCCGAATCCACCGCGGCTACCTTCCTTGCCTGGATCGCACAGGGGTATAAACCATAAATAATCACACTCTTCAAACACCAACAAAACATAAAAAAATGAAAAAGTTTTTCCTTACATCCGTAATACTCGCCTTAATCTCATTGTCGCTTAATGCCCAAACATATAAGACACGTGATGGCAATATATATTTCAACCCGAATAAAAATCAGAGCGATAAACAGTATTCTGCTTTAAGCAAGGAAGCAACCGCCGTTTTAAAAGTGGAAACAGCTGAAGTGGCCCTCCTGGTGCCCATGAAGTCCTTTCACTTTAATAACGCCCTGCTGGAAGAACACTTCAATGAAAACTATCTTCATACCAATCAGTATCCCAATGGAACCTATAAGGGAAAGCTGATCGGATTCGATAAGGCCATGCTCGCCAAGGATGGCGAATACAAACTCAGTTCAGAGGGCAAAGTGGAACTGCATGGAGTGACACAGGATTTCAAAGCTCCAGTGATACTAACGGTAAAGGGTAATGTAGCCACCTTCAAATGCCTGTTTACTGTAAAAGCCGAAGATTATAAAATTGCAGTTCCGGACCTGGTGAAACCAAAATTAGTTGAAGCTACTCCTCTTGATGCTACGATATCATTTAAAATGAACTAGGAAATATCATCTTAACAACTCAGTCATGAAAAGAATATTCTTCATTTCCCTGCTTAGCCTGCTGATTGCGGGTACTACTTCCGGCCAGGACGATCTGCTGAATGACCTCAAGCAGGAAGATTCCGCAACAGTAAAGCAAAATATCGCAACGGCAACTTTCAAATCCACCAGGATTATCAATATGCATAGCGTGGAGATGACCGGTGTCGGAAATCTGCAGTTCATGATCATCCACCACTTTGGGGAAATTTGGAACAAGCAGGATGGATGGAGTAACATGGCAAGGTTATTAGGTATGAATGGAACATATGCCGGTACTTACCTGTCGTTCGACTATACGCCGATCAGGTGGATGAATCTTGGCGTTGGTTTCGCCGGCAACTCAGCACTTGAGGGTACAGCAAAATTCAAACTGCTCCGCCAGCAAAGTGGTGAACATAACTATCCATTAAGTATCGTGTGGGTGTCAACAGCAAATTTCAATGCGTCTGAATCTGCTGAATCGCCTAACGATTTCTACTGGAACCGTTTCTCTTATTTGCATCAGCTTCTTATTGCCAGGAAATTTTCGGAAAAATTCTCACTACAGTTTATACCGTCCATGGTACACCGCAATATCGTTGCCTATGGATACAATGATCATAATGTGTATTCCCTTGGCCTTGGTGGCCGTTATAAGATAACCTCCAAACAGGCATTAACATTTGAATATTCCAGGCAACTGAATATGTATGAAAATATTGTCGATAAAAACGGGGAAGTGGTGAGTTATTCTCCTAACCTGATCTCTCTTGGATACGACTGGGATACTGGCGGTCACATCTTTCAATTCTTCTTCACCAACAGCGCATTTGCAAGCAATCTTCCGCAATTGTCTGCCAACCCTGTTAAAGACAGCTTTGGTCAATGGTCAATTGGTTTCAACCTGAATAGAAGCTACAGTATTAAAAAGACCGTTAAAACAAAATAATAGCAATACCCTGAACAACGGAAATAAGAAAGGCTGCTTCAATTGAGGCAGCCTTTCCTGTTACAAGAGATTTATCACAACGACTATCCCAGTTTCTTTTGAAGGTTTTCATCAATGGCATCCAGGAATTCCTCGGTATACAAATAATGATCGCCGTGATTCACTTTATTACCATGGATACATACTGCCAGGTCTTTGGTCATCTTTCCACTTTCCACGGTTTCAATACAAACGGCTTCGAGCGCATTGGCGAAGTCGATCAACGCCTGGTTGTTGTCGAGCTTTCCCCGGAAGGCAAGTCCCCGGGTCCATGCGAAAATTGACGCAATCGGGTTGGTACTGGTTGGCCTTCCTTTCTGGTGTTCGCGGAAATGCCTGGTCACGGTACCGTGTGCTGCTTCTGCCTCCATGGTATTACCGTCAGGTGTTACCAGGACGGAAGTCATCAGTCCGAGTGAACCATATCCCTGCGCTACAGAATCGCTTTGTACATCACCGTCATAATTCTTACAGGCCCAGATAAAAGCGCCATTCCATTTCATGGCACTGGCCACCATATCGTCGATCAGCCGGTGTTCATAGGTAATACCAGCATCTTTGAATTTAGTGGCAAACTCAGCGTCAAATACTTCCTGGAAAATATCTTTAAAACGACCATCATATTTTTTCAGGATGGTATTTTTTGTACTCAGGTATAAGGGCCAGGCTTTCTGTAAAGCCATATTCATGCAACTCCTGGCAAAACCGCGTATGCTTTCATCGGTATTATACATGGTCAGTGCCACGCCGCCTCCCTTGTATTGATAAACTTCGTGCTCAATAACTTTTCCATCTTCACCCTCAAATTTCACCGTAAGTTTTCCTTTGCCGGGAACCACAAAATCGGTGGCGCGATACTGGTCACCAAAGGCATGACGGCCAACGATGATCGGCTTATCCCAGGTGGTGACCAGCCTCGGAATATTTTTGATCACAATGGGCTCACGGAAAACCGTTCCGTCCAGAATATTCCTGATGGTGCCATTCGGACTCTTCCACATTTGTTTCAGGTTAAATTCCTTAACCCTTTCTTCATCCGGGGTAATGGTGGCACATTTTATGCCCACACCATACTGGCGGATCGCGTTGGCGGCATCTACGGTAACCTGGTCATTGGTCTGGTCGCGGTATTCTACACCCAGGTCAAAATATTTAATATCGATGTCCAGGTAGGGAAGGATAAGCTTTTGTTTGATGAAGGACCAGATAATCCGGGTCATTTCATCTCCATCGAGCTCAACAACCGGATTGGCAACTTTGATTTTTGCAGGCATTATAAATGATTTGATTAATGGTTTTTAAGGGGTACAAATGTAAGTGGTAGCTGCAGATATATCAAATGCACTTATTATGAATATCATTCCCTCAGGTATGCCATCCGGGCAACAGGGTGTATGGCCGGGCTATTATAATTATACAGGATGGCGGCCATTCAGGCTTTTTTTCTATCTTAATTCAATGAATCGGTTCTTTTGGGTAATGATATGCATGGTTGTGCTGTTTTCCTGTAAGGGTAAGAAGAAAATGCTGACAGGGGAGGACACCGTTACGGCTGAGGAGTTTGTACAGTCTTTCCCGGAGCTTACCCTGCCCGTTGTATTATCAGATACCACCATCAATGTCAAGCTTAGTGATTCCGCACTGATTGCACCTGTCCTGCTCAAGCAGTTCGTGCCCGACAGTATTTTCAGGAAGGAGTTTGGGAAAGGGACCAAACCCAAATTCTACCTGATGGGCAGGGCAGAAGACAAAAATGAGGACAGGTACCTGTTGATAAAAGCGGCTACTCCCGCAAAGCAGGCAGGGTATATTCTTTGCTTCGACAAAGACAATATATTTAAGGCAGGCATGCTGGTGGTCACCAGCAGTTCCGAGCGAAACACGCATTACCAGGGAGGGATCGATAAGAAATTTACGATTACCCGTAATAAGCAGAAGAAGGCCGCTGATGGCCAGATTTATTATAACAAGAGTGTGTATGTCTACAATACCTCGGGGGCCTTTACCCTTATCCTGACGGAATCCAATGAGGAACTGGAGGTGAAGGAGGTCTATAACCCGATCGACTCCTTTGCCCGAACGAATAAGCTTTCCGGCGACTATATCAAGGACAGGAAAAACCTGGTCAGTATCCGGGATGGCGCCAAGCCGGGCCGGGTGCTGTTCTTTATTCATTTTGAGAAAAATAACGGCGACTGTATAGGCGAATTGAAGGGGGAGGCCACATTAATCAAACCCAATGTGGCGCAGTATGCTGCATCGGGGGATCCCTGTTCCCTGGAATTCACTTTTTCCAATAACCAGGTGAGCCTCAAAGAGTTACAGGGTTGCGGCAATTACCGGGGAATCCGCTGTTTTTTTGAGGGCAGCTACCCCAGGAAAGCAGTCAAAAAAGCTCCGGCAAAACGCAAATAAACATCAATCCGTCTTTCATAAGGATATCCATAATCCACCCTCGCTAACGCTACTATATAGAGTCTGCAATCACGCTAAAGCAGGACAGGTCCGCCAATCCGTAATCCGCAATCCGAAATCCCTTGTCTTTGCGTCATTTTTACGCCGTAACAATCTGAATTCCTTTTTTCCGTTTATATTGCGCCCTCATTTCATAAAGCAAGCAATCGTTATATGACCAATTTTAGTCATTACAACGTACCCTATCCCGTTGATTCCCGGTACACCACAAAAGCAGCGTATTTCTCTATGGAATTCGCTATCCATCAGCCGCTGAAGATCTACAGCGGTGGCCTTGGTTTTCTCGCCGGTTCTCACCTGAGAAGTGCGTATGAACTCAAACAGAACCTTATCGGCATTGGTATTTTGTGGAAATATGGATACTACGATCAGGCCAGGAACCAGGACCAGACCCTGCAGGTTCAATGGAATGAAAAAATTTACAATTTCCTGGAAGATACCGGCATTCAATTCCAGATTTCCATCCACGACGCACCGGTCCATGTGAAGGTCTGGTACCTCAATCCCAGCATCTTCAACAGCGCACCACTGTTCCTGCTGAGCACGGACGTTCCGGAGAACGATTATGTTTCCCAAACGATTACCCACAGGCTCTATGATGCCAATGTAGCCACCAAAGTGGCGCAGTTTATCCTGCTCGGTATCGGCGGCGCCAAACTGCTGGATGAAATAAAGTTTGAACCCGATGTTTACCATCTCAATGAAGCTCACGCTGTATCCGCAGTATTTTACCTGCTCAAGAAATTCGGAAGCAGGGAAGAACTAAAGAAAAGACTTGTTTTCACCACACATACTCCGGAAGAAGCCGGCAATGAGAAGCACGACATCCACCTTTGCTATAAAATGTCCTACTTCAACGGTTATAGTATCGATGAGGTGAAGAAAATGACCGGACTGCATGATGATCAGTTCAACCATTCACTGGTGGCACTGCGTTTTGCCAGGCTTTCCAATGCCGTATCTGAATTGCATGGTCATGTGAGCCGGAAGATGTGGAGCAAGCACCCGGAAACCGCAAGGATCATCCACATCACCAATGCACAGAACTGGAAGTACTGGGCCGATAAGCAGCTGTATTTTGCCATGGACGAACAGAATGAAGAAAGGTTCGTTGACAGGAAGAGATACCTCAAGAAAAGGGCATTCGACCTGGTGGCTGACCAAACGGGTAAACTGTTGGATCCTGATGTTCTTACGATTGTATGGGCCCGCCGTTTTGCCGGTTATAAAAGGGCAGAACTGATTACCCGCGATAAGAAAAGATTCGAAGCGCTGTTGAATAATAAAAAATATCCTGTACAGATCATCTGGGCAGGTAAACCATATCCTGTAGATTATCCCGCGATCAGCGATTTCAATCACCTGGTACACCTGAGTAAGGAATATCCAAACGTGGCGGTATGTACCGGTTATGAACTTCACCTTAGCAAACGGCTTAAGCAATCAGCAGACATCTGGCTGAATAATCCCCGCGTTCCCCGTGAAGCATCAGGCACCAGTGGTATGACAGCAGCCATGAACGGCGCAGTGAATTTTTCCACCAACGACGGATGGATCGTAGAGTTCATTAATCATGGCTATAACGGCTTTGTGGTACCACCGGTGGATTACGAAAAAATGCATGTTCACGAACAGGATCAATACGATCTTGACCAGATTTATGACATACTGGAAAACCAGATATTGCCTTCATACTACGATGCACCCGAAACCTGGAGACAGGTGGTGAAGAACGGAATGAAAGATGTCAGGTTCCAGTTCGACTCAAACCGTATGGCGAACGAATATTACGAGCTCTTATACAACGCGAAATAACTCAACCGGCCTGCTTTCAACCCGGAAGCAGGCTGTTTAATTTCCATGATGGACGCATACCTCAAATCCATAGAGGTCCGTTGGGCAGATCTTGATCCCAATTTTCATATGACGCATTCCAGGTTTTATGATCTGGGTGCTTACATAAGGATGTGCTTTTTTGTGGAAAATGGAATTACCCAGCATGAGCTCCAGCTTCACCGGCTTGGTCCGATCCTTCTCCGCGAAGAATGCGTTTTCAGAAAGGAGATCAAATTTGGCGACAAGGTGGATATCGACATGCAGATCACCAAGGCAAGACATAATTATTTACGATGGTCGATCCGGCATCATATCAGGCGCAATGATGAACTTTCAGCTGTCATCAATGTTGATGGTTCATGGATACATCTCGACCGGCGAAAAATGGCCCTGCCGCCGCAGGCCTTTAATGATGTTTTTAATACCATGCCTCGTTCAGCGGATTTTGCCTGGATATGAATAGCATGTTCATTTTCTTCGAAACTATTAATTACCGTGGTTCTTCGTAAATTGTACTTATGAAAAAAATGATTTTTCTCCAGCTTTTTTTCTTTCATTCTTTAGTTGTACCAACCAGGCCCAGGAGGTAATGGGGGCAGATGAATTTGAAAAGGGAATTGAAAAAGGGAATGCATTGGTGCTTGACGTCCGGACTTCGGCAGAGTTTAATACGGGTCATATTAAAAATGCATTTCAGGCCGACTGGACGAAGCGCGACCAGTTTAATGACCGTACCCAGTACCTCGACAAAAATAAAACCGTTTACATTTATTGTCAGTCCGGTGTCAGGTCCGATGCCGCTGCACAACTGCTCCGCAGTAAAGGCTATAAAGTGATCAATCTTGAAGGCGGATTTACCTCATGGAAAAAATCAGGGAAGCCCGTCGAAGGATTGGTGGAAGAAAATAAAATCAGCAATGATCAGTATGTTGATTTCACCAATGCGAGTAAGCTGGTGATGGTGGATTTTGGCGCTTCATGGTGCCCGCCCTGTAAGAAAATGGAACCAGTGGTGGAGGATATTAAAAAAAATATGGCAGCCAAAATTTCCGTAAAATTTGTGGACGGTGGTGTAAATACCGATCTGATGAATACCTGGAAGGTTGAGGCCCTGCCGACTTTCATTATATATAAAGAGGGAAAAGAGGTTTGGCGCAAGCAGGGAATAGTGAGCCTCGAAGAGTTTACCACTGTGATCAACAGGTATCAGTAATGCCTGGTATTACCGGCCATCCCTGGCTTAGAACCTTACTTAGCCTCCTGTTATATATCGGCATCTACTACCTGTTATTTCACGACCTGAAAAGTATACTGCTGCTGGTCATCGTAATTGTTGTACACGAAGCCGGACACTTTATTGCCATGAAAAGTTATGGTTATGGCAATGTAAAGATGTTATTCATACCACTTCTTGGCGCTTTCGTTTCAGGGCAGCCCTCACATGTTCACCCGGTTAAAAAAATGGTGGTCCTTATGGCCGGGCCTATACCCGGTATACTGATTGGAATGATTTGCCTGATGGCATATTCATACAGCCAGCAATACATCTATTACCAGCTGGCCCTGCTGTTTATTTTTCTTAATGTATTCAACCTGTTGCCCGTAGCACCTCTTGACGGCGGGCAGATGCTGGAAACATTATTCTTCAGTTCCGGTAAAATTGTTCAAACCATTTTTATTGCGCTCTCTGCCATCCTTATTGCACTACTGGCATGGGGAACAAAAAATTACGCATTGCTGCTGATTGATCTCTTTTTGCTGATGCGCATCAGCATACTGTGGAAGAAAAAACAAAGCGAAGAAAATGAGGAAGACAGGCTGGAGGACGAGATTATCCTGGGCAATACCGGGAAAGCAGCCTTTTGTATCATATGGCTGCTCTCCATGGTAATCCCACTACTGGCGCTAATCAGAATTTTATATTAAGCCGATGGCCGTATTAATTTTCGACCCTGTCGAGCTGGATATTAGCATGTAATTTAACTTCATCGCCTACCACGGCGCCACCGGTTTCTGTAAGGGCACCCCATACCAGTCCGAAATCTTTACGGTTGATTTTTCCGTTCAGTTCAAAACCGGCCTTTGTTTTTCCGTAAAACGGATCTTTCGTGGTGCCATTGAATTCCACTGCCAATTCGATCGGGCGGGTGATATCGCGAATGGTCAGATCGCCATGTAAAATATAATCGTCCCCTTTTTTAGAAAAAGAGTTGCTTTTGAATTTCAGCTCAGGATGTTTTTCTGCATCAAAGAAATCAGGTGATTTAAGATGGGTATCCCTTGCCTCGGCACCGGTATCGATACTGTTGATATCAGCGCTGAATTCAATTTTTGCATGGGTAAAATCGTCATTGGTAGTTTCCACCGTACCACTGAAATTCCTGAATTTCCCGGTAACCGTGGTGATCACCAGGTGCTTTACTTTAAAGTGGATTTCGCTATGGTAAGCGTCGATGCTCCAGGTGGTGGAGGTAGTAACAGGTGCTGTAGTTGTAGACATATGAATTAATTTGATGTTTAAACACCAAAATTACACTGATGGTTCATTACGGGCAATTGATAAAGGACGGGCTCACTGGTATTTTTTACGGGTTTCTTCCCTGAAGTCGGTAAAACTCCTGTCCTGGTGCTGGCGGAATAGTTTGCTGAAATGGCTGGGGTCTTCAAAGCCCAGTGTATAGGCCACTTCCTTGGCGCTTAGCTCGGCAAAGCCGGCATATCGTTTGGCTTCCAGCATGATCCTGTCTAGAATAAAGTCTTTTGCAGAAGTGCCTGTTTCAAGCGATAACACTTCATTCAGGTAGTTGGGAGTGATATGCAGTTCCCTGGCATAATCAGCCACCTTATGCCACTTGTTGTAATTATTTTCCAGCAGGTCCCGGAATTGTTTTACCAGCACTGCCCTCGTACTGGTGCGGGGTTCAGGCGCCTGGCTAACCTGCATAGATAATCTTTTACATTCCAGCAGGAAGAGTTTAAGCCATGAACCAATGGCATCGAGGTAATATGCTGAAGCGCCATTGAATTCATCCCTGATATGAAGAACAAGATGCTCCAGGGTTTTTGAATCTACGCCTGGAGGAATATGAAAGGGCGCAAGATCATCACATCGAAAGAAGAATCCTGTATTTTCAATAAACTGCAGGGACAATCCATACTCCATGGTAAAGTCGGGCGTAAACAACAACACATATCCACGCGCACCGTCTTCCAGTTGCAGATCGTGTACCTGTTCCGGGGTAAGGAAATATATGGTATCATCCTTTACCTCGTATTTGCGGAAATCTATAAAGTGAGTTCCCTTTCCTTTCCTGACCCAGATGATAGTATAATAGTTATGACGATGGGGTGGGGTAGCCTTGACAGAAGATTTCTGGTACCCTTCAATCTCTTCCATGGTACGAAAAACAAAATTTGCGGGCTCACCGTTGAATTTCAAGATCAGTCTGTCTACCTGCGGTCGGCGTTGTGTAGGCATGCTATAAAGTTAAGCTTTCGAAAACAAGCCCGGTGACATTGATGTTTTATTGCCCGGGTATTCGAGGTTCGGGGTCGACTGGATATATTTCGTTCGCGAGGTATTTATAAGGAGCAAGACCATGATGAATCCAGATCTTGTCTTTGGCACCCTTGAATTTCTCTTTATAAACCGAATCGGTCAACAATACAATCGGCGTTCCCGCCCTCATATAATTCATTGTTCCTGCATAAACCGGTTCTTTAAATTGAGGCAGGCTTTTCTTTATCATTGGGTAAAGTTTTTTTCCCAGGTATTTCTCAAACCTGTTGCGTGCTTTTTTGCTTCCCTTATCCATCTTGTTATACATCCCCTTGAGGTACCATCGGGCCAGCATTTTTTGCCTGGCAAATACGGCATCGATGTTGGAGAAAGGACTAACTGCATTAAGGTCCTCCAGGGTCTGGACCGAAAATGGTGTCTCCGGCACCCAGTCATCCGAATTTACAATGGTAAAAGCTTTTGATCCCCTGGTGATATAGTCAAAATCATATGCGTAATACAGATTGCCCGGTTTTGGTGCGGCACTGCAATAAGATTTGAAACTGTAATTGGATGGCAGGCTGCCATTTTTTTGCAGGTAATGGAGATAGGAAGTGGTGAGAAAGGCAAGCGCCCCGCCCTGGCTATGCCCGAAGATGATAAATTCCGAAACATTCTTCTCTTTACCGAGGGTGGTGATTTTTTCAGAGATATCAGGACCGAGATAGGCCAGTCCGATTGTCCAACCCGTATGTACGGCAGCTTGTGGATTCTCGGCCAGACGGTAATCAAATGAAGTGCTGTCATTGATCTGTAGCCTTCCTGTTGCGGGTACCATAACTGAATAAAAATTCTCGAGCCAGCTCGAAATGTCACCTACAGTGCCGCGGATACTGATGATGCCCACATTATCGTCCCTTAACCACAGATCCCAGCGATTTTTCAACCCCATTTCGGGCGACCTGTACTGGATTTCATAATGTGGGACGCTGCTGTCTTTATTGAGGTATTGTAGCTCGGCCAATAATAGCAGATCATTATATTCCCGCGCGTTAAAACCAGGTTGCAATGATTGTGCTGATACCTGGAAGGAAAAGAACAGGAGAAATATACAAAATGAGGCAGTTCTCGTAATCATCCGTAAAAAAACAAAAAAAGCAGGATTAATCCTGCTTTTGTGTAAGTGGTCATTACCTATTTAAGGTAAACGGCTTCAAATAATGCCAGCAATTCGTCGCCTTTTTTCAATTCCAGTTGCTGGCCTTTGATGTTAT
Organism: uncultured Sphingobacteriales bacterium; assembly: GCA_963707255.1. Taxonomy (GTDB): domain Bacteria; phylum Bacteroidota; class Bacteroidia; order Chitinophagales; family Chitinophagaceae; genus Pollutibacter. The sequence goes on along the minus strand of CAVPPM010000024.1, from coordinate 141,428 downwards.
AACGGTCTGTGTTATGAATGGTTTTTGTTAATAAATCTTCCACCTTCATATTTGCGGGTGGACACATCATTCGGGTCATTGCGGCAGGCCCGATAGTGAGCTTGTTTCCATCCATGGTAAACTTTCCCGTCATGTTATTACAGCCCGCATAACCGCGGAAACTGCTGTCGGATTTATTAAACTGGATATAGACTTCCTTTTCCAGTGTCGGAAGGGAATCCTGTCCGGGTACACTGACCAGTTTCCACCGGGTATTTTCTAATGTTGCTAAAGCATTCATTTGCGGAGTTTGCGGGTTATTTAATTTATGCTGGCATCCAGTGATGCAGGATAACAATACAATCAGGACGAACGGTGTTCTTTTCATGTAATTTCTTTTATAAAGGATATCAATATAACTGCGATTACATAAATCTGGCTGTTTTGGTTGTAGCAAAATCCAAAACGGTTATTTTGCCACGAATAGCAATCTGCCATAATGGTTACCCTTTTTTTATTTATATTTCCTGCATACTAACTGCCATGTACCATAAGGTTAAAAAGAATGTCCATATTTTACTTCATCCCACCCAGGGTAATTCCCGTTGGGACAAAATTATCAACGCATTCCTGATTACGCTGATCATCCTGAACCTTATTGCTCTCATGCTGGAGACGGAGCCATCGATTTATAAACATTATAAGACATTTTTTGACACTTTTGACGCCATTTCTGTGGGCATTTTCTCTTTGGAATATATACTTCGGCTTTGGAGTTGCACCCATGATCCAAAATATCATCACTGGCTCTGGGGAAGGATTAAATATATGTTCAGCTGGGAGGCCCTGATCGACCTTGCCGCTATTCTTCCATATTACCTGACCAGCTTTATCGTACTTGACCTGCGGGAATTAAGGTTGCTCCGGCTTATCCGGCTGATCAGGATTTTCCGGCTCGCCAGTTATATGCAGGCTTCAAAAATGATTGCCAACATATTCCGATCCAGGTTCCAGGAACTACTGATTGCCTTTATAATGACCACAGGCCTGATCATCATTTCAGCCTGCCTGATGTTTTTTGCTGAGCACCATGCTCAACCCGATAAATTCACAAGTATTCCGGATACCTTATACTGGTCAGTTGTTACACTAACTACGATCGGATATGGCGACATAGCTCCCATTACCGGCATTGGCAGAATGCTCACCGGGATTATCGCTATGACCGGCGTTGCAATGTTTGCCCTGCCTGCGGGCATTATTACTGCAGGCTTCCTGGAAGAGATCAGGAAGGTCAAGAAGTCGCACACCATTATTTGCCCGCATTGCGGCCACACCATAGAAACCGAAACCCATCATGTTCACTGACGGAACGATGAAGTTGATTTATACAGGCATATGATTACCAGGGTTGGAAAAGACATCAGGCTGGCTGCGTCATTGTTACAAAACGGGGAACTGGTGGCCATACCTACAGAAACAGTGTATGGCCTTGCAGGCAATGCCCTGGATAACGAAGCAGTGCTACGTATTTATGAAGCAAAGCAAAGGCCCCGTTTTAATCCCCTCATTATTCACCTCCCTGATTTTACTTCGGTGGCCAAATATGTACATGAAATTCCCGATGATGCACAGTTACTGGCCAAACATTTTTCGCCCGGACCCATCAGCTTTTTATTGCCTAAGTCGGCCCTGGTGCCAGACCTGGTAACCGCCGGCAGTGATAAAGTAGTGATCAGGATTCCTGCGCATCCCATGACACTTGAATTGCTCAGGTTAATTGATTTTCCGCTTGCGGCACCCAGTGCCAATCCATTTGGATATGTAAGCCCTGTTTCCGCAACACATGTGCTCGATGGACTGGGAGGAAAGATCCCGTATATACTTGACGGAGGCCCCTGCGAAGTGGGACTTGAATCCACCATTGCCGGATTTGAAGAAGATAAAATCATTGTTTACAGGCTTGGAGGTATAACGGTGGAGGACATACGAAAATTAACCGGGAAGGAAGTTGTTCTTTCCTTATTGCACAAGCAGCCTGAAACGCCTGGTCAGTTGAAAAGTCATTATGCCCCATCCACCAGGTTGCTGGTGGGAGAAATTGATGAGTTGATGGATCAATACAGCGGTCTCCGGACAGCCGTCATTTCCTTTGTTAAGAAATATTCGCGTGCTTCCATGAATTTCGTACTGTCTCCTTCAGGAAACCTGCATGAAGCAGCGGGCAACCTTTTTACTGCCCTGCGTGAAATAGATCAATTGAAAGTGGATCTTATATTGGCGGAGCGGTTCCCGGATGAAGGGATCGGCAGGGCAATCAACGACAGGTTGAGCCGGGCCAGCAGCGAGTAAAAATCACAGGGGTAATATTTTTTGTTGTTCCTCCTGGTGCTTCCACAATTCTTTAAAGTGCGGGCTGTTTTGTTTGAGGAACTCAAAGCTTCCGTCAGCTACAATCATTCCGTCTTCCAGCACATAGACGTGATCAAAATAAGCCAGCAAGTGAAGCCGGTGCAGTGCTGATACAATGACTTTATCATTAAACTCTTCAAATAATTGCTGGTAGATCAGGAGTTCCGTTTTGGGATCAACACTGCTGGTAGGCTCATCCATCAGGATAATGTCACTGTTTTGCCCGGCAAGTATTCCCCTGGCAAGGGCCAGCCGTTGTTTTTGCCCGCCGGAAAGATTAACGCCCTTTTCTTTAATGTGGGAGTCTAGTCCGGCAGGCAGTTGGCTGACAACTTCTGAAAACTGGGCAGCCTTGCATATCCTGACGATTTCTTCTTCTTCGAAAGGCAGGCCAAGCGTGATATTATACCTGATTGAATTTTCAAATATTTCAGGTTCCTGGGGAAATAGCGTCACTGTATCTGACAGGATACCAAGGTTGTCAGATTGCACATTGTCAACCGTTAATTTCAATCCCTTTTCTGGTTCATAAAGGCCTCGTAAAATGGCGAGCAATGTACTTTTTCCGCTTCCGCTTTCTCCAACCAGCGCAATGCGTTGACCTTTTTTCAGCGTACAGTGAATATCATGAAGGCTGTGGGCTTTATTTCCTGCGATATATGCCTGGTTGTGGGAATAATTAAGCTGATTTATTTCTATCGTTTTCCAGTCTTCAGGAAGGCCGCCATTCGAATCCGGCCTGTGGTGTTTTTCGTATTCATCTTTAATGGGCCTTGCCGCTTCCACATCATTATTGTATTGAATGATCTGGTTATACTGCCAGGCAATATCATGGAATACGCTGGTGAATTGTTGAACATAAGCCAGTAGGGTCACCAGTCCGCCCACCAGGAATACTTTATCGGGGCTCCAGTTCTGCATCACATATCCAATGGTGATCACACAATATACGAAGGCCACCAGCATGTCTGCCACGAACCATTTCCATTCATTGATCTCAACATTTTTCCTGAAAGGAGGGAAGACATCCTTTATTTTTTGCAGCAGGCTGTTTTGCATTTGTTTTTCGAGCCTGAGGGTGATGACTGTATTGATATTGGAAAGACTGTCGAACAATGTTGCTGACACCACGTGTTCTTTTTCATTGGTGGCATTCAGGTTTTTGATCAGCGGCTTATCGAACTTAAAAATCAGGTAAATGGTTAATGCCCCCAGGACCGCACTTACCAGTCCGAAGAAAGGGGAGAAGTATACAATGGCTGCAAAGGAAAAAATGAACTTGGCAAAAGAATGAAAGAACATGAACCCATCCTGGAAAAAATGCTTCAGTGCCTCATAAGCTTTTCTTACCCTGTTGATGATGGCACCGCTATGATTGTCCTGGTGCCATTTCACAGGAAGGTGGAGTGTCTGGTGATAGGTTTCCATTAAATAGTTCCTGCTAAGATTAAAAGCCAGTGACCTTTCCGCTACGCGGGCCGGTCCGTGGATCAACCATTCCAGCAGGTTCAATCCGAGGTAAATCCCTGCATACATCCATGCATTGGCGAGCACTTTCCATCCGTCTTTTTGAATTGCATTGATGAACCATCCATAAAGCCAGGGTCTTGTGGCATTGATCAGGTTAGTGAGCACGAAAGCACTGTAAACAGTAATATAGCGTCGTTTTTCCTGCCGGGCATATTTCCAGGAAATGGATAGAAGATTGTAGTATGGATTGGATGGAGAGATAAGTAAAAGGCAATTTATGCTATTATGAAAAGAAGAACTTCATCAGCAAAAAAAAATTGCCTTAATGTGGAAAGATTCCTTACTATAAAGATTGACGACCATCAATAGTTTTCAGTAGCACGGATGGCTCCAGAATTATCCAAAATGTCCGTTCACGTAATTGTGTGTCAGTTCTTTAGCCGGTGTATTGAATATATCACTAATGGAACCGTATTCAATAAGTTCGCCCATATACATGAATGCAACTTTGTCTGATATGCGCTGGGCTTGTTGCATATTGTGAGTGACAATGATAATGGTATATTGTTCTTTAAGTTTCAGGATCAGTTCTTCAATTTTGCGGGTGCTTATCGGGTCAAGTGCCGAACAGGGTTCATCCATCAGGATAACTTCAGGCCGAAGTACAACTGTCCTTGCAATACAAAGCCGTTGTTGCTGTCCGCCTGATAACCTAACTGCAGGTTTTTTCAGTTCGTCCTTAACTTCATCCCACAGGTAACTTTCTTTAATGGCTGCTTCAACCATTCCGGGAATTTCTTTCCTGGGGTAGTTGTGAATATTCAGGGGGTAGGCCATATTCTCAAAAATACTTTTCGGCAGGGGATTAGGTTTTTGAAACACCATGCCTATTTTTTTCCGTAACGCGGTGACCGAAGTATTGCGATCATAAATATCCTGGCTGTCAATTCTCAGTTTTCCTTCAATTCTTACATCTGTAGTGAGATCATGCATCCTGTTGAATGAACGTAGTAAAGTAGATTTTCCACATCCGGAAGGCCCGATGAGTGAGGTGATCTTATTCCTGGGAAAGGAAATATTGATGTCTTTCAGAATTTTCTTGTTTCCAAAGAAAAGATTGAGTTCCTGTGCCGAGAGTTTAATGTCTTCCATGTCAGTCTTGGTTTCTGTTTTTATATCTTACCAGGAAAGCGAATATGTTAAGGCCAAAAACAAGCATAATTAATACTACCGCCGTTCCATATGCCAGTGGTTTTACTTGTTCAATGGATTGATGTTGCGTGGACAGCATATATAGATGGTAGGGAAGGGCCATGAATTCCTGGTTGATTGAAGTGGCTGGCGCGTTAATATAGAAAGCTGCTCCAGTGAAAAGTATTGGCGCTGTTTCCCCTGCGGCTCGCGACAGTGAGAGAATAACACCGGTAAGGATTCCCGGTAATGCCTTCGGCAGTACTACGTCTTTAATGGTTTCAAACTGGGTAGCGCCCAATGCCAGGGCAGCTTCGCGCATGGTATTAGGAATTCTTTTCAGTGCTTCTTCAGTGGTGGTGATGATATACGGAAGTGACAGCAGTCCAAGGGTAAGTCCTGCCGATAATATGGATGTACCCAGCTTTAATGACTGGACAAACAGGGCAAGGCCGAAAAGACCATAGATTATGGACGGAATACCGGCGAGGTTACGGATTGAGGCCCTGATAATATTTGTCAGCAATGAATTCGAAGAATACTCATTCAGGTAAATTGCACAGCATATGCCAAAAGGAACGGCAAATACGGTGGTGATGATGGTAAGCAACAGGGTACCCATGATGGCGGGCAGTATTCCACCGGACGTCATACCATTTTTCGGAAATGTCGAAATAAAATTCCATGACAAGGTATTCAAACCTTTGCTGAATATATTAAACAGTATGATGCCCAAAAAAAGGCACACTACCAGCGTGGAACCTGTCAGCCATAAATAGTTCAGGTAAAAGGTGAGTTTTTTCATTCTTGAAATTTTCTCAGTCGCCTGGCAAAAAACTCACCCAGCAAATTAATAGACAATGTGATCAGGAAAAGGACGGCAGCTATGGCGAAAAGTGCAAAATAATGTGTTGTCTGGTAGGGCACTTCACCCATTTCAATGGCGATGGTTGCTGTTATTGTCCTCACCGAATCAAGAAACCCGCCAGGCATTATTGCCGAATTGCCTGTCGCCATTAATACAGTCATGGTCTCGCCCAAAGCTCTTCCCAGACCCAACATGACAGCTGCAATGAGTCCGGGTGTTGCTGCAGGTAGCGTTACCCTGTATAATGTTTCCCATTTATTTGCACCCAGAGCAAGGGATGCTTCCCTATGGCTTTTTGGAACGGCATTAATAGCGTCTTCGCTGATGGTAATAATAGTGGGAAGGGCCATAACTGCCAGCAGGACTGAACCATTTAATGCATTTAAACCATTTGAAATGCCAAATAACTTCGCAATACCGGGACCTACCAGTACTATGCCCAGAAATCCAATGGCAACTGATGGAATAGCGGCCAGCATCTCAATCACCGGTTTTAAAACGGCCTGTAACTTTAAGGGCGCAAGTTCGGAGAGAAACGCAGCGCAAAGTATGCCCAGTGGAACAGCAATGAGCATTGAACCGGCAGCTACAAGGGCGGTACTAAACAATAGGGGAATAATGCTGTATTTACTTGTGACATTTCCGGGATCCCATTGTGAGCCGGTAAAAAAATCAAGAGGTCTTACATCCAGTAGAAAACTTATACCATTATAAAACAGCATAAAAAAAATTCCACCCAGTAATGCGATAACAGAAATGCCTGCTGTTTTAAAAATGAACTTAAACAGGCTGTCGATACGTTCTCTTTTCTTTATTTGCTTGTCCATCACTTTATTGCATAGTATCCGGCTGACGAGATAATTTTCTGTGCAGCCTCTGTTTTCTCATAATCAAGAAAAGGCCGTATATATTCATAGGCGTCTGCGCGGTAATAATGGAAAAGAGGCCGTTGAAAATAATAACTTCCTGAGGAAATCATTTCAATGTCTAAAGGGGAAAGGGCCCTGTTGCTTTTTTCATCATAAATCAATAGCGCTTTTATTCCTTTATTTCCACCATACCTGACATAGCCTGCGCCAACATATCCAATGCCCGAAGGGTCAACGCTCACCGCTTCCACGATCTGGGCATTGCCATTCATCTGTTTTGCATGTGGCGAAAATGAAATATTTAGTTTTTTGCAAATGAACTCATGCGTTCCCGAATTGGTTTGCCTGCCATATATATTTATCGATACATCTTTTCCTGTCAATTCTTTCCAATTCCTCTGTGATCCATTAAGCACCCGGCTTAATTGGTTTATATCAATTGAATCGAGCGGAAGATCTTTGGATACAATAAAAGCAATGGCATCCTGTGCAAAAACTGATGAGTCTACCTGTATATTTTTTTCATGGAAAAGCTTCATTTCCTCTGGATTGATATTGCGTGAAGAATTGGCAATATCACCGGTCCCGTTCATCAATGATGCGATACCAAGGCCTGAACCGCCTCCTGAGATAGAAATAAAAATGTCTGGATTTTTTTTATGAAAGGATTCAGCCAGATGGACAACAAGATTTACTTCTGTATCGGATCCCTTTATTTTAATGGTCTGTTTGTTCCCGGTACATGAAAAAAGTACTACAATAATTAAATAAAGACATCTTACCATTCAACTGATATTCGGCTGATAAGTAAGTTCAAATCAGGGAAAATGCCAAGGATAGGTTATTTCCCTTTCGTTATTATATTATTAATAAATTGTAAATACGGATTATAAATTTATTCCGCCCGAAGCTTCGATGCGCTGCCCGTTGATCCACCTGGCTTCATCGGTACAAAGAAAGGCTACGATGGAGCCGATATCGTCTGCATTGCCTACCCGTCCCAGTGCCGTTTGCGATGAAAGGAATGCTTTCATCTGCGGATTACTGCGAATGGCGGCACTGTTAAAGTCTGTTTCAATCGGGCCCGGGGCTACAATATTGGACCTTATTCCGCGGGGCCCGAATTCTTTGGCCACATACTTTGTAAATACTTCGACAGCTGCCTTAAGAGATGAATACACAGAGTAACCCGGAACGCAGAATCTTGTGGTGCCTGAAGAGATAAAAACTACTCCTCCGTTATCATTCATATGCGCAAGACATTTTTGCGTAAGAAAGTATACCCCTTTGAAATGTATATTCATCAGGTGATCGAAAAGTTCTTCCGTTACATTGGAAATGGGCACTGTTGCACCAATGCCCGCATTATTTACCAGGTAGTCAAATGTAGAAACGCCCCAGTTGTGTTTCAGGGTGGAAATCAATTCGGCCACAAAATGATCAATGGTGTGTACTTTGGAAATATCAAACTGAAGCGTAACTGCTTTCCTGTTCATCTGTTGAATCTCCTCAACCACTTTTTCTGCTTCTGCATGTTTGGACTGGTAGGTAATGATTACGTCAATACCTTTCATGGCGAGGGCTATTGCCATTTCCTTACCAAGTCCCCGGCTGCCACCTGTGACCAGTGCTATTTTGGAGTTCATTGACTGTTGTTTGTTTAGTTAACTCGCATAGGGCTTTTTTGTTCTGTATATCTTTTGAAATTATCAAGAATGGCCTGCCATCCCTGCTGCTGAAGTTCTGTAGTATGAAAGGTTTCGGCTTCAAACGTCTCCAGGATATGGGTCTGCTTGTCCTGCGCCGTAAAGTCAACAATTACTTTTCGTCCGTCAGCAATAGTATATTCAATTTTATCATTTGGAATCACAACATCATAAGTTCCTTCGAAATCAAAACCCATGCTGCCGTCCCTTGCTTCCATACGGAAATTGAACCTGCCCCCTTCTTTCAGGTTATTGGCGGCCCTTGGCGTGTGCCAGTCATCGCTCGCATTGTTCCATTGCATAATATGTTCAGGGTTGACCCAGCAGTCCCATACTTTGTCAATGGGCGCATCTACGGTTGTCTGAACGCTGATAATGGTATGTTCCATAAATTTTCTTTTTGTAAATCAGTTGTTTAACGAATAATATATTTTCAGATAATATCTAGCTCATCCCTGGTCAGTTCATTTTTCACACCTCCGGTGTTGACCGTTGATGCCGGTTCAAAAAGCATTACCTCCACTTCTTCGGTTGCCGTTGGCCGGTGTTCCGTTCCCTTTGGAATTATGATGAACTCACCTTCATTGATCGGGATCGACCTGTCCCTTAATTCCATCGTGAAATTTCCTTTAATGACCAGGAACATCTCATCTTCCTGGTCATGCTTATGCCATACGAAGTCTCCCCGGAATTTTACCAGTTTTATGTGCTGGCCGTTTAATGCTCCCGCAATCCTTGGATTCCAGTAATCATTGAACAGCAAAAATTTTTCGGCTATGTTAATTTTATCAACCGGCATAAAACCATTTAAAGGTGAAAAAAACCTCTGCCCGGGTATCGCCATTAAAAACCTGTGCCAACACTGCGGTAATTAATCAAACAACCCATCTTTTTCAGGGAGTGGACTTCCTGAATTTCTGAATCCTGTTGCCGATGATATCGCAAACATAGATGCTACCTTCATTATCAACAGCAATATCATGATATTTTGCAACAGGAGCGTCAACAGCTGTGGCCCTTCCGAATCGTGTAAGCAGGTTTCCGGAGTCGTCATATTCTGTAATATTGGAGCCCTTGGTAAAATATTTCATTACCACCAGGAAATCAACGGCGAACAGGTGCTGTGTTGATTTGTCAACAGTAATCGAAAAGAGGTCTTCGAACTTTTTGTCATTGAATTCACGGAGAAATTTTCCGTTGGGATCAAAAACCTGTATGCGGTCATTCTGGCGATCGGCCACATAAACATTGCCGTTCTTATCAAGGTCGATGGCATGGGGAAGATTGAACTGGCCCTGTTTATTACCTTTTGTTCCCCATTCCAGCAGGTATTTTCCTTCTGCAGAAAATTTCACCACCCTCGAGTTGCCGTATCCATCACTCACATAAAAAGTGCCGTCATCAGCCACGGCAACATCTGTGGGCATATTAAAGCGGACGGAATCGCTCCCCGTCTCCCGGGTAATGCCCAGTTTCATCAGCAGTTTACCTTCGTGGCTGAATTTGAACACCTCCTGCAATGAAACATCAGTTACCCACACATTATTCTGACGGTCCACGGTCAGGCCATGCGGCATGATGAACATATCGGAGCCCCAGCTATTCAGAATTTTGCCGCTCTGCCTGTCGAGCATCAGGATAGCATTTTTAGAAATCAGGGTGTCCGGAAAAGGGTCCTCCCATTTCCGGCCGGTACGATCAAACACAAAAATATTCTGGGCGGTATCAATACCTATACCGCTGGGTTCGCTAAGTCGATAGCCGAACGACAATTGTGGCCAACCCTGCTCCAGGAAGTACCTGGGCGGTTCTGTTGCCGGCACCTTTTTTTTGTAAATGCCGAAAGAAAATAAGCTGACCAGTCCCAAAAAAATAAGTCCCCTCGCGATCAGGTACATGACAGTGATTTAGTGAAAATTACCGCTTAAAAATGTTACATTGGTATATCACCAAAAATAATGGTTATGAAATATTCCCTCTTCATTTGTCTTTCGTTGCTCATGCTGCAACAGGCGATGTCACAGACCGTTGTTCCATCTCCGGAAATCCAGATTAAGTTCGCTCTCCAGGCGGCGCCGGAAGAAAAAAGGGAAGGGGCAAAAGTGTATGGCTATGATGCGAAGGGAAAGTTTACCGTATTGAAAGAAGGAACCAATGAAATGATATGTTTAGCTGATGACCCGGCACAGAAAGGCTTTAGTGTGGCCTGTTATCACAAGGACCTGGAACCTTTTATGAAGAGGGGGCGGGAATTGAGGGCAGAGGGAAAGGATTTTAAAGGCATGAGTGATGCGAGGGATGCCGAGCTGAAATCAGGGAAATTAAAAATGAATACTGCTCCGTCGACGCTATACGTTTTTACCGCTAAGGAGGAAGACTGTGACCTGCAAACAGGAACCGTTAAGAACGGCTACCTGCGTTACGTTATCTATATACCGTACGCGACATCGGCCACTACCGGCCTGCCATTGAAACCAGGTGCCCCCGGAATGCCCTGGATCATGGATCCCGGTACGCCCAGGGCGCATATTATGATCAATCCCCCGGCAGCAAAGCAGTAAAACCGGGCTCACATTTTTTCTATCAATTCGACTGCGTTGAGAACCCCGTTTTCTGACTGAAGTCGTTCCGAGATTTTCCGGCTATTTGAATAAAGGGAATCATTGTTCAATAATTTTTCCACCTGGGCAATTAATTTTTCCTCTGTAAGGTTCTTTAAAGGGATAGGCTTCAGTCCTACTCCCTTTTTCCATGCAATGGATCCCCAGAAATGCTGGTCGCCGTATGGATAAATGACCGGACATGTCAGAAATGGTTTGCCGGCTTGCAAACAATAGGATATAGTTCCGATACCACCATGATGTATCGCGGCTTTAATATGTGGCATCAAAGCGTAGTAAGATGCAGATGGTATCAACTTAATCATAGGGTTTTGCTTCCAGGCTTCTGTGTCATAAGTGCCCCATCCTTTTACTACAATAACCCTTACATTAAATTCTTTTGACATCCGGTTAATGGATGCCATAAAATTCATTTTTGTTTCAAACGGCATGCTGCCAAAAGTTACCAGTAGAGGAGGTGGGCCTTCATTCAGGAAGTTCATTATGTCGCTATCCAGATGATCTGTTTTGTCAAGCCAGAATCCGGAATAATATGAGTTCTTTGGATAGTCTGATGGTTTTTCAAGAAAATAATTGCTGATACCGTAAATGGAGGGGAGAGTCATTACACGGTGTTTTTCCGGGAGCTGATTATTTTGACGGAAAGCCCGGATGGGTTTCATCATCATCTTAAGTCCAAGATTTACCAGGTGATAACTGAACTTATTCAGGGATGAAATTTCAGGCAACATACTAAAGACAGGGTTGGGAAATGCACTGGTGGGTTCAATAGCCGGAACAACATTGCATTTTATCAACTTTTCAGGAAACTGGTCGGCAAAATAATCTGCCAGGGTTTTTACATGAAACAATACTTTATCGTGTTGCTTTGATACATCATAAAAAGTGTTCAGGGAATTATACACCATCGGGTGCACCAGGGTCTTCAGGAATTTGCCCGACCTGAATGGATTTTTCATCATCTGCTTTCCTGCTTCAGAGTCAATCAGTGCCTGGAAATCAGCTTCAACAGGAACGAAGTCCAGACCATAGGATGCAGCCAGCTGCTCAAAATTTTTTGCTGATGAAAGGGTCACACTATGGCCTCTTTGTTGAAGTGCTTTTCCCAGCACGCAAAAGGGCTGAACATCACCCCTGGTTCCGAGACTCATTAAGGCTATCTTCATGATCAAACAGGTTTAATCATTAAATTATAACCTTAAGATAATTATAATTTGTAAGCTCATTATGATTCCACCAGTTCGCTGAGTTCCAGCCAGCGGAGTTCCTTTTCATCAACCAGGGAACTGATTTCGGCTATACGTGCTGATAGCTTCTGCAAACTTTCGAAGGGAAGGGTGCCTTCACTGAGTTTATTGGTGATTTCTTCTTTTTCCCTGTTCAGGTCTTTGATTTCCTTATCCAGCAACTCGAATTCTCTTTTTTCTTTGAAAGAAGGTTTCTTTTTTACAGGGTCACCCGAAAACGGCTGGACAGGAGCCGGTTTTTCCGCGACTGAATTACTGCCCAGTTTGGCCATATCCTCTTCACTCGTTAACCTGTATTCGGAATAATTTCCAGGGAAATCCCTTACTATTCCATCACCTTCAAAAACAAGCAGGTGATCCACCAGCTTATCCATAAAATAACGGTCGTGGCTAACGATCAGCAGGCAGCCGGGAAAATCGGCCAGGAAGTTCTCCAGTACACCCAGGGTGGGAAGGTCCAGGTCATTGGTAGGTTCATCCAGGATCAGGAAATTCGGACTGCGAAACAAAACGGAAAGCAGGTGCAGCCTTCTTTTTTCGCCACCGCTTAGCTTACTGATATAGGTATATTGCTGGTCGGGCGTAAACAGGAAAAGCTCCAGAAACTGTGCAGCACTCAAGGAGCCACCCTTGGCCAGGGGAAAACTTTCAGCAATATTTTTTACGTATTCAATCACCCGCATATCATCTTTGACCACCAGTCCCTGTTGCGAATAATTCCCAAAGACGACCGTATCACCGATATTCACCTTGCCGCTATCTGCCTCTTCTATTCCCTGCAGAATATTGATGAAGGTGGATTTACCCACACCATTTTTTCCTACCACACCAACGCGTTCACCTTTCTTAAAAATATAGTCGAATCCTTTCAGCAATATCTTATCACCATATCTCTTATACACTTTTTTCAACTCAACCACTTTTCCGCCAAGCCTGTTCATTTTCATCTCCAGCTCCATCCTGTTGTCCTCAATCTTCTGTTTGGCCTTTGCTTCCACCTCGTAAAAATTATCCTGCCTGCTCTTTGACTTGGTTGTTCTGGCCCTGGGTTGTTTGCGCATCCATTCCAGTTCTTTACGGTACTGGTTACGTGCTTTATCAATACTGGCAACTTCACTTTCTATCCGTGCTGCTTTTTTTTCGAGATAGTTTTCATAATTGCCTTTATAGGTAAACAACTGGCTGTTATCGATTTCCCAGATCTCATTACAAACCTCGTCCAGGAAATACCTGTCGTGCGTAACCAGCAATAAGGTCACATTCTCCTTATTCAGGTAGTGTTCCAGCCATTCCACCATTTCCACATCGAGGTGGTTGGTGGGTTCATCCATGATCAGCAGGATATGTTTGTGCTCAAAACCGATATCAATCAGGGTACGTGCCAGCGCCACACGTTTTCTTTGTCCGCCGCTTAGCGTATTTACCACCTGTTGAAGATTATGGATGTTCAGTTTCCCAAGGATCTGTTTCACCTTGGCATCGAAATCCCAGGCGCCCATTTCATCCATTCTTATGATGGCCTCGCCCTGCCGGGTATAATCTTCGCTTTCCATGGAACGTTCATATTCCCTGATGGCGTTCATGACCGGGTGATCATGGAAGAAAATATTCTGCAGGATCGTCTCGGTTTCAATGAATTCCGGATTCTGTTCAAAAAGCGCAATATCCACATCCTTACTGATCCAGACTTTGCCGCTGTCTTCAAATTCCTTTCCGGCCAGGATCCGCAGCAGGGTGGATTTTCCCGTGCCGTTCCGGGCTATGAGCGCAATCTTATCGCCTTCTGAAATATGAAAACTTAAATTGGAAAACAGGGGTTTAATGCCAAATGATTTGGTAACATTCTCGGCCGACACATAATGCATGCGGCAAAGATAACAATTAGCCGGCGCCAAATCCTATCGGGCCGTTATGCGATTATAATGCGGGCACCTATTGCCTTCCTACCAGGTAAATGATCACACAAATGAGGATGGTCGCCATGACAATAAGCGGGAGTGTATACTTTTCTTTATTCTCCCTGTCGCGGAGAGTCTTTTTAAAATGACGGATATTCTCTTTGCTTTCAGCGTCTTCCCCGGCGAGGATTTCCAGGTTTTCAATAAATCCCTGCAGTAAATTCAATGGAAGGGGCCGGGCTGAAGAAAGTATATGTCGGATGATTGTTCGGTTAATCTCCGTTTCATTAAATTTTTGAAGACAGTCGAGGTTTTCTCCTGAAATGAGTTCTTCCAGCTTTTTAGCCATTCCATAGTGGTCCATCCGGAAACTGTCGGCCGCAGACATATATTTTTCTGTCTTTAGCACCCTGTCGAGGATAAGATACGGGGTAAGTGGTTCAGTTTCACCAAGATGCTGGTGCATTACCTGTTGCAACCATCGTTCCTGGAGCCAGGCATTTTTCTTTGCAGGCTGGGTAAGTGTTTCATAGGCTTCCTTGATGTCATGGAACCGGGCAGCGGCATAAGCACTGTCGGCATTTTTATCCGGATGAAACTGCTGTGCAAGCCGCCTGAAATTACGTTTGATTTCTTCACGGGTCGCCATGGGGGTGCATTCCAGTATGCTGTAATAATCCTTCATCCAATCGGCAAATTTCGCATTCAGTGACCGATAAAAAAAATGGCCTTTTTACTTTTCCACATTACAACAAAGGTTCGATGGATTTCGTTCTTTCCGCATATCCGATCTAATCCTTATGACTGACCATAAACGGGTGTTTTTCATCACCACTTTATTTCTTTCTTTTGCCTGTAACCAGCAGGATAAGTACAAAACCGCGTCGTCGCCTGAAGAAATTATTCCATCGACATCCGTGGTAAAACCAACGGCTACACCGGTTGAGTCTGCAAACAGGTCAATGGCCTCCGCCGAAGCCATCATTGCCAAAAAACAGGTGCCCATTCTTTGTTATCACCAGCTGCGCGACTGGAAACCAACGGATTCCAAAAGAGCCAGGGATTATATTGTTCCCACAGCGGTATTTGAAGAACAGATTAAACTGCTGGCCGACAGTGGTTATACGACCATCCTTCCTGACCAGCTGATGAACTACCTGAAATTCGGGGATCCTATACCTGATAAAGCCGTTATGCTCACTTTTGATGATACCGACCTGGACCAGTACACGCTGGCAAAGCCCGTCCTCGACAAATATCATTTTAAGGGCGTATTTTTTATCATGACCGTTGCCCTTAATAAACCCCGTTATATGAGCAGGGAGCAGGTAAGGCAGTTGTCCGATGAAGGTCACGTGATCGGTTCACATACCTGGGACCATATGAATGTAAAAAAGTTCACAGAAGCTGACTGGGCAATTCAGATTGAAAAGCCATTAAAGCAACTCCAGGACATCACCGGCAAACCGGTCAAGTATTTCGCCTACCCGTTTGGGTTATGGAAGCCGGAAGTTATTCCGGGAATAAAAGAAAGACATCTTGAAGGCGCTTTCCAGCTGTCTGCCAACAGGGATGAAAAGGATCCGTTGTTTACCATTCGCCGGATCATCGTACCGGGGCAATGGAGTCCGCAGACGATGTACAAAGCCATGGAACGCAGTTTCCAGTAAAATATAATCATATAAAAAAGCGCCGGCATGTTTAGCACCGGCGCTTTTTTTGTGTATGGTAAGATCAGGATTTCAGTGAAGCCATATCAATCACGAATCGATATTTTACATCTGAATTCAGGACTCTTTCATATGCTTCATTGATCTTTTCCATGGGGATCACTTCCACATCGGAAACAATATCATGATCTGCACAGTAATCCAGCATTTCCTGTGTTTCTTTAATTCCACCGATCAGCGAGCCGCTTAGTGTTCGTCTTTTCATGATCAGGGAAAAACCTGATACCGGGACAGGAGCGGGGGGAGCGCCCACCAGTACCATCGTGCCATCAAGTTTCAGCAGACCCAGGTAAGCATTGTAATCATTGACTGCGGAAACCGTATTCAGGATAAAGTCGAAGGTCCCAGCTTGTTTTGCCATTGCATCCGCGTTCCGGGTAACCAGGAAATTATGGGCACCCATTCTCCTGGCATCGGCTTCCTTGGAAGGTGAGGTACTTAAAACAGTAACATCGGCCCCAAAAGATGCGGCAAATTTTACGCCCATGTGACCGAGGCCACCTAATCCAACCACGCCTACCTTATGGCCCTTGCCGACATTCCATTTCCTTAAAGGGGACCATGTGGTGATTCCTGCACACAGCAGGGGCGCCACACCTTCCAGCGGGAGTTTATCAGAAATCTTCAGGATATAATTTTTATCCACGACGATCTGGGTCGAATATCCGCCGTAGGTAGGCGTTTTACCGTCTTTCTCGTACCCGTTGTAAGTGGCGTTCATTCCCACTTCACAGTACTGTTCCAAACCCTGGCGGCAGCTGGGGCAGGTTCTGCAGGAGTCAACAAAACAGCCTACACCCGCCAGTTCTCCGACAGCGATATTTTTGACGCCTTCGCCCACGGCGATCACCCTTCCCACAATTTCATGGCCCGGTACCATTGGGAAAATAGATCCACCCCATTCATCCCTCGCCTGGTGGATATCTGAGTGGCAGACGCCACAATACAAAATGTCTATCTGTACATCGTCGGGGCCCGGACTGCGACGATTAACCTGGAAAGGACCCAGCGCTGAACTTGCGGTCGCTGCCGCATATGCTTTTACAATTGCCATTAGTTTGATGATTTTTTTAGTCTGTAAAGATCACGATTATTCATAACAGAGACATTAATTAATAGTTGCCGATTAATCTGTTTAAATTTTATGCCATTTTACATGAGATTTTTTTACATTTATATACTCACTGGAAAATCCATATCCCCCTGATCTGCTCTAATCTGGCTGGTAGCTTCACAACATTTATACCTTTTTGTATGCAAAAGAAATCATTCCTTGCCATCGTGGTACTTTGCAGCACGATCATCTGGCAAGACACGGAAGCACAGATATTAAAGAAACTCAAAGACAAGGTCAACCAGGCTGCGGATAAAGCAGTGGGGGATAAAACAGGAACGAACCAGGGCAGCAATACCGGCAATACCGGAACTGCAGGTTCATCAACCGGTACCAGTTCAAGACCCACGAACAAGGGAGGCGCAGGACTGATCTCCACACCTCCGGATATTGCCGCCAACATGACTTCCTCCGAAACATCGTTCAAGGATAATAAATTTTCTGAATCACGATATGCCTTACAGCAAGCCATTCTTGGTGTTGAACTTCAGATTGGAAAAGAAATATTGAAGTCCCTGCCCGATAGTGTACAGGGTCTTCCTAAAATTGCGGAAAAAGACAAAGTAGCCAGTAGTGGCTGGGGCTGGACGGGCTTAACGATCAGCCGTGACTACCAGAAAGACGATAAATTCCTAGGCGTTGGCATACAGGATTTTTCTTACCTGGGTCCCGCATGGTCCATGTTCCTGAATGGTGGAATGATGAACAGCCAGGTGGAAAATGAAAAGCAGAAAATGAAGAACATTATGGTGAAAGGAAACAAGGGAGTAATATCTTATGACGATTCAAAAGGATATACCGTTGTGGTGATGCTTACACAGGGTTCTGCACTTGTATGGGACGGCGTCAATTTCGCGTCGGAAGATGACATAATGAAAGCAGTGAATGAATTTGATATCGACCGCATTAAAAAATTCCTTGGGGAAAAATAATTTCAATTGATGATCATGAAAGCAACATTATTTTTTATCGCCGGCATCATGACTTGTAATATCATTTTTGCCCAGGCAGATTATGCCAAATACATCGCTACGGCACGGACATCCTTTGCAAAGCCGGACCTGGAAGACACCCGCTATAACCTGATGCTTGCGCTTCAGCAGCTCGATATGAAAGTGGGCCAGGAAATCCTGAAAATTCTTCCGGAGAAAATGGATTCACTGGTGGCACAAAAAAAGCTTGACAATATCATGGCCAATTCAGCAGGCTGGATCGGCACTACCATACACCGTGAGTATGGTATATCACAACAAAATAAAGTAGAGGTTGATATTGTCAGCAATTCTCCGATGGTGGCATCCCTGAATGCCTGGCTGAACAATCCCATGTTCGCACAAATGGGCGGAAGAAAGGCCATGAAGGTGGATGGGTATAAAGGATCTTACACTTATGAAGTGAGCGAAAGTACGGATGCCTCAGGTAAAACCATTTCTTTGCCAAGGTCAGAAATGCAGATACCCATTTTCTCTTCCCTCGTTACCGTAAAGTGCGACAATATGAAGGAAGATGATTTTGTAAAAATGCTAAACACGCTGCCCATCAGCAAGATTGCTGAAATGTTGAAGTAAACATACCTTGCTTTATTGAGTATCTGCCCACCACTCAGGCCAATGGTTGTTATCTGGAAGCGTCACCACTTCACCAATCCTTGGCATGATGATATGCAATCCTGATGCTGTTGCAGCTTTAAATACTCTTTTTGCGGGCTCATTCCATGGATGCAGCGAAAGGGAAAATTTTCCCCAGTGTACAGGTAACAATGATGAAGCATTCAGGTCGCGGGCTGCCAGCACTACCTCTTCAGGCATCATATGTATATGCGGCCAGTTCTCATTGTATTGCCCGTTTTCCAGGATGGCAAGATCAAAGGGCCCGAATTTTTCCCCTATTAACCTGAAACTTTCGTCATAGCCGGAATCACCGCCTGCAAATATCTTTGTTCCATTCAGTTCA
This sequence comes from uncultured Sphingobacteriales bacterium, assembly GCA_963707255.1. Classification (GTDB taxonomy): domain Bacteria; phylum Bacteroidota; class Bacteroidia; order Chitinophagales; family Chitinophagaceae; genus Pollutibacter. The sequence continues at coordinate 122,370 of CAVPPM010000024.1, read as the reverse complement.
AGTACAAAAGAACTCCAGAGTGTCTTTCCGCGTTTTGTACCCCGCCCGGAGAAATGTCGGGCAGGCGTTGCCGTTAGCTTTACGGTGTCGCTGATCCGGTAATCTTCCCACCAGTTCAATTCAGTGATTTTCTCAGGGTGGATGTTCCAGTATTCCAGGTGCTGTGCAACGCCAAGCGAAGTCAAAATTTTTTTCACTTTTTTATCGAGCTTAATCACTGTTGCATAATCGAGGTGATCATAGTGATCGTGTGTTAGCAACAGCAGGTCAATCTCCGGCATGTCATCCACCGAATAAATATTACTACCTTCAAAAGCCTTGGCAAAAAAGGAAAAGGGTGAAGCATTGCCGCTGAACACCGGGTCAACAAGTATGGTAAATCCTCCTGACCTGATGAGGTAGGAGGAATGCCCGAACCATACCAGTTGCGCCTGGTCGCCATTTAAAAGGCGAAGGTCATTTTTTATGGATGGGATGGATTTTGCGGGTACTGTATGCTTTGGCTTATTGATAAAATCCTTCATCACTTTCAGCATCGACACGCCTTTAAGCATCACATCAGTATGCTGGATATTGTGGAATGCTCCATTGCGGTAGTTTTCGGCCCTGAGTATTCTCTCAAGCCTTTTGCCGGCAGGATTTTTTCCAAATATTTTCATCAGCGGACTGTTTCTTCTTCCGCATATGCACTTACCGGTTCACAGGTACAAATCAGGTTGCGGTCACCATGAGTATTATTTACCCTTGAAACAGATGGCCAGAATTTGTTCAGCCTTACATAATCAAGTGGAAATGCGGCTGTCTCCCTGCTATAAGGTTTTGTCCATTCATCCCTGATCACATTGAATTGTGTATGCGGTGCATTTTTGAGCACATTATCTTTTTTATCTGCCTTTCCTTCTTCGATCTGCCTGATCTCTTCACGAATGCCGAGCAGTGCATCGCAAAACCGGTCCAGTTCTGCCTTGTCTTCACTTTCCGTAGGTTCTATCATGATGGTACCCGGTACCGGGAAACTCATCGTAGGTGCATGGAAACCATAATCGATCAGGCGTTTGGCAACGTCTTCGGCTTCGATATCAGCGGATTTTTTAAAGGGCCTGAGGTCAACAATAAATTCATGTGCGCATGTACCATTAGTGCCCAGGTAGAGAATATCAAAATCGTCCTGCAACCTGGCCCTCATATAATTTGCATTGAGTATAGCATATTCCGTGGCCATTTTGACGCCGTCCAGTCCCAGCATGCGGATATAACCATAACTGATCAGCAGGATGGAAGCGCTTCCATAAGGTGCTGCGCTTACTGCTGTCTGTTGCGCATCCTGAATGACCTTACCCTGTTCAGGAGAATACACGTGACCGGGCAGGAATGGCGCCAGATGTTTTTTCACGCAGATCGGGCCCATGCCGGGTCCACCACCGCCATGCGGAATGGCAAATGTCTTGTGCAGGTTCAGGTGACAAACATCGGCACCGATCAGACCCGGCGCGGTCAATCCAACCTGTGCATTCATATTGGCACCATCCATATAAACCTGTCCGCCGTGTGGCGTGAATGATATCAGTGATCTCTTTGACCGTTTCTTCATACACACCATAGGTGCTCGGATAAGTGATCATGATCCCGGCAAGGTCATTGCTGTATTGTTCCGCTTTTGCTTTCAGGTCTGCAACATCAATATATCCGTTTTCCAGCGCTTTTACCACAACCACCTTCATGCCTGCCATTACAGCAGAAGCCGGGTTGGTACCATGTGCGGAAATCGGGATCAGCATCACATTACGGTGATGATCACCCCGGCTGGCATGATAATCCGCGGATGGTCAGCAGTCCTGCATATTCACCCTGGGCGCCGCTGTTTGGCTGGAGGCTGCATGCATCAAATGCCGTGATCTCGCATAGATAATCTGAAAGTTCAGTCAATGATCTGCTTGTATCCTCCGGCTTGATCTGCAGGTGCAAAAGGATGCATCTTGCTCCAGTGGCTCCAGCTTAGCGGGATCATTTCACTATGCTGCATTGAGTTTCATGGTACAGCTTCCCAGCGAGATCATGGAGGTATTCAACGAAAGATCTTTGTTCTCCAGAGATTTTGATATACCGCATCATCTGGCTTTCGCTTCGATGTGTATTGAAAACGGGATGTGTCAGGAATGGAGAAGTTCGGGTGAGCGTGCCCGGTATATGGTCGAGCGTACTGTCCTCGTCAATATCGAAAGCTCACCGGATCCACATCATTGTCAAAACAATTGATGAGATCGTACAGGTCGTTCAGCGATGTGGTTTCATCAAGGGAAATACCGATATGTTTGTCGTCATAATAACGAAGATTGATCTGCTGGCGCTGTGCTTTTTCCCTGATTGGCCTCACATCCATCTGTAATGACGTAATGGTATCGAAATAATTGTCCGATAATAATTCAAAACCTCTTTCGCTCAATTGCGTCGGCAACGGTTTGCGTCAGCAGGGCAACTCTTTTGGCAATATTCTTCAGGCCCTCGGCTCCATGGTAAACCGCATACATAGCGGCCATATTGGCCAGCAATGCCTGGGCCGTACAGATATTTGAAGTTGCTTTTTCCCTTTTGATATGTTGTTCGCGGGTTTGCAAAGCCATACGCAATGCACGGTTTCCCTGTGCATCAATGCTTACTCCGATGATACGTCCCGGGATGGTCCGTTTGAAATCATCTTTTGCGGCAAAGAATGCCGCATGCGGACCACCATAACCCAGGGGTACGCCAAAACGTTGTGCAGAACCGCAGGCTACATCAGCACCAAGTTCACCGGGAGGTGTCAGTAATGTCAGTGCCAGCAGGTCAGTGGCCATTGCCACATATGCGCCAACTGCATGGACCTTTTCAATGAAATGAACGATAGTCTTCAACCGAACCCTTATCGTTTGGATATTGAACCAGTGCACCAAAATAATGTTCGTCGATGTTGGCTATTCTTATAATCACCCGATACGATTTCAATTCCAACCGGGATGGCCCTGGTATGCAAGCACATCTTTGTGTTTGCGGAAATATATCCTTATCAACGAAAAATTTTGGCCTGTCGATATGATCCTGCTTATTGAGTGTGTTAAAGAACATGGTCATGGCTTCCGCTGCAGCAGTAGCTTCATCGAGCAGAGAAGCATTGGCAATGGGAAGTCCGGTAAGGTCAGACACCATGGTCTGAAAATTCAACAGGCTTTCCAGACGGCCCTGTGAAATTTCTGCCTGGTAGGGAGTGTACTGTGTATACCATCCCGGGTTTTCAAAAATATTTCGAAGGATCACACTTGGTGTGATGGTATCATAATATCCCTGACCGATATAATTCTTGAAAACTTTGTTCTGCAGGCTGATCTCCTTGATATGCTGCAGGTATTCAAATTCACTCATTGCCGGGGGGAGGTTCAGGTCGTGTTCCATCCTTATCCCCGTAGGTACGGTTTTATCGATCAGGGTCGAGGCTTGCTTCTCCGATAGTTCTAAGCATCCTTGCTGTTTCCTGTTTCATCCGGTCCGATATGCCTGCGCTGAAATTCGTGTTGTTCTGTGTCAAAAAGATTCATAAAAACCTTTTTAATGGTGTAGATAAAATTCTCCGGTTCTGCCGATCCATGATATTGAAAAGCGCTGCAAATTTACGCATGTATAATAGCAGATAAATGATGATTTGTACACTGTTTAATGATTTTGGGGATTAGCTGTTGGAACATTAAGGAATTCTGAACTTTTCCTTAAACATCCCGGCCATGCACGTATCCGTTAATCTGCCTACCTTTACGCCATGGATCTTTTACAGAATTGGGAGAAAAAATCACAGGCCAGCAGAAAGACTATGCCCGTTTTCTGAAAAGGGCGGAAAAAACTCATACTCAAACATCAGGAGGAATTGCATGAGGAGGCAGTGAAAAAATAGACTGTTTATCCTGCGCCAACTGTTGCAAGAACTATTCTCCCCGGTTTAAGACGCCCGATATCAAGCGGATCAGCAAACACCTTCGGATGAAGGAAAGCGAATTCATTGAAACCTATCTGGACCTGGATAAAGAAGGGGATTATGTGGTCAAGACCACGCCATGTCCATTCCTGGGTTCAGATAACTATTGTCATCTATGATGTACGACCCTCTGACTGCGCGAGGTTTCCCTATACTGACGAAGATGTTCTGTTCAAGCGTCCAAATTAACTTTGAAGAATTCCAGTTTTTGCCCCATTGTTTATCATGTACTTGAAAGACTGATAGGGAAGACAAGGAGTGAGATGGAGACAAAAGCCTCTATCCTCATACCCTCCATCCCGTCTCAATCCTCCCTCCTGTATTCCTCTGCCCGTCTTAGTTCTTCAGAGGTTTTCCTGCTTCCATCGTGGCTCCACCCGGGGGGACCAAACAGATAATTCATGCGGTCTTTCCAGCTGATATCGTTTCTGAATACATCTTTAAAGATGGACACCCATTCATGTGTAATGATATGGGCCGGGGTATCACTTTTGAGCGGTGTGGTAAGTCCGTACTTGATCGGCTGATACTGCCCTGCTGAAAGTTCGGGCTGAAAGGTGCCGAACAACCTGTCCCAGATGATCAGGAACATCCCCATGTTCTTATCGAGGTAAAGCGCATTGGAGGCATGATGAACACGATGGTGCGACGGGGTAACGAGGATGTATTCGAGCCAGCCCATCTTGTTGATATACTCCGTATGTATCAGTATGCCCCAGATCTGGGTGGCGGAATAAATAAAAACAATGTCCATGGGTTTGAAACCCAGCAATGCCAGCGGTATGAAATATACAAAGCGATATAATGGCTGAAGCACCGAAGAGCGAAATCCTACGGTCAGGTTCATTTTCTCAGAGGAATGGTGGGTTACATGCACGGCCCAGAATAATCGGATCTGGTGATCGAACCGGTGCAGCCAGTAAAACGGAAAGTCTTCGATAACAACAAAGTGGTCCAGTAAATCCAGGGAGTTGATTTCCATGAAGCGATGGTGCCAGCAATACATCAGCACCACCACATAAAAAGCCCTGAAAAACAGGTCGAGGCCTCCGTTCAGGAGCATCAACAGGAAATTGTTGATAGTATCCCTGAAAGAATAGGAATCTGTGCTGCCAGTTGCTGAGCAGTATCTCCAACCCGATGACGAAAACATAAACAGGTGTTGTCCAAAGTATCAGTAATTGTTCCCTAAGCGATTCTGACATAAGGCAAATATATAAGGCAGCACCACATTGATGCCAGTACCATGCGTAACCGACGTTCCTGGCAAGACGGCTAATACTCAAGCTTTTTAAGCGTGGGTGCCTTCAGCCAGGTAACGGCTACAACAATAAGGGTCATTCTTCCGCCGAAAACCACTGCAGGAACAACACCCAAGAGCCTGGCTGTAAGCCCGCTTTCGAAGGCTCCCAGTTCATTGGACGACATGATAAAGATGCTGTTCAACGACGCCACCCTGCCCCGCATTTCGTCAGGGGTCTTCAATTGAAGGATGGTTGATCTGACGATCACGCTGATACCATCAAGCACGCCGCTGACAAATAGCGCGAACATCGAAAGCCAGAACATTTGCGAAAGACCAAATAATATGATCATCGTCCCGAAACCTGCCACGCAATACAGCATCACCCGTCCCTGTTGTTTTTTCAATGGGTGAATGGTAACCAGCAACAGCACAAGCAGCGAACCCAGTGCCGGTGCGGAACGCAGCATACCTAGTCCCTCGGGCCCGGTTTTCAGGACCACATCTGCGAAGTATGGCAGCAGTGCCGTGGCGCCGCCAAAAAAAACGGCAAACAGATCAAGGCTCATCGTGCCCAGTACATCGCGGGATTTCCAGACAAACCTGAATCCTTCCCTGACGCTTTGATAAACAGATTCCTTCCGCAGTAAGGCTATGGGCGGTTTCTTGGAAATGAAAAAAGTGCCTGCCAATGAAAGCAGGATCAGTGCCACCATGATCGCAAAAGTGATGGTAATGCCAATCCAGCCATACAGCAATCCTGCAAGTGCCGGGCCGGACACCGCGGCAATCTGCCATGACCCGCTGTGCCAGGTGATGGCCTGGGGCAGCTGATCCCTTGGAATAAGCTGGCTGACCAGGGCGAATGATGTTGGTCCGCTGAATGCCCTCATGATACCAATAAAGAAAATGACGGTATAGATAAGCAGCAGAACTGCGGGTTGCCCTAACCGTGATATGGACCAGTCGGTAGTGGCAAAGGTAAGTATGACCGTTAGGACAAGGTTGCCCGCAATGCTGAAAAAAAGCAATTTCTTTTTATCATTCCTGTCAATGACATGACCGGCATAAAAAGCCATGGTAACTGCCGGAATAAACTCGACCAGGCCGATCAGGCCGATACTGAAAGGATCTTTGGTGATGTCATAAACTTTCCAGCTGATGAGGGTGGCCTGCATGGTGATGACCAGGATGAAAAAAAACCTCGAGATAATATAGGATCGGAACTCAGGATATTTTAATACCTGGAAAGCATTCTTCTTGTAATCCACCATAGTCAGATTATAATTGCTACTTCCCCGCGTCTTCACCCTTCTCCTCGTCTTCTTCCCTTCAGGAAGGGAAATAAAATGATGTCCTTCAGTATATTCCTTTTCCAGTGCATCAATAATCGTTTTTAAATGCAGCGGGTTTCCCAGGAAGTCCGCTTCGCTAACATCAATGTATAGGGTCTTGATATTATGGTCGCGGATATAGTGGGTATAGGTTTCCTGGATACTGAACAGGTAATCGTCCGGAATGTTCTGTTCGTAGGGTCTGTTCCGCTTGCGGATGTTCTGCTGCAATTTGGCGACGGGCGAATGCAGGTAAATCACGATATCCGGCTGTATCACCTGCTGGTGGATGATTTCAAACAACCGCTGGTAGAGACGGAATTCATCTGCCGGCAGGTTAACCTTGGCGAACAGGAGGCATTTGGTAAAGAGGTAATCTGAGATCGTGAGGCTCTGGAACATATCCTTCTGGTGCAGGAAATCCTTGAGCTGCTTAAATCTTTCGGCCATAAAAAACAGCTCCAGCGGGAAGGCATACTGTGAGGGATTCTCATAAAATTTTGGCAGGAAGGGATTATCGGCGAATTCTTCCAGGATCAGCCTGGCATTGTAGTGCTTCGATAAGAGATGGGCCAGGGTGGTTTTTCCGGCACCGATATTTCCTTCTATAGTAATGAAATGATAATTCATAATGTATGGCCAAACTTACATTGCCATCCTATACCCACACTGTTTTTTTATTAACAGCAAGAGGATCATTGCATTCCATCAGTAGCTCGTGCATTGTTTTATGTAATACGGGATGCATTACATCTGGAGCGATTTCATTCATGGGTTCCAGCACAAAACGCCGGTCCTGCATCCTGGGATGTGGAATTTTCAGCATGGATTCACTGATCACTTCGTCATTATAGAGGAGGATATCAATATCAATGATCCTGGGTCCATATTTTTCACCGCGAAACCTGCCCATTTCCTTTTCAACGCCAAGTAAAATGCCCAGCAGTTGCTCTGGCGGAAAGGGCAGTATCTATCAGTAAAACCTGGTTGAGGTAATCGGGTTGATCCGTTTTGCCCCATGCTGCCGTTTCATAAAGGGAAGACTTCCTGATTATTTTTCCGCAGGCCTTTTCCACCCTTATGCTGCACTGGTACATGTTTTTCAGCCTGTCACCGAGGTTGCCACCTGTCAGTAAAAATGCCCTATTCATAAAGTATACCCCCCGGGTGGCCAAATATCTTTATTTTTGCCCATTAAAACCCTGCATACGTGAGGACTTTTTTTAAGATGTTCTTCGCTGCAATCCTGGCCCTGATCGTTTTTTGCGGCGTTATTTTCCTGGTATTCTCTTTCATCATTGGTGGATTAATGGCGAGCGACGTAGCAAGAGTCCCGTCCAGGTCAGTATTATTGATTGACCTTTCCAAGAACTTTTCGGATAAGAAGATCCAGAATCCGCTGCTGGCCATCACAGGGAATATTGAAGATGAAGTACCCACACTTTACGAGCTGATCCGGATCATTCATAAGGCCCGGACCGACTCTTCCATCAAGGGCATTTACATCAAGAGTAATAATAATGTCAATGGTTATGCAGCCAGCGAGGAACTAAGGAATGAATTGATGGATTTCAGGAAATCAGGAAAATTCATTTATGCCTATGGTGAATACATCACACAGAAGGCCTACCATGTTGCCAATATTGCGGACCAAGTGTATTGTAATCCGAAAGGCATGATCGATTGGAGCGGACTCTCTGTTGAATTTATCTACTTTAAAAAACTTCTGGAGAAACTGGAGATCGAACCCCAGATATTTTACGACGGAAAATTCAAAAGCGCCACAGAACCCTTCCGTGAAGAAAAAATGACGGAGGCCAACCGGCTGCAGACTTCTGTGTGGCTGGAAGATGTTTATAGCCACTTCCTTCAGAATACGGCCACATCAAGAAAACTGGATACGGCTACCCTTAGGCGTTATGCCAATGAATATGCGGTGGAAACGCCCCAGGATGCGGTTAATTTCAAACTGATTGACGGGGTGAGGTATGATGATGAAGTAAAGGATGAGATCAAGAAAAAACTGAAACTCGGGGAAGAGGATAAAATCAATTTTGTTACACCGGGCACTTATATGCACGCGGTGAACTTAACCGAATACGGCAAGACCGAAAAGATTGCGGTGGTTATGGCGGAAGGCGAAATTGTAGACGGAAAAGGGGAGGAGGGACAGATTGGATCGGAAGAATACCGTAACCTGATCCGCAAACTTCGGTACAATAAGGACATTAAGGCCATAGTAGTCGCGTATCAACTCACCCGGTGGCAGCAGCCTGGCCAGTGAGATCATCTGGCGTGAACTTTACCTCGCCAAGAAGGCAGGGATACCGATTGTTGTGTCGATGGGTGATGTAGCCGCCAGCGGAGGCTATTATATGGCCTGTATTGCCGATTCTATCTTTGCCCAGCCCAATACCATCACCGGTTCAATTGGTGTGTTTGCCATGATCCCCAATATGGGCAGTTTCTTTAAAAATAAACTGGGCATTACGTTCGACCGGGTAAAAACCGCTGAGTACGCCGGGTCGCTGACCATTACCAAACCGCTGAATACACAGGAAAGAAAAATCATTCAAAGGGAAGTGGACCGGATATATGATGATTTCGTTTCCCGGGTAGCTGATGGACGCAAAAGAGATACGGTGTATATTGACAGCATTGCGCAGGGCAGGGTGTGGACCGGTAAAAGGGCAATAGGTATCGGTCTGGTAGACAGAATCGGGGGCATAGAAACGGCCATCACGCGCAGCGGCTTCACTCGCAAAACTCAAGCAATATGTCATCAGGGAATATCCCGAGCCAAGATCACCATTCGAAATGCTCTTCGGCTCTTTTTCCGAAATGAGCAGAAATAAACTTATGGAAGACGAACTCGGTAACGAAAATTTCGAACTTTACCGGAAAATGAAACAGCTGAAAGAAAATATGGGTGTTATCCAGGCAAAAATGCCCTTTGAATGGAAATGGAAATAACGCTTTTTACTTTTTTTCCGATAGTTTTGCGCCTATCAGCCTTATGTCAAAACCATACAGCCAGATCCGGGCCATGCTGGCCATCACCAAAGCAAGCCTGAAGGCCATTCTTAGAAGTCCGTCAGCAATTGTTTTCAGTGTATTGTTCCCCCTGATCTTTATACTTGTTTTTGGTTTCATCGGCGGCGGAGGAAGAATGACGTTCAAAATCGGATTTCATCCTTCTTCAGATTCCACCAGTATGTTGCATAAAGTATTGCGCGACAGTGTTGGCCTTGTTGTGATCAATAAGCCACTCCCGGAAATGGAAACTGATCTTGAAAGAGGAAGGGTCACCGCCATCATTACCGTTAAAAAAAATCCCGCAGGTTCTCCCCAGTACATAATTGATATGAAAACCTCGGGTGCAGTAAATGCCCAGAATATCAATATCCTGAGATCTATCATTTATACCGTTATATCCCGGTTCGATGCCATCATTTATCCGGGTCAGCCTACTTATGCAAAATTAAATGCAGATGAGAAAGTGCCGGGGCGGGTGTACCGTACCATTGATTTTATCTTACCCGGGCAACTTGGATTTTCCCTATTGAGCGCAGGTGTTTTTGGCGTGGCATTTATTTTTTTTAATCTTCGTCAAACCCTTGTATTAAAACGTTTTTTTGCCACCCCTATCAAAAAAGGCTATATCGTTTTTGGTGAAGCGCTGAGCAGGATGATCTTTCAATTGCTTACCGCAGTCATCATCCTAACCATCGGACATTTTGCTTTTAATTTCACCCTGGTTCACGGCTGGATCACTTTCGCAGAATTGCTGGTCCTGAGTATGGTGGGACTTCTCGTCTTCATGGGGTTTGGATTCATAGTGAGTGGCCTTGCGAAAAATGAAACCGGGATACCACCATTTTCCAACCTGATTACTTTACCACAGTTTCTGCTTGCAGGAACTTTTTTCCCGGTGGAAAATTTTCCTCAATGGCTGCAGCCCATTTGCAAAATACTTCCATTGACACACCTCAATGAAGCCATGCGCAATGTGGCCTTTGAGGGATCTCATTTATCAGATTGCGGTGAGCAACTGCTGGTATTGCTGATATGGGGCATTCTGCTGTATGCGATAGCCGTTAAGGTCTTTCGCTGGGAATAACATAGCCTGCCCACACCACTTAATGTTTTCCCTTTTTGACCGTCAGTGTGCTGTTGTAACAAAACCGTACAGGGGTTGTACCGATTCCGGACAATGGCTTTGGTCATTATAATGTAATTTGTTGATTAATAATCATTTACGCGATCGGCACTCTTTTAGTTCTGATATATAAAGCCTCAGCCAACATGATACAAACTGTTGGTTGGTAAAAGAACATTCATGCTTACCAATTATTTCAAAATTGCCTGGCGTACCCTGGTTCGAAATAAAGTGAATAGTATGATCAATATTTCGGGGCTGGCGATTGGCATCGCCTCCGTGATATTGATTTTGATGTATGTGCAGGATGAGTTGAAATACGACCGGTTTTACCATCACGCAGATCATATTTTCCAGGTGAACCTGGATGGAAAAATGGGCGGCGAAGAATTTATCAATGGTAATACACCTGCCCCAACAGGAGCCACATTGGTGAATGAGTTTCCTGAAATGGAAACATATACGAGGATCTATCGCCCGGGTGATGTCCTGGTACGTTATGAGGGCGAGGAATCAGCGAAGAGTTTTTTTACAGAAAAAAGGGTATTGGCAGTTGATTCCAATTTTCTACAGGTATTCTCATATACATCAATGGGTGTTGACCCTGGCACCTGCCTGCAAAAACCCAATTCCGTTGTCCTGACTGAACAAACAGCAAATAAATATTTTGGCAGTCATCCGGCCGTTGGGAAAATCCTGTTATTAGGTGAGCAAAGAAAACCATGTTTGGTGACCGGAGTTTTACATAACCTGCCACCGCAAGCATCCTTGCAATTTGATATGCTGGTGACCATGTCAACTTATCCTGTTGTTAAGCGATTTGACTGGAGCTGGGTTTGGTTGCAGGTCAGTACTTATGTTCAATTGAAGGATAATGCTCCGATTGACGCCGTCAGCATGGCAAAACTCCAGGCCAAATTTCCGGCCATGGTGAAGCGCGAGGCTGCCAAAGGATTTGAGCGGATAGGAAAGCCATTTGATGAATTTATAAAAAAAGGAGGCAGATGGAATCTGCAGTTACAACCGATCACCTCAGTGCATTTGTATTCTGCGGGGGTAAGTTCACGGTTAACAACACTCAGTGATATCAAATATGTGTACATCTTTTCGATCATTGCCCTTTTTATCATCATACTGGCATGTGTAAACTTTATGAATCTTGCCACCGCGAGGGCTTCCAAAAGGGCAAAGGAAGTGGGTATACGCAAAGTACTGGGATCTGAAAAAAGTCAGCTGGTCGGACAATTTTTCGCAGAAACGATGTTGTATACCCTTTTTGCCACCCTTATTTCCCTGGTTATAGTTTCGATTGTACTGGCTCCGTTAAATAATATTTCGGGTAAGGATATGAGTATTGATCTACTCTTCAGGGGGAATCTTTGGTTGCTGGTAGTCGTCGTTATTATCGTTACCGGTTTGCTTGCCGGCAGCTATCCAGCATTTTACCTGACCGCATTCCAGCCTTCTGTTGTACTGAAAGGGTTTCAATTATTTAAATCAGGCAGAAGCAACTTTTATATCCGCAATGGACTGGTTGTTTTTCAATTTACAGTTTCGATCACCCTTATCATCTGCACGATCATTGTCTTTAATCAGATAAGTTACACGCGTAATAAGGACCTGGGAATAGATAAAAAGAATCTTTTGGTCGTTACTGCGAGCGGCCGCTTACCTCGAAACGAAGAAGCCTTCCGGCAGGAACTGAGTAAACTTCCTTCTGTCGTTAATGCCAGTGTAGCAACTGGCATTCCCACCAGGGAAAATTTCGGAGACAATTATATTCCTGTTCCAGCCGCCGAAGATGAAAATCTGATCAGGGATATTTCCCTTTCCTCCTTTCTAATTGATCAGCACTTTATACCGTCAATGGGTATACGCATTTTACAGGGAAGGAATTTTTCGCCCGAATATTCGGATTCTGCTTCTGTGATTCTGAACGAAACAGCTGTAAAACAAATTGGCTGGAAAAATCCTGTCGGCCAATATCTCGAGTATCCGGGAAATCAACAAAAATTTAAAGTGATTGCAGTGGTAAAAGATTTTAACACTCAATCGCTGCACAGTCTCGTTAGCCCTTTTGCGCTGTTTCATCATTCTTCAAAAACCTATGATGTGGGTTCATCTTATATTATAGTAAAATTGAATGCTGAGAATATAAATAAAACACTTGGTGATATAGAAAAAAAATGGAAAGGTTTTTCTACGGATTCACCATTCGACTTTAGTTTTTTAGATGCCGATTTTGATGCATTATACAACGCTGACAAGCGAATGGGCACCATTTTCAGCATTTTTACCTTTCTGTCCCTGTTTGTCGCTTGCCTGGGGTTATTTGGGCTTGCACTATTTACGGCTGAATTGCGGACAAAGGAAATTGGTATAAGGAAGGTGCTGGGTGCTTCTGTACACGGACTGGTTGCTTTCCTTTCCAGGGATTTTGTTTTACTTGTATTGATCTCCTCGGTGTTCGCATTTCCCATTGCCTGGTGGGGAATGAATCTTTGGCTGGCTGACTTTGCCTACCGGATAGACATCAGTCCCTGGGTATTTTTGATTGCAGTAGCCAGCACAACCCTTATTGCGCTTATGACGGTGGGATTCCAGGCATTCAGGGCTGCTTCGGCAAATCCAGTTACCTCTTTGCATAGTGAATAGGAAGGTAACATGAATTTCAGTTGTCGTCAACGATTGATATCGACATTAAATGTTTAAGGTTTATGTTTAAAAATTATCTTAAAACAACGTTCCGGAATCTCTGGAATAACAAGACGTACAGTTTTATCAATATCGTTGGACTGACCATTGGTACATTGTCGTGCCTGTATATACTGCTGTATGTAAATGACCAGTACAGTTATGACCAGCACCATAAGGATGCGCAAGACATTTATCGTGTTACCACTTCATTATCGCTTAAGGGCGATAATCATAACAATGCCACTGCATCTCCTCCCATTGCGCCGGCCATGAAGGCTGATTTTCCTGAAGTTGAACAATATACGCGTGTTGTTTCGGCAATAGGGGTCAAGCAACACCTTCTGATTTATAAGGAAAATAAGATTTATGAAAAAGACCTGCTATACGCAGACTCAACATTTTTTGAAGTCTTTACATATCATTTTACCAATGGAAATGCCAATGGTGCATTAAAAAGTCCCTATTCAATTGTGCTGTTAAAATCAACCTCAGATAAACTTTTTGGAGATGAAGATCCTGTGGGAAAAGTTATCGAGATAGATAATGCTTATGGCAGGGATAAATTTACGGTAACTGCCGTTATTGATGAAAGCAGCGGTAAAACCTATATCCGTGGAAATATGTTCATCTCCATGAACAGCGGAGGCATGGGCGGATATACTTATAGCAACATGGAATGGGCCGGAAATAATTTTGCCTATTCCTTTGTGAAACTCAGGCCTGGAACAAATGCTGCAGCATTGGAAAAGAAATTGCCCGCCTTCCTGGATAAATATGGACAGCAAAAGATGAAAGATTTGGGAATGCAGAAGAAATTGCACCTGCAGCCCCTGCAATCAATCAGGACCACACCTGGATATGAAGTGGAGATGAGCAAGACGATGAGTCCGGCCTTCCTGTATATTTTATTATTAATCGCTGCAGTAATACAGATTATAGCCTGTATCAATTTTATGAACCTATCCACCGCCCGTGCATCAAAAAGGGCTAAAGAAGTAGGTGTAAGAAAAGTTATTGGGGCCGGCCGAAAAGACCTGGTCAGGCAGTTCCTGGGTGAATCCTTGATATTATCTTTTCTGGCTGTGTTGCTGGTATTGCCTGTTTTATATTTGAGCCTTCCATACCTGAACAGCATTACCCGGTCGGATATACAACTGACCTTTCTGCAGGATTACAGGTTATGGCTTATGCTCGCTGCACTTGTCGTTTTTACCGGCCTTATTGCTGGAAGTTACCCGGCATTCTATCTTTCCGCTTTCCAGGTGGTAAAAGTAATCAAGGGAGATTTTAGCAATCATGTGTCTGCGGCCGGAATTCGAAAAACGCTGGTTGTTTTTCAATTTGTATTGTCAGTCGTATTGATAACAGGGATAGTTATTATTTACAGCCAGTTAAATTATATCAGCCACCGTGATCTTGGTTTTGACAAATCACAGAAACTTATTTTCAGTTTTCACACGGAGGATGCGAAACAAAAAATTCCATCGTTCGTAGCAGACTTGCGACAATTGTCAGAAATCCAGGAAGTCAGTCGCGCTAATAATTACCTGAGCCAGTTTGTGTATAATGACCAGGGTGTTTTTCTTGCCGGTGGAAATATGGCAAATTCTATTGATGCCATGAATATGATAACGGATGAAAACTTTGTAAAAGCTAATGGTATCAAACTCGTAGGAGGAAGGGATTTCCGGTTTACTGATTCAGCCAAGGTGCTGATTAATGAGACCCTGGCCAGGCGACTGGGGATCAATCCAAAAACTGCTGAGGGGACAATGCTTTATACTGAATATGCGCCGGATCCACCGATAGTAATGGAAATTGTCGGCGTCATGAAGGATTTTAATTTCAATTCCCTCAGGGAAGAAGTGAAACCATTTATGCTGAAGTGTAATCCAAAGGATGGCTACCTGACCAATCTTACAGTGTCTGCAAATACCAGTAACTATAAAATGCTGTTATCAAAAATAGCAGCTATATGGAGCAGGGATTTTGTGGGCCTGCCTTTTGAATATGCATTCCTTGATGATGAAGTGCAGAAACAATATGAATCAGAAATTACACTGGCGCGAATCATTAATGCCTTCACCATAATGGCCATATTTATTTCCTGCCTTGGTTTATTCGGACTGACAGCCTTTAGTGCAGAACAAAGGAAAAAGGAAATTGGTATTCGTAAGGTATTGGGCGCGAGTGTAGCCAGTATCATGCAGTTATTGTCGAAAGAATTTTTCATATTGGTACTGATCGCCATTATCATTGCCACACCCATTGCGTGGTGGTCGATGAGTAAATGGCTGCAATCATTTACCTACAGGATAAGCATCAGTTGGTGGATGTTTGCAATTGCTGGTATGATGGCGATACTTATTGCACTGTTCACCGTAGGATACCAGGCGCTTAAAGCCGCCATTTCCAATCCTGTAAAGAGCCTGAAAACTGAATAGTCCAGTGAGTAAGTGATGTTTTTTGGAAGTATTTTAAGGGTAGCGATTCATCAAGTACATTGCATGCCTTAACATCCATACATGCGATTACTGAAGCCATTATTTATAGGTATTGCCGGAATGACCCTTATTATGCTGGCCATTTCAGCCCTGTTGCCCAATCACGTAATGACATCAAAATGGGTGAGGATACATGCCAGCAAAGACAGTATCCTGCAGGAAGTAAGAAACCTCCGTGATTGGAAGGAATGGAACGGATTATTAATGGATGCCACAGATATTCAGGTTTCCGATTCATTCATTACCTGGGTCTCTGCAACCGGCGGGAAAAAAAATACCATTTCCATAAAAGGCAGTACCGACATGGGTCTGTCGACAGAAATATCCCTTCATGAAGGCAGGCCGTTTAATTCAGGCTTTAGTATAGAAAAGCGTGACCCGTCGATGGATTCCGTACAGGTAGTCTGGTTTATCGTGGAAGACCTTCGCTGGTACCCCTGGGAGAAATTTTATGGTATGATGGCCGCTGATGTTAAAGGGCCCCTGATGCAGCAAAGCCTCGACCGGCTTAAAATGAGGCTCCAGCAACCGTAGTACTACCGGATAAGGGTAAACGAACCTTTCTCCGTGATGCTGCCTTTATCATCGGCTCCCCTGATAAGGTACATGTACACGCCGCTCAGGCTCTTCGTCCCTTTAACTACACCATTCCAGCCCTTTGTTATATCCGTAGTGGTAAACAGTTTATTTCCCCAACGGTCGAAAACGGAAAATTCATACAGGGTGATCGTTACTCCTGGAGGGATCCTGAAAACATCATTTACATTATCTCCATTGGGCGTGAAAGCATTGGGCATGAAGAGTTTTCTGAATATCCTGATGGAAGCTGTTGCCGTAGCGGAACATCCTTCTGTTCCTGTAACATCGAGCCTGAAGTTTTCGCTGTTATTAAGTGCTACAGTGACGGGTGTTAATGAAGCAGGTGAACTTAGAAGGGTGGAAGGGGACCATGTATAGCCGGCGTATTGCCCGGCTATGGATGCATTCAGCCTCACCTGTGTACCGGGCGTCACCAGTGTGTCTTTGGGGAACAGGGTTATGACCGGCGTCGGCTTGATACGCACCCTGACTTCGGGTGAATTCACCGGCAGAGTTGAACAGGCTGTACCACTGGAAGATACCCTGCATACCACGGCATCATTGTCGGCCAGGTTTGTATTCGTGTAGGTATTGACGTTAGTTCCGACGTTTCTTCCATTCAGCAGCCACTGGTAAGTCAGGCTGGCGCCGCCGTTGGTAGTGACTGCCGTAAAAGTAACCGGTGCGCCGCGGCAGATTTCAGTGGCGGAGGGGGTGACGGTGACGGTCGCTGCCTGGCCCGACTGCACATTCATGACAATACTGTTTGAAGTTATGATTCCCTGGCTGCCGCAGGAACCCGTTCCGGTGCTACTGACTTCACAGGTGATGGTATCACCGTTTACCAAAGCGTTTGTCGTGTAAGTATTACTGTTAGTTCCGGCATTGGTGCCGTTTCTTTTCCACTGGTAAACGGGGTTAACGATATTCTGGATCGAAGCCGAGAATACCACATTGCTGCCCGTACAAACAGCGGTATCCGATGCCCTGATGACGACCGAAGGAGGCTGGCCCGATACAACAGACATTTTTATGCCATTGCTGTTGATCTGGAGGTTTTGTCCGCATACAATAGCCAGCAATGTAAAACTGACAACATCTCCGTCTTTCAATATGCTGGTGGTAAATTCTGGCTGTATCACATTCACGGGATTGCCGTTCACTTTCCACTGGTAGATGGCATTAAATCCGGGATTAACTGCTCCTGCCGTGAAAGTGACGGGGTATCCCTGGCAGGCGACTGTTGTAGATGCTGCGATGGAGATGGTGGTCGGTAGTACCGGCGGTGGAGAAGTTTCGACACCAACTTTTCGGATACGATGATTATAACTATCGGCAATATATAGGTTGCCGGCACCATCATGGGCAAGCTGTCGCGGGTTATTGAGGCTTCCCAATTGCGCCGGCCCGCCATCCCCGGCAAATGCATTGATACCATTACCGGCAATCGTATTGATTATTCCTGTGGCGGCGCTGATCATCCTGATCCGGGAATCGTCGTATTGAGAAATATAGAGGTTGCCTGCAGGATCAAAGGTTATCGCTGAAGGATCAAAGAGCTCGGCATTAATGGCAGGTCCGCCATCACCACTATAGGCATAATTATTATTTCCGGCAATTGTACTAACGGTACCGGTAACCGAATTGATCATCCTTATCCTCGAGGTAACACCAGCGGCCACTTCCGCAAAATACAAGTTGCCTGACGGACCAATGGCCACACTGTTGGGAAAGGGTATTCCGGCTGCGGTAGCCGGTCCCCCGTCTCCGGAGTGACCACCGGAGCCATTCCCTGCAATGGTGGTAATGATGCCTGTTAATCGCATCCACTTTCCTGATCCTGTGGTTATTGAAGTCGGCGATGTATACATTGTCAGCCGCATCAGTGCATATTCCCTGTGGCGAGTTGAGGGATGCCAGTGTAGCCTGTCCACCGTCGCCACTAAATCCTGCCGTGCCATTACCGGCGAAAGTACTGATGATGCCGGTGGTCAGATTGATTTTCCTGATCCTGTGACCTCCATATTCGGAGATATACAGGTTGTTCTTCTTATCCATACACAAGGCATAAGGATACTGCATCAATGCATCTATGGCCGGTCCGCCATCCCCGTTCGAGCCATAAGAATCGGAGCCCGCAACACGATAAATGGTATTATTGGCCAGGTCGATTTTACGGATGGAATTGGAAACGGTGAGGTATAAAAAGCCCTTCCCGTCGAGGCAGATACCACTGGTATTTGGCGTACCAGCGCAGGTTGCCGGACCATCGTCGCCCACATTACCGATATAGCCGTTACCGGCAATGGTGGTAATATTCTGGGCATTGACAGCCAGGCCAATACAGATCAGAACGAAGAGAATTACCGGCCTGGTTATCATGAACGTAGCTTTCATGCAGTATGTAAAATAGTAAGAACCCCCCAAAAATCCCTGCATTGTTTGGTAACTGATGCCTGAAGGCAGCAAACAGTTGGCAGGATCCTTATATGGATATGATTATAATCACATTTATACTACCTGCACTGCGATACTTTTATGACCATTATCCAAACATCAAACCTGCATTATGAACATTTCCAAACTACCCGTCATTATTATATCGCTGTTTATGCTGGCCTGTAATTCAGGATCCGGGGATCAGCAAACAGCCACAACGGCGCCAGCTGAGGCAGCTCCTGCCGGAGGCGGACAATCAGCCGTTAAGGATGATGAATCTCAGAAAGATGTAGTTAAAGTCGCTGTCGGAAGTCCTGATCATACCACCCTCGTCACTGCACTGAAAGCTGCAGAGTATGTGGACGTGTTGTCGAATGCCGGTCCCTTTACCGTGTTTGCCCCTACAAATGCCGCTTTTGACAAACTCCCCGCCGGAACGGTGGAAGGACTGCTCAAACCGGAATCAAAAGACGCGTTGAGGAATATCCTGGAGTACCATGTCTTTGTCGGGGTATTAAAACCGGAAATGCTGGCCGATGGCCAGACCTACGGCCAGGTCAATGGTGATAATATCACCATCGGCAGCAAAGATGGAAAATTGACGGTAAATGGTGCCAACATTATTGCCAGCATTCCTGCCACCAATGGCATTATCCATGTAGTCGATGCAGTATTGCTTCCACCGGCAAAAAAATAAATGAAAATTAGAAATGACTCAGCCAGCTGATTTTTTCAGATGGGCTAGGTTTCGTTTTATCCCTGTAAATTTTGATCGCTTTAATGGTGAATGGCGAAATATCTCCTTAAAGCTTTCTTCATTCATCAGTTCCCAGTCTGATGCAGTAAAATGCGTCACGGCTGGCAATGGATTAAATTCAGCGGTATGATGTGGTATGGAAAACCGGTTCCATGGGCAGACTTCCTGGCATATGTCGCAGCCAAACATCCAGTTATTAAATTTACCGGCGTACTGCTCAGGGATCAGTTCATCTTTTAATTCGATAGTAAAATAAGAGATGCATTTACTGCCATCGATGGTTTTGCCCGGGAGGATGGCTTCGGTAGGGCATGCATCGACGCATTTGGTGCAGGTACCGCAATAATCCCTGGCGAAGGGATCATCACTGGCCAACTCAAGATCAGTGATCAGGGTGGCTATAAAGAAATACGATCCGGAATTTTTATTGATCAGGTTACCATTTCTGCCAATCCAGCCCAAACCGCTGCGCAATGCCCATGATCTTTCCAGGACCGGTGCGGAATCCACAAATCCTCTTGCGTTGATCTGTCCGGTGTGATCCCTCATCAATTCAATCAACCGGTTTAATTTTCCCCGGATCACTTCATGATAGTCGTGCCCGTAAGCATAACGGGCAACCTTAGGTGCATTTTCCGGTTGGGAGGAGTCGGGGTAATAATTCAGCAGCAGGGTAATCACCGATTTTGCACCAGGTACCAGTGCTGCAGGATCGATACGCAGGTCGAAATGTTTTTCCATGTACTGCATGCCTCCATGCATTCCCTGCGACAGCCATTTCTCAAGCCTTCGGGCGTCATCTTCCAGTTTCACTGCTTTGGCAATGCCACAATAATCAAAACCCAGTGAAGCGGCGAACGACTTAATCTTTATGGCAATATCTGCTGGTAACATTTTATTGCCCGGTAAGGATTTTTTTGAGATCCTTACTGAGGGCACTTTTTTTCTCTCCTTCACCATCCTTCAAAAAAATGAGTGAAGCTGTATTGTTTTTAAAATCCATCCAGGCAATGGTACCTGAAAGTCCCTGCGAAATAATGAGGGCATTGCTTTCACCATCTTTTTCATCGATCCATGTCAGCAGCCCCGAGAACTTTTTACTTTCCGTTTCCGGCTTATACCTGATCCTGGCATTGGGAAACTGAATTTTCCTGAGCTCTTCTACAGAAGATTCACTTAATATTTTTTTCCCGTTGAGTGTTCCCTTATTGAGCAGCATCTGCATAAAATTCATAAGGTCGGCTGCCGTGGTAACTGCGCCGTCAAAAGGATTGATACCCCCTTTCTCGGTATAAAAAGTTGATGTCTTCATACCCAGCGGACGGAAAAGTTTTTCCGATGCCAGCCTGTCGAACGTTTTTTTCGTTGCGGCTTCCAGCACTTTTGCGGCGATGGAAATGCCCATCCGGCCATATAAAAAAGCCTCCCCGGGATTGTCCCTGATATCCCTTTTTTCAATGTAGGTATTCACTTCCTCCTCCAGGCTTGAGTATCGGTTACGGGCCACCAGTTTACCAATGCCTTCAGGGTTGGCGTCAAGCCCGGTTGTATGCGTAAGGCAATGACGGATCGTGATATAGCCCTTCATATAGCTTTCAAATTTGGGAATGTATTTGGCTACGGGATCATCCAGCGATATCTTTCCTTCATCAACCATGATCATCACCAGTACCGATGTAAACCACTGGCTGAGGTCAAGTGCATCCGCCGGAGACTTCGAAGTAAATTCCTTACCCAGTTCTTTCTTGTAAACGGGCTTGCCATCCTTATTCACCTGTACCACCAGTTCATTGCCGAATGCCTTTTGGTTCTTTTGCAGGTAACTGTCTGCTGCGCTGATATCAAACTGGGCGTGGGAAGCCTGTAATATTAACAGGAAAATCAATGCCAGACTGCCTTTGAGGCAGGTTTTCCAATGAATTAATGCCATAATTGCGATATACGGTAATTGGTTTCTGATTTGATGAATACTTAAGTACAATAAAAATCAACTCATGAATTTAGGAAACTTTACCATAAAAGCAGCTGAAGCTTGTGCAACAGGCCCAGCAATTAGCATTTAATTCACAGAACCCGAATATAGAAACGGAGCATATTCTGAAAGCGTTGCTCGACCAGGAAGATTCCCCCGTGGAATATCTGCTGAAGAAAAATAATGTTACCATCAACCTTGTTGAAACCAAGCTTGATGAACTGATCGCAAAGTTCCCAAAACTTCAGGGGAACCTGCGCAGTCGATCAGTCGTGATGCAAACAATGTGATCCTTCGTGCAGGCTCGGCGTTGAAAGCATTTAAGGATGAATTTGTAACGCCTGAACATTTATTGCTGGCAATTGTACAGGGCAATGACGCTGCAGCAAAATTGTTGAAAGATGCAGGCCTCACCGAAAAAGGACTGATCACAGCGATCAAAGAATTTGCGCAAAGGAGAAACGGTTAAATCGCAAACCCACGAAACGCAGTATCAATGCACTGAATAAATATGCCAAGAACCTGAATGAAATGGCCAGACAGGGTAAACTTGATCCTGTGATTGGTCGTGATGAAGAGATAAGAAGAACACTGCATATTCTTACCCGCAGAACAAAGAACAATCCGATTCTGGTTGGTGAACCTGGTGTTGGTAAAACAGCCATTGCTGAAGGACTTGCCATCGGATTGTAAATGGCGATGTGCCGGAAAATCTGAAATCGAAAGATCATTTATGCACTGGATATGGGACAGTTGATTGCCGGTGCAAAATACAAAGGTGAATTTGAAGAAAGATTAAAAGGAGTGGTAAAAGAAGTGAGCACACAGTGATGGAGAGATCATTCTTTTCATTGATGAAATACATACACTCGTTGGTGCCGGTGGTGGTGAAGGTGCAATGGATGCAGCCAATATTTTGAAACCTGCACTGGCAAGAGGTGAACTGCGTGCAATTGGTGCAACCACATTGAATGAATACCAGAAATTTTTTGAAAAAGATAAAGCACTCGAACGTCGTTTTCAGAAGGTAATGATTGATGAACCTTCCGTGGAAGATGCCATTTCCATTCTTCGTGGATTAAAAGATCGCTATGAAACGCATCACCATGTGCGTATAAAAGATGAAGCGATTATTGCTGCGGTGGAATTATCGCATCGATATATTACCGATCGGTTTCTACCCGATAAAGCCATTGACCTGATTGATGAAAGTGCTGCAAAACTTCGTCTGGAAATGAATTCGATGCCGGAAGAACTGGATAAGCTTGAAAGGCAGATCCGGCAACTGGAAATTGAACGTGAAGCCATCAAGCGAGAGAATGATGAGTACAAACTTAAAGAACTTAATACAGAGATCGCCAATCTTTCTGTTGAGAGGGATACGCTGAAAGCAAAATGGAAGGAAGAAAAAGAACTGGTTGAGAAAGTTCAGAATGCAAAGGCGGAAATTGAACAACTTAAAGATGCAGGCCGAAAGGGCAGAGCGTGAAGGTGATTATGGAAAAGTAGCAGAAATCCGGTATGGTAAAGTAAAAGAACAGGAAGAGATGATTGCCGACGCTCACCAGGCAACTTGCATGCAAGTCAGGCGAGAAGACGATTACTGAAAGAAGAAGTAGATGCTGAAGATATTGCAGAAAATGTTGCCAAGGCAACCGGTATACCGGTAACCAAAATGCTGCAGAGCGAACGAGAAAAATTACTTGCACCTTGAAGAACATTTGCATGAGAGAGTGGTTGGACAGGATGAAGCCATTACAGCCGTTGCTGATGCAATGAGAAGAAGCCGGGCAGGTTTGCAGGATCCGAAAAAGCCAATCGGTTCATTTATCTTCCTCGGTACAACCGGTGTGGGTAAAACAGAATTGGCAAAGGCGCTGGCAGAATACCTGTTTGATGATGAAAGTATGATGACCAGGATCGATATGAGTGAGTACCAGGAAAAACATACGGTGTCACGCCTGGTTGGTGCACCTCCGGGATATGTGGGTTATGATGAAGGTGGTCAGTTAACCGAAGCCGTTCGGCGTAAACCATATAGCGTGGTGCTGCTGGATGAGATTGAAAAAGCACATCCGGATGTATGGAATGTTTTGCTGCAGGTGCTGGATGATGGTACGCTTAACCGATAATAAAGGCAGGGTGGTGAATTTCAAGAATACCATCATCATCATGACCAGCAATATTGGCAGCCATATTATCCAGGATGCTTTTGAAAATGTGAATGAAAAGAATGTGGAAGAAGCAACTGAAAAAGCAAAAGTGGAAGTCATGGGTCTGTTGCGGCAAACCATCCGGCCGGAATTTCTGAACCGGGTGGATGAGATCATCATGTTCCAGCCGTTGATGAAAAAAGAAATCAGGGGGATTGTCAAAATACAGCTGGAACAGCTGAAAAAACTTGTGCTTCAAAGCGGCATTCAGCTTGAATTTCACGGACTATACAATCGATTTCCTGGCAGAGAACGGATTTGATCCGCAATTTGGTGCAAGGCCCTTGAAAAGGCTGATACAAAAAGAAATTGTTAACCACTTGTCAAAACGTATACTGGCCGGGCGAGGTGGATAAAGATAAACCAGTGATTGTGGACGTTTTCGATGGCGTGGTAGTGTTCCGGAACGAAAGCCAGGTAGGCAACCCGGCATAATTAAAAAGCGTCTTATATGCGAAACAGGATTCACACAAAATGGATCCTGTTCTTTTTTAAAAAATAATTATGAATAAATCTAAAATCGACATTATTCCGCCAAAGGACTTTTGGATTGGCAGTACGGATGCCCCCGTTTCCCTTGTCATGTTTGGCGATTATGAAAGTGAGGCTTGTGCGGAGGCCCATGAAGTGGTAAAAAAATTACTGTCAAATTATGAAGGAAGGCTCAAGTTCAACTATCGCCATTTTCCGTTGACACAGATTCACCAGAAAGCCCATAAAGCAGCGGAAGCAGCCGTGGCAGTTGCCCAGCATGGAAAATTCTGGGAGATGCATGACCTTATTTTTCATAACCGGAGAAATCTTGGAAGCATCAGTTTACGGGACTATGCCATTGAAGCCGGAATGAAAGATAAAAATTTCCTGCCCAAACTGACGGATTCTGTATTCGGGTGGACGGTTAGAAATGACCTGATGGAAGGCCTCAATAAAGGGGTAAGGGACGTACCCGCTTTTTTTATCAACAATGAACGTTTCACTGAAGCGCCTACACTAAAGCATTTATCAAGGGCAATTGATGAGTTGCTGAAAAACTTTCCCCGGAAACAGCGGGCATAGAAAATCGCTTGACATAAATCCTTACTTTCGGTTCCTTCTAAACAACCGAAATATGGTAAAGTGTTTTTTATCCTTCCTGCTTTTTATTTTCTCTTTTCCTGTTTTAAGCCAGAACAAACCAACTGCCGTTAAGGCCCCGGAACCCCAGGTGGCGGGCGTCCAGGCAGTCGTGAGCCACAATTCGGTTACTGTTGGCGGTAAGAAAATCGACTATACCGCCTATACCGGGTACCTCGATCTTAAAAATGATACCGGTAAGCTTATTGCCAAGGTATTCTTCGTTTATTATAAAAAAGACGGCGATGACCCGGCAAAGAGGCCGGTCACCTTTACGTTCAATGGTGGTCCAGGGTCATCATCGGTTTGGCTGCACATGGGAGCGGTTGGGCCTAAACGGGTATATCTGAAAGATGACGGAACGGCTACGGCTCCTCCCTACCAGGTGATCAACAACGAATATACCTGGCTTGACCGTACGGACCTGGTGTTCATAGACCCTGTGAGTACAGGGTATAGCAGACCTGCACCCGGTGAAAGTGCAAAACAGTTTCACGGGTATAATGAAGACATACAATCGGTGGGCAGTTTCATCCGTCACTTTCTTTCCCGTTATGAGCGATGGGGTTCACCCAAATTTCTCTCGGGAGAAAGTTATGGAACCACCAGGGCTGCCGGTTTATCTAAATACTTACAGGATAGCCATCGAATTTATATCAACGGTATTTTCCTGATTTCGGCTATCCTGAATTTTGGCAGTAATGATTATTATCCCGGAAATGACCTGCCCAGGGCCCTCTACATTCCTTCTTACACTGCAGCGGCCTGGTATCATAAAAAACTGGCGCCTGCTTTACAGGGAGACCTGCAAAAAACCCTGAAAGAAAGCCAGGATTTCGCGCTGGGTGAGTATGCGACTGCTTTGGTCAAAGGCGGATGGCTGAGTGATGCCGAGAAAGATAAGGTCGCCGAAAAAATGAGTTACTATACGGGACTGTCGAAGGAATATTGCCTGAGTGCCAACCTGAGGGTGGAAGAAAACCGCTTTTGGAAAGAATTAAGGCGGAAAGACGGGCTCACGATCGGAAGGCTGGACGCAAGGTTCACGGGCCGCGACCTGGACGATGCAGGAGAGAACGTAAGCTTTGATCCTTCATTTTCCAATATAGATGGTCCGTTTACATCTGCACTTAATGATTATTTCCAGCGTGAACTGAATTTCAAGGAAGAAAAGGGTTACAATATTTTTGGCGATGTAAGACCATGGAACTATAACAATGTACAGAACCAGTTCCTGAATGTGGCGGAAAGCCTGCGTGATGCAATGGCCAAAAATCCCGCGCTAAAGGTTTATGTAGGATGTGGTTATTATGATTTCGCCACCCCGTATTTCACCGCCATGTATGATATTGAACATATGATGCTTAGGCCCGAACAACGCAAGAATGTAAAGATCTACACTTACGAGGCCGGTCACATGTATTACATCAACAAACCTTCCATGGTGCAGTTTAAAAAAGACGTGGACGAATTCTTTGATTTCAGTTTGAAATAACGCTTTGTTCCTCCTTCCTGATCTGCTTATCCAGGTAAAAGGTGCCGAAGGGAAGGATGGACATGATAAAGGCCATGGCTACTTTTTCATAGGGCCATTTACGGTTATTCCATACCGCAACCAGGGCAATGATGAAGGCTACAAACAGGAAACCGTGAATGGAACCGGCAATCCTGACCGCCATGGGCATTCCTGCCATATACTTTAATGGCATGGCAATACCCAGTAAAATGAGATATGAGATTCCTTCCAGTATTCCGATAATGCGCAGGCGCTCGAGTGATTTCATAATTACAGATAAGGCCGCAAAAATAGTAATGAATAATTGATCCGCGTCCTGGTTTTTTTTCAGCCTGGTGTCGTATATTTATCATCCTCCAGATCCTTCTGAATACCATTGCCATCTTCGTTTTTGTCACTACTAAAAAATAGCTATATGTCAGAAAACACTACAAACAATGTTAATCCTGCCGCTGATGAAGTAAAGGCAGGGGCCGAAAAAATCACGGATACTGCTGCCAGCACCTGGGATACCGCAAAGGAAAAAATCGAAAAGGTTGCAGATGATCTTGGCGAAGAAGCTGGAAAAGTATGGGATAAGGTAGAAGATAAGGCAGAAGCGCTGTGGGACAAAGCCAAATCCGGTGAACTTACCGAGGAGGCCAAAGAAAAACTGAAGGAAGTTGGTGAAGGGGCTGAAAAAGTCTGGGATAAGGTAGAAGACAAGGCAGAGGAACTCTGGGACAAAACCAAATCCGGAGAACTTGCTGATGAAGCCAAGGCCAAACTGGGCGATCTTGCAGAAGGTGCGAAAGGACTTTGGAATAAACTGGTCGATAAACTGGATGGCGATGAACCACCCGCTGCCGAAGAAGGAAAAAAAGCTTAATTCCTGCAAAAACCATTAAACCGGCTACCTTTGGTGGCCGGTTATTTTATTTATAAAATGTTGTACGCCAAATCATAATAAATGATAGCACTGGCACGTTTTTAGTGTTTCATACATTCAAATTTCCTTATGTTGTCTATATCCAAGTCTATGAAAAGTGCAGCCATTGTATGTCTTACCGTACTGGTGGCCGGAACAACCCTGAATTCCTGCGGCAATGTCAATTCTGAAGAGAAAATCAGTGATTCCGTTTTGGAGGCCGCGATAGACACTTCTGACGTTCGTAATAAAACAATAACATCCGCTCCTCCTGCTGTTTCCACACTCGACACAGCATCCTTCGATAAGAAAATGCAGTACATGCTCAATGGTGATTCTTCCGGTAAATGGCCGGCAAAAGCACCATACCCTGTGGCAGGTGCGATACTTCCCTTTAAAAGGGTAGTAGCGTACTATGGCAACCTGTATTCAACGAGGATGGGCATACTGGGTGAATTGCCAAAACCCCAGATGTTTGCCAAATTAAAAGAAGAAGTGGCCAGGTGGGAAAAGGCTGATCCAGAAACGCCCGTACAACCCGCCCTTCATTATATTGCGGTTACAGCACAGGGCGAACCCGGTAAGGCCGGCAAATATCGGTTACGCATGCCGTTTAACCAGATTGATAAGGTCCTGGCCATGGCAGACGAGATTAATGCCATTGTATTCCTTGACATCCAGGTTGGACTGGGAACAGTACAACAGGAAGTGCCGGAGCTGGTGGACTACCTGAAAAAGCCGAACGTGCACCTGGGTATCGATCCCGAGTTCAGTATGAAGACAGGGCAGAAGCCGGGCAGTGTAATCGGGTCCTTTGACGAGACAGATATCAACTTTACCATCGATTATCTCTCCAAAATTGTGCGGGAAAACAACCTTCCGCCGAAGATTTTAACCATTCACCGGTTTACCCAGGGCATGGTCAAAAATTACAAACAGATCAAAACCACTCCTGAAGTGCAGGTGGTGATGCATATGGACGGATGGGGCGAACCGGGTAAAAAGATCGGAACTTATAAACACTTTATTTATACCGAACCCGTGCAGTTTACCGGTTTCAAACTGTTCTACAAGAATGACCTGAAAAATCCGCCGCACCGCATGCTCACACCGGAGGACCTCATGAAACTCAAGCCCGCGCCGGTGTATATACAGTACCAGTAAGATTCACCCGGAAAGGGTTTATGCAATATTCAATTTTTTTCATCCCATTACCGTAAGGTGGTGGGATGATTTGTTTTTCAGATTTTCATTTTCCATCTTTCGGAATTTTTAATTTACTTATAACTTTCCGATTTCAACATCCCAAACTTTGGCAGTTCCATCATAAGACGCAGGTACAATTTGTTCCCATCCTGACTAAAGTTCGCTGAATTGACTTTTATGGTGTGGCTTTTCAAATCAGAAATAGTGTCTATGAATGTTGAATCAATTTTGCAAGGTCTTCATTCGAGTTATTACATCACCACACATTCCAATCAATTGCAATCGCCTCATTTCGAGATGTGGGTTTCTGCATACCATTAGTTAGTTCCAGTACTCTTTCCCCAATGATTGTTTTTAGTTTGCTTATTTTCATTTCTGGATATTTTTTCATCGCTTCCAGTATTGAATAAGTGAAAACACCATTTCTTAAATCTTGTCTTTCCAGGGCAAATTGATTGCCTGCAGCTGCCGAGATGATGGTAGCGCCGGTGCTCTTTCCAACATTTACAAATAAGCTTTGCATCAGTTCAAAACTATTCTTTAAGCCCAAATTTTGTTTTTGTGATTCAGGGATGATGACTCCCTTCGACAATCCCATTGAATCCGCTGTTTTATTCATAGCGATACCTTCCTCTTTATCCACTTCACCGCTATGACATGCATCGATCAGCATCAGTTTCTTGCGGGCAGGTATACTGTCCAACAGGTTTTCCAGTTCATCATAAGGCAATCCGTTTATTTCCGGATTTTCAAAATTGACAGAATAGGTAGATAGATAATAATCGTAATCCTTACTCAACAAACCATG
Source organism: uncultured Sphingobacteriales bacterium (assembly GCA_963707255.1). GTDB lineage: Bacteria > Bacteroidota > Bacteroidia > Chitinophagales > Chitinophagaceae > Pollutibacter. The sequence goes on along the minus strand of CAVPPM010000024.1, from coordinate 92,923 downwards.
TCCGGAGTAAGCGATAATCACTTTATCATTTATCGTTGTTTTCTGTATTTTATTCTTAAGTGCAATGACATTTCTATGAGTGACATTTTCGTTAAATAGTGTATCGATGACAATATTGCCGACGAATTTATCTTTTAATTTCAGAGATAAATCTCGGATGTCTTTACTGCTGAATTGAAGGTTGTATTTGTCATTCTCAAATCTGTCTATCCCGATACCAATAAAATAGGTTTTTTCCTTCGTGGGTTTCTCAGGAGAATATTTTACAATCAAAGGCATCCTGTAACTTTCAGTTCCGTTCACATTTGTAACTGAAGTTTCGATACGGTTTTCTCCCTGTGATAAAGTAACTATTACTGTGGTGTCAAAACTGTTAGAGTTATTTCTTCGAATACTTTTTCCTCTTTTCCCAAAAATTGGCACTTCATTAATCCAGATATTAAAACGATCAAGTTGGTAAATACTGTCCATTCCTTTTAAATGCAATGAAAGTATATTTGTTTTTTGTTCAGGATCGATATTGTCGCGATCCACGAAATTTGCCTCCGGAATACTATATCCATCTGTAAAGGCTGAGGTATCAATACCAAGTTTTTTAATTCGTTTTTCCCAAGCTTTGCGATAAGATTTAATTAAAGCGGTATCGGAATTGCCAATTGCTTCAAGGACTTTATCAGGGCGGTTATATCGTACATCTAGTTGTTCAAATGTAATTACCCTTAGATCTCTTGTTACATAATGTAACAGTTTAGCAGCATTGGGAGTGCAATAGTATTCCTTCGTTGGGATTTGAATAAAATAATCAAGTTTTTCAATAGGGAAGAATGTGTACAAATAACTTCCTGCATTTGTATCAAATATTTTCACTGTATTATCCAATGAACCCACTGCAATATTTTTCCCATCAGGCCTAATTTGCAATGTCAAAATTCTATCTATTGTGTCACTTATTTGCTTTATGAATTTTCCATTATCTGCGCTCCACGATTGCACCTTATCAATACCAGCATCACTTAGAAAATCTTTATTCAAATTGGTAACAGTAATTATTTTATTTTGATTTGAAGAAATAGTTGCACTGCCAACTATTCCACTATTGAGTGAGTATAGCAGATTTCCATCTGAAGCATTCCTGATCTCAACTGTGCCTCCCCAGGTATGTATAAGAATTTTATTTTCATTTTCGAGGAATTCCGCGTTATATATTCCTTCAGAAGTTTTTAATGTCTTCAATTGTTTTCCGGTGGGTACGTCCCAAATTATCGCAGTTTTGTCAAGAGAGAAAGTCAGAAGTTTTTTGCTGTCTGGACTAAATTTTGCAGAGTATACAAAGTTTAAATGTCCGGTTAAATTAACCATAAGATCGCCAGTCGCTGCATTCCATATTTTTGCAGTTCCATCTGCAGAAGCAGTTGAAATCCATTTACCATCGGGGCTAAAATATGCATCATATACAAAGTCAGTGTGCTGCGTTAAGTTTAAAAGAAGATTGCCGTTTGTGATATCCCAAACTTTGGCTGTATTGTCAAATGAAGCTGTAACAACTTTCTTACCATCTGGAGAAAATTCAATAGAATTTACTTCTCTGGCATTCCCTTTAAAGATAACTAACAATTTTCCCGTTAGGGCATCCCATGTTTTCACTGTATTATTCCAAGTTGACGTAATTAGTAGCTTACCATCAGGACTAAATTTTCCTAAAAATGTGTTTGATTCACCTTCAAGCTCAAAAAGGGGTTTGCCATAGACAACATCCCATACAACCACATTATGTCCTTCGGTTCTTAAAATCATCTTTGCACCATCCGGGCTGTATTGAATGCTATTTACACGACCCGTATTTCCTTGAAGATTTACCAATAGCCGACCACTCTCGGTGTCCCATAGTTTTGCTGATCTGTCATTTGAGGTTGTACACAGCTTTTTTCCATCTGAAGAAAATTGAAGCGATTTTATGTCTGTTTTTTGACCTGTTAATTCAGCCAATAGACTTTTTTTAGGTAATAACCAGATCTTTGCTGCTCCTCCAGATAAAACTGTAACAAGTTTTTGCCCATTAGGACTGAATTGGCCATTGACCACAGGAATATTTTTATCAGAAGTCTTTATAGTTGATGTCAACTTCCCAGTTGATGCATCCCATACGCTTACAAATCCCGAGATTCCTGTTACAACCTCAGTCCCATCAGGGCTGAAGTTTGCAAAGTAGATTTTTGATTTTTCCTTTAGATTAGCTAAAAGCCTCCCATTCTGTGCGTCCCATATTTTTGCACTGGAATCTTCACAGGCAACAAGAAATTCGTTTCCTTTAGAATTCAATTGCGCACCGGAAATTCGCATTGAAGGTGTTTTGATATCAAGCAGCAATCTTCCACTTGCTATATCCCATATTTTTACTGTAGAGTCTAATAGCGATGAAGTAAATAATTTTTTGCCTTCCGGACTAAATTGAGCTTTAATTATTCCACCTTTATGACCGAGAAAAGTTGCCAGACTATTTCCAGTATAGACATCCCAAATTTTTGCCGAGCTATCGAGTGAAGCTGTGATAACTTTTGTCCCATCTGGGCTGAATTCAGCGTCAGTTACAGTGTTGTTATGACCTTTAAGAGTAAAAACAAGATGACCATCTAATATATCCCATATTTTAGCTGTACTATCGTCCGATGCAGAAACAATCTGCTTTCCGTCAGGACTAAATTTTGCAGATACAACTGATTTAGTATGTCCATTCAGCTTTATTAGGTAATTGCCGGTTATTGCATCCCATATTATTACAGTACGGTCAAAGGAAGCGGTGACAATTTTTTTTCCATCGGGGCTTAATGTTGCGGAATTGAGACCCATAGTATGCCCTATGGGCAGAATTAGTTTTGGTTGTTGTGCCCATAAAAATGAAGGACACAATAAATTTAGTAGTATAAATATCCGACTCATGTTTTTAAAAGCATTAAATGTGCTTTACCTTGACAATTGCGTCACTATTCCGCAATTGTAGTTGTCAGCCTTGTCAATATATCTACAGTTCTATTATGTTTAATACGTGTTATGATAGCCTCCTATAAATCTGAATTAAGGATGTTGTTGGAAAAAAGAATAGTTTCCAATGAGTGAAAATTTCTAAAGATAATTTAATAATAATTCCTGATAAGTATGGTTAAATTATTTCTCCAAAAATGTATGGCGGTCTTTTTTTAGATTTCTAAGCAGCCCCGTTATTCAGTAGTATTATGATTTATTGTTGAAATTAGAGCAAAGCTGCAGCTATAGGATATCCGAATCTGATATCAGTGGAGGTTTTAAAACAAGTAAAATTATAATACGTCCTAGAATAAAATAGCTAAATTACGAATAAGGAATGAGCGGAATTAATGATTACATTTCGCGCGTGGTTAAAGATAAAATCTTTTAGTATTTCAATTTTTATTATTCAATCTAATATACGAATTGAATAATTTGCTCTTTGCCTGGTAGTATTTGTGTACGTTGGGTAGCATATCAGTAGATTTGTTTTTTTACATAAAAAATGACTAAATAGATATTCTGAACATGAAATTTATTTATGTTGTTATTTCACTTGTTATTTTACCATGTTGTCTGTCTGCACAATCCTGGAAGTCACTAAACGACAGCCTCATTCAATATTATCAGAAAGGTGACTACAATAAAGCAATTGGTGTTGGTAAAAGAGCCATTGGAAAAGCAAAACAGGAGTTCGGGGAATACCATGCAAACTACGCCGAGAGCCTGAATAACCTGGCCGTAGTTTACCAGGCAGCAGATTCATCATATAAAGCCGTACCGCTACTCATACAGGTTATCAGTATTCAAAAGAAAGTACTGGGTGACACTCACCCCGATTATGCGAAGGGAATATATAACCTGGCAGTGCTTTACGAAGACCTCCGACTGTATGAAAAGGCTATCCCGCTTTATATTCAGCTAAAGGATGTTTATAGGAAAGTATTGGGTGAGAACCACCCCGACTATGCATCAAGATTGAATGACCTGGCCATGTTATACGACGAATCCGGTCAGTATGAGAAGGCAGAACCTCTTTATCTCGAGGCCATGGACATCAATAAGAAGGCAGAAGGGGAAAACAGCATCAACTTTGCAAAAAGCCTCAATAACCTGGCTTCCCTGTATAAAGCAAAGGGACGGTATGATAAAGCTGAACCGTTGTATATCCGGGCACTGGACATCAAGAAAATAATCCTGGACGAAAGTGATCCCGATTATGCCACAAGCCTTGATAACCTTGGTCAAATGTACCAGGAAATGGGACAGTATGAAAAAGCCGAGCCATTGTTGACAAAGGCCATGGAAATCAGGAAACTGGCTTTGGGTGAAAATGATGCAGATTATGCGAACAGCCTAAACAGCCTGGCCGTTTTTTACCAACTTACCGGACGGTATTCAAAAGCGGAACCGTTTTTAATCCAGGCATTGGATATTCGCAGGAAGGTGTTAGGTGATGGCACCCCTGAGTTTGCCACCAGCCTGAATAACCTTGCAATTTTTTACCAGGCGTTGGACAAGTATGAAAAGGCCGAGCCACTTTTAGTACAGGCATTGGACATCAGCAGGAGAAACTTTGGTGAGATGCATCCGGATTATGCAGAAAGCCTGAATAACCTGGCAGTCTTATACCAGGCGATGGGAAATTACCAAAAGGCTGAACAGCTCTATATCCAGGCCATCGGAATTAATAAAAAGATCCTGGGAGATTCGCATCCGGATTACGCCCTGAACATCGATAACCTGGCACTATTATACCAGGCAAGGGGTCAATATGAAAAAGCAGAACCTCTTGCACTTTTGAACAGCAGTATTGTCGTGCAAAACCTAAGGAAAACATTTACTGTGCTGTCCGAAAAAGAGAAAGGGAGATACCTTGAAAACAATTCTGTAGTTATAGAAAGCAACAACAGTTTTTTGTATTATCACCGAAATGCATCAAACGCATTTATTACCAATAATTTTAATCTTCAACTTTTTTTTAAATCCCTGTTGCTCAATGATTCCAGGATCATGCTGGAAACCGTGAGCCATAGCAGAGACAGCACTATAGGACAGTTATTCAACGACTGGCAAATGAACAAAACACTTTTGTCGAGACAGTATTCGCTGCCTATCAGTAGCCGCAGACCTGATCTTGGAAATATTGAGGCAAACACAGAGACACTGGAAAAGGAACTTGCCAGGAAATCGGCTAGTTTCCGCGATCAGAATTCCATGCTTCAAATTAACATGAAGAAGGTCCAGGAAAAAATGGAGCCGGATGAAGCAGTCATTGAGTTTGTCAGGTTTGATTTATTTAATAAGAAATGGACCGACAGTATCATGTATGGTGCATATATATTGCGCAAAAATGATCTGGTGCCGGTTTTTGTTTCCCTATGTGAAGAAAATCAACTGCAGAAATTATTTGACAGTGCCGGAAACAATACTACTTCCATGGTAAATCAATTTTACCGTGGCATTACCGTTAGTTTGAAAAATGCATCGAGCGGAAAGGAATTGTACAATCTGATATGGCAGCCTCTTGAACCCTATTTAAAAGGGATAAAAAAAATAGCTTATTCTCCAGCTGGTAAGATATACAGTGTTGCATTGCAGGCGTTGAGCATGGATAGTACTCATCTGTTAATGGATAAATACCTGCTGCAGCAATACAGCAGCACACGGCAGATAGCTTTACGAAATACTGAAAAGTTATCCTCTAAGCCTGGAAGCATTGTTTTATTTGGCAATGCCAGTTTTACGATGGACAGCCTGCAAATGGTAACGAGAAAGGATAAAACGGAGAAAATTTCCACATCTATATATACGCCTGAAAAAAGAGGGAGTTCTAATAATGTATGGGCTGATCTTCCGGGAACAGCAGAAGAAGTAAATAAAATCAAACATTTATTTGCCCAAAATAAAGTCAATGCCAGTTCTTATGTGCAGCTATCCGCCACGGAAGAAAACCTGAAACAATTAAATAGCCATTCTCCACAGGTATTACATATCGCCACACATGGCTTCTTTTTACCACCGCCTGGGAGCAGGAAGAAAGGTCCGGCGTCTATTCAAAATAATACATATACCATCGCCGATGATCCCCTGCTCAGGAGTGGATTGATGTTTGCCGGTTGCAACTATGCATGGGGCGGGAAAACCCCGATAGATGGGGTGGAGGATGGCATTGCAACGGCGTATGAAATCTCCCAGTTGAACCTGGGTAATACTGATTTGGTTGTCCTCAGCGCCTGCGAAACGGCATTGGGCGATGTTAAGGGTAATGAAGGTGTGTTTGGCTTACAAAGGGCATTTAAAATGGCCGGAGTAAAGAAAATGATTGTGAGTCTCTGGCAGGTACCTGATAAAGAGACCGCGGAACTGATGACAACATTTTATGCTAATTGGTTTAGCGGCAAAACAATTGCCGAATCATTTTACCGTGCACAATCTGAAATGCGGAAAAAGTATTCACCATTTTATTGGGCAGCGTTTGTACTGGTGGAATAATTTCTGATCTGAATAACCGTCTTATTTTTTGATCGTAAATCCTACGGTCAAAATCCCGATCTCATCAACTTTCATATTGCTCATATCTCCCCTGGTGGGATTTTGGCTATATTCATCTTTGAACATATCATTCATGACATTCTCTATGGATTGCATATTTCCATTCCCCCTGGTTTTCGTGCGGTTGAAAATGTTTCTTAGTTCGATAGGGTTTTTTGAAAGAAATATTTTCAGCAATTCTTTACCTGCAGCACTGTTTTCTTCCACCTGTACTTTGGGGATCAGGAGTGGTTCACCTTTTGCTTTTAGCATGAATTCGTTTGGCTGGGATTTTTCATCAGGAATGATCACCTGAACCTTATTTCCGGGTAATAAATCAAGGATCGTATAATAGAGATCATTCGGACTGTTATTGACCACCTTGAGCGTAAAATAATCCAGCGGCTGGAAAATGGTTTCGTTTGTATTCAATTGTTCTTTTTCCGGGATAATCTGAACGCTGACGCCTTCTGCCAGGCTTCCTCCATCTGTCATGTTGCGGATATACTTTATCCTCATGGAAAGTTTAATTTCCTTAAGCATCGCCTGCCATGCCGCTGCACTCAGAGAGTCTCCCTCTTTGATATCACCTTTCCATAGAACGCTGTCTCCTTTTTCCACCAGGCTTAATGACATCGATCCTTTTTGCACCGATGTAATATCCAGCATATAATCTGCATTATTATTCAACGAAAGATATTGGTACTGATTTACCAGTCGCGCTACCTGGTTTTGTAACCCAGCGGCATGTGTTGATTTTCCTTCCGGTAATTTTATAAACAATGAAGCTTTGAATTCACCGCTGTTCACTGCATCCGGCACAATTTTATACCCTTCCTTTCTATCTAACGGTTTATTGATTTTGCAGATACTTTGAAAACTTCCCGACTCAGTTATCCATCCTTCGGCTACGGGCTGGTCGCCGGAAAGCTTTAAAATCCTTACCGTGCTGCTTTTATAAAGGCCATGTAGTTCACCCTGGTTAATGCTGAATGAACTGTCGCTCAGCCATCGGGATATGGTAACCAGTTCTGACTGTTCGAGGTATTTCCCTTCAAATATCTGCTGGCTTGTATTTCCTTCTACCATTGGAATCTGATCAGGAAAATCAGCCTGGATCCTGGCCTTTATTTTTTCGAATAAGATGCGATAGTCACTGCCTTTATCGAGTTCTCCCATCGCCCTGGTAAATGCGATAGAAAGTGATCCCACACCCTGTCCGTCAGGATCCTTGGTTTCATAGTTTACCTGGTTTGGGCTGGCTGCACTGATGACCACCATATTGGAAGACTGGTCCTGCAAGAATCCATCCTGGTTTTTAGAACGATCAAACAGGTCAAGCGTATTTTTAGGTGAATACCCGGGACTCTTGAAAGGAACTGGAGTACCCCTGCAGATGGAAAATTCATTTCCCCTGGTTGCAGTTCCGGAATGGCAGGCATCTAATACAACCAGCAGGTGTGCCTGTGGGACCTATTTTTTTACGGATATTTTCCAGTTTGTTTCCGAGAACATCATCCCTGAGGTGAAACTGGCCGGTATAATTAACCGGGTCATACTTTCCTTTTGCATCATAAGGAACAAGGGCCTCGTCATAACCATCGGCTTCATCACCATTATCGTCCTGTATTTGCTGGCCGTGACCGGAAAAATGAAAGAAGACGATATCCCCTGGTTGTGATTTGTCAGAAAGCCTGTCCAGCTCAGCAAGTATACCTTGCAATGAAGCTGCTTTTTCCTTCACCACAGTGATGTCGCCACTTTTAAAACCCTGTTGCATGAGGATGGTCTGCAGGTATTTCAGATCATTTTGGGAACTCAATGTTTTCCAGCTCCTGTTATCTTCGTAATTGCTGATGCCAACCAGGAGGGCAATCTTTTTCTGTGAAAATGTTGCGGTAGATATGCAAAGAAACATTACCACTGCTGCCAATGGGAGGGTTGATTGTTTCATAATTTCCCCGGGGTTATCAACTTAATTTAAGCAATAAGTACGATGATGGCAAAAAAGGGAGGAATCCATAAAATAAAAAGTCCCGCATCGCGGGACTCTCCTGGGTCAATCAAACCAGTAATATTTGCTCAGTAAGAAGCAACGTTTAAAAGGTAAAATAAAAAATAATAATCCATTCAACAAAATCTTCTTTATAACTTCCATTATGGCCATGACTTCAACCCAGTTAATTGACCAGTTTGGTATGGTTCCCCATCCCGAAGGAGGTTATTATAAAGAGACCTATCGTTCAGCTGAAGAGATACATGAGGAATGCCTTCCCTTGCGGTTTACCGGGGAACGGTTATTTTCCACAGGCATCATTTACCTTTTGAAAGGAATGGAATTCTCGGCATTTCACCGGATAAAGAGCGATGAAATGTGGCATTTTTATGAGGGTACCGCGCTTAATATTTATGTTATAGATCCGCGCGGAAATTTTGAACTGATAACGCTGGGAAGAAATTTCGACTATGGTGAAACATGCCAGGCGGTAGTAAAGGCCGGGTATTGGTTTGCCGCACAGCCCGCAGATCCGGAAGGTTTTTGCCTGGTAGGGTGTACGGTATCGCCGGGGTTCGATTTTAATGATCTTGAAATGGCCAACCGTGAGTCATTAATTTTTGAGTATCCTCAGCATGCCGCCATCATTCAAAAACTGACCAGGTCATAAATAACTCTCAACCCCCAACCCTAACCAACCCAACCCTCAACTTAACCCCCAACCCTACTCTCAACTCTCAACTGTCAACCCTCAACTACTATGGTACATCCTGTAGATAACATAGGCAATTACCACAAGCAACAGTATAGTAACGGTAGTGGCAATGGTCAGGGTGAACTGATCCGGAAGCAGGAGCTTATTCTTCTTTGATTTTTGCCTGACTTTTTTAGTCAGCTGGCCATTGAGTTCCTGTAGTATGATGGCGATCTTTTGTTTGTCCTTCATCTCCGACAATCCTTCCACGGCGTCATCTATGAAGCCGGAATCCACCATTAGTTTCTCCACTTCATGAGATTCTTCGGGCGACAAGCGGCCTTCAAGGTAGTCCATCAGTTTCTGTTCACTGATCTGCCCCGTTTTCTGTAATATGTCGTGCCATTTATCGTTCATGTTCAAGTCTGCGTTGCAAAATAATCTTTAAATTTCTTTTCCCGTTTTGAATATAACTTTTTACCTGCATCAGGCTGAAACCTGTGACAGAAACGATCTCCAGGTAACTTTTCTTTTGGAGGTAAAACAAGGTGATGCATGTTTTTTGTTCTTCCGCCAGTTCTTCTACTGCTTCAGCCATGGAGGTTAACATTTTCTCTTTTTCGGTATGAGATGTTTTTGTGTCCGTCTCATCACGCACCACCATCATACGTTCATCTATTTCCACCCTGGCAAATCCTTTGTCACGAAGTTTCATGAGGCAGTGATTTTTGGCAATCATGTACAGCCAGCTTTTGAAATATTCAACCCTGTATTTCGGTAATTCTGTTAATACTTTTAAAAACACATGCTGAACGGCATCCTTTGCCTCTTCTTCGTTTTTAAGGTACTTCATGCCCACACCAAATAACAGGAGGGTATAGCGCTGCAGCAGTACGCCAAGGAGGTCGCTGTTGCCCTCCCTGTAGTAACGGTGGAGCAGTTCCTGGTCGGTCAGTTGATCAAGATAGGCAGGCATGTAAGCGAATCTCCTGATTTATTCACTAAAAGGATGCTAAATCAGCAGGTAATCCATAAAACTACACAAGAGATTAACAGGACGAATACATTGGACCAATTGCCCTATTTTAGGTGGCAAATTGTATAAACCCTTGTCGATGTCGTTCCTTATATGCACCGTGCCCATCAGCCCTATGCGCTTTGAACCCTACCATGTGTCAGAAATGGTTAGCCAGGTATTGTTTGGCGAATGTTGCAGGGTCCTGGAACCTCCATCCGGAGGCTTTTTCAAGGTGCGCTCCATTCATGATGATTATGAAGGCTATTGTTCGGAAAACCAGTTTATGCATGTTCGGGAGGAACCCGCGGCCGGCAGGTTAACGGGCGATTGGATCAACGAGGTCAATGTTGATGGTACACCCATGAGAATACCTTTCGGAGCGCTCATCCCTTCCATTGGCGGCATTTCCTTTAATGGAAGAGAATGGGATGTTAGCTCAACAGGGAAGAATGACAAAAGACTTTTTGAAGCCGCGTTTATGTTTATCAATACACCGTATTTGTGGGGAGGAAGGTCGGTTTTTGGTGCCGACTGCAGTGGATTTGTTCAAACCGCTTTCCGCTATATCAACATTGCCCTGCCGAGGGATGCTGCACACCAGGCGGAAAGGGGAGAGGTGGTGGGATTATTGCAGGAAGCCAGAGCAGGTGACCTGGCTTTTTTCGACGATCCCGAAGGCGATATTATCCACGTAGGTATTTTACTCAATGGAGCATCCATCATTCATGCCTATGGAAAGGTGAGGGTGGATGGGATCGACAATGAAGGCATCGTAAATACGGAGACGGGTAACCGAACTCACCGGCTCCGCATAATCAAAAGATTATTCTAAATTTTCACATTGGCACATTTAAGTAATAGCACATTATCTTCATCCTGCTTTTTTATCCAGGAAAAGCATTTTAAGGGACACCAGTAAAAGAAAAACCGCGAAAACTTTTTTAATGGTATCCTGGGGCAGGCTCAGTGAAAACTTACTGCCAAAATAGCTTCCTGCGGTAAAGCCAATAGCCAGCAATCCTACCGCTTTCAGGTCAACATGGCCGCCTTTATAATAGTTAATGACACCCAACAGGGAGACTGGTAACAGTAATAAGGGCAAGTGAAGTACCCTGTGCCTGGTGCTGCGTGAATGCCATGAAAAATACCAGGGCGGGAACGATAATTATTCCACCTCCAATGCCTACCAAACCGCCGAGAAAACCCGCAGCAATTCCGATAATGATCAATAGTATGATCGTTTGCATATTGAACGATGTTTTATGTAATGGAGGCATGGATTATTTATGGGTAAAAGTTTCCTTATACAAGGTCCAGCGCATCTGTTACGATTTTTAATGCTGAAGCCTTATCCTGGAATTCTTCTACCTTAACAATTTTGTTTTCCAGTTTTTTATATTCCTCGAAAAAATTCCTGAGCTCAAGGAAAAAGTGCTTGGGTAGTTCTTCAATATTGTTCATGTAATTTACACTGGGATCGTTGGTGGCCACCGCGATGATCTTATCATCCGCATCCCCGTTATCGATCATCTGCATTACACCTACCACCTTGGCTTCAACAAGGCAAAGCGCCTGAACGCTCAGGCTGGTTAATACCAGGATATCAAGGGGATCCTTGTCATCGCCGTAGGACTGCGGAATAAATCCGTAATTGATAGGGTAGTGAAAGGATGAATAAATTACCCGGTCCAGTTTCAACAGGCCACTGTCTTTATCAATTTCATACTTTGCCCTTGATCCTTTGGGAATTTCAATAATCGCATTAACGATCCTTGGAGCTGATTCGCCGGGTGACACGCCATGCCATGGGTGAAGAACTGTAAGCATTTTATTCATTTCTACAAACCTAAGGAAAATCACGATACCCGAAGACATTGGCATCTTTCACCTGATTAAATTCTGCCCTCGCCCGCCGGGGTTCCTTTTTTTCCTATAAAATATGTAATTAGCAACTGTAATTATCCGGCAATGCACTGTAAAAACTGTGGTCATACAGTTCACGATAAATATTGCTCCCATTGCGGACAGCAGGCAAATGCTGAACGTATTTCTTTTCACTACCTCTGGCACCAGTTGATTCATTTTTTTACCCACCTGGAGAAGGGATTTTTTTTTACTTCAGTAAGTATGGTCGCCAGGCCGGGAAAAACAGTCATCGACTTTATACGTGGTAAAAGAATTATACACCAGCCACCTGTTTCTTATTTCCTGATATGGATTGCTGTATATGCATTATTGCTCTACCTGGTAAGGGAAATATTTGGGGATGATGTAGTGATTGATTACCACTATTATTTTGGATCCGATGTCTCCACGCAGTATGCTATCAATCATCTGGCAATAGTACTTTCTGTACTGTTGCCTGTCTTTGCCGCTTATACTTTTTTTATTACCGGCAGAAAGTTATTTAATTATGCAGAGTGCCTGGTGGTGGTAAGTTATGCATTGGGAACAATTATTACGGCACAATCCATATTTGTTTTGTTGTCCGTAATCATACACCTGGTCACTAAAGAATCTGTTGATCTCCAGGTCTCAGACATATTTAAGGTGATTTATCTTTCCTGGTTCAGTTACTCATTCTTTAAACAGCTGTCGCTCAAGTTGCCGGTTCCCAGGGCCCTGTTATTCACCACACTTTGCTTTGGCAGTTTTACGCTCTGGCGCACGGTCATCTATCCGCTGTTCTCGAAAATGTTTCTCCAGGAAAATTAATGTGCTGTTTATTTGGAGGCCCAGTAGTCTATCACCAATACTTTATCCAATATGTCTCCCAATAGATCACCGAAGGCTTTGTGTGCCGGATGAGGCAGGTAAACGGCCCTGTCTTTTTCACTGGCAAAGGTCAGGAAAAAGCAGTGGGTAAAACCCTGTTCCAGGTGTTCGGGACTGTTGTTTGTACCCCATTCAAAATCCTTGATCTCCTTGATTTTCGAAGGCAGGGCCCTGAAGGCATCTTCCACTTTTTTGATGTCTGCAGCAGATTTTCCATCCTTGAATTTAAATAATACCACGTGGCGTAAAACTTTTGTTTCCTGGCCATACACCGTAGATATTAATGAACCGGCCATAATTGCCATTACGATTAGTGAACCCATCATTTTTTTATGCATTGTATTTGTATTAATGTTATTGATTGCTTCCAATATATCTTTCAAAAAACTCCCAGGTCCTGAGCATCTGGTCAATCCGCTGCCTGTTATTGCCGCTTCTGGTGATCTCATGTGTTGCTCCGGGATGCCTGACATATTCTACTGGCTTGCCCTGTATTTTTAAACTCTTATAAAACATCTCTCCTGAAATGGTGCCGGTACGAAGGTCATTTTCACCATGAAAGATGATCATAGGTGTTGTGACATTCTGAACATAATTAATGGGCGACTCCCTTTCAATGACTGCCAGTGATTCTTTTTCCCAGGGATACCCTCCAAAATAATTGGGCACCAGTCGCCATGCGTTGGCTTCACCCATGAAGGTCCGGAGGTCATAAACACCACGTTGTGCGCATGCTGCTTTGAATCGATGATCATGCCCCACGATCCAGGCCGTGAGATATCCTGCATAGGAACCACCGGTAACGGCTAACCGGGAGGTGTCTGCCCACCCTTCAGCAACGGCTTTGTCGAGGGCGGTCAGTACATCACTTGTAGGTCCGGCGCCCCAGTCCTTAATATTTCCACGAAGGAATGCTTCTGTATATCCTCCGCTTCCCCTTGGATTACAATACACTACACCATATCCCTTGCTGCAGAAATACTGGTATTCATGCCACATGGAATTTTCACCAGGTCCCCACATGGCCGAAGGGCCGCCGTGGATCTCCAGCAACAGGGGATATTTTTTCCCCGGCTGGAATCCCGTTGGTTTCATGACCCAATATTCCACATCCTGTCCGGCGGAATTGGTAAATACATGTTTTTCGGGTAGGCTTAACCGTTTACTCTTAATCCAGCTGCTGTTTAGTGTGGTAACTGCCTTTGCATTTTTTCCCGAGGCGTCTGAGAGATACAATTCGAATGGCGACTCAATATTGGTTTTTGAAAACACCAGCTTATCTTCCTTCGTATCAAAAGAATTCACTCCTTCATCCGTGGTGGTGAGTGCGGTGATCTGCCGGGTAGCCAGATCAAGCCGGTTCAGGAGTACCCCTCCATTTGACGGTGAAGTGAAATACAGGAACTTTTCATTTTTTGACCAGTTCAGGGACTGTTTGTTCCTGTCATAAGGTATTACAATGGGTGTTCCCCTGGGCTGGAGCATCATGATTTCCAGTACAGGAATATTGGCGAATTCTGTCTTCCCTTTCGTATAAGCAATCCATTTGCCCGACTGGGATACCGAAACATTACCAAAGGATTTATCTTTTTCTCCGGCTATTTTCTGAAGACCGGTTCCATCGGTATTCACCTGCCATATTTCCGACTCAAGGATGCGATCAGGCATACGCGTAGAATCGATGACCGTTTCTGTGATGATGGTTGAATTGCCGGCAAATTGAGGGTTACGGAAAGCGTAGAACCCTGAGGTAACAGCAACTGGTTTGCTGTCGGGGTTGATCCCGGTAATGAAGATATGGCTGATATTATATTCCCCGGAAGTGGTCGCTTCTTCCTGGAACTGAAGTTTGGTGATGACTTTGGCTTTCCTGTCTGTTTCATTTTTCAACAGGTAGGCTCTCACTTCATCCATCGTGCCATTGGCATTGGGCTTCACCTTTCCTGACAGCAGGAAGCTATTTCCCAATCCGGGTTTCTCCAGGGGGAAGGCCGGAACCTTACGGGATGGATTAAGCGCAGAATCATTGGCATACTCCCTCATGGTAAAACCGGCAGTAAAGGCTATCCTTGTCCCGTCAGGACTCCATACGGGGTTGGTAGCGCCATATTTTCCCCGGGTAAGTTGCCTGGGTTCACCACCGGCAAGGCTCAGCAGGTAGATCTGTGGTTTGCCATCTGTATTGCGCACAAAGGCGAGTGTATTACCGTCGGGGCTCCAGGAAGGTTGTGATGCGCCTTCCCGGGCAAAAGTCAGTTGTACCGGGGCGGAGGAGCCATCGGTTTTCAACAGCCATAACTGCGACTGGTAAACGAAATCATCAGGCTGTTTTTCGTCCGGGATCACCGATACCACGGCATATGCTGCATGCCTGCCGTCGTTGCTGAGTTTTACAGACCCTACGGCCCTCACCTGTAAGAGATCGGTGACCAGTATGGGATCATTGCCCTTTTGGGCGAAGACGGTTGCCGAAATCGACAGCACAAAGCAAAAGAGTATCCGGAATTTTCGTTGCATTACTTTCAAATCAATTGATGAGTTAAAGTCAAATATAAGGTATGTAGGTTTTCCGTTATTGATGATCAATACAGTAAAAAATGCGGGGTATCCCTGTTGAAATAACTATTATTTGCCAGCCCAGAATCCCAAAAGAGCAGCGCCGATTCCAAGTACAAGGCTGGCCATGATATAAACCACTGATGTTATTGCGTGTCCGTTCCTGATCAGCATGATATTTTCATAAGAAAAGGCAGAATACGTAGTGTAACCTCCACAAATGCCCGTGACCAGGAAGAGTAATACCGGTGCAGACAGCCATCCATGTTTTACAGAGGAAGAATAAAGAAATGCGATCAGGAAACTTCCCGAGATATTCACCAGGAAGGTAGCTAACGGGAATGGATAGGTGAAAAAATGCATCACGCCACGGTTTACCAGGAACCTGGCTATTCCGCCAAGGGCACTGCCTGCTCCAACGAGTAAAATATCCCTCATCATTCGCTGATGGGTAGGTTTCCTGAGAAAGTATATTTGAAATCAACCCACCATTCTCCGTCTTTCCTGACTACTTTAATTTCCATCGGCTTATTGCTATAGGAATTGGCATAATTGATTATCTGTACACTGTCACTTACCGGTTCTATCTTGTTCACAATGATATTGGCAGATTTTAATGCAGCGAGTTCCTCAGCAGGGCGCTTTTTCATGTAATCCGTGTACCGCTTATAGATCCGGAGGTCTTCCTCATCCGGCAATACGTACAATTCTCCTTTTTTATAGTCTCCGTCCAGCACGGCACGGATAAATTCCCTTCCTGCGTCAAGCCCGTCTTCAGGTTTTTTGAAACCGGCAGGATTACAGGCGAAAATGAGGGTAACCATTACGGTAATCAGTAGAATAATCTTTCTCTTCATATCGGGGCGAAAGTTAACCAATTTTCCCGATGCCGGGCAAGCCCCTGGTGGATGGTCATAAAAAAAGCGAAGCCGGTTTACACCAGCTCCGCCGAACTTTCATGGGTCAGTAATTACTGCATTTATAAACGATCGTTATTTTGCTCTCTTTCGCGATCATAAGCCCTGATAATGGCTTTTACGAGGCGGTGGCGGACAACGTCTTCCTCATCGAGTTCGATATGGGCGATGCCGTCTATATTTTTCAATATCCTGATGGCTTTTTCCAGGCCGCTACGCTGGTTTTTCGGAAGGTCAACCTGCGTAAGGTCACCGGTAATGATCGCCTTTGCATTGGCACCGATACGCGTAAGGAACATTTTGATCTGCAGATCCGTAGCATTCTGTGCCTCATCAAGGATGATATAGGCATGATCCAGCGTACGTCCCCGCATATAAGCCAGCGGTGCGATTTCAATAACCCTGGTGCTCATATAATATCCCAGTTTATCGGCCGGGATCATATCATCCAGGGCATCATACAATGGCCGGAGGTAAGGATCGATCTTTTCTTTCAGGTCTCCGGGAAGAAATCCCAGGCTTTCACCTGCTTCCACCGCCGGACGGGTAAGAATGATCTTTTTTACCATCTTGTTTTTCAACGCCCTTACCGCAAGGGCAACTGCAGTATAGGTTTTACCCGTACCTGCCGGGCCAATGGCAAAAATAATATCGTTCTTATCGGAAGCGGAAACCATCCGTTTCTGGTTGGCAGTCCGGGCCCTTACCGATTTACCATTGGGGCCAAAAACAAGGACATCATTGGGATTGCGTTCAATAAAATTATCAACTGTTTCGGCATCGTCCCCACCCAGGATCTGCTCGAAATAATTTTCACTGACGTGACCGTTTCGTTCAAGGTACTGCACCAGCAGTTCAATTTTTTCTTTTGCTGTTTCAATCTGTTCCGGAGCACCACTCAATTTGATCTGGGTACCGCGGCTCAGAATTTTCAGCAGGGGGAATTTTTTCTTAAGAATGTCCAGTTTTCCATTGTTAACACCAAAAAACTCAATAGGGTTAACGGTTTCGAGGTTAATAATTGTTTCTGTCAATGCTCTTCAAGTTTAATGTTCGTTAATCGGGTACCTTAATGAACTTACTTTTCCATCTTTTCAAATATAAAAAATTGCTTTCCAATTCTCATCATCTTATTTATTAACAGACTGTTAGTAAATCAACATGAGCCGCGCTCATACAAACCGGAAAAGTAGTCGTTCATCATCTTTATAGACAATCAACAGCAGCTATTAGTTGTATTCAAACATTATACCACCAGTATTTAAAAACGCACCAGCAGCTTAATATTTACCAAACGTGGCGTAAGCCTGTTGGGCAGGGCGTAGATGGTATTTGAATAATCCTTAATCAGAGCATAAGAAATGGTATTGCGGCGATCAAGCAGGTTGAAGACCTCGAAGCTCAGCCATATATTTTCCAGGTCGCGGAAAGGACTGTGGCTTCTGCGGTTTCCTTTGTCTACATCCAGCAGGAGTACACTGAATCCGATATCGGCCCTGATATAGGGATCGATGATCAGTGCGTTCCTGTACTTTACACTATTGGGTATATTATACGGCATATTTGAGCCGAAGAGTAAATTCAGGTGCACCTTAAAATTTTTATTCGTGCTCAGGTAATCCTGGAAAAACATTCCGAAGGTGATCCTGCGGTCTGTTGGCCTGCGCAGCCAGCCAACGTCCACCTTTGCACTGTCGTATACCTCCTGGTCCTCTGTTTCAGAGCTGATTACTTCACCTTCCTTGTTAAGGTAATTGTAATAATAATCATTGTCGAGGTTCTCTTTCGTTTGCATGATGCCGAGGCTGACCCAGCTTTCAGCATCCTTTACCCATTCGCCTACAATCCTCATTTCAACACCGGCAGCATAGGCTTTAGCCATATTTTCACCAAAGTACCTGATGCGGACATTGTCTATATCATAAGGCACAACATTCTTCATCTGTTTATAGTAAGCTTCAGTGCTGAACCTGAAAGGCCTTCCCCATGCCTGGAACTGGTAGTCTGTACCCAACACCACCTGCCAGCTGTTCTGTGCTTTCAAAGATTCATTGATCGTTCCATCATACCGCCTTAATTCACGATAAAATGGCGGTTGTGAATAGGCTCCGGCTGCCACCTTGAAAATAATATCCTTACTTCCCTTCGGTTTCCATGCCAGCTGTGCACGGGGTGATAATAATAACTGGCTGTTTAACGAATTGTAGTTGAACCTTAGTCCGTAAGACAGGGTTACACCGCTGGTTTCACTGAAAACATAGTTGTCCTGGAGGTAACCCGAAAATTTATTGATATCAAGGTCTGCACTGGACTTTAATACATAAGACAGCTGTAATTGTGACGGGTCAAAGGGTATGGTATAACCGGCAGAATCCTGCCTTTCCCATTCGTTCAGTTTATCCTTTATCAGTGTTTTTTCGGCCGTAAGACCCCACTGGAACAGGTGCTTTCCTGCAGCGTATTGTCCTTTGTGTGATACCGCCCAGTCACGGATATTTAGTTCATTTCTCGCATGGTTATGATCAACTCCTGCACCGATCGGATTGGTAATCTGTCCGAAAGTTGGTTTGCTTTTATCGAATTCCCTTTCACCAAAGAGGTAAGCCCCGATGATATCATACTTCTCTGATTCATCATTTTCAAAACGGCTGACCATCCATTTCAACCGGAGTTTGCTATTGACCTGGTGTGTTGCTGCAACGCCCACCATATTGGTGGCATACCGGTCTTCCTCACGGCCTTCAAAATACGTGTCAATACCGATGTTGGAACTGTAGAGCGGAGAAAATACAGATGAGGTCAGCTGTGCAAATTCGGGTACCAGGGTGAATGTTGTGCGCGACATATTGACAAGCGCCTCAACCTGCCATTTTCGGGTGAGCTGATACGTTAGTAACGACTGCAGGTCAGTAGACGTGGGGATATAACTGCCCTTTGTTTCCTGCGAACTCAGCAGGCTTTTATTCGACCTGTTCCGGATACCCAGCAGGTAGGTGAACTTATTGTCCCTGCTGCTGCCTTCTACATGGAATCCCTGTTCGAGCAGGCTTACATATACGGAGCCGCCAAACTGTTTTGGCTTCTTGTACTGAATGTCAAGGGCGCTGCTCATCTTGTCGCCGTACCTCGACTGAAAACCTCCATTGTAAAAACTCACCCTTCCGGTCAGCTCAGGATTAATAAAGCTTAATCCCTCCTGTTGCCCGCTTCTTACGAGGTAAGGCCTGAATACCTCAAAGTCGTTTACATAAATGAGGTTCTCATCATAATTACCTCCCCTTACAGAATACTGCGAAGTGAGTTCATTATTTGACCCGACGAATATCTTGATCAGGCTTTCAATGCCCCCGATGGTAGAGGGTATAACCAGTGCGTTCTTTGGGTTGATCCGGATCAGGCCCACTTCTTTGCGTTCCGGCTGTGAGGAGACCACTACTTCCTCAAGGGTCTTCGTGCCCTTTTCCAGCCTTATTACTACTCTTTCCTGTTCACCCGTGTTTAGATAAAAATTTCTTTGCTCGGTAATATATCCGGAAAAGCTGAATACCAGCGCTATGGCCCTTTCGGAGGGGACCGACAGAGAGAATGTGCCCGAGTCAGTGGTAGTGATGCCGGCCTGCCTTCCAAGGATCATGACAGAAACTTTAGACAGCGGCGCATCATTTTCATCCACTACTTTTCCGGAGATCCGGCCAGTTTTTTTCTGGGCAACGGCACTTAGGCCCGTTATGAGGATTATGGATATAAAAAAAGAGGTAAGAAATCTCATCCGTTATCAAACGGTTAGTTAATAAGCAATATTACAGACGTTTACAGGAATATGCGCATTTTCCACTTATTCTTGTTTTGTCGATCTGATGAGTCCGAAATTACTGCACATGTGGTCTATGGACGGTAATTCTTCCTAATTTGACAGTGCAAAACTGAATTATGAGAACATTTTTATTTGCGGCAGTGATTTTTTTTGGCACTATTTCCTGTAATTCGGGAATGCAGGACGCATCAACAACAACAGACAGTATGGATAATAATCGTTACAAAGACACGGGTTCCATTGAAATTATCGATGCTTCCTTAACCTCGGTTCTGCCGGATTCGGCAAGGATAGAAATACTGGCAGAAGGATTTTCATGGTCAGAGGGACCACTATGGATTGCAGATAGCGGATACCTGCTCTTCTCCGATATCCCACCAAATAAAGTAATGAAATGGGATGAAAAAAATGGCCTGACCACCTACCTGTTTCCTTCCGGCTATACTGGCACCATTCCCCGAGAAGGCGAACCCGGTTCCAACGGATTGTTACTGGATCAGCAGGGCAGGCTTGTACTATGCCAGCACGGCGACAGGAAAATGGCCAGGATGGATGCTCCCCTCCATCTTCCCGCTCCAAAATTTGTTACCCTTGCCGATAAATACCAGGGTAAAAAACTGAACAGCCCGAATGATGCCGTATTCCACAGCAATGGTGACCTGTATTTTACTGATCCCCCATATGGGCTTGTAAAAAATGTTAATGATTCCTCCAAAGAACTTGATTTCCAGGGCGTATTCAGGGTAAAGAAAGATGGAACAGTTGACCTGCTGACCAGGGAGTTAAGCCGGCCCAACGGTATCGCATTTTCACGTGACGAAAAAAAACTATATGTAGCCAATTCCGATACTAATAAAATCTGGATGGTGTACGACGTCACGGCCGACGGGTCCATTGCCAACGGGAAAATTTTCTACGATGCTACAGATATGAAAGATCCAGGTGCACCAGATGGCATGAAAGTACATTCATCCGGCAAGATCTTTGCCACCGGACCTGGAGGCGTGCTGATTTTTTCGCCTGAAGGAAAACTTCTTGGCAGGATAAGGGTAGGGGACCTCTGTTCCAACCTGGCATTTGACAATGATGAACGTACTCTTTATATCACCGCCAATCACTGGCTGGTGAGGGTAAAACTCAAATGACAAACCTCATTTAGCAGGATGGAAAATGGTCTTTCCAATGCTGGCTGCCTCAATACCCTTGCGGTCCATCAGTTCAGGACGTTTTCCGCCTTCAGCATACATTTTCGCCTGGTCATCATAGTGAGGACTCATGAAATATCCTGATTGCCCTGTCGGATTTACGCTGTACCCGAGTATCGGGATTTGCAAAATCAATGATCCTTCTTAATGCGGGGCCATAAACCACCGGATACCTGCCCGTTGAATCAAGATTGAAATTAAGGTTGTTGATGGTTTCTCTCCCGCCATTTACAGGGATGGGCCCTACATTAAAAAACTTTCCCACCACGGGCAAAATGCCCATCGGGTGTTTATGCTGAAGGGTATGTACATTTTTCCATGCCCATGCTGAAGTATCTTTACCCAGGTCATGATGAATCTGTACCATGGCTTCATTCAATGAATTGGCCAGGATCATGCTCCTTGTTTCTTTATCTGCTGTATGCACATCATTCCACCATTTTGAACTGTCGTTCAACAGGAAGGCAGTAGTATTTCTTTTCAGGGAAATTGTTGATTCCATGGCATGAAAAGATTCACTGCCCAGTTCATCCTCAAATGCATTTTCATAAATATTGTACAGGAACCGGTAATATATCGTGGGTTCAATATTGTTCAGCTCATGCAATCCGTCCCATTTCATCAATACATTAAATGCGGTAGTGGCTTCCGGCGTCAGTTTACGCTTGTCAATAGCCGGCAGAATCTTTTTTAGCAGCCTGGCATATGAAGTGGTAGTTACATCATCAATCATTTTCCGCGCGTCTTCTTCTGTCCAGTCGGTCTTACCGGTAAACAGCAATTCTTCAATTCTTTCAGCCCTGTTGGAAGGAACATAATAACCGGCAACAAGTCCCTTGCCCATATCATCAGGCTGGTTATTGGCAGTGTATAGAACGCCTCTTGCGGGGTTGATGATTTGAGGATTGTCTTTAAAATCGAGCCATCCCGTTGGATCGTCATTGCCGGTAGATCCGTCCAGTATCAACTGGGGATTAACGTGTGAAGGCCTTACCGGTAATTTGCCGGCTGCCCACCAGCCGATATTCCCTGCGGTGTCTGCCCACATAAAGTTTAGTCCGGGTGAAGTCAGCGGCTCCACTGCCGTTGCAGCATCCTTAATATCACCTGCATGGCTCAGGTTATAAAACACCTGCATGTGCCTGGAGGGAAACTGGTGATAAACCCACCACAGTGCAATAGGATCGGAATAATCGTTGATATCCTTCAGCATTCCATTCATGATATAACCATGCCTCGACCTTTTAATTTCCAGAGTATCATCAGGCCTGCCTTTCACTTTGATGATTTCATTTCTCACCTTCAGGTCTTCCCAGTGGTCCTTATACCAAACCTGCCGGGCATTTTGTGGATTGGGTTTTTCATGGAAGAAATCAGCATCATCGTTTTCAAACATGGTAATACCCCATCCGCCCTTATCTGAATGGCCAAGCGCTGGTACCGGCGTGCCCGCAAGAAAGTTACCATAGATCCTGAATCCCGGGCATTCCAGGTGAGCCTCGTACCATACCGAAGGCTGGGCAAAAGCAATATGGGTATCATTGGCAAGGATAGGCTTGCCCGACTTCGTCTTTTTACCCGAGATCACCCATCCGTTAGACCCGAAAAACGGAGGGTAAGGCAGGTCATCACTGATCCTGTCTATTCGGTTAGCCAGTACCGTTAGATTTTCGGCCGGACTGACAAGTCCCTTGTTTTCTCCCGCCTGAACCGGTATTTTCAGGCAGCTGTCGGGCCAGTTACTCATCACGTCCAGGAGATAATCATTTCCGAGCTTTTCTGCAATGGTAGTGGCTACGGCTTCCGTTTTAAATGCACCCACAAAAGTATATCCCATATACCCGGCAATAATTTCGATGTCTTCCAGGGTAAAGGGTGTTCTGGGTATTCCGGCCAGGGTGAATTCTACAGGCGTTTTACCATTCTTAATATATTCGTTTATGCCTTTCAGGTAGGCATTCGCTGCTTTTACGAAGGGTGCCTGCGGATCCTTGTATACTTCGGCAATGGTCAGTTTTGCGTGTTCTCGGAAACTCAGCATCCTGAAAAAACGGTCCGATGCCAATGCAGGTTCACCGAATAGTTCAGAAAGCCTTCCATCGGCCAGCCTTCTTAGGATCTCCATCTGGAACAAGCGATCCCGTGCATGTATATAACCGAATGAATAGAAAAGGTCTTCTTCATTGGCCGCATAGATATGCGGGATGCCATAATTGTCATAGATCACTTCAACTTCCGATGTCAGTCCGGGTAAGGTCAATGAAGCGTCCAGATTGGGTTTTAAGGACTGCAGGTATATAAAAATACCCGCAACAGCGAGCAAAATAAATACCGACAAAGCAAGCAGGATTCGTTTGAGCAATTTCATTGATAAAGAATAGGGTGTACAATAATCAGGTCCTTAAAAGTATACAATAACATTTATATCCATGATGACAGGTTATTAATGATTTATTATATTCGGTATCAACTATTGAGCATGAATATCATTCCCACCATACTTATTGCGTTAGTCGCCCTTGAACATATCTATATATTGTGGCTGGAGATGTTTGCCTGGGAGACAAGGGGCAGAAAGGTGTTCAGGGGATCGCTCTCACCTGATTTATTCACGCCCACAAAGACGCTCGCGGCAAACCAGGGTCTGTATAATGGGTTTCTTGCGGCCGGACTGATCTGGACTTTTTTTATCGACAACCCGGAATGGAAAAACAATATTTCCATATTCTTTTTAACCTGCGTTATCGTTGCCGGTATATATGGTGCCGTTACTGCCAGCAGGAAAATATTCTTCATACAGGCGCTGCCTGCCTTGATCGCACTCGCTGTAGTTATCCTTACATAATTCTTCAGGGCAGGCTGAATTGATGTAATTCAGTTACCGCAGCAATCTTTTCTATGTTTATTTTTTTAAAAAGCAATGAAGCTTTTGCAGAAATACCTGACCTCGCGGTGTGTAATAAAGCAGCATTTCTTTCGGTCATACTGTTTCGTCGCCTGAAATTATCCAGGTGCCTGATGATAACGCTGTAGTCGTGCCATTTTCCAATCTGGTCCTGCAAAAGATGTATTTTTTTAAACATGATTTTTGCATCAGGGAAAATGACCTCTGCATTATAAAAGAATTCCTTCAACAGCATACGTAGTTCATGAATAGCGGCAACGTGAAGTTTCTCGTCCTTCATCTGCCCTATACACAACATCCTGAGTTCAGTAAAATACCGCGCAACACAGGCCTCATTGATATCGTTTGCAAAGGGCAGTATTTTAAGTTCCCTATCCTGCAGGCTTATCTTCACCTGGCTTTTTGTTTCAAGAAAAATCCGCCTTTGTACAAGCCGTTGTTCCTTTAGGATGCCCAGGTATTTCCTGGTAAAAGGGTCCTGCTTTATTTTCCTGATCACGCTTTCTTCTAACTGGATTTCCCTTACCTGCCCGGCTGATTTTGACAATTGCTTATAAGGCCTGAATATTCTTTTTTTGGCAAAATCCGCAGAACAGCTTTGTACCAGTTTGAGGACGGCATTCATTTTTTTGATTTCCACCCTGAGCTGGTGGAAATATGCCGGGGAGTATACACGAACTGCCTGGTCTGTCAGTGCATAGATTTTTTGGGAACGTTTTTTTAAGAATTGACTATAGGCGGATGAAAAATTCACTCCCAAATTTACGAAGACCAAATCTTCTGACAGGATAAAAAATGTTCAGGAAATCCTTTTGAGGGATGCAATGGTTTCACTTGGATTTGCTGATCCGAAAACAGTATTCCCGGCAACCAGCACATCGGCTCCAGCCTGTACTATTTCAGCGGCATTTGCCAGCGTTACACCCCCGTCGATTTCAATCAGTACGGAGAGGTTTGCGTCATCGATCATACGGCGAAGCTGCGTTATTTTATGGAGGGTTCGATGAATGAATTTCTGACCACCGAATCCCGGGTTTACACTCATCATGCAAACCACATCAATATCTCCCAATACATCAGCGAGCAGTTCAACAGGTGTGTGGGGATTGAGGGCAACACCTGCCTTCATTCCCAGCCCTTTTATCTGCTGGATATTCCTGTGAAGGTGCGGACAGGCTTCTATATGAACGGATAGTATATCTGCACCTGCCTTTTTGAAATCCTCTGCATAATTGCCCGGATCTTTTATCATCAGGTGGACATCACAGATTTTGGTAGTAGTTTTCCTTATGGCAGCAATAACCGGTAGTCCAAAACTGATATTGGGCACAAAACGGCCATCCATCACATCAAGATGAAACCAGTCGGCTTCGCTTTCATTCAACATACGGCATTCATCGCCCAGGCGCAGGAAATCAGCTGATAACAGGGAAGGTGCAATAATCGGCATAGGGCGCAAATGTAAATAAATTGCTGTAATAAGTTTTTGATCAGGGTTACCTGAGTGCCTCGTATTTTTTCTGCCAGTCGGCTGCTTCTGTTGTATTGCCTAATCCTTCATAACATTTACCTATCCAGTAGTACAATTCCGCATTATTATTGACGATCTTAAAAGCCTGTTGAAATGTTTTCAGGGCCTCGTCATATTTTTTATGGTTATACAGGATAATTCCTTTTTCAATATAGGCATCAATAAACGTGTAGTTATGAACGATAGTACTGTCAAATTCACGGATCGCCTTCTCATCCTGTTGAATATTGGAGAAGTATAATCCGCGGATATACCTGGCCCTGGTGCGGATCATTTCGTCCTTTACGAGGGCAAGACTATCGGTGATGATTAGTGTTCCCGGATCTTTTCTTTCGGCCAGCAGCCAGGCCATCTCTATCCATCCGTCTCCGTCTTCCGGCGCGAGGTAATTGTACCTTCGTAAAGACAGTAATGCCTTGACTGTATCCTTCCTTTCCAGGAATAATTCGTATTGTTTTTTCCATAATACCGGGTTCAGGCTATCGGTCTGGACCAGGTCAAGGACTACCTGGAGGGAATCAGTTACGCCGGGAGTTGCAGTAGAGTTTTTCTTACTGGCCGGGTCGTTACAAGACAGCAGGATCAAGGCAAAGAGGCAAACGCTGAGCAGGGGAATACTGGACTTCATCATGTAAAAGTACAAAAACTGTAAAGCTGACAATTTGCTGACAAATCTATAGGCTGGAAAACGCTAAATTGCGACACTTTTAATTTTACAAAGCATGAAATTTTCTATCATCCTGATTGCTATAGCCGCCACCTTTTTCTTCAGCCAGCGTAATATACCAGGTGTTTACCGGCCGGTAAACAATGTGTCAGACACCCTGGCCTACCCTGAGGAACACCATCTTAAGAACATCCGGCAGCTGACCTTTGGCGGTGACAATGCTGAAGCATATTTCAGTTTTGATGGAAAATTCCTGGTGTTCCAGAAAACCTATGCGAAAGAAGGACTTAAGTGTGACCAGATTTTTATGGCCAGGCTACCTGTAAATCCCGGAGATCCCTTCACACCGAAGCTGATCAGCACAGGAAAGGGACGAACCACCTGCGCCGCTTTTTTGAAAGATGGCAAACATATCCTTTATGCGTCTACCCATCTGGGTGGGGACAGTTGTCCGCCTGTACCTGACCGGTCTAAATACGGGAACAAATACATCTGGCCATTATATTCCACCATGGACATTTTTATTGCCGATACCAATGGAAGGATTGTGAAACGATTAACGGACGCTCCAGGCTATGATGCAGAAGCAACGGTTTCGCCGGACGGTAAAAAAATCGTGTTTACGAGTGTGCGTGACGGTGATATAGACCTGTATGTAATGGAGCTGAAATCGGGCAAAACAACACGAGTTACCAACACCCTTGGTTATGACGGCGGGGCATGGTTCAGCCCGGATGGTAAAAAGATCATCTGGAGAGCCTCAAGGCCGAAAAGTCCCGAAGAAATCAAGGAATACAAAGACCTGCTGGCAGAAAACCTTGTAGCGCCAACACGGATGGAGGTATATACCGCTGATGCCGATGGCAAAAATGTGAAACAGGAGACATCTCTCGGGCAGGCCAACTGGGCACCCAATTATATGCCCGATGGAAAACGCATCATATTTGCTTCCAACCACGAATATAAGCGTGGATTTCCTTTCAACATGTACGTGCTTGGTACCGATGGCAAACTTGAAAAGGTGAGTCGCGACCAGGGTTTTGACGCCTTCCCGATGTTTTCTCCCAATGGTAAGAAAATCGTATTCTGCAGTAACCGTAATAATGGCGGGACCAGGGATACCAATATTTTCCTGGCCGACTGGATTGAAAATCCATGATAATATGACTTCTCTTATTTCATTTATTCAATCTTAACTTTAGAATAAATGATTGCTTATGATAAGGGCCTTATCTGCTATTGCTGCAACCATAATGGTTTGTTGCAGCCAGGCTGTTTTTTCACAGGAAATTGTTATTCCGAAATCGGTTCTGAGTGATAAGATAAAGGGAGGATGGGCCGGACAAACAATCGGAGTGACCTTCGGAGGTCCATATGAATTCCGTTACCAGGGAACATTTATTGGCGATTACCAGACACTGTTATGGTATGATGGTTATCTGAAAAAGACCATGCTGGAAAGCCCCGGCCTGTACGATGATCTTTATATGGATATCACTTTTGTCGATGTCTTTGAGAAGTATGGACTTGATGCTCCCGTTGATTCTTTTGCCAATGCATTTGCTCATGCAGGCTATATGCTATGGCACGCCAACCAGGCGGGACGTTACAATATTCTTCACGGGATCCCGGCACCAATGTCGGGCCATTGGAAAAACAATCCCCATGCAGATTGTATAGATTACCAGATTGAGGCTGATTTCGCAGGGCTGATGAGTCCGGGAATGCCGAATGTTTCTGCAGCTATTGGCGACAGGATTGGTCATATCATGAATTATGGCGACGGATGGTACGGAGGTGTATATGTTGGAGCGATGTATGCATTGGCTTTCACCAATAAAGACATCGGTCTTATAGTACGCGAGGCGTTGAAAACCATTCCACCGCAATCTGAATTTTACCGGTGCATCAGCGATGTGATTGCGTGGCATAAGCAATACCCTTCTGACTGGAAACAAACATGGCTTGAGGTCCAGAAAAAATGGGCGGATGATATCGGTTGTCCGGAAGGAGTTTTCCTGCCCTTTAATATTGATGCCAAAGTGAATGCTGCCTATGTTGTGATCGGGTTATTATATGGCAAAGGCGACTTTACAAGGACGCTTGAAATCACGACACGGTGCGGGCAGGATGCCGACTGCAATCCTTCCACCGCGGCAGGCATACTTGGTGCGCTTGTAGGTTATAATAAGATACCCGCGTACTGGAAGCAGGGTTTGCAGGAAGCAGAGGGTATTGATTTTAAATACACCAGTATGTCGCTGAACAGGGTATATGAGGTGAGTTTGAAACACGCGCTGGAGAATATACGTCGCAATGGCGGAAAGGTTGGTGATGAAAATATTACCATCCGGCAGGAAACGCCGAAGGCGGTGAAATTTGAGAAAAGCTTTGACGGAGTATACCCGGTGATTACAGCGCCTGTACAATGGAATGCAAATAAAGATGAAGCACAGTTTGAATTTGAAGGAACGGGATTTGTGATCAAAGGAGATGCTTCTGCATGGAACAGCCAGTCGGAGTATATATTTGAGGTAGACATTGTCACCGACGGCAAAACAGAGACGGTGTCATTGCCCGTCAATTTTACCAAACGACGTTATGATCTTGCCTGGAAATACGACCTGGCTCCCGGAAGGCATAAAGTAGTTGTCCATATTAAAAATCCTTCCGAAAAAAACAACGTAAGAATTGATTATGCTCTGATCTATCATTCAAAACCCCGCGATGGCCTGAAAGCTAACGAAATGGCCGAGAAAAATTTCCCTGGTAACCTGAAAAAATAATGATGTGAAAAATCAAATACTAACCATTACGCTTAACCCGACAGTTGACAAAAATTTCACCGTTGAACATCTTGTACCGGACCATAAATTACGATGCGCCAATCCGGGTGTGGATGCGGGCGGAGGAGGTATCAATGTAAGCAAAGGTTTGAAAAGGCTGGGAGGTTCCTCCCTGGCACTAACGCTTACGGGCGGCCGAAATGGTGAGCATTTCAGGGATATTGTAATGAAGGAGGGGATAGACCTGCTGGAGATACCTGTGGAAGGGGAGACGAGGGAAAGCATCATGATTTCGGAAAAGGTTTCCAAAAAGCAGTATAGGATTGTATTGGATGGCCCTGTTATTAAACCCGAAACAGCCGAAGAGGTACTTGCCAGGATCAGGCAATTGGATCCATTCCCGTCAATTATTATTGCCAGTGGAAGCCTGCCTTTGGGTATCGAGGAAGATTATTATGCCAGGATCGGGAAACTTGCCAGGGACAAAGGATCAAAATATATTGTTGATACGGCTGGCAAGCCGCTGATCAATGCGCTTAAAGAAGGTGTTTACCTGGTAAAGCCCAACCTCAGGGAACTGAGCATACTGGCTGGGGTGGAAAGGCTGGAACTGGAGGATGTGGATGAGGCTGCCATGGAACTGATCAAAAGGGGAACCTGCGAAGTGGTGGTGGTTTCACTTGGCCCTTCGGGGGCAATGGTAGTGACTTCATCAGGATACCGGCATATCCCGGCACCTACTGTGGAAAGAAAGAGTACTGTTGGTGCCGGGGACAGCATGGTGGCCGGAATGGTATGGTCATTTTGTGAAGGCAGGTCTATTGATGAAATGGCGATGATGGGTGTAGCCTGCGGTACCGCAGCAACAATGAATGAAGGCACACAGTTGTTCAGGAAGGAAGATGTTGATCGTTTATACCGTTGGATATCCCGCTAAGGCCAGCAGAGCAATTCGGTTCGATCTGAAATTCTTCGTATACATTTGCCAAACAAAAAATAATAAATATGGATACTGGCCTGGTGCACTTACATAATTTGCTGAGGTGGGTAATTTTGATATTGTTGATATTATCCATTGTGAAAAGCTATTCCGGATGGAAGGGCAGGAAGTCGTTTAGTGAGGGCGACAGGAAGACCTGGTTATTTACGATGATCGCTGCACATACCACGCTGGTGCTGGGATTGTATCAGTGGCTTGCGGGAAGAATAGGAATAATTACCACGGAACTTCCTGAAGGCACCAGTTTCATGAAGGAGAAAGTTTACCGCTTTTTCTGGATGGAGCACCCCCTGCTGATGATTGTTTCCATAGTGTTGATCACCCTGGGCTATGGAATGTCCAAGAAGGCCGTGAGTGATGAGGTCAAATATAAAAAGGCATTCACTTATTTCATTATTGCTCTTATACTGATATTGATTGGTATACCTTGGCCTTTCCGCGAGCTTATTGGAAGGCCGTTGTTTCCCGGAATGTAATTGAGATTGCGGATTGCGGATTACGAATTAGGTATTGAATATTTTTACTTAATCCGTAATCCGCAATCCGTAATCCGCAATTCAATTTGCAATCTTGAGTTGCATAACGGTTGCAATAGACAATGCTCGCTGCTTGGCAAGCTCTGCTTTATCGCCCTGGAAATTTTCATCAATAGTCGACAGGAATAGTTTCAGCCAACGGTTAAAATGATCCGGTGTAAGGCTGACCATGTTATTTAGCTTCCTGTGTGTGATCATTGGATTACCGGTATAGCTGCCGGTATAAAATATCACTCCTTCCCAGAATTCGTACATCACGGGAAGGTGTTTATCCCAGTCCACTTTTACCAGGTCATTGAAAATATATCCGATAAGGTCATCCTTCCGGACTTTTTCATAGAAAAGGTTGACCATTTTTTCAATATCCTTTCTGTCAGTAATATCTTTTTTTTCCACTGCTACAAATCTTTATTGTTGAATTTTCTGATGGAAAGACCTAATGGAACGATAATCCACAATGCCATTGCGGTAAATGCCAGTAACATTCCCCATTGCTGCCCGAAAAAATTATTGAAGACAGCACTGGTTGCTCCCATGAGCGCGGAGATATCAAGTTTAAGCAGGATCAGGATTCTTGAAAGGTCCACAGGGTTTAACATGCTTAATGCTACCAGTCCTTTTTCAACAGGATAATCCATGAATTGAAATAAAAGAAACAGGACCAGGCCGTCGTATAACAATGAGAAGAAAAGCCATATCAGTATTGCGATACCGATGCCCCTGGCTTTGTCACGCGTAAACACAGCCGCCAGTAAAGCCAATGCTACAAAAATAACCGTAAGAACTACGCCCATCAGCAGGATCATGAAACCCGCTTCGCTTCCGTCAAAAATCAGTATCGGTATTCCGCATCCCATCATAAAGGCAAGGGACAAAGCCAGGGAGAGTCCGGCAAACTGGCTGATCCAGATACTTCTTCTTTTGAGGGGCTGTGACACAAGCAGTTCAATGAATTCAGCTGCATTATATAAGTAGATCGTCGAAAATATAATACTGACCAGCGGAACAATGATCAGGATAACATTCAAAAGGCTTAAGATTCCCTTGGAAGCATTGGTCTCTACATTGAACACGGAAAAAGACAGTGTCAGTAACAATAATGTATAACCGATAATGATCCTGCTTCTCAGGATGTCCAGTATTACATATTTTACGATTTTTTTCATACGCTATTTTGCAGTCATCATATTGGCAATGGCACGTGAAAGCCGTTCTTCCCCGGTTTCTTTTTTTAATTGTTCCACAGGCTTATGAAAGACAATTTTTCCATCCTGCATATAAATGAGTTCTGAAATAATATCGTCCAGGTCACTCAGTATGTGAGATGTAATCAGTATTAATTTGCCTGCGGCCTTTTCTTTCCTGATTTTTTCTTTCAGTATTTCTGACGAGACCGGATCGAGTCCGGCTGTTGGTTCATCGAGTATCAGCACTTTTGGGTTGAATAGAAAGGCCAGTGATGCACTTACTTTCTGGCGGGTGCCTCCTGAAAGCGTACTCATTCTTTTTTTCAGTATTGAATCCAGGTTGAATAAATGCATCAATTCTTCGTCTGTTTGTACTGTGCTGGCTTTACGAATATCACGCATCATGCGGAAGAGCTGACCTACAGACATGGTTTCCGGGTATCTCCCGATCTGTGGCATATAACCTATATGTTCCCTGTATCTCCAGTCTTTTGAAATATTCTGTCGGTCAAAGGTGATAAAACCGCTGTCAGGCACCACCATTCCAAGAATGGATTTAATCAACGTTGTTTTCCCTGATCCGTTCGGACCAATGAGGGCAATGCTCTGGCCCCTGTTGCAGGTGACCGTGACGTCATCGAGGGCTTTGAGTTTGCCAAATCGTTTGCTCACATTGCTGGCGATAATCATCGGTACGTATTTAAAGAAAATGATCGCATTGCTGGAAGTTCATCTTTAAGTTGTTCAGGGGTCAGGCTTGGAATAACCTTTTCTGCTTTATCCATCAGTGTTGACATAAAACTTCT
Organism: uncultured Sphingobacteriales bacterium; assembly: GCA_963707255.1. Classification (GTDB taxonomy): domain Bacteria; phylum Bacteroidota; class Bacteroidia; order Chitinophagales; family Chitinophagaceae; genus Pollutibacter. Next base: position 59,975 of record CAVPPM010000024.1, on the reverse strand, counting down.
CAGCAGTATCATGCTGGCCGGATTTCTTTCCACGATCATTGAATACATGCTGACGGGCCGGTAAGGTATATCTCCTGTGCCGTTGCGGTCCAGGTCATAGCCTTCGTACTTATCCCAGTAATTCCCTGAAAAAAAATTCAGTTGCAGACTGCCATTGGTGGAAACATCGAAAGTATTATTAATGAAATTATTTCCCCGTATGGTGTCTTCCGTGCAACTGGCCTGTATCTGCATGGCCCAGCCGTTTTGCAGGAACAGGTTTCCGGTGATCCTGATCCTGTTGCTTCCTTCCATATGTATGCTTGATGTATTTCGCTGGAAGAGATTGCCTTCCACACGGCTGTCGGTAATATCTTTCATTAAAATGCCATAGGCTGCAGAGCCCCAGTTATCAGCAAAGAGATTACGCATCATGGTAACGCCATGACTGTACATGACTGCCACCCCTGCACCATTATCACGAAATTCATTTTGGACAAAATTGTTATCGTGTGAAAACATGAAATGAAGTCCGTACCGGGCGTTATTCTGGCTCCTGTTTCCCTTGATAGTTGAATTGGTAACAAATTCAAAATATATCCCGTCCCGGTGGCCACGGATATCATTATTCAGTATCAGCATATTTTCACTTTTCCAGCAATGTATTCCATTGGCAGAAGTGATTTCACTGGTTGCCGAAGATTGAAAATGATTGTTGGAAATCGTACTGGAATATGCATGCTGGCAATAAATGCCAAAAAAAGCATGCTGGAAATAGTTGTTCCTGATCAGTACATGACCACTTTGCATAATACGTAAAGCCGCAATATCCTCATAACTTGAACTGCCTGAATTATAAAATCGGAAGCCATCGACAATAACAAAATCCGAAGTAATGGTCATGATCTCATATTTGTTTTCACCATCCAGGACAGGCTGGTTACGGCCGATGAGGAAAACAGGTTTGTCTACGGTAATGTTGCCTTCTTTATAGGTTCCTGCTGACACAATTATGGAATCTCCTGCAGATGCTGACCTGATTGCAGCTGACAGGGGTTTATTTTTCCCGGGCGATACCAGGATTGTTTTAGCCATCACCGGAATGCAGCACAGCGAAAAGAAAAGGAATATGTATGCCAGGCGGGTCATTGGATTAACTGTTGCCAGCTGGTTACTTCACCTGCAAATTTATTGCGAATGGAATCAAGGCTTTCTTTTGAACTGAATGTCGCCACATTTCCTCCCATGGGTGATCTAAGTGAGTCTGATTTAAGGAAGAGGCCCTGTTTTTCGGGAATCAGCTGGCCTTGTTTTGAAAAGTCGAGTAGCCAGATGCTGCTGTTGTCACCAGCTGATAATGCCGGTGATTTATAGAACGATACAAGGCAATGCATATCATCGAACTTATAGACCTTACCTTTTGATGTCACTATTTCTCCCCCAAACCGCGCATCACTAATGGTCATTTTGCAAAAATTACAGGCGTCAGTTCCAACGAGGATAGGTTGAGGGCTGGTATCACAGCTCATCATGGTCATGGAAACAAACAGTACGGCTACAGCGGTTTTTATTTCCAGTTTCCTGGTAACGGTGACGGTTTTGCGCAACTCGATGATTAATCCGGCTACCAGTGCAAGCGCGACAATAATGAATATCCATCCCCCTATATCAGGAATGGAATATGCCCCGAAATTCAACAGTTGCTTATAACCGATCAGGGGAGGCTGGTAACTCATCCCCGGTACACGTATGGCTGCAGCGGGATCCAGGTTATGTCCGTAATTGTATTCCCAGCGGTAAAAATCAAACATCGCGATGATGCCAAAAAGAACAAAAAATCCGGTCCAGGCTACATAGAACCATTTTCGGTTAATGATCAGTGTTAGTATCCCAAAAGCCGCCAGCAGTCCAATCAGCCATGGAAGGATGGTAAATTCAAAGAAGTCTTCGGTATGCAGTGTCCGCATGCCGATATAGTGGTTGAGTCCGTTGATGACGTCAACATCGCCGCTGATCTTGTCCGGATATATTTTCAGCGCCAGTCCTTCCGGGTATTGTGGTGCTGTAAGTTCTATCCTCCAGAGCGGTAGAAAAATGGAGGCAATCAAAGCAATGGAAGCTATTATCGTTATGATGCGTGTGAATGCCGATAATTTTCTGTTCATGAACAAGGATTTAAACAAGGGTGGGCCGGAATGGCCTCACCCTTGCCTGTTTTATTTTTTCTCAGCTTCCTTTGCAGGTGTTGCCGGGGCAGGAGTAGCCTGGGCAGTCTCCGGTTTGGCATTCAGGCTGTAACTGATAGGAATATTGGAATCTGGCAGGTGACACCCTTACATAGCCCTGCATTTCCTGGTGCAGTGCACTGCAGAAGTCAGTGCAATACATAGGCACTACACCAACACGATCAGGAACCCATTTCAGTGTTTGTGTTTCACCTGGCATGATCAGCAGTTCAGCAGTATTGGCACCCTTTACGGCAAATCCGTGTGGAACATCCCAGTCCTGTTCCAGGTTGGTTACATGGAAATAAACTTCATCACCCATTTTGACACCTTCAATATTATCAGGTGCAAAATGTGACCGGATGGATGTCATGTATACATGTACCTTATTTCCTTCACGTACCACTTTGGCTTCTTTTTCGCCTTTTGTGACATATGGATTGGTATTCTCTTCGATCTTGTAAATCTTGACGGAGTTTTTCATGATCAATTCTGCCGGAACAGCCTGTGCATAGTGTGGTTCACCGATGGTAGGGAAGTCAAGGATCAATTGCATTTTATCGCCACTGATATCATATATCTGCGCACTCTGGGTCAGTTCAGGGCCGGTTGGCAGATACCGGTCCTTGGTGATCTTATTATAGGCGATCACATATTTTCCAAATGGTTTTTTTGAATCGCCACCGGGAATACAAAGGTGACCGATAGAATAATAAGTGGGCACCCTGTCAACCACTTTCAGGTCTTTGATATTCCATTTTACAATTTCTGATGAAACAAAGAATGAAGTGTAAGCAATTCCCTTACCGTCAAACTCAGTATGCAAAGGTCCCAGGCCGGGTTTCGCTACTTCACCATATAATGCAGCTTCATACTTTACCACGGGTATGCCATCATATTCACCATCGAATGTTTTTGCACCAATGGCCTGTTGCATTTTGGTAAATGAGAAAACAGGAATCAATGCCGCCAGTTTACCTGATCCAACAATATATTCGCCGGTTGGATCCACATCACATCCGTGTGGTGATTTGGGACAGGGGATGAGATAGCAAATATCCTTCAGTATCGTTGGATCCAGTACAGTTACTTGGGTCCTGATTTCGGATGTAGCCGTATGGGTTTTTTCATTATAAGTATTATGGGCATATTTGACTTCTCTTTTATCTCCCTTGCCGGCTTTCAGGTATTCTTCTGCTTTCTTCCAGTTAACGGCCAGGATAAAGTCTTTGTCGCGCTGCGAAGCATTTACTTCCAGCAGTGAATTTGCCTGTTCTGAATTATAACAGCTAAAGAAGAACCAACCGTGGCTGGGTCCTTTTCCTGCATGGCTAAGGTCGAAGTTCACACCAGGGAGCAACAGCTGGAAAGCAATATCCATTGCACCTTCCTTTGAAACACTGATAAAGCTGATGGTGCCTTTAAAATTCTGTTTGTAGGTATTGATCGCAACATCCTGGTTATTTCCCACAGGTACGCTGAAGCGGGTACCGGCAACAACATATTCAGTATTTTCTGTAATGAAAGGAGAGGAGTGATTACCTGCACTGTTCGGCAATTCAATGATTTCCGCAGTGCGGAAGGTCTTCAGATCAATCCGGGCAACACGGGGTGTATTGTTGCCATTTCCGAATATCCAACGGCCATCCATTTCTCCATTGGTTTGTGATAGTTCAGTATGGTGAAGATCATCCCAGGGAACAAATCCATGGGAAGTATTCAGCATGGGTTTTGTTTCTTCACTATATCCATAGCCTTTTTCCGGGTCTACAGAAAAAACGGGGATCACACGGAATAATCTTCCTGACGGCAATCCATATACAGACATCTGTCCGCTGAAACCGCCGGAGACAAAATTGTAAAATTCATCATACTTGCCGGGTGCAACATAGGCTTTCGCAGCAGCATCCCCGGAAACGGCAGATGCGGCATTTTTGGGTTTACATGAAATCCAGGCCATCGCTACTGCAAAGATGCAGGCGACCATAATTAGTTTTTTGTTCATGATATATTTGGTTTAGATGGGTTAATGAAGGATTATTGAACGCCGTCATTTTTTCGCATGAACTCCAGTACACTCCTGGCATCATCGTCGGTGAGATTCTGGTTGGGCATTCTTACCAGACATACTTCCAGCATGGCCTGCGCCTTGGGATCCTTATTCAGCATTTCATCCACATTGGTGGCGAAATTCATGATCCATTCCGGTGTATGGCGCGCGGTCACTCCTTTCCAGCCGGGTCCAACGAGTTTCTCGTCTGTCAGTTTATGGCAGGCGGCACACTTCATGTCATAAATTGTCTGACCTTTCGTAGCCATCTCACCATTCAGTTTTGGATCAAGCTTCACATCCTGGAATTTTCCGATGCCTTTATCAGAGGATGCACTGGCAGCGGGTTTCTCTTCTTTTGCCGTAGCAGCCTGGTCGTCTGCCGATTTGTTTTCGGTGCCGCTGTTGGAGCAGGAATACAATAGCAATAGTATGCCTGAAAGGATGAGGACTTTTTTCATATGCATTAATTGAGTTAATTAATGGTGTAAATGTTGCTGTTAACGGGTTGGATTTTTATGCGTTCAATCATATACACTACCTTACAGGGATAAATCATACATAAACATGATTCTTATCATGTTTTTCGGCTTCACACATCATTCCATCTGACAGACTGCACAGTTATTTTTGGCTTATTAAAAATTGAATAGCATGGGCAATGCCATGATAGATATTGACATTTTGCTCTGCTGGGGCGCCACCTATAGGAAAGTGAGCAAGGGAGACATTATCTTTCATGAAGGAACAGAGGGGAGATATTATAACCAACTGGTGGAAGGAAGGGTGAAATGGGTAAATGTGGATGACAGCGGTAAAGAATTTATTCAGAAGGTAGTGGATGAAGGCGAAAGCTTTGGTGAACTGCCCTTACTGGATAACGGCCCCTATGTTGCCACCGCCATTGCCGATGAAAACAGTTTACTGATCAGGCTTCCCAAAGAAATTTTCCTGCAATTGCTGAGGGAGAATCCCATCATACATTTCAGTTTTACCAGGCTGATGACAGAAAGGTTAAGGCAAAAATTTATCATCCTCAAGGAACTTGCATCGCAGGACCCTGAGAGAAAAGTCTTCACCATACTCAACCTGTACAAAAAAGAGCACTGCAAGGAGGATAATCAAAAAATGAAAGTCATGCTGACCCGACAGGAGATCGCCGACATGACCGGGCTCAGGGTGGAAACCGTGATCAGGACCATCCGGCACCTCCACGATAAAGGGTCACTGCAGATTGAAAAAGGAAAAGTTTATTGTTAGTTCATGATCCTGCGCATAAATCTTTGGCACCATTAGCGGCATCATTGCATTTACTATACGTACATGGAACTGACATTTTCGCCTAAATACCATGCCTGGGCAAAATGGTGCCTGTTTAACCTGTTGCTCGTAGCATTGGCAGGATTCATCGTCAGGTCAAAGATTATTTTCCCGCTTCCTCTTATTGAGCAGAAATATTTACTGCATGGCCATTCCCATTTCGCTTTCAGCGGATGGGTGAGTTCCGCGCTCATGACAGCAATTATTGCTCTCCTGTATCCTGATGGTCCTGGCAAAAAAATGTCAGGGTTATTCTATTTGCAGATGGTGGCCTCTTACGGGATGCTGCTCACCTTTCCCTTTATGGGATATAAACTGCCCTCCATATTTTTTTCCACTGTTACTATTGTGGTATCCTACCTGTTTACTTATTATACATGGTCCAGGTTATCCGAATTACCATCCACCGTTGGTAGTTGGATCAGGACAGCTTTACTGTGTAATGTTTTTTCGTCCCTGGGGACTTTCGTACTTGCTTACCTCATGGCATCCGGACCGCACTCACAGGAATTTACGATCGGATCATTGTATTTTTTCCTGCATTTTCAATATAATGGATGGTTCTTTTTCACCTGTGCAGGACTTTTTTTTTACTGGTTGAATGCCGCCGGAATTACGATGCGGGTAAATTCATCAGGAGTCCTTTGGAGACTATTAGCAATCTCCGTAGTACCCGGTTTTTTATTGTCTGCACTTTGGATGAAGATACCCGGATGGCTTTATGCCATAGCTGTTTTTGCAGCAATACTCCAACTGGTTGCGATTTTTATTTTTCTAAAAGAATGGCTGTCGATAAGAAATCTTCCCGTGATAAATCCGCTGGCGAGGTTTTGCCTGGTGATCAGCCTGGCGGCACTTTCCCTTAAGTTCATTTTGCAGGCATTATCCTGCATTCCTGCCCTGAGTATTTATGCGTTTGGCTACAGGCCATTGGTTATTGCATTTCTTCACCTGGTATTGCTTGGCTTTGTAAGCCTTTTCATCCTGGGATCTTTTTTCCAGGCTTCACTGTTAACTGCTAAGCCGGGAATGAAAAAGGGACTGTATATCTTTACTGCCGGCATTATAATGAATGAAGTCCTGTTAATATTACAGGGACTGGGGGCGATAGCCTATATAGCCATCCCATTCACCAATGAAATGTTGTGGTTGATTGCGTTGATGATGGTATACGGAATTTTTATCCTTAACCGCAGATCTGCCTGAGTGAACTGCAGAAGGCTTTCATTTCTTCAGTGGTACCCATGCTCACACGGCACCATTTTCCACCAAAATGATTTCGGTACTGAACCATGATATTTTTCTTCTCCATTTCTTTTGTGAGATCACATTTCAACGGATCAATATTGAACAGGACAAAACTGGTGGAGGAAGGGATATAGTCAAGTTTCATTTCTTTACAGCAGTCATACACCAGCTGCCTGGATTCAGCTGTTTTCTGGCGGCAATATTTTACAAATTCCTGGTCGTCCAAAGCTGCAGACGCCGCAGCTGCTGTGACCTGGCTCACGGCCACATCGGGCCATGGCTGGAGGGCGGCTAATTTCTTAATAGTGTCGGGATGTGAAATGGCATAACCCGCACGCGCACCTGCTAATCCATAAATTTTTGAGAACGTTTTTGCCACCAGTATGTTGGGGTTGGCAGCGGCTTCGGGTGCAAGACTTTTCAATTCTGCAAACTCGGTATAGGCTTCGTCTACCAGCACAAAACATTTTTTGCTGCATTCTGTGACAAAAGCCTGGAGCTTTGCATGATCGGTATACGTTCCTGTGGGGTTGTTAGGGTTACAGATATATACCATCCTGGTTTCAGCGTTTACGGCCGCCAGCATCTTATCGAGGTCCAGTTTTTTTTCTTCGTTTAGGGGTACCCGTATGAAAGTTAGTCCGTATTGTTCCGCCTGCCCGTTCCATACACGATAGGAGGGTTCGGCAATGATGACATTTCCCTTTTGCCTGGCGAGATAGAGGGATACCAGTCCGAGTATTTCCGATGATCCTGCACCCAACATCATATTTTCTGTTGCGGTACTCCAGAAGGAGGCCAGTTTCTTTTTAAAAGCAGGCACTTCTTCGTCGGGGTAACGGTTGGAGGAAGAAAGTGCGCGGGCCATGGCCTTTTGAGCCAGGCTTGATGGTCCGTAGGCATTTTCATTACTATTCAACAGGATAACGTTTCCGACCGGTTTGCCGGAGTTTGGGAGACTGAAGTCTTCCTGTTTGATTGGCATACCAAGAACGGATGGGCCAACACCCAGTGCTGCAAGGGAAAATGAAGCCTGCCTGATCCAGGACCTGCGGGAAGATGACATGGTTGAAGTATTTGCATTAAGGTACGGAAATTCATTTATTCAGGACAGTTCAATTACTTCGAGGTCCTTGAAGGCGGTGCCATCTACCGTGAACCTCACCAGGGTTTTTACTTTATGCCATCCCTGTTTTCCTGCTGCTCCGGGGTTTATATGGAGGCATTGCCAATGCTCATCGTACATCACTTTCAGGATATGGGAGTGCCCGCAAATGAACAACTGGAACGGTTGCGCCGCATAGGCTTCTTTGACCCTTTTTTCGTACCTCCCTGGATAGCCGCCTATATGGGTCATATATACCGTGGCCTGCTCGCAGGAAAACCTGAGTGATTCGGGATATACACTGCTTACATCATACCCGTCAATATTCCCATGTACGGCCTTTAGTGGCCTGAAGCGGGCAAGTTCATCAGCTATGGCAATACTGCCAAGATCACCGGCATGCCATATTTCGTCACATTGTTCAAAATGCCGGAAAACAGCAGGGTCAAGATAATTATGTGTATCAGAAATAAGGCCGATTCTTTTCATGGGCCAAATGTAAGGGAGGCTTTATGAAGATATATGTACACAAAAAATGGTAAATTACATCAGGGCCGCCAAAAGCCTTTGTCACATGCCTTATTTCCGGAATTTCATGTACTGGATCGACAAGCGGAAATGGAAATATATATTTCTGCTGAGTTCGCTGGAGCTGACTAAAAAATAGTTTGCAGGAAATGTGAATCTCCACATTTCCTCATTTGCATCTCCACATTCATCACATTACCCACATTAACACATTATATATTTATGTTCTACTATTCTCTTGGCCAGGTTCCCCATAAGCGTCATACACAGTTCCGCCGTCCGGATGGAGGACTGTATGCGGAAGAGCTGTTTTCCACAGAAGGTTTCTCCAATGATTACACGCTGATGTATCATTGCCATCCTCCTACACAAATCATTCGAACGGAAGCGCATTATAGTGTGGCGCCGGAAGTGGCGGAAGAAAAAATGCTGAAGCACCGTTGCTTCGAAGGTTTCCAGATCAGCCCGGTGAAAGATTATCTGCTCAGCCGGATTCCCGTACTGGTCAATAACGACTGCCATATTGTATCTGGCGGCGCCGGAGAGCAGCATGACGGATTATTTTTATAAAAATGCCGATGCTGATGAAATGATCTTTGTGCATGAGGGCAGCGGCGTTTTGAAAACCATGTACGGGGAATTACCCTTCGGTTATGGAGATTACCTGGTGATTCCGCGCGGCACGATATACCAGATGGAATTTTCGGGTACCCATAACCGGTTGTTTATCGTGGAGTCGTTCAGCCCCATTCGTTTTCCCAAACAGTATACCAGAGTAAATACGGACAGTTGCTGGAACATTCTCCTTTCTGTGAGCGCGACATGCGGCCGCCGTCGAACCTGGTGACTTTTGATGAGAAGGGAGATTTCCTGATCCGGGTAAAGAAGAAGGGTGTCATGTATGGGCTTGCATTATGGCCATCATCCCTTTGACCTGGTAGGGTGGGATGGATGTTGTTATCCCTTTGCTTTCAGCATACACGATTTTGAACCCATAACCGGCCGTGTGCACCAGCCGCCACCGGTACACCAGACTTTCGAAGCCAATAATTTTGTGGTCTGTTCTTTTGTTCCCAGGCTATATGATTATCATCCGGAAGCCATTCCTGCGCCATATAACCACAGTAATATCGACAGTGATGAAGTGCTGTATTATGTGGACGGGGATTTTATGAGCCGTAAGAATGTGACCAGGGGAATGATCACCCTACATCCGGCGGGAATACCCCACGGTCCGCATCCCGGTGCAGTGGAAAAAAGTATCGGCAAAAAGGAAACCGGGGAACTGGCGGTTATGGTGGATACTTTTCATCCGCTGATGCTCACAAGACAGGCCCTGCAGATTGAAAATCCGGATTATGTGATGAGCTGGGCGGAATAGCCCATTTTTCCCGAAGGGAAAAATGGGATTGCGGCCGCGACTACGGCGGGACTTACGGACTTCGGCCGGGGATTGCGGATTACGGATTGGCAACAACATTTCCTCATTTGCACTTCCACATTTCCCACACTTACCAATTTGCCAATTATCGCAACGCGATAGGAGCTCATGATGAAAGTCATATCATTTAATCCGAAATCCGCAATCCGTAATCCGTAATTTGAGTATATTAGAATACCAAAATTCAACGTATATGCTTAAACTCAGTGAACTCAAAGAAGGCGATATCGTCATGGTGGATTTCGACGGACAGATGAGTGTGGGGGAGATAATGGAAATGAGCCGGGGCGACAAAAAAGTCCGGTTGCCCATGGCGAAAATGAATTCTGGTACGATGTCGACCATATTTTTGCAGTTCCCGCTGATGAGCCCAACCTCCTGGAGCTGGGTTTTATTAAAGTCAAGAATGACCACTCCGACGGGGATATTTATGAAAGGGGGCCATTTTCCATCCAGGTCATCAGGCAAGCGGGGAATAACCACTACCTCCTACATTACCGGGACGAAACCAGGCATATTCTTGACCTTAAGTTCCTGCACCAGCTGCAGCACCACTATAAAGGCATGACCAATTTCGACCTGACATGGCAGTAAGGATAATGTGATCATTGTGTATTGCGATAATGTGATGAAACTGCAACAAAGGATCATTGATAGTTATATTATATTGAAAATCAAGTATTTGTATTGATTTCCAGGGTCGATTTGGCCAGTTTTGATTTTTCACATTCCACATTCCCGCATGTATCGCATTTCAAAATTATACCGCGAAGCGGTATTATTATTCTGCCTTTTTTTTTTCATCCAAAACATTTCCTTATCTTTGCGCACCCAAAAACTATGGCCAAACAAGCGTTGATCAAACAGGATGGAGTTATCACAGAAGCGTTGAGTAATGCGATGTTTAAGGTGAAGCTTGAAAACGGCCATGAAATCCTGGCAACGATATCTGGTAAAATGCGAATGCACTATATCCGGATCCTGCCAGGAGACAAAGTGGGGGTAGAGATGAGTCTTTACGATTTAACCAGGGGAAGAATCATTTTCAGGTATAAATAAAACCCGTACGGGAAAAACTGACAATCATGAAAGTAAGAGCAGCAATTAAGAAGCGCAGTGTTGATTGCAAGATCGTGAGGAGGAAGGGCAGGTTATATGTAATCAACAAAAAGAATCCCCGCTTTAAGCAGCGCCAGGGATAATCCTTTCATTAGGAAAAGCACCGGGATACGGGTTATTGCCCTGTTCCCACATCAATCAGAACAAGAAAACAGTAAATAAACTATGGCTCGTATTGCCGGTATCGACTTACCCAAGAACAAAAGAGGGGAAATTGGGCTGACCTATATCTATGGTATTGGTCCCTCAACTGCTAAATACATCCTGAAGAAGGCTGATATTGACGTGAACAAGAAGGTTAATGAATGGAACGACGAAGAGCTTACGGCTATTCGTAACATCATCACCAATGAGTACAAGGTAGAAGGTCAGCTTCGTTCCGAAGTGCAGATGAGTATCAAGCGTTTGCTCGATATCGCCTGTTACCGCGGGTTACGTCATCGTAAAGGACTTCCCGTACGCGGTCAGCGTACCCGTACCAACAGCCGTACGCGTAAGGGCAAGCGTAAGACAGTGGCCGGTAAGAAGAAAGTGACTAAAAAATAACAAGCAGTCAATGATCATGTTTTCATGATCATTGATTCTTTTATACAGCACTGTATTTTTCTTTTCAACGCCGGATCCCTTAGTGCAGGGGGAGGGTTGAAAAGGTTCCTGGAAAGGAATTATTATTAAAGAAAGATTACCTGTAATTACATCATGGCAAAAGCACAAGTTCAGAGCGCTAAAGCAGCCGCTAAGAAAAGAGTAGTAAAAGTTGACAGTTTCGGTGATGCGCACATCACAGCCAGTTTCAACAATCTTATTGTTAGTCTCACCAACAAGCAGGGCCAGGTAGTTTCCTGGAGCAGCGCCGGTAAAATGGGTTTTAAAGGTTCCAAGAAAAACACTCCCTATGCAGCGCAGATGGCATCATCTGATGCCGCAAAAGTAGCTTTCGAAGCTGGCATTAAAAGGGTAGATGTATATGTAAAAGGACCTGGTGCAGGAAGGGAAAGTGCCATTCGCGCATTATCCAATTCAGGTATTGAAGTGGTAATGATCAAAGACGTTACCCCGCTTCCGCACAATGGCTGCCGCCCTCCGAAAAAACGTCGCGTATAAGATTTGCATATTGGCACATTGGCCAATTTGCACATTATAAAAGGGACTCCGATTCAGTTTTATGATTTTTTAATAATCGGATGTTCATTAATAAAAAATCAAGTAATAACAATTATGGCACGTTACACAGGTCCCAAAACAAGAATCTGCAGGATTTTCGGTGAACCGATCCTCGGAAACGGAAAGTATCTTACCAAGAACAGTAACCCTCCCGGTCAGCATGGTGCAACACGCAAGCGCAAAAGCCTTGGTGAATATGCCATCCAGCTGAAAGAAAAGCAAAAGGCCAAATACACTTATGGCCTGCTGGAACGTCAGTTCCGCAACACTTTTGATGAAGCCGCAAGGATGAAGGGTGTTACCGGTGAAAACCTGATCAAATTACTCGAAGGAAGACTGGATAACACAGTTTACCGCCTTGGCATTGCGCCAAGCCGTCCTGCTGCTCGACAGTTGGTTGCACACAAGCATATTACCGTTAACGGTGATGTATTGAACGTTCCTTCTTATCGTATGAAGCCGGGTGATATCATCGGACTGAAAGAAAAGAGTGCCGGAAACACTGGCATCACGGAAAAAGTGAAAGGGAAAAATCCAAAATTCAACTGGATTGAGTGGAACGAAACAACAATGACTGGTACATTCATCGCATATCCTGAAAGGGAATCTGTTCCTGAGAATATCAAGGAACAACTGATCGTCGAATTGTACTCTAAATAATTAACCTTTTTCCAAATTCCGGTTTCACGACCGGCCCACCAATTAAATCTGAAATTTAAATATGGCCATTTTAAATTTCCAAAAACCTGACAAGATCATTCTTCAGAAAGCAAACGAATTCGAAGCACAATTTGAATTCCGTCCGCTTGAACCAGGTTATGGCGTTACTATCGGAAATGCACTTCGCAGGGTTCTTCTGAGCTCCCTGGAAGGATATACTATTTCAGGCATCTTCATTGAAGGGGCAGACCACGAGTTTGCTACCATCAAGGGAGTGGTTGAAGACGTTACAGAAATGATCCTCAACCTGAAGCAGGTTCGCTTTAAGAAGATGGTTGATCATGATGTAAACAATGAAAAGATCACCCTGTCTATTAAAGGCAGAAGTGAATTCACCGCGGGCATGATCGGGGAGGCTACCAATTCCTTCGCTATCATGAACCCAAACCTGCTGATCTGCACCATGGACACAACAGCCAAGCTGAACATCGAACTAACGGTTACCAAAGGCCGCGGTTATGTTCCTGCTGATGAGAACAAGGTTAAGGATGCACCATTCGGATTTATTCCCATCGATTCTATTTACACTCCTATTAAGAATGTAAAGTATGCGATTGAGAATACCCGTGTGGAACAGCGGACAGACTATGAGAAACTGGTTATGGACGTGACTACGGATGGTACCATTCATCCGGAAGAAGCTGTTAAACAGGCTTCACGTATCCTGATCCAGCACCTCATGATCATCACCGACGAGAACATCACTTTCGACAATAAAGAAGAAAAGAAAGAAGACCTGGTGGATGAGCAAACGCTTCAGCTTCGCAAGATCCTGAAGACACCGCTGGAAGACCTGGATCTTTCTGTTCGTGCCTTTAACTGCCTGAAAGCAGCCAAGATCAACAGCTTAAGCGAACTCGTTCAGTACGAGCAGGAAGACCTTATGAAATTCCGCAATTTCGGTCAGAAATCACTGGCAGAAATCGAGCAGGTACTTCATGAAAGGGGACTTCAGTTCGGCATGGACCTGAGCAAGCTGGGTCTTGATAAGGACGAGTTCTAAGAAAATGTGCTGATTGAAAAATGTGCCAGTGTGCAAATGATTCGCACATTCCATTTTCACAGTTGCACACTATAAATATTTTTACATTAACCACGGTTATAATCCTGACCGGTATAACCTTCATAAAACGTCAACAATGAGACACGGAGACAAAATCAACAACCTGAGCCGAACGAAATCACATCGTAAGGCGTTGCTGAGCAATATGGCCAGCCAGCTGATCACGCACAAACGTATCGTTACCACGCTTGCTAAAGCAAGAGCGCTGAGAACATACATTGAACCGCTGATCACCAAGACCAAAAAGAACGACACCAAGGAACAGATCATGCACCAGCATCGTGTGGTATTCAGTTACCTGAACGATAAAGATGCCGTGAAGGAATTATTCACTGTGGTTGCTCCAAAGGTTGCTGCACGTCCGGGCGGATATACAAGGATACTTAAGCTTGGCGCGCGGATCGGTGATAATGCTGAAAGAGCAATGATCGAACTGGTTGACTTTAATGAAATTTACGGTAAAGGTATCGGAGAGGCTGCAGCACCGGCGAAGAAAACCCGTCGTAGCGGTGGAAAGAAAAAAGCCGAAACACCGGCCGTAAAAGCAACTTCAGAAACAAAGCCAGCGTCTGATGCAAGTGAAGAAAAAGAAGCTTAATCATAATGTTAGAAAATAGTTGAAATAAAGGCGAGACTTTTTGGTCTTGCCTTTTTTATTTTGCAACGTAAATTATTATTACAGATGCCAGAATCTACACAAGTTCAGAAATCAGCTGTTCTCGTATTAGCAGACGGATCAGTCTACCACGGTAAAGCGTTCGGTAAAACGGGAACTACATCCGGTGAACTTTGCTTTAACACAGGGATGACAGGATACCAGGAAGTATTTACCGATCCCAGTTATTATGGACAGGTATTGATAATGAATAGCGTGCACATCGGCAATTATGGTGTAATGCCGACAGATGTAGAGAGCTCATCCGTAAAAATCAGGGGACTTATCGGCAGAAACCTGGAAGAGCGTTTCAGCCGGATGATGGCAACAGAATCCCTCCAGTCTTATCTCGAGCAACAAAATATTGTAGCCATCGAAGACGTGGATACCAGGGCGCTGGTTACCGCTGTAAGGACGAAAGGAGCAATGAACTGTATTATTTCCTCTGAGAATACGGATGTGGAATTCCTTAAGGCTGAACTGGCAAAAGTGCCGTCAATGGACGGGCTGGAACTTGCATCAGCAGTATCCACAAAGGAAGTCTATCACCTTGGCGATCCTTCTGCACCCATTCGTGTGGCAGTGTTGGATTACGGTGTGAAAAAAAATATACTGCAATGCCTGGCCGATCGCGGGACCTATGTTCGTGTACATCCGGCAAAAACAACCATTGAGGAACTGGAATCCTTTAACCCTGATGGTTATTTTATTTCCAATGGACCCGGAGATCCTGCCGCAATGGATTATGCCATTCAGACCCTTAAAGATATTCTGAAGCTGAACAAGCCTGTTTTTGGCATCTGCCTTGGTCACCAGTTATTAGCACTGGCCAACGACATCCCTACCTTTAAAATGCACCACGGGCATCGCGGACTAAATCATCCCGTACGGAATGTGATTACCGGGCGTTGTGAAATAACCACCCAAAATCATGGCTTTGGCGTTGATCCCAAGGCAGTAAAAAATTCGCCTAATACAGAGATAACACATATCAATCTTAATGATGATTCCATTGAAGGTATCCGCCTGAAAGACAAACCTGCGTTCTCTGTTCAGTATCATCCTGAATCTACACCGGGACCCTTCGACAGCAGGTACCTGTTCAATGATTTCGTGGACATGATGAGGAAATAACATAAAGACGCACAGAACAAAAGACGCAGAGAAGGCAAAGACGCAAAGTAAAAGTGATTCTACTTTGTCGTCTTTGCCTTCTTAGCGTCTCTTACTTTCCGGCTGTTGAATCGCGATCAGTTTAGTAGGTGCATTGCTGACCAGTTTGGCGGCGGACTGTACGTCAGCAGGCTTCAACAGTTGTAAATATTTTTCCCAGTGCAGAATTCTGTCGGGTGTGGTTTCATTCACATCAAGCTGGTCTAATTTGGAAAGCCAGAATTCATTGGTTTTCAAATCTGTCCGGTAACCTTCCAGCCATTGTTTTTTAACCTTATCCAGGTAAGTCTGCTGAGGTCCTTTTTCCGACAGGTTTTTTAATTCTTTACGAAATTCCTTTAACAGTGTATCCACTTTTTCCGGACCGCAGGGAAGCTGCAGTACAAACTGGTAAAAAGAATAGGGAACTTTTTCCACTGCGCTGAAAGTTCCTCCACCGTAAATGCCCTGGATCTTTTCACGCATCTCTTCAATGATCTTGATATTCATAACCTCACTAAGTGCTGATAGCCTCATGGATAACTCAGGTGAATACACCGTCTCTCCACCGTATACGGTGAGTATATTGCTTTTTTCCTCCTTGCCCTTATAAAAAGTAAATTGGTTTACACCTTTGATTTGCCTGAGTTTATTATCAGTATAACTGATCTTCTTTGGGGATGATGGCAATCCTGCAATATATTTTTCGATCAGCGGAATGATCTCTTCCTCTTTAAAACTTCCTACAATATTTATCTGCATCCCATACATGTTGCCCAGCCTTTCTTTATAAATGTCGAGGCTGCGGCTTAAGGAAATCTTGTCGAAATTCTCGGACTTCGGTACAGCAGTAGGGGTAAGCGGACTACCATGATAAAGTACTTTGTATACGGTGTCAATGAAGGCAACCTGCGGGTTGGCGCCCATCATCATGTATTGCGATTTATTTCGTTGTACAAAAGACTTAAAGAGTGAAGTGTCTTTGCGAGGCTCAACAATATACAGGTTGAGCAACTGAAACAATGTTTCTATATCCTTGTTGCCACTGCTTCCGCGGAATCCATCAGTAGTTTGTGTGATCACCGGTGAAAAGGAAGCCGTTTTTCCGGCCATGGCTTTACGCAGATCAGTAGGCGAAAACTCTCCTACACCCATTGTGGAAACTACCGCTGCTGCATTTTCTGCACTGTATTTGTCCGCAGCAGCATATCCACTGATGCCACCGAACCTGCTGCCGCTGAGTAAAACCTGGTCTGCCTTGAAGTCAGTACGTTTAAGGGATATTTTTATTCCATTGCTAAGGGTGAGTTCCGTAGTTCCCAGTTGTGCATTCTTTGTCCTGGCGACTATTTTACCTCTTACTGGTTCCCTGGTCATGAGGCTTGCGGCCACTGCTTTTTCCTCATAGGGTTTTATTTCTGCATTCTTTTTAAGGTCCAGGGCTGCCAGGATTTCTGCATTTGACGGCAGACTGGTGCCTGCAGTTTGCTCCGGCCCCATAATATAGGCGAACCTGTTCTGTTGATCTTTATATAAGTTCGTCAGCTTATTGACTTCTTCAATGGTGATCCCGGGTAACAGTTGTTTTATATATTCATATTCTTTCTCAATACCCGGACAAGGTTCCTGGTCAGTAAAATTCCTGATATATTCTTCGGCATAATTTTGTGATTCATTTTTCTCGCGGTTATTCCACATCCTTTCATAGGAGGATGTCAAATTCTTTTTTACCCTGTCAAGTTCCGATGCCGTGAACCCGTAACGCTTCACCCTTTCAATCTCTTCCGTCACTGCATCGATCCCTTTCCTGATATCATTATTACCTGTGGAAGCCGAAGTGTTGAAAGATTCATAACCCTTGGCATAACTATCGAAACCTGAATACGCATATACAAACGGCGCGTTTTCTTTCTGGCTGATTTCCCTGAACCGGCTGTTTAGCATAGAAATGTAGATACTCTTTACCAGGTCCTCGCGGTAATCTTTAACGGTAACAGAAGGTTTGACGGGATAAGCAGGGTAGTTAAGGGAAAAGCTATAGGATGTTGCCTCCTTATCAGTAACCACCATAGCCTCGCTAGACTGGTAGGGAGGAACGGTAGCATATTCCCTGGGGCGTGGACTGGCCGGATTCTTAAGTGAGGCGAAATGTTTATTGATGAGTTCTGTGGCTGCCGCGGTGGTGATATCTCCAACAACAATCACGGCCATAAGGTCAGGGCGATACCAGTCGCGGTAAAATCTTTTGATGGCTTCAGGATTAAAATTCCTGATAAGGCTGTCAACGCCTATAGGAAGCCGGTGTGCATATTTTGATCCCTTGAATAATTCAGGGTATATTTTTTTAAACATCCTTTCTTCACCGCTTTTTCCCAGCCGGCTTTCTTCCAGGATGATGGCACGTTCATTGTTGATGTCCTCATCGAGATAGGTAACCTGGTGCGCCCAGTCTTCCAGCACCTGGAAGCCCTTGGCGAGATTACCTGGTTTATCTGTTGGTATGGGAAGCACATAGACCGTTTCGTCAAATCCCGTGTAGGCATTCAGGTCAGACCCAAAACCAACGCCGATATCCTGCAAGAAGGAAACGATATCATTCTTCTTAAAATTTTTTGTTCCGTTGAAGGCCATGTGTTCGGCCATATGGGCCAGTCCCAGCTGGTCATCATCTTCAACAATCGAACCTACTTTTACCACCAGCCTTAATTCCACTTTTTTTTCGGGTCGTTTATTTTCGCGGATATAATAGGTGAGGCCATTTGCAAGCACTCCTTTTTTTAATTTGGGATCCTGGGGCAATGAACCGGTGCTGTCCGACTGCGAATACAGGGAAACGGTATTTACCAGGAGAAAAAGGAAAGAAAAGATGCGGATTTGAAATTTCATACAGATCATTTGCCCGGCTAATGTAAATCATTTAGGGAAAAGGCTCCCGATCAGGATATTTTTGGTCTGCAAATTCAATGAAAGAGATTATTTTGAAGGATGAAAATTGCCATAATAAACGGACCTAATCTGAACCTGCTGGGCAGGCGAGAACCAGGAATATATGGACATACGGATTTTGAAACCTTTCTCGGCGCGCTGAAAAGCAGGTACCCTGGTATAGATTTCACATATTTCCAGAGTAATGTGGAAGGTGAACTGATCAACGAGCTACAACGCTGCGGCTTTGATGCCGACGGCATCGTGCTGAATCCGGGGGGCTATACACATACTTCGGTGGCTATTGGTGATACCATTGCCGCCATTACATCACCTGTTGTGGAAGTACATATTTCGAATGTCCATGCCCGTGAGGAATTCAGGAAGGTGTCACACGTTTCTGCAAAAGCTGCGGGTACCATATCAGGGCTGGGGCTTAAAGGCTATGCGCTGGCGGTGGAATTTCTGTCAACACTGTCTAAGGATAAATAAGAGTTACCTGTATTGTTTTACACCAGGATCCAGATCAGCAGACGTAATGTCAGGAAGTTTACTTTTCTAAAATAGATGATAGGTTATTTTTTCATTTTTGGCTTTCTGAGGGTGAATACCCTGGCAATATTGAAACCAAAGTGGATGCCTCCTTTTGACCATTTATCTGTGGTTTTCGTAATATACTGGTTTTCAGCAATCCCGGTTGAATTCGTAAAGATGAGCTGGAAAACGTGCCCACCTGTTTCTATGTCGAATCCCGCACTTAACGCGTTTACTGTATTGTCAAGTTTGTAACCGGGTATCTGGTAATAATATTCCACGTTTATGCTTACCCTTTTACTGAGTTTTTGCCTGGCACCAATACCTACAGACAACATATCATTTTTGTCGGTTTCTTTTGGAACCAGGTTGTAATGCACCAGGGTAGGAGCTAACTGCAGCGAAAATCCTTCGCTGAATTTTCTGGCAGCAATCAATTGAAAAACATAATTAATCCTCGAGGTATTGTAATTATCGATGCTGGGATCTGCCCAATGCAAGGTATTGTAGTAAATGCCTGCGAACCCGCTCAGGCTTAATGGCATTGTCCTGGCACCTTTTGATTGTCGGAGCAGTTTGAATTTCAGGAAACCGTCATATTGTTTTTCAAAACTGGCCCTTCCTAACCCGATCATGAGCCAGTTGGTAATGCCATAGTCTGCGCCAATACGAATTGATGCATTATCCAGTCCCCATAACTCATAAAATCCCTTGTTGAGTGTCCCGAATCGATGGGATATTTTTACGTCCAGCACGCCTCCTGCAAGTTGTTCTATGGAATGGGCATTGATGAGCCTTGTGGTCTTAAAAGTTGCTGTCGTGTATACTGTTGAAGGTTTTTCTTCTTTTTCCAGCATATCCAGCAGATTGGGTTTATCCTGAGCCCTTGCGGCAATAGGAAAAAAGAGCAGCATGATAAGATAACGGACGAGGTTATTCATGGCAGAAAGTTATTGGCTGTCAGTTCTTTTTCTCATAATTGCACATTACTTCTATCGTAGCTTCCTTGGAAATTTTGTCTGCAACAACACCTGGTATTTCCACTTTGTAATCAGACATAAGTATCTTGAAAGTGGACTCTGCACTTATTTTACCACCGGTAATTTTTATTGTAGCCGGGGCATTTATTTTTCTGGATATTCCATGAATGGTGAGATCTCCTTCCACATTAACAGGGTAGGTCCCGTCTTTGGAGAAGTTAACCTTGCCCGGATCTGAAATTTTACCGGAAAAATTGGATTTGGGAAATTTGGTGCTCTCCATGTAATTCTCATTGAAATGCTCTTCCATCAGGGATCTGGTGAAGTGAAAACTTTTTACCAGTACCGTAAATGCAATATCTCCTGTTTTTACATTGATCAGACTGGCCACATCATTATTTGTGCCGTCAATATCCTCTACAGATGTGCCTGCGTGAAAGCTGATTTTTCCGTTGCGTGTAAACCAGATATCCTGTGCATTAAGTTCGCTGATCCCGGTAAACAGGAAAACAAAGATTATAAATCGTTTATACATATGGGTAAGTTTAATTATTTAATGCGCCGCTATTCACCCAGTTAGTGATTTTGGCAATATCGCAGTCAGAAAGTTTAGCTGAATTCTTCGGCATGGGGGAAAATCCCGATGCATGGTTTATGGAACCCAGGAGTTTTCCGTTTGTTGCATAAGGTTTAACCGAATTATAATTGTCAAGTATTATTCCTCCACCACTGGATGCAGCTGCTGCCGTGCTGTGGCAGGAGTTGCAGCGTGCGGTAAGAATCGGGCTGACTGTAGCTGAATATGTAGAACCTGCCGGGTTGCAGGTTCCTGAAGGATAGAGGTATTCTGCATTATCATAGTAACAGCCTGTGGCAAACAGCGCAACCAAAAATAAACCGGTCAGAAAGTTATTCCTGATTTTCATACATTAATTATTGGGCATTCCGGCAGCTATCCATTTCTGTACAACGGATATTTGACAGTCAGACAATTTGTTTCCACCCTGTGGCATGGCAACATAACCTGTTGAATGGTTGATTGATCCGTATAGGGTCCCTGCAACCGCAGAAGCTTTAACTCCAGCATATGTTGACAGATCTATACCTTTTGAAGCTGTTGCCCCGGTATGGCAACCAGTGCAATATGTTGTCATTATAGGTTTTATGTTGGCAGTATACTCAAAGGCATTCAGGTTACATGCCGTGCCGCAATTGGTAGTATTTTTTGCTCCCTGGTTAATCCAGACGCCAATGATGTTTTTTTGTGCATCTGTCAACGGTGCATTGCCGTTAGGCGGCATTTTCTTTTCACCCGTTGCGTATAATATCTTATACAGGGTACTGTTAGTTGCATTATTGGGTACTATACCCTTACGGACAATATTTGCATAGCTGTTCAGAACGTATCCTTCTTCATGTGTAATAGCATCATGACAGCCGGCTTTGGCACAGTTGGATTGAAAAATTGGTAAAACATCCGCTTCAAAACATACATCCGTACTTGCCGGTGTTCCGGGAGTTCCAGGTGAATTGGGTGTCTGGTTTCCCGGCTGAGGAAGCACTTCATGTCTGCAGCCCCAGATCATTGCGATGGCAATGATGCTGAGCATCATTAGTTTACTTTTCATTTAGTTTACGTTTAGTTTTCAATAATGCAATCACGTAATACGACATCCGTGGTGTATCCGGTACAGAATCCTTTTATACTGACTTCTTTTCCAGTTGTTACATCAACAGGTTTTGACATTGTACAAACTATTCCAAATATTAGATCACTGGTTTCCAGTACGATCACCTGCTGAGCCTGCTGATTGACCTTAACTTCCGATATTTTGCCTGTAACCAGTAGTGCTTTATCCAGGTAAAGTTCGTTGGCAGATTTTTCATCCCCGAGGTAGGCATTGTATAGATCCTTTGCTTTTACCGTTATTGCTTGCTCCCTTTTAATATTCCGGCCTGGTTTCAGGAATACATACCATGCACTGAAAGCGATAAACACCAGAACAAAACCACCTATGAGAATGAATGGATTAGCTGGTTTCATAATAATACTTTTGTTGGATGTGTGACAATCTCATGACAAATCTCCTGCCAAAACTTTAAATGTTTTATGATTTAGGTCATTGATCTGGAGATTAACATAATAGTAAACTGGTTGGCTTAAACATCAGTGAAAGTTAAATTATTGGGATTCAGGGGCCCATACGTTAACAACAAATTAAACGTTATAATTAGGCAGCCCGGGTATCAGGGCTGGAACATTGTTTACCTTGCATCAAAATCGCAGATCATGAAAATGCCTGTGCTTACCATATTTTTTGTAGTGATGGTGTCTTCCCTGTTTTCGCAACAGTGGGAGAGTTACCAGATATCTGTAAAAGGCGATACGATCAATTGTGTTGACCGTAATAAAATGAAACAGGGAAAATGGGTAGTGAGGGTGGAACCGCTAAGGGGCGAACCTGGATATGAGGAAGAGGGCATTTTTGAGAACGATCTTAAAGAAGGATTATGGCGCAAGTATAATCTTACGGGCGACCTGCTCGCGGTTGAAAATTACCGGTGGGGATTCAGGGATGGCAAGCAAACGTATTTTACACCGCTTGGGCGACCTGCTCCGGGAAGAAAGCTGGAGGGCCATAAACCCGGAGAACGAATATGATACCATTGAAGTTCCTGACCTGAATAACCCGATGGTTATGCAGGAAAAAATCGTGAAGCATGAATCATCTGAATTAAGACATGGTTCATGGAAATATTATGATCCCAATACGGGCATGATCTCAAAAACAGAAAATTATAACTACGGCCAGAAACTGGATGCATTGGGCAGGCCGGTTGCAGATGGCAGCACACCTAAAAATACCACCACATCATCTTCCAAACCGGCTGCAAAACCTGCTGCCGTGGAAGAATGGGAAAAAAAGAATTCCGGCAAGAAAAAAATAACGGTAAGGGACGGACGAACGGGAGGGTAATCCAGGATAATTGGAAAATTGGAAGATGTGGAGATGTGGAAGTTGAAATGAGAAAATCGAAATCTCTTAACTAACGGGAACCCCATTCCTGATTATTGCTTCACCGGTTTACCGGGGGCAAAATTACCTGAAGGCTCGGTATACCAGGGCCTGATCTCATAGGCCAGCCGGCCGGCTGTAATGGCAGGATCTCCTTTTAATAGTTGTATCACTTCCTCCTTGGTTTCGCAGTCAAAAATGAATATCCCGCGCCATGGACCATCATCTCCAAAAGGGCCCGCTACTTTAAGTTTTCCATCGTAATACATCTTTTCCATATTGGCCATATGTCCGGCCTGTAGTTTGGCAGCGGTCACGGAGTCCTGGTTTCTTTCGGGGCCACGCATCAGCATCACGAACCAGTACTTCTTGATTTTCGGTTCAGGTTTTTTATCCTGGGCAGAGAGGCTGGTACTGGCAAGGGCCAGGCAGATCAACAATAAGCAAACTGATCTCATAATTTAGGGCTTTGCAGTAAGTTAAAATAAAAAAAGGCATGTATTGAAATTAATCAATGGACATGCCTTTTTCTATTACGGGCGGTCTAGACCTTTACCTTGTTCTTGTTTTTGCTGGTCATGTCAACCTGCAGGTTATGACCGAGGATAACTTCACCGAAATCCGATTTTACCCGAAGCTTATTGGCGCCGGCCCCTGCGTTGCCGGAAAACTGTTTGTCAAATTTTGGTCCATACTTATCGTCATCATCATCTCCTTCCTTTTTGATATTAAAAGCAGTCTTGTTGGAAAATTCACCAAAACTGGTTTTGATACTGATATTGGACGAAAAATTAGAGGCAGCGTCGAGGTAAAGGGTAGAGTAGGATGATTTAATATCCAGGTCCTTGGTATTATTGTCGAGCCCTATTTTCAGTTTATCACAGAATTCAATCCTCGCAATAACATTTCCATTGACGTTCCTGATGTCTCCCTTTGAAAATTTAACGGTCAGTCGGCCCCCGTTCACGGCTTCAATTCGCGCCTCTCCAAATTCCACCAGCACTTCCTTTACATCATTAAGTTTACCGGCGGTAAGGCTGCCGAACTTGCTCACGAGGGTAACCTGGCCTTTGTAATCAGGTATAGACATAGGGCCGAACTGGTTGGTAGCCGAAAGCATATTTCCGGAAGGAAGATTAACGGTGTAATCGATCTTCATACCCATTTCCTTATACTCCTTATGCTTGTCATTATTATTCCAGTTCATGTTCTTGTTCTTCATCTTCGTCTGGAAAGAAACACTGGAACCGGTTTTGCTGTCTTCGATATAAATATTGTCGAGAATTTTCTGGGCAATTTCCTCCGTGCCTCCCTTGGCTTCTATTTTTACATCAACCCTGATTTCGTTTTTGTCCCAGGTATTGATCTTCATTTCTCCAAATTGATTATCCAGGGTTATTTTATCGCTGCTGCTGAGCGGGTAGCTCTTGGAATAGGTCTTGGTTTTTTCCACTAACGGGTCACCGTTCGCTGCAAAGGCAGTGGAAAAGGCAAGGGTGAAGAAACAAATAAGGGTAAATATTCTGCGTGTCATATGTTGTCAGATTTAGAATGTGGTGATGCGGGCTGTTTTACTTTTTGAATAATGATTAACTGCTGGTTGAGCAAGTCGATCTGCATCTGCAGGTTGCTGATCATGGCTTGCAATAACTGTTCGGTGTTAGGGTTTGCATTTAACGTACTACGTAGTGAATGATAAGCGCTGTCAAGTTTTTGTATATCGCCGGCGAATTTTTTATATAGTTCGGGATCGTCCTTTTCCAACTTGCGCAATTCCATCTGTTTTGTTTCGATGACCCTGGTAAACTGTGTTACCAGTTTTCCATACTGTGGATCGATCTGGTTCACCAGCGGATCTGAACTGGAGGGAATTTCGGTTTTGTTTTCCGTCAATGTAATTGGCGTTGTTACTGCCTGGCGATTAAATATCTGGTAACCCAGGATACCCGCGAAAGCCAGGAAGAGGGTAGCTGCAACTGCCCATCCTGCCCGGCTCATGCTGATTACGCGGGTAGTTTTTTGGGGTTGCCCGATGGCTGTTCCAATTTTGTTCCAGACCTCACTCGAAGGTTCAAGATGATCAAAAGACTCCCGGTTATCCCGGATAAACCTTTCGAGGTTATTGTTCTTATTGTTTTCATTGTTGTTCATGACATACCTCCGTTTTTCAAATTCATCAGCAGTTTTTGTTTAGCCCTGATGTACTGGGTACGGGCCGTGGATTCTTTTACATTGAGTATCTGTGATATTTCTTCGTGGTCATATCCTTCCAGCAGGTACAGTGTGAGTACGGCGCGGTATCCATCCGGCAATTCCTGTATGGCCTTCCTGACCTCCTGGATCTTCCACTGTATTTCCCTTTCATCCACCAGGTTTTCATCCGGCATTTCACCCACCTGCGTTTTATCAATATCCACGATATCCATTTTTCTTTTCCGGATCACATTGATCGATTTATTTACCACGATCTGCTTAAGCCATGATCCGAAACTGGAACGGTTTTCAAAATGATGGAGATTCCTGAAAGCATCTATAAAAGATTCCTGTAATACATCCTCCGCCTCAGCCCTGTCATTCACGATCCGGAAACTTGTATTGAACATCGCCTTGTTGTATAGTTCATACAGTTTTTGAAAACTCCGGGCATCTCCCTGTTTACATTTTTCTACCAGTTCCGTATGTGGTAAGGTTGCAGCCAGTTCCACAAGCTTTGATTTGTTATAAGGACAAGGTTATGAAAAGGATGTTGCATCACAAGTAAAAATTCATAAGGAAAAGTCTGGAAATGAAGGATGAGATGGAAGTTTATCGAATCAGCGTCACAGTACCCTTGAGTTCCAGGACTTCCTGCTCCTGGCGGATCCTGATTTGGTAGGCATAACTTCCATTAGGGGCTACTTTGCCTTTAACAGTGCCGTCCCAGCCGCTGAGGGAATCAGAGGTCTGCCAGACCAGTTCGCCGAAACGGTTAAACACACGGAAACTGATCAACTCTGCATCAATATCAGGCGGCACCCTGAACAGGTCGTTTTTGCCATCCCCATTCGGAGTAAAGCTGTTGGGAATAAAGATGGGTCTGATGACTTTGATTTTGGCTGTTACGATTTGAGTGCATCCCATATCATCTGAAACAGTAACGGTGTATGTTCCGGTACGGGTAGGTTGAACAGTTTGGCTGGAAGCCCCTCCTAGTGATATTCAATCCTGCTCCTGTCCATTGGAATTGTTGAATGCCCGGCTCCGTAGTGGCTACGAGCGTAACACTGCCACCTGGCGTAATGCTTGTATCAGTGGGGGAGATACTCAATACCGGAACTGGTAAAACATTCACCACCATCTTCCTGGAAAAAACAGTATGTGCCCTTTAAGCAACCATTAGTATCAACAACACCCCTGAATTGAATCACGCTACCATCGGCCAGATTTTGGGGGTTGAAAGTGGAACCAGGTCCAACAGGCTGGTTATTGACGGTCCAGGTAATGTCTTTTAAACTGTAGTTTGAGCTGGCGGTGAACAGGGCGTCCTGTTGGGCACATATAATGGAATCACCCAGAATTTCTGCTGTAACCGGGACTACATCCGCAAGGCGAATGGGCAGGCTTACAACAGTTATTGTGCTTGTACTGCAGGTGTTGTTGTTGCCAGTAATTACACAACTAACGACATCTCCATCCTGAATGCCGGGAAGACTTACAGTTCTACCAAAATACCCAGCCGGGCGGCCATTGATCTGCCATTGCATTTGGGGTTCACCGGCAAATCCACCTATTCGTCTAATGCTTAGCTCAAGCGGTGTACCCGGACAAATTTCTGCAGGTATCGGTGAAAGTGTTGCAGTAGGGTTAACCGGCGTTACAGCAAGAGGATCCAGTTTTCTGATTCTTAGTCCAACCCATTCACCCATATACACTAAACCACTGGGACTCCAACAAACTGAAACGGGTACGTTTATCCTGCTGCAACGAAAAAAAACATTCGGCCCGTCATATCCATCTTCACCCGTACCGGCAATGGTACTGATGAGTCCTGTAGAAGCCTGTATTTTCCTAATCACATGATTGTTGCCTTCAGCGATATAGACGTTTCCTGTGTCGTCAACTGCAAAATCGAGAGGTTGGTTGATTGAAGCAAGATTGGCTGGTCCACCATCTCCGGTATAACCTCCGTACACCGTTACCGGCGATGGTTTGGATGATTCCGGTAGAAAGGGAGACTTTTCGTATAACATTGTCGGCAAGATCACTGATAAGGATACTCTGGTCAGGATGGAAGCGTACCACGTGTGGAAATGGAATCCCTGCGTTTGTGGCCGGACCACCATCACCCGAAAAAATGGCGTTTCCGGAACCTGCAAATTTTCTTATTCGCCCGGTTGCTTTATCTACTTTCAATACCATGCGAAGTTTTACACTGCTGATATAAATATTACCGGATTCATCTGTGGTAACACTATTGGCGTCAGGAAGACCGGTTGTTATGGCCAACTCACCATCTGCAAAGTTGCTTGTGCCATTACCTGCTACTGTGGTGATGATTCCGCTGGTGCCATCGATTTTCCTCACCCTCTTGTTTAGGTAATCTGTCAAAAAGATATTCCCCTGTTTGTCGACCCATAGATCTTTGGGCTGATTAAATGATGCATTTAAGGCTGGTCCGCCGTCACCACTAAAACCAGGTGATCCTGTGCCCGCAAAAGTTTGAATAATGCCTGTTGATAAGTCGATGATACGAATACGATGATTGTCGATATCCGCTACCAGCAGTCTTCCATTTTTGTCCAGTTGAATGGAACTCGGGCCATTCATTGAGGCATTAACTGCGGGTCCTCCATCACCGGAAAAAGACGCGATGCCAGTACCAGCCACGTCGATCAGTTGCTGTGCATGCAATGGCACATACATGATGGAAAGGAGCAGAAGAAAAATCGTACTGCAGGTAGAGATGCTTCATTACATAGGCTGTGATGAAGATAATACCTGGAAAGTCAAAATCCTAGATGGGAAAGTTAAAAAAGGGAGAAATTGAATTCCTCCCTTTTTGACTTATTTATTTATTACTAGGCAAACTGCCTTCTGATCACATTCAGCGCCCCTCCGGCTTTGAACCATTCGATCTGCTGTTCATTGTAGGTATGGTTAACCGTTATATTGTCCGTAGTACCATCGGCATGATTAAGCACCACGGTCAGCGGAACACCGGGAGCAAACTGCGTAAGTCCGAGGATATCGATGATATCATCTTCCTGGATTTTGTCATAATCTGCCTTGTCGGCAAATGTAAGTGCCAGCATACCCTGTTTTTTCAGGTTGGTTTCATGGATCCGTGCAAAACTCCTGACCAGGATGGCCCTCACACCAAGGTGACGGGGTTCCATGGCGGCATGTTCGCGGTGGATCCTTCTCCATAGTTCTCATCGCCCACTACCACGGAACCGATTCCTGCGGCTTTATATGCCCGCTGGGTGGCAGGTACGGGGCCATATTCACCGGTCAGCTGGTTTTTTACCGTATCGGTTTTATCATTAAAATAATTGATAGCACCAATCAGCATATTGTTGGAAATATTATCGAGGTGACCGCGGAACTTCAGCCATGGACCGGCCATAGAAATATGATCGGTGGTACATTTTCCTTTTGCTTTGATCAGCAGTTTCAGTCCGTTAAGATCTGTTCCTTCCCAGGCGGCAAATGGTTCCAGCAATTGAAGGCGGTTGGAATCACGGTTCACCAGCACCTGTACACCGGTTCCATCTTTTGCCGGTGCCTGGTAACCCGCATCTTCTACCGCAAAACCTTTGGGAGGCAGTTCAAAGCCTGTAGGTTCGATCAATCTGACCTCTTCACCTTTATCATTGGTAATGGTATCAGTCAGCGGATTAAAGGCGATGGTACCGGCAATGGCCATGGCGGTTACGATTTCCGGTGATGCAACAAATGCATGGGTGCTGGATAGCCCGTCATTCCGTTTGGCAAAGTTCCTGTTGAAAGAAGTGATGATGGTGTTCTTGCGGTTGGGGTCATCAATATGACGTGCCCACTGACCGATACAGGGACCACAGGCATTGGCCAGTACCACACCACCGACTTCTTCAAATTCCTTAATAAATCCATCACTTTCAATGGTATAACGCACTAGTTCTGAACCGGGTGTGATCGTAAATTCAGAATTTGCTTTAAGTCCTTTGCTAACGGCATCTCTTACAATGCAAGCAGCTCCGGCTGATATCTTCATAAGAAGAATTGGTACAGGATCCGATCAGGGCTACTTCAAGTTTTGCAGGCCATCCATTGTCTTCCACAGCTTCTTTCATTTTTGAAATTGGTGTTGCCAGGTCCGGAGTAAAGGGACCATTTACATAAGGTTCCAGCGTATTCAGGTTAAGTTCGATCACTTGATCATAATATTTTGCAGGGTTGGCATATACTTCAGCATCGGGACGTAGATGTTCTTTTACTCCATCGGCCAGGGCAGCTACTTCGGCCCTTGCGTGCCTTTGAGATAGGCGCTCATTTTTTCATCGTAAGCAAATAGAGAACAGGTAGCGCCGATTTCAGCACCCATATTACAGATGGTGGCCTTTACCCGTAGCACTAAGGCTATCGGCGCCTTCACCAAAATATTCCACAATGGCACCGGTTCCGCCTTTTACGGTAAGTTTACCGGCCACCCAAAGGATAACATCTTTTGCAGAGGTCCAGCCACTCATTTTGCCGGTCAGTTTTACACCAATCAGTTTCGGCATTTTCAGTTCCCAGGGCAGTCCGGCCATTACATCCACTGCATCCGCACCACCCACACCAATGGCCACCATGCCCAGACCGCCTGCATTGGGCGTATGGGAATCTGTTCCGATCATCATACCACCGGGGAAAGCATAGTTTTCCAGTACCACCTGGTGAATGATACCGGCACCGGGTTTCCAGAAACCAATGCCATATTTATTGGAAATCGAAGCCAGGAAATCATATACTTCCTTATTGGTATCCAGGGCAGTACCAAGGTCAATCGCTGCACCTACTTTTGCCTGTATCAGGTGGTCGCAGTGCACCGTAGAAGGAACGGCAACTTTATCGCGCCCGCAGGTCATGAACTGCAGCAGGGCCATCTGTGCCGTGGCATCCTGCATGGCCACGCGGTCCGGGGCAAAATCCACATAATCCTTACCTCGTTTATAGGCCTGTGTAAGCGGACTATACAAGTGGCTGTACAATATTTTTTCTGCCAGGGTCAGCGGCCGGCCAACGATGTTGCGTGCAGCAGTGACCTTCCCGGGTAAAGAGGCGTAGAGTTTTTTTATTAAGTCGAGATCGAAAACCATATAATGATATTTTACGTTATATACAGGGATTATGGTAATGAAGGAGTCTCGCGAAATTAATGAAAAGAGATAGTGCTGCCAACAGGTTCATAAATATTGCAGGAATGATTAAATTTGCGTTATGAAAGATTTCCGTCAGTTTGTTGAAAGCAGGGTATTCGGCGTCTGCACCTGGATGGGCGAAAAGATGGGGGTTCCCAGCACCACTATTCGAAAATACTTCATTTATGTCTCCTGCCTGACCATGGGATCTCCCGTTATTATCTACCTGTTTATGGCTTTTTGGATCAATCTTAAGGCGTATATATTGAACGCAAAAAGAAATCCCCTTCGTTATCTGTGAGTTTTTTTGATTATTTTAATGGTATGATCGTATTTGAATCGGATCATACTGATTTCCATTCCTGGCTTAGAGATTTTGCAAAGGAATTGGGCACATCGCTAGACCAGGACACCCTCAATTTTCCCCCTCAGTATGGGGAAGGTTATATTCGTGCTATCAGGTTACCTAATGGCCTGAGTGTGGGAGTTGTGGATTCCTGCACGGAGACAGATTTTGAAGTACGCCGAAATTCCAGCTGAGCCTTGCTATTATGTCCTGGCCTTTGATGAAGTTTTTATCAAGCGGAATTATACACACCAGATTGGAAATGAGAAAGCCGTTCATTTCCCACCGTTGTTTTCCGGAGCCTACCTGAACGCAACATTGTTCGACAACACCGTACTGGTGGCTAAAGGATGTAAGGCTTTTGCCGTAAAGATCATGTTCGATGCAAAGTGGATGGCTAAATACCTCGAAATTGAAAAGGACGACAGAGTGCTTCGCAGGTATCTTGCCCTGAAGACTAAAAAGCTTGTCATGGAACCTCTCGATGGCGAGTATAAGCAATTGATGAATGAACTGAAAGAGGCAGACTTCAATAATCCGCTGTATTATACGATTGTTGAAAATCGTGTGATGCGACTCATTGAAAAATTCTTTACCAGCTTATATCAGCGTGCAGGAAAGCTACCCGCCTACCGCATCGAGACCGCTGATATTTATAAAATGATGGAAGTTGAGTCTGAACTCATCAAAGATTTTTCACAGCCTGCGCCCACCATTGAAGCGCTTTCCCAAAAATTTGATATCGGTGTTTCCAAGTTGAAGCGACAATTCCGGTTGGTGTATGGCCTCCCGATCTATGAATATTTTCAGAAGTACAGGATGGAGATGGCAAAGAAATACCTTTTATCGGGGGAGTATTCCATCAAGGAAATCGGGTATCAACTGGGATACCAGAACCTGAGCAATTTCGCCCGTGCCTTTAAAAAAGCCTACCAATATCTCCCCAGCGAGGTGTTGAATTTTCGCAGGAAAAAAGAAGTGGCGGAGACGGTGGATTAGGTTCCGGAAGCTGAAACAGAAATGCTAATAACACCTATAATAACATCATTTTCAAATTTATACATTGTTTGAATTCAAATTTTCGATTAGGCAGTTCGACCTGGTATTGAAGGAACTGGCCAGTCAGTTGAATACGGTCGTTAAGGACGACAGCCTGGTGCTCACAGGGTACCCCGCCCGGGGATATATCAATCATGTTGTATTGCCCAATAAGCTGGATACGGTGATCATGAATTTTGATCTGACGGATGATATGTGGATTTCCAGGATGAAGACTAACCAGGAGTACTATGTCTTCATCTGCGAAGAAATTACGGGCAATGGCACTTTTGCAAAAGTGGATGATGTTAAGTCTGAAAAGAAAACAGGACTTGCTGCCAATGTGTACCTGGTCAGTTTTCTATCAGACCTGCGCCAGTATGCCAAGGCAGGATCAAGGATTTCCGGTATCAGGATAATATTAAGCCCGGAATGGATTGCCAGTTACCTGCGCATAAGCCAGATGGATGAAGTCCTGCAACGATATCTTATGCTGAAGGCAAAAAGCATCCATGTCAGGGAGATGGATTATGCCACGCACACACTTTTGCATGAAATCCTTAACGCAGAGGTGGATATGCCCCTCAGGAAAACATTCCTGGAAAACAGGATGATGATGATATTGGAAATATTTTTTTCCTGGCTATACCAACAGATGTCGGTGCTGAAGCTGGAAGTGAGCATTTCCAAAGACGATATTGAAAAAATTATGGAAGTGGAAAAATCGCTGCTCAGCAATTTTTCGACGGCACCAACCATTGCAGAGCTTTCGAGGCAGATCGGCGTCAGCCCTTCCAAACTGAAAAAGCAATTCCGCGATATGTTCGGCCTTCCACCGTATGAATATTTTCAACAGCACAGGATGCAAAAGGCAAAAGAAATGCTGACGGGCAGTAAAATTACCGTTAAAGAAGTGGGTAAGTCGTTGGGATACTCAAACCTGAGCAATTTCACCCTGGCTTTCCGGAAAGTTTTCAACATAAATCCCGGAGATTTGAGAAAAACGGTAGTAAAATGAACATTATACCCCTGCAAATGTTCTAAACGTAACTATATCAGCCTACTGATAGAAATTTAGCACAGTATTTGCATCAAGTAGAGCAACGTAGATTTCCAGGGCAAATTCCTGACTTGCCGGGCAACTACACCGAATTTTTGCTATCCTCTGAAAATTGCTTGTAATTCTTCCCTTAGATAAGATACCGTTTTTTATCCAATGTCTTTTATGCCGTGGGCGCACCGGCATCACCCGTTTTTATGTTCGTTGTTCTATGAATGCCATGGGGTTTAGGTTCTCACCCTTAGTACTAGTAAAAAAATAAATAGGTCCGTTCGCGGACCTTTTTTTATTGTTAAACCTTTGCAGTCTTCGACGAATGTGCAGTGAATTTTAACGGTATTTTTCAATTTGGTCTCTTTTTTGAATAATTAGGGGAAACTATCAGACTATGAAGAAGTACCCCTATTTATTTATCGCCTTAGCTGCATTGCTGGTCCTGGCAGGTTGTTCAAAAAACAACAGCACCGACCAGGGAACAGCGCGCTTACAGGTTTTTCTTACAGATGATCCTGCTGAGTATGATGCGATAAACATCAATGTCCAGGACATCATGATTAACGTAACCGATGATGCAGACAAAGGATGGCAAAGCCTGTCTGATGTAAGGCGCGGCAGTTATAACCTGTTAGACCTGGTGAATGATAAAGACACCATACTGGCAGATGCCACCATTCCTACCGGCAAGATTCACCAGATGAGACTGATCCTGGGAGATGGCAATACTATTGTTGATAACGGCGAAACATTTGCACTGACTACTCCGAGCGCAGAGCAATCCGGACTTAAATTAAATATTCAACAAGACGTTGTCGCAGGCGTTCTCTACAAGCTTACACTGGATTTTGATGCAGGTAAATCAGTTGTCAAAACCGGCAATGGTAAATATATTCTCAAGCCGGTGATCCGCACAGTGCTGGAGTCAGTTGGCGGAAGTATTAAAGGTGTTGTTACACCATTTTACTTTTCATCTCATGTACTTGCTATCCAGGGACCTGATACCGTTGCCACCACTTACATTGGTAACAATGGCGGTTACCTGTTCAAGGGACTTTTGCCAGGCTCTTATGATGTACATGTTATTCCGGAAGATGCAACATTCCAGAAAGGACTTCGTACCGGAATTGTAGTGAATACCGGAGCGGTTACCGTTGTTGATACCATTAAACTGGTAAAATAAGGTTCGCCGTAAACCAATGGTTAAACATTATTAACAGGTTACCATACAGCCTGCCGGATTTTCACCAGGTCGGTGAGCAGATTTTCCAGCAGGTCCAGTCTCAGCATATTGGCACCGTCGCTTAATGCTTTTGCCGGATCGGGATGGGTTTCAATAAATAACCCGTCGGCCCCGGTAGCTATTGCGGCTTTGGCGATGGTTCCAATAAGTTGGGGATTTCCGCCCGTTACGCCCGAGCTCTGGTTGGGCTGCTGCAGGGAATGCGTGCAATCCATCACCACCGGTACTCCATGGGCTTTCATCCAGGGGATGTTCCGGTAATCCACCACCAGGTCCTGGTACCCGAATGTGGTTCCCCTTTCCGTCAGGATAACTTTATTATTTCCGGCCTTATTGATCTTTTCCACGGCAAACTTCATGGCTTCACCGCTCACGAACTGCCCTTTCTTGACATTTACAATTTTCCCGGTCTTTGCCGCAGCCACCAGCAAATCAGTCTGCCGGCAAAGAAATGCAGGTATCTGGAGTATATCAAGGTATTGGGCTGCCATTTCCGTTTCATCGTGGGCATGCACGTCGCTGGTCACGGGAAGGCCTAAACGATCACCCGATCTTTTTAAAATTTCCAACGCTTTTTCATCTCCCAGCCCGGTAAAGGATGATGCACTGGTACGGTTGGCCTTACGGTAAGAAGCCTTGAGTACATAGGGTATTCCCAATCGCCTGCAGATACCGGATACCTTTTCGCCGATTTCCATGACCATTTCTTCACTCTCCACTACACAGGGCCCTGCGATCAGGAAGAATTGCTGCGGATGGTATTGCTGATTCCGGAATAAGTCTGAAATAAATGCGTCCATATGATGTCATAAATCTGGCGCAAATATCCGCT
The DNA here is from genome assembly GCA_963707255.1 of uncultured Sphingobacteriales bacterium. GTDB lineage: Bacteria > Bacteroidota > Bacteroidia > Chitinophagales > Chitinophagaceae > Pollutibacter. The sequence goes on along the minus strand of CAVPPM010000024.1, from coordinate 24,876 downwards.
TTAAAAACGGTTTTAATGTATTTTCGGAACCTTTAGCTGTATCGATCACTTTAACTCAGGTTACTATGATAAAAGACAGGATTCTTGTCATCGGGGCATGCGGACAAATTGGTGTTGAACTCACCCTGGCATTGCGGAAAATCTACGGTGGTGCCAATGTGGTGGCATCGGACCTTCGCGAGGAAAACGACCTGCTGAAGGGAACCGGCCCTTACGTGAGCATGGATGTCATGAATAAGGAAATGCTGCACGTACAGGTCATCCGGCAGAATATCACGCAGATATACCTGCTGGCCGCGATATTATCAGCAACCGGCGAAAAAAATCCTCCCCTTGCCTGGAGCCTGAATATGACGAGCCTGCTTAATGTGCTGGATATTGCCAAGGAGGAAAAACTGCACCGGGTATACTGGCCCAGCAGTATTGCTGTTTTTGGTCCCACCTCACCGAAAAAACTTTGCCCGCAAAAGACCATTATAGAACCGACAACGGTCTATGGCATCAGCAAATTTGCCGGGGAATTCTGGTGCAATTATTTCCACCAGCGTTATGGTGTAGATGTGAGAAGCCTTCGCTACCCGGGGCTGATCAGCTATAAATCGGCCCCCGGCGGCGGTACCACCGATTACGCCGTGGAGATTTTTCATGAAGCGCTGGAAGAAAAAAAATATTCCTGCTTTCTGAAAGAGGATACCTATCTGCCCATGATGTATATGCCCGATGCCATCAGGGCCACCATCGAACTCATGGAAGCACCGGCTGCAAACATTCATGTCCGGACTTCCTATAATATCAGCGGCATGAGTTTTTCGCCAAAAGAAATTGCTGAATGTGTCAAGCGCCATATCCCTGATTTCAGGATGGAATATAAACCCGACTACCGCCAGGCGATCGCCGACAGCTGGCCGCAAAGCATTGACGACAGCGTGGCCCAGGCCGAATGGCAGTGGAAACCGGAATATGACCTTGAAAAAATGACTGAAGATATGTTTGCCAACCTTTGAACTTTATTAGCGTTATCATTCATATGACCAAAAAGAGCCCGTTAATCATTTTCTTATGCCTGTCCTGCCTGGCCAGTGCGCAGAACAGAACGCCGTACCGTGTTGCGCTGCTCCGGGAAGACGGCCATGAGATCGTATTTACGATGACGGACTCCATGGCAAATGGCCGGCACAAATGGGTGATCAGGAATGCCGGGGAAAGGATAACCGTGGATTCTATTGTAAGAAAAGGAGATTCATTGTTTGTGGAAATGCCGCTCTTTGAATCTCGTATGCGCCTGCACGTTAGTGCCGATAAAACGATGAAAGGTACATGGACCAGGGCAATCACTTCAGGGATTGCGGAAATGCCTGTGACGGCCACGCCTGGAATTACCTACCGCTTTCCTCCGTTGAAGGGTAATGCTGCTAAAAATATCAGCGGACGTTACGCTGTTGAATTCACCCGCAAGGACGGTGGTACCAGGAAAGCAGTTGCTGAATTCCGCCAGCAGGGTAATAATGTTACGGGCACCTTCCTCAATCCATCAGGCGATTACCGTTTTTTGGAAGGGATTGTAACAGGCGATTCGCTGATGATTTCCTGCTTTGACGGTGCACATGCCTATTTTTTTGGTGCCACCATTAACAAAGACGGCAGTCTGCGAAATGGTGTATTTTATTCCCTGGTGAGATCCTCTGAAGAATGGACGGCCCGTAAAGATCCAAAAGCAAAAATCGACGAGACAAGAGCAAGCGTCTATCTGAGGGACGGAGAAGAACGGCTGAATTTTTCTTTTCCCGACCTCGATTCCAATATCGTTTCCATTAATGATCCGCGGTTTAAAAACAAGGTGGTGGTAGTACAGGTGATGGGTTCCTGGTGCCCCAATTGCATGGATGAAACGGCTTTTCTGAGCGATTACTACAAGAAGAACCGGGAAAGAGGGGTGGAAGTGGTTGGACTTGCCTATGAATACAGCACTAACTTTCGCAGGTCTGCAAACTCATTAAGGAAATTCCAGAAGAGGTATGAGGTGGATTACCCGATACTGGTAACCGGGGTAACGACCATCGATACACTAAAAACGGCAAAAGACGCTTCCGCAACTGACAGAATTGAAAAGTTTCCCGACCACCATTTTTATCGGGAAAGATGGCAGGGTCAAAAAAATTGAAGCCGGTTTTATGGGACCCGGAACGGGAAGCCACCATGAAGAATACAAAAAGAACTTCGAAGCCACCATTAAGGAACTACTGGCTGAACAGGCTGGCAGCTCAAAATGATTCTACCTGTTGGTGCTGTCTGCCGGTTTTTTCTTTTTAAATGCATTTTTAAACAGGTCATTACCCGCTTTTTCAATTCTCTTTTTATTGTCATTGATGCTTAAACCTTTGGAGCCAGTACTGTCTTTGGTGCCGGTCAACTGGTTCACCAATGCCTCTTTGGTGTCTGCTATCATTTTATCCCTGATCACCACTGCCGTATCCCTGGCAGCTTTTTTAGTACTGTCAACCCGGGTCTGGACAAAATCTGTTGTTTGCTTCTTCAGGTCATCAGCCAGGGCCTGGGTAGTCTGACGAAGGTCGGTGGTCAATACGGGATTGGTGATGGTTCCACCCATTTTTACAGCAAGGTTCACCGTTTCATTCATTTTCACCTGGACGCCGTTAGTGCTTGCCTGTACAGCAAGTTTATTGAGGTACTCATTTCCTTTTGCTCCCATCAGCGCTCGTGGAATCTTCATATTCACCTGGTAATCGATCGACTGGTCAATGCCATGCAGTCCGCCAATCTCCATGTCAATATCTTTTGTTTTAACATGAAATGGTTTTACCAGGACTTTCCCATTGGCAAAGGCAAAATAATTTTTGACATCTTTCAACGAAAGGCCTTCAAGTTGGGTGATATTTAGTGTGGAAGCCATTTTATCAAGCGGGGCAAATTTTTTCAGGAAACCTTCGAGCAACAACAGGTTTCCATTTCCGGTTAGGCTCGACAGATCAGGCATCATGTCTGCACCCGAGCAGGCCCTTCATGGTCAGCTGTGAATTTAATTTTCCTGAAATAAACTGTCCGGCAGGCATTAGTTGTTGTATTGTATTGAAGGCCATGAAAGTTTTTTGGATATCCAGGTTCTTTACGTCATAGGTGAAGCTGATTTCCGGATGTTCTTTATCGAATTTGGTGGAATAAAAACCATTCATGGCAATAGTTCCGCCCAGTGCATTCATCTGCATTTTATTCAACTCAACTTTTTCGTCTTTAACAGAAAGAGTACCGGAAACATTCGAATAGTCCACTTTATCATAGTGTAGCTGCGATACTTTGGCGTTTACCTGGAGGTCCACCTGCCCTGGCACGGCAAACGGTTTACTGTTTCCTGCCGTGGCAGATGTTGCGGTATCCGTTCCCATCCATTTATTGAGGTCCATGTTATCGGCCCATATGTTCAGTATTCCTTTCAGGGGCTCATTTTTTAAAGCATAGCCCATCATATTGTCAAAGCTGCCCGTAGTGGTGAAATTTGTTTTTTCGAATTGCCCCTCTAGCTGGTCGATCGTGGCATATTTCGGCGAGAAACGAAGTCCCGCTTTTTTTACACTGAGACCGCCCGGATAATCGGCCGTAATATATCGTATATCCGTCCCTGTTAGTTGGCCTGAAAGATTAATGGATTGATATTGTTCTTTGTCGACCTGCGACTTAGATCCGCTGAAAGCGATATCGGCTGCCATATTTCCCTGCAGGCTGGTACCTTTTTCAAAGGCATAAAACTGTTTCACATTATCCAGGTTCATGGTGCCGCTGGCTTTTCCGGTCACCATGGGATCAGTGGCGGGGTTTTTCACCAGCAGCGAAATATCTGCCTTATCCTTTCCGAGTTCAATATGGGCATCCGGGATATTAATCACTGTGTGGTCAGCCACCCCGTCAGGATTGTCAATGATAATCTTTGCGCTGGTATGTTGAATGGGTTGTGGGAAATCAGGCGATGAATAATACAGTTCATCCAGGTTGATATAACCTTTGGCACTAAACTCACCCGGTACCTGGCGTTGTATCACAGCCAGATTACCTTTTGCCGCAAGATCCGCATCCATTTTACCCGATAGTTTTGTGCCTGCGGGAAGCTTGATAAACTGCACAAGCTGTGCCAGGTCAAGTTGTCCCTTAACAGCGCCGTCAATATAACGATCGGTCAAAGGATTTTTTGCCAAAAGGCGGAAATCGAAAGGCATATTATCCATTTCTACATGTCCCTTTCGGATATCGATCACCGTATGGTCGGGTATCCCGTCCGGATTTTCAACATGAAGGGATAGGCTGATATTTTTTACCGGCCTGGGCAGATCGGGATACTGGAAAAATCCATTGGCGATATCCAGGTTTACAATATATGCCGGTATTTCGGTGTCACTGTATCTTCCTTTTACTGATCCGTTAAAGACAGCGGAACCGCTTGTTTTGATATTCGCAAAATTGTCTTTGTAGATGCCGGGGACCAGTGATAACAATGATTTAAAATTCACCCCAGGTGCATTGAAGCGGATATCCATTCCATAAGTGGAATCATTGATCAGCTGAAAATATCCATCGCTGTTTACCGTGAGATCATTCAGCGTTGCCACTGCCTTTGAAAATGTGTAACGCTGCTGCTTCGTATCAATGAGGAGGTCAGCATTGATATTGGCTTTTGTATTGACCAGGTAGGGAATTCCCTCATAGGTAAAACTGGCAGCGGAAGTAGAAGTTGCCGTAGATAATGTAAACTGGTCGGCTCCCAAATCACCACTCCCTTCATGTTGGATATTTTCCAGTTCAGCATACATGTGACCTTCTTCATCACGGTATTCCAGGTAGCCATTATGAACCGCATAGTGTTCAAGGTTAAGCTGAACAGCCTGTTCTTCCGGGGCTGATTTTTGTTCCGGTGAAGGCTTCATGATATCCCAATTGGCTTCGCCGTTTTCAAGGACAATAGCATGTATCCTGGGAGTTTCAAGATTGATGGAATACACGGTTATATTCTCCTGGTTAAAGAGGCTGTAGAAATTTACGGCAACGTCAATGCGTTTTGCGGAGATAAGGGTATCCTTTACAAACTTGTTCATCCCCGTGATCTGCAGATTCTCCAGCGACACAGACAGCCTGGGGAAGGACCTGAACAGCGAGATATCGACATCGCTGAAATCAGCGCGGCCGTTTATTGATGCATTGAGTTGTGCTTTGGCAAGTGCAACAAATTTTCCCTTAAAAATAAAAGGGGCGGCAAATGCACTTCCCAGCAATACCGTTATGATAATGAAGGAAATGCGCAAGGTTTTTTTCAGCATAGCGATATGGATTGGATAAGCCCGGCAGGGCTTTCCTATAAACGCAAAAATGCATCCAGATTGTAAAGTTTTATACTGAAAATACCGTGGTGCGACAGAGATTGTTCACTAACAGGGAATTAGGCGGGCAATTTTTTCCAGGTAGACTTTGTCGGTTTCATCATAGTGGGAGGGATGTTCACTATCCGCATCAAGGACACCCCAGACCTGACCATCCTTTATTAAGGGAACCACGATTTCAGATTTCGACAGGCTGCTGCAGGCGATATGCCCGGGAAATTTTTCAACGTCGGGGACGATAAGTGTTTCGGCTTTTGACCAGGAAGTACCGCAAACACCGCGGCCCTTGCGGATGCGGGTACAGGCTACCGGTCCCTGGAAAGGCCCGAGAACCAGTTCTTCTCCTTTGACAAGGTAGAAGCCGATCCACCACCAGTTAAATTGCTCTTTCAATGCTCCGGCGATATTGGCCAGGTTGGCAATGAGGTCGGTTTCTCCTTCCAGCAATCCCTTTATCTGTGGGATCAGGGATTCATATTGTTCTGTTTTAGTACCCTTTATTACAGCAAGATCTTCTGCCATGAGACAAAAATAGGAAATTCGTATGGCTGCAGCGTATCGCAGAATGTTTCAGCAATGGAAAAAAGAATTAATTTCCTTGCACAAACCATCCGGCTGCTTATGTCATTGTCAAAACCCCGCCTTTCGTTCTGGCAGATCATCAATATGAATGTCGGATTTTTCGGTATCCAGTACAGTTTTGGATTGCAGCAGAGCGCAGTAAACCCGATCTATGATATGCTGGGCGCTACGCCACACGAAATACCTTTTTTGAACCTTGCCGGACCGATGACCGGATTGCTGGTGCAGCCGTTTATCGGTGCATTGAGCGACAAAACCTGGCATCCGCGGTTTGGAAGAAGAAAACCATACTTTTTCATCGGTGCCCTGATGTGCAGTATCGCATTATTCTTTTATCCCTTTCAGCAGCAGCCTGTGGATGGCAGCCGGACTGTTATGGATTTTGGACGCTGGTAATAACACCGCGATGGAACCCTACCGTGCATTCATTGCTGATAAACTGGATGCTACCCAGCAGCCCACAGGTTTCCAGTCGCAAAGTTTTTTCACGGGGTTCGGACAAACGCTGGCCAATGTATCCCTGTTTGTATTTCCCATGATCTTTATTGGTAAGACGGGCAAACTCCCTACCTGGGTCTACGCTTCATTTTTTCTTGGATCGATATGTTCCATCGGTTCGATATTATGGAGTATGCGTACCACGGCGGAAATTCCACCTACTGAAGAAGAATTGAAAGAAATCAAATATCATAATGCACATAACCCACATCCTGTAGTGCAATTGTTTTCCTCTATAGCTATACTGGTATCCGTTCCCGTTATATTGAGGTTGTCATTTACCAACCTGATGCCGTCTGGCATTTTGAACCTGCTTACACTGCCACTATTTCTATTGTGGATATACTTTTTGTATGCGGTGATTAAAAAATATGACAAGTCACCTGCTGTCGCAAGTCTTGAACGGCTGCTTGGACCATTTATGGAAATTATCGATGCCATTAAAGATATGCCCAGGGTAATGTGGCAACTGGCGCTGGTGTATTTGTTTCAATGGTTTGCATTATTTTGTTACTGGCAGAACTCTTCAAAAAGTGTTGCGCAGTCGGTGTGGAATACTACGCCCACCAAAGATCCTTCATTATACGAAAAAGCGGTGAGCTGGACGGGCCTGGTCAATGGATGGTATAATATCGTGACATTTTTATGTGCCTTCGGCCTGGTATATTTCGCCAAAAAGTACTCTCCTAAAATCGTCCATTTTTCCTGTCTCGTCATTGCAGGAATCGGACTGGTGGCATTTCCGCATATTGACAATAAATACCTGCTTTTTCCCGCCATTACCGGTTTTGGTATCGGATGGGCCAGTATGATGGGTATTCCTTACCTTATGGTAGTAGGAAATATTCCGAAGGAACGTTACGGTGTGTATATGGGGATCATTAACATGATGATCGTTATCCCCATGATCATTCAGAACCTGACCTTTGGATATATCCTGGAACATTATCTTGATGATGATCCGGGAAAAGCTGTTTCACTGGCCGGTATTTTATTATTGATTGCAGCTGCGGCCACTTTGTTGATAAAGGCTGCCAAACCACCGAAGGATATTGTAATTGCAGGAGGCGGAGGCCATTAACCTTATCAGTCAAATACTATATATGAAAATTCTTTGTATTGGTGAAGCATTGATAGACATGATCTGCACCGACAAGGGCAGGGCGCTTTCTGATGGCGACAATTTTTTAAAGAAGCCAGGTGGTGCGCCTACCAATGTTGCCGCTGCCATAGCAGCGCTGGGCGGTCAAGTTTCACTGGTCACAAAAGTGGGTACTGATCCTTTCGGAAAACACCTGGTCCAGGTGATGCGGGATTTTAATGTATCCACCGAATATATGATGATGGATCCCGATCATTTTACCACTTTCGCATTTGTTTCATTGATGGAAAACGGTGAACGCGATTTCTATTTTAACAGGGGTGCCGATGGTCAGTTAAGCGTCCAGGATATTGATTCAGTAAAGCTCGATGAATATTCCATTATACATTTTGGTTCGGCAACGGCTTTTCTTACCGGGTCCGTTACAATTGGCTTACCGGGAATTATTGAAAAAAGCAATCGAAAAAAATATATTCATCAGCTTCGATCCCAATTACCGGCAACTGCTGTACCGCGACATCAAGCCTTCCTTTATTGAACAGTCATGGCATTTTCTTAAACGATGTCATTTCATGAAACTCAGTGATGAAGAAGCGATGCTGATCACGGGAAAACCTACGCTGGAAGAAGCCGCGAAAAATTTATTATCGGAAACCAATGCAGTCTTTGCCATTACCCTTGGAAAGGAAGGTACCATGCTGGGGTATGGCCAGCAATTATATATTGTTCCGAGCATTAAGGTAGTTCCTGTGGATACTACCGGAGCAGGCGATGCATTTGTGGGAGCGCTGATATACCAGTTGCGTGACTTTGTCCCTGGATGAAATCAGAAACCTTTCTTCTGCACAATGGCAGCATATTGTGTTAAATGCCAATAAAGCCGGTGCGCGGACCTGTGAATATCTTGGCGCTATGGAAGCCTTCAAACATCTCAATAACCAGATATTTAACTAAACGGATTTTACGTGTATAATTACCAGCTTCACCGTCAGATCAAAAATGGTTTGCAACAAAATGGTGTTGACCTCGCAGAAAAGGACGATCTGTTTTATACCCGTTTTGTTGCCAATGCATCGGCCATCAATGATCTCTTCCATGAGCTTTATGGTCATCGTAAGGATAAGGAAATAATGTTCGACAGACTTATTTCCACCGTCGCAAAGGCTTACCTGGAGCGTGCTGATGCCATGAAGGAAAAGGATGAGGAAAAAGAGGAAAAAGGACACTGGTTCCTGGATAACAAGATCACGGGGATGAGTTTGTATGTGGACAGGTTTTGCGGCAATCTTGAGCAACTCGGTGATAAACTGGCGTACTTCAAAAAACTGGGTGTGAACTTTTTACACCTGATGCCCATTTTTCAAAGTCCTGAAGGGGAGAGTGACGGGGGATATGCAGTATCTGATTTCAGGAAGGTCGATCAGCGTTTTGGTACACTTGATGCGTTGAAAAAAGTTCAGCAGAAGATGGACAATGAGGATATGTACCTCATGATTGACATCGTCCTGAATCACACCTCCCACCATCATGAATGGGCACAAAAGGCAAAGGCAGGGGATCCGGTATACCAGGAGTATTTTTATATGTATGATGACAGGTCCATTCCCGACCAGTTTGATGCAGCAATGCCGGATATATTTCCTGAAAGTTCCCCGGGTAATTTCACCTTTAATAAAGAAAGTAATAAATGGGTGATGACCGTTTTTCACCATTACCAATGGGACCTGAATTATACTAACCCCGAGGTCTTCATTGCCATGCTGGATACGATCTTCTTTTATGCGAACCTCGGCGTTGATATATTAAGAATCGATGCACCGGCATTCATCTGGAAAGAAAAGGGTACTACCTGCCAGAACCTTCCCAAGGCACATACTATTTTGCGGCTTATCAAGCAATGCGTGCAGGTTGCCACGCCGGGTATGGCACTGCTCGGTGAAGCCATTGTGGCACCGGCTGCTATCATGAAATATTTTGGTACCGGAACATACACTGCAAGGGAATGCGACTTTGCCTATAATGCCACCCATATGGCCCTGCAATGGGATGCGCTGGCAACAGGTACCACTAAGGTTATGCTGGCAGCCCAGCACGAATTGTTGCAAAAACCTTATGGTACGTCATGGATCACCTATACACGGTGCCATGATGATATAGGGTTGGGGTATGATGACTACATGATTGAACAGGGAGGATATAATCCGTATGAACACCGGAAATTTTTGAAGGATTTTTACGCCGGCAACCTGGAAGGATCTCCGGCGCGGGGCGCATTGTTTTCCGTTAATCCAAAGACCCAGGATGCAAGGATCAGTGGCTCACTGGCATCCTTATGCGGACTTGAAAAGGCTATTGCCGATAAGTCTCCGGATGATATTGACAGTGCCGTCCGGAAAATAATTCTTATGCAGGCGCACAGTTTTATGCTGGGTGGGGTACCGATGATTTTTTATGGTGATGAAGCAGGGTATACCAATGATTACAGCTACCTGGATGACCCGGGTAAAAGTTATGACAACAGGTGGATGCATCGCCCGGTGATACACTGGAAAAAAAATGAAAAGATAGACGAAGAGGGGACGATAGAGAACAGCATTTTTTCTGCTACAAAAAAGCTGATTGCCATAAGAAAAAAAATTCCGGCTTTTGCTGATGTCAAAAACCTGGTATGGCTGACACCACATAACATTCATGTTGCGGGTTATCTGAGAACATATGAAGAGCAGAAAGTATTTTGTGTATTTAACTTCAGCAACAGGCCCGCATTTCTCACCTGGTATGCCTTTAAACCATATGGGGTGGAGCCTGAAATATTATTTGATCACTGGTCAGGAAAGAAACTGAAGGTTGGCGCTGATCATGAATACCTGGTAATTGAACCATATGCATTTCATATCCTGGAACAAAAATAGTTTGATCAGTCGTTGATCAGCAGGTCAGCTACCGTTCTTTTCTCGAGTATTTTCAGGTTGGCATCCCTCACATCTATCATGATGTCGTGCAGACCGCAGTGTTTTTCATCGCAGTTTTTGCAACGTTCATAAAAGTATAGCGAAACACAGGGAAGCATGGCGATCGGTCCATGGATCAACCTGATGATGCGTGCCAGGGGAATTTTATTAGGTGCTTTACTGAGATAGTAGCCTCCGCCTTTTCCCTTTTTACTTTCAAGAATGCCGTCTTTTTTCAGTTCCAGCAGGATGTTCTCAAGAAACTTCAGCGGTATTTTTTTCTTGACGGAAATTTCAGAAATGAGCACGGGGCCTTCGTCCTTGTGTTCAGCAAGGTACATGAGGGCCTTTAACGCATATTGGGTCTTTTTATTCAGCATATCGGGTTAAATGAAACCTAGGTAAGTTAAGTTAATTCGTCAATCCGCCAATTCGCAATCCGTAATCCGCAATCCGCAATCCCTATGATCAGCGGAGCTGATCATAGAGAAAGCACGTCCTTCATGGAAAATATTCCCTTCCGGTCCTTCAGGAATTCCGCCGCCATTACTGCTCCCAGTGCAAAACCATTTCGGTTATGCGCGGTATGAGTAATTTCGATATCATCAACTACGGAGCTATATTTTACGATATGGGTTCCCGGAGCTGGATCAATGCGTTCACTGATGATCGATAATTCCTCGCGATGATCAGTGGGATGGTTCACCCATGAAGTCTTCCTTTGAAGTGACGCAATGACCTGTTCGGCCAGTGTGATGGCCGTTCCGCTGGGTGCATCTTTCTTTTGCGTATGATGGATTTCGGTTATGCTTGCATTATACTCTTCCTGTTTGTCCATCAGCCTTGCCAGCAGTTTATTCAGTTCAAAAAAAATGTTTACCCCTACGCTGAAATTGCTCGCATACAGGAAACTGCCGTTTTTCTTTTCGCAGTATTCTTTTGTTTTTTCCAACTGCTCCAGCCAGCCTGTTGAGCCACAAACCACCGGCACCCCCGCCTCAAGGCATTTCATGATATTCTCATAAGCACTATGCGGCCCGGTGAACTCTATTACGACATCAGACTTATGAAGATTTTCTTTCGTAAAGTCATTGATATTATTGAGGTCAATTTTGAGGTTGATCATATGCCCCCGGGAAATAGCCACCTCCTCAATAATTTTTCCCATTTTACCATAACCTATGAGTGCAATATTCATATTTGCTGAAATTACTGACTTAATACATGGGTACCGACATCCTGTGCCTGGCATCATCCCTGAAAGAAAAAACCATATTGACGCCGCTCGATCTCCCGGGAGAAATATAGGGTTTTATCTTCATGCTGAGATCATCGTTAATATTAAATCCCTTCAGGTGCCCATCCACCGCAGCGTCAACAACCTGGAGGCCCCAGACAGCGAGAAAAGCCAGGACGGAAAAATCCATCCCCTGCCGGAACTGGTTTCGGTACTGCTGCACGGAGCCCGTTGAAAGGGGAAGCAGTTGAGGATCTATATCATCCGTGGGAATATCCACTGCAGCAGTGTCATTATAATACTTCACCTGGTAGGCGTACTTGGTTTTTTCGTACCAGTTCTTATTATAAATAAATGTTGCCACAGGAATGGCCAGGGCACCATACACAATTGGCATTTTCCAGTACTTCTTATTGTAGGCCTGGCCCCATCCGGGAATAATCGCAGATCTCAATGCAGCCTTGCCCGCTTCGCCTTTTTTCTTCTTCAATTTTGCAGTATCGCTGGCAGCTGATGATTTTTTACCTTTCGAGGTATCCGCTGCCGTTATTTTTTTTGGTGCAATGGTGTCTGAAGACTTTTTCACTGTGGCGGAACTGTCAGTGGTTTTTTTAACCGGAATGGTATCGGGAGACGTGTTATAAACCGGCCGGTCCTGCCCAAACGCCTGCATTGATACCCCGATCAATAAAAAAAATATCAACCTTATACCGGAGAAGGATTTCAATAACATCAGTTAACCGTAATGTTCATCTTGTCGAGCAGCGAGTTCAGCTCCTCGATAGAGTAATATTCGAAGGTGATCTGTCCATGTCCTTTCTTATTATGCTGCATCTTCACCCTGGTATTGAAATGAGACGCTAAATTATCTTCAATTTTCCTGAAGGAGGAGGGAAGCTCGGTTTTTACGGCTTTTTTAACAGGGACGTCGCGCTTATACAGTGTTCTGACAAGATTTTCGGTCTGCCTCACAGAAAGCCCGTCATCAATGATCTTATGAAAAACATAGAGTTGCTTATCTACAGAATCCACATTGATCAGCGCCCTTGCATGCCCCATGGAAAGGCTTCCGTTTCTCACTGCCACCACAATTCCGGGAGGAAGTTTCAGCAACCGCATGTAGTTGGTTACCGTTGACCTTTCCTTACCCATTCTTTCGGCCACCTGTTCCTGGGTGAGGTCGCATTCTTCCATCAGCCTTCTGTAACTCAGCCCGATTTCAATGGCATTAAGGTCCTGCCGCTGCAGGTTTTCCAACAATGCAAGTTCCAGTAATTCCTGGTCATTCACTTCGCGGATATAGACCGGCAGTTCAGTGAGCCCTGCAATTTTTGCAGCGCGCAGCCTTCTTTCGCCGGCAATCAAACGGTAACGGCTACCCGTAATTTTGGCTACGGTCAGGGGTTGGATAATACCATGCGTCTTTATGGATCCGGCAAGTTCCTGTAAGCTTACTTCATCAAAATCCTGCCGGGGTTGTTTTGGATTGATCTCAATTTGTTCAACAGGGATAACATTGGACGAAGTGGTTTTTTCCACAACATCCTGTTTAAGCGCGCCTGTATTGGTTTTCAGGTCAGCATCTATACTTTGCAGCAGGGATCGTATGCCCTTGCCCAAAGCCTCTTTTTTATTCGGGTTGCTCATTGTCTAAAGTTAACATTCTGTCTTCCTGCCTGATTTTTGTCTTGTTGTTTTTTTGGAGGATTTCTTTGGCGAGGTTCAGGTAATTGATCGCACCCTTGGATTCTGCATCATAGAGGATGGCGGGTTTACCTACGCTGGGTGCTTCACTGAGACGGGTATTACGGTGAATGATCGTGTCAAAAACAATTTCTTCAAAATGACGCCTCACTTCACTCACCACCTGGTTGCATAACCGAAGACGGCCATCGTACATGGTCATCAGTATTCCTTCAATCACCAGTTCGGGATTAAGCCTGCTCTGGACGATCTTGATTGTATTGAGTAGTTTGCCCAGGCCTTCCAGCGCAAAGAACTCGGCCTGTACCGGAACTGCCACACTGTCGGCCGCAACGAGTGCATTCACCGTGATCAGTCCGAGTGAAGGTGAACAATCGATCACCACAAAGTCATAGTCATCCTTCACGGCCGAGAGGATCTGTTTTAAGACGGTCTCCCTGCGGGGGTAATTGATCATCTCAATTTCGGCACCCACAAGGTCGATATGAGAGGGCAGGAGGAAAAGATGGGGTATGTCGGTCTTCAAAATCACGTCACGCGCGGGCATTTCATTGACCATGCAGTCGTACAGGCTCTGCTGTACATTATGCAGGTCAAAACCCACCCCCGTGGTACTGTTGGCCTGGGGGTCGGCGTCTACGAGCAGGGTTTTGTATTCCAGGACAGCAAAACTGGCTGCGAGATTAATCGCAGTGGTAGTTTTTCCCACACCTCCTTTCTGATTGGCTATTCCTATAATACGCCCCATGCAATTTGTTGTTTTTGTCAGAATGGCAAATTTAATCGTTCGGCACCATTTTGGGGAACAATATATCAACATCGCTGTTATTCAGACAGATAGAAGAAATTATGTATACCATCATTTCCGGGACCAACAGGCCCGGTAGTAATTCCCTCAAAATTGCCTCCCAATATAAGGATATCCTGCAGTCACGGGGTATTGAGGCACAGGTAGTAAGCCTTGAAGGACTTGACCTGAACAGGAAATCCAAAGAACTGACGAATCTTGAACACGAGGTGCTCATCCCCAGCGCTAAGTTCATTTTTATCCTTCCTGAATACAATGGCAGTTTTCCAGGATCACTGAAAGTGATGATCGATCTGTCGGACTACAAAAAGGTCTGGTGGGGTAAAAAAGCATTGCTGACAGGAATTTCTTCAGGCAGGGCAGGCAATCTGCGGGGAATGGACCACCTCGCCGGATCACTCAATTTCTTAAAAGTAACCGTACACCCCAACCAATTGCCCATTTCGGGGGTGGATAAATTACTGAATGGTTCGGCAACGATCCATGACCAGTCAACCGTTTCGGCCATGGAAAAACAGGTCGACGAATTCATTCATTTTTGATGGGGTTATTTTTGTTATAAATACCTGATTGTATATGCGCAAACTATTGGGCTCCGGTATTTTCATACTTATCATGTTGTTGATCGACTGGTATGTGTTCCAGGCCGTGAAGCTCGTGTCACAACAGGCTTCCACCAGGATCAAGATCATCATCTACGGGATTTACTGGGGTATCACCCTGGCGGCCGTAGTTTTTTTTGTTTTCGGATCCGCATTTAATATCGACAACTGGCCCAAGGCCGTAAGGACCTACCTCTTTGCCACCCTGATCGGTTTATTCATCGGAAAATTCATTGCGGCAACTGTTTTCCTGGTGGATGACCTGAGAAGGGTATTGCACTGGACGGGTGGAAAACTTTATTACCAGTTCGTGCAGAATGAAAATTTCACATCAAGCACCATTACCCGGTCCACATTTATGAGTTGGCTGGGACTCGGACTGGGCTCTACGTTGTTTGGGACACTGTTGTTGGGGTTTGGAAATAAATACAGATACCAGCTGCAGAAAGTTAGCATGGCTTTCGATGACCTTCCGGAAAGTTTTAAAGGGCTGAAAATCCTGCACATTTCAGATATCCATTCCGGCAGCTTTCAGTGATATGAAAGGTGTGGAAAAGGGTATCGAAAAAATTCTCGAGACCAACCCCGATATTATTCTTTTTACGGGTGACCTGGTCAATGACAGGGCCGATGAAATGAAGGACTACCAGGAAATGTTTTCCCGTCTCCGGGCTCCGCTGGGCGTATACAGTACCCTGGGAAATCATGATTATGGCGACTATTACAGTTGGCCAAGCCCGGAAGCCAAGAAAGCGAACCTGGAAAATCTGAAAAAGGTACATGCCGATATGGGATGGAGGCTGCTGATGAATGAGCATGTGGTCATTGAGAAAAACGGGCAGGAACTCGCGCTGATAGGTATTGAGAACTGGAGCGCCAAGGCCAATTTTCCGAGGTACGGCAAACTAAGCGAGGCATATAAGGGCACCGAAAAATATCCTTTTAAAATACTGATGAGCCATGATCCCAGCCACTGGGACGCCGAGGTTAAAAAAGACTACAGGGATATTCACCTGATGTTAAGCGGGCATACCCATGGAATGCAGTTCGGGCTAGAGATACCGGGATTTAAATGGAGCCCGGTACAGTATGTATATAAGCAATGGGCAGGTTTGTATGAAGACGGGATACAGAAATTATATGTCAATCGCGGGTTCGGCTTCCTCGGTTACCCGGGAAGGGTAGGCATTTTACCGGAAATTACCCTTATCGAACTTACCTGATAATCAGCTCAATATTAAATCCTCTTTTTCGTTTTAAACCTAAGAGAATAGACAGAGTCTAACCTCTGCCGGATTAAAACGCTTTGATTGAGAAAGATACTGTTCAGCTTCTTCCTTTTATTTACCATCGCCACAAAGGCGCAGGTAACGGATTCTTCAGCATTGGTATTGCAGGATAGCCTTCCCTCCCTGCCAGATACCCTCTCACAGGCGGCAAAGGATTCACTGATGAAAGAAGTGAGGTTCATCCTGGACGCGCTAAATGAACCCCGTAGTTTTTTCACTTTTGAAACATCCATAGGCAACAGGAACTTTTCCCTGCACAACAACAGTTTCAATGCGCAACAGCTGAGTACCGATAAATTTACACTGGTACCGGCAGCTTCCTATATACACAAATCAGGATTTGGTGCGAGTGCCGCAGCATATATGACATGGGAACCGCGGCCCCAATTTTTTCAATATGCCCTTTCTCCATCTTATGATCACTTTGGGAAAAAATTCGGTTATGGAGTTTCTTACACGTACTACATAACAAGAGATGACCTGGAGTTTTATACTACACCCATCGAACATGAATTTTACGGATATATTAATGCTAAAAAGGGATGGCTTAGGCCAAGACTGGCAGCAGGATGGGCAACTGGCGGTTACCGTGAGATCACAAAGTTTGATACCACCATTTTCGGAATCAAAAGAACAATTATTGACACCAGTACGGTTAACATCAATGGATTTACGTTGATGGCAGCAGTTACCCATGAATTCAGCTGGTACAATATCTTCAACAAGAAAGATAATATCTCACTGGTTCCCCAGCTGTCGGTTGTTGCCGGTACAGAAAATTATTCGTCGTCGAGCAAGGGTAAGCTGATCACCCAGACGTTGGACCGAAGGTTTGTGCGACGTTACCGGATCAATGAAGAAGACAATTCAGGTTTCAGGCTCAACTCATTTGCCTTTTCACTTTACCTCAGCTATTACAACGGGCCGTTCTACATAAGCCCGCAATATTTTGTCAGTTATTTCCCCGGAGATACGGAAAAACCGTTTTCCAACATCATTTCACTTTCTGTTGGCTTTTTGTTCTGAACCTTCATAGTTTTGGCATACTATTTTAATGAAGTTAAGCAGGGGACGACTCCAGGCCGCGTTAACACTATGTTCTGATATTGGTCGTATTAACATTTAATTGTGTGCGTTCGTTTGGGAGAAGATTTTACTTATCACTTTTTTTGTAGTCGAATCCTTTAAACTACTTAACTATGAAACAAAAGATTCTGACACTATTCGCTGTATCTATGATGACGGTATCACTGGCTTCGGCACAAAGTATTAAACTGGGTGCGAAGGTTGGTGCAAATATGTATAAAATTGATGGTGTATCGTTCAGTGATCAGTTTAAATGGGGATACCACCTTGGTGGTACCGCGGAACTGATGTTCAGCCCAACATTTGGTATACAGCCCGAAGTCCTCTTCAACCAGTCGAATACGCAAACAGGTTACAGTTTTGATACTTTATATAAGTCGATCAATCCCGGTACAGCAAAAAATGTTCAACTGAATTATTTAACCATTCCGATATTACTGAACTGGAGACCTTCACCTTTTATTACTTTCCAGGCCGGACCGCAATTCGGCATTTTAATGTCAAAAGAAAAGAGCCTGCTGCAAGATGGCCAGGAGGCATTTAAAAATGGAAACGTTTCTATCCTCGGAGGCGTGCAACTAAATATTCTTGCATTTCGTGTATACGGACGATATGGTGTTGGACTGACCAACCTGAATAATATTGAGAACAACAGCGACAAGTGGAAGAGCCGTGGATTCCAGTTTGGCGCAGCAGTGATGTTCTGATCGCGGTAATATGGCATCTTTCTTGACCCATTAGGGTGAACTCCTAATTTTAACCCTGGATAGCCCTGATGGTGTCAGGATGTCTGTCCGCGATTTTTACTGATGAAAAGAGAATTTTGGTCTTCGCCCGATGAGGAAATGGACTTCATGCCCATCATTCCCCTTAATGAAACAGAAGGCGATAAGCTTGATGAGACAAGCATTCCCGAGGAAATTCCCATTCTCCCTTTAAGAAATACCGTACTTTTTCCGGGTGTTGTGATACCCATTACCGTTGGCCGCGACAAGTCGATAAAGGCCGTCAATGATGCCTATAAGACTGACAAATTGGTAGGTGTACTGGCACAAAAAGACAGTTCTGTGGAAGATCCCGCAGGTCAGCGACCTGGTGAATGTAGGAACCGTTGCCAGGATCGTAAAACTGATCAAAATGCCCGATGGCGGCACAACGGTGATCATACAGGGCAGAAAGCGTTTTCGACTTACCAGTATAACATCAGAGGACCCTTATTTTAAAGGGCGGATCGAACTGTTGGATGAACAAACCATTGTAGACGACCAGCATTTCGATGCCACCGTTAGTTCCCTGAAAGACCTGGCCGGACAGATCATTCAGCTTTCTCCCAATATACCTTCCGAAGCAGCGATCATCTTACGCAATATTGAAAATGCATCCTTCCTGATGCATTTTATCAGCAGCAACCTGAATAGTGAGATCCATGAAAAGCAGCAATTGCTGGAGATGGATGACATAAAAGCAAGATCGGAGAAGCTCATGCATCTTTTGCAAAGAGAATTGCAGTTTGCTGAACTGAAAAATAAGGTTACTACAAAAACAAAAACTGAACTCGACAAACAACAGCGGGATTATTTCCTGCAGCAGCAATTGAAAAGCATCAAGGAAGAACTTGGTGGCGATACCAATGACCGTGAGTTGAAGGACATGAAGAAAAAGGGTGAACTGAAAAAATGGCCCGCCGCTGCCAAAGAACTTTTTCAGAAGGAAATCGAAAAGCTGGAACGGATGCATCCCAGCACCCCGGATTATTCCATCGTGTATAACCATATTGATCTAATGCTGGACCTTCCCTGGGACGAGTATACCGAAGATAATTATGATCTGAAAAGGGCAAAGAAAGTGCTCGACGAAGATCATTATGGCATGAATAAAATCAAAGAACGGATCACTTGAATACCTGGCCGTGTTGAAACTGAAAGGTGATATGAAAAGTCCCGATCCTTTGTTTTGTGGGTCCTCCCGGTATTGGTAAAACATCCCTGGGTAGAAGCATTGCCAATGCCATAGGACGAAAATATGTGCGGCTGAGTTTAGGTGGATTGCATGATGAGAGTGAAATCCGTGGCCATCGTAAAACCTATATCGGTGCAATGCCCGGCAGGATTGTTCAGTCGATCCGAAAAATAAAATCTTCCAACCCGGTGATGATCCTTGATGAGGTGGATAAGGTAGGAAAGGATATGCGGGGCGATCCTTCATCGGCACTGCTGGAAGTACTTGACCCCGAACAGAACAATAGTTTTTACGATAATTACCTGGAACTGGAGTATGACCTGAGCAAGGTATTGTTTATAGCCACGGCCAATGACCTGCAAGGCATACAGCCGGCACTGCGCGACAGGATGGAGATCATTGACCTCAGCGGTTATGCCATGAAAGAAAAAGTTGAAATTGCCAAAAGGCACCTGATACCCAAACAAAAGGAAGCCGCATGGGTTGAAGGATATGAATTTCCGAATCTGAACGATGACGTGATCGAGGAGATTATTGAGAATTATACCCGTGAAAGCGGTGTGAGGGAACTCGACAGGCAACTTGCATCTATCATGAGGTCCATGGCCAAGGAATATGCGATCGAAGGGAAAGGTGAAGTCTTCCCTGCGGAGTATCCGATGTTGCATAAGGATGCTCGGCAAACCAAGGTACAGCAATGAGATCTATAAAACAGCCACTATGCCCGGTGTTGCTGTCGGACTTGCCTGGACCTATGTGGGTGGCGATATACTTTTTATTGAAAGCATTTCTAAGTGAAGGAAAGGGTGAATTGAAGCTGACCGGTAATCTCGGCAATGTGATGAAAGAAAGTGCCACCACTGCGCTTACCTATCTTACAGGCCAATGCAAAAAAATTTGATATTGATCCCGAAATTTTCTCAGAAAAAGAAATCCATATCCATGTTCCTGAAGGCGCTGTTCCAAAAGACGGTCCGAGTGCCGGTATTACCATGCTGAGTGCACTGGCTTCTGCCTTTACGGGCCGTAAAATTAAACCGTACCTGGGCATGACGGGTGAGATCACCTTAAGGGGACTGGTGCTGCCTGTAGGAGGGATTAAGGAAAAAGTGCTGGCTGCAAAGCGGGCAGGGTTAAAAGAGCTTATCCTTTGCTGGCAGAATGAAAAAGATGTGGATGAAATCAATCCTGAATTTATAAAGGGCATGAAGTTTCATTATGTGAAGAACATGCAGCAGGTACTTGAACTTGCCCTGGTATAGCCATTGGTTATAAAGTTTTTAAAAGATAATGACAGATATAACCAACTATATGAGAATAATTGCTGTTATTTATTAGGTTATTAATTTCATGTTGGTTGTTTTAAGGGTTAAAAGAATATCCTCCATTTCAATGGAGGATTTTTCTTTTTTGTACTTTCGGATCAATGAAGAAGGGCATTATTCTGACACTGTGTATGAGCCTGGGATACCCTTTTATCTCTTTTTCACAAACCCTGGGTGGAAACGCCGCCTATAATTTCCTGAAGTTTTCACCGTCTCCACAGTTGTCGGCCCTTGGCGGCGTCAACATTTCCAATATCAATAAAGACATCAGCCTTAGCTTTCATAACCCTTCGTTGTTGAGGGAAGACATGCATGCCCAGTTTGCTGCAAACTTCACCAGTTTCTATGCAGGCATAAAGAATGTGCATGCCCTTGCAGGGTTTAGAAAGGAAAACTGGGCCACCAATTTCACTGCGGGTGTAAACTACTTCCATTATGGATCCACCACGCAAACTGATGCTGCCGGAAATATCATGGGTACTTTTAGTCCGAATGATTATGTAGTGCAGGTTGGCGCATCCCGAAAATACCTGGAACGATGGTATTACGGAGCCAGTTTTAAATTCATCCATTCCTCCTATGGACAGTACCGGTCAAGCGCCATTGCGGTGGATTTTGGATTGAATTATTACGACAGTTCATCACTGATGCAAATCGGATTCGTTGCCAGGAATATGGGATCGCAGATCCAGACCTATGCAGGTACCGCCGAGGATATGCCCTTCGACCTTCAACTGGGTATCACTAAAAGGCTGAGAGGATCACCATTTCAGTTTTCCATCACTGCACAGCGACTGCAGACTTTTGATATCCTTTATAACGATACCACTTACAATTCCAATAATGGCGCAGAGGTTAATGATGGGTTCTTCACCAAGCTGATCCGGCATTTTGTTTTTGGCACCCAGGTTTTTGTGGGTGATAAACTGGAGTTTACGGTCGGGTATAATGTACTTCGCCGGGCCGAGCTCAGTGTTGTTAACAGCAGCAATGGACTTACCGGCATTTGTTTTGGTGCGGGTGTAACGCTGAAGAAATTCCAGTTTCGTTACGGCAGGGCCCAGTACCAGAGTAATACAGGGGTAAACCAGGTGGGGATAAATGTGGTATTGCGATAGTGTGGGAGTGCGGTAATAACAACGGGGCAATCCTGCCTTACGATTAAACTACAACGATGACATAGATGAAAATTCTTTCCGGGTAACCAACTCATTGCCGGGTTATTTATAACGAAGAAAAAAATGACTGTTTTTTTCAAAAGGGATTTGTTGGCCAAACCAGGTATTCAACACAGCCTTAAAGAGATTTACATTGCTCAACGTATCTGGAAGGCGGCTATAGTCTTTATTAGAAAAATACACTGCGTGGAAGTTGGGGAATTCATCCGATTTTCTGTCGTAATCATAGAAACGGTAGCCATGGTCACCCTGGATAATGATCACCAGCGGCCTTTTGTTGTTTTGCAAAAGAGCATCGGCGATCTTGTTAATCCTCTTGTTGACAAACTTCAATTCACTTATATACGCCTGTTTTTCATCATCTGCAGATAACTTTGTATTCACAGGGATCTTTCTGCCATTTGAGTCGTAACTGTTGGGAATATGTGGCATAAAGAAATGGGCATAGACAAACCTGGGCGTTGTTCCGGGTGTTTTGGTAAGGTTCAGTAGTGAGGTATAAACAGTATCGTCATAGGCATCTCTTTTGTCGATGTCTGCCTGGATCTTGCGGGCACTAATCAGGGCGGGCAAATTAAAGTTCCAGGAGAGGTCCTTATATATTTTGAGCCCCGAATTTTGTTGCAGGTAAATATCTTCTATATCCCAGAAGCCTCCGGAGGGAATTAGTGCCGGATGTTTTTCAATATCAAAAAAAGAAAAGTTGTGTATGGAATATCCCTGTTTTTTCAGCCAGGGAACCAGCCCGTTATATTTAATGATATTAGCTGCAGGCAGGTAATCGTCCAGGTAGTATTTTTTTGTGGTATCCGCCTCATCGATATACTTCATATTTATAGTACTGCCAATGGAAAATGAAGTGAGGTTGTAATTGCTGGTACTGTTATTTATGATGGTGAATCCTTTTTTATGAAGGCTGTCTTCAATGAGTCTATTGTCAAATCCCATTTTCTTTAGCACCGTCCCGCCAGAATATGCGTCAAAAATCACATAAAATATGTCGGGTTGTAATGAGCGGGCCGACTGTATTGTGGGAAGACTGACGGAATATTTATCTCGAAATTTATTTCTGCTCGTATCCTGGAGCAAAATAAGCGTACCGTCCATCACTATAAAACTGAGCCAAAGGATATTGATAAATGTATATACCCGGTTAAATGTTGAACCAGATTTGTAAATCCTGTAACATATATACATAACAAGTGCCAGGCTGGCCGGCAGAAAAAAAATATAACTGCTGAAGAAAACTCCGGCAAAATTTTCCTCCAGGAAGTTCTTCAAAATTCCGAAGTAAAACCATGCCAGCATTAACACGAAAGAGATCAGCCATGCTTTTTTATTGTTCTTTACCACCAACCTCGGTAACAGTGCCAGGGCAATTGCTGCAATGATCATGATAATGATCTGGGTGGCGGCAAACTCGTAGTTTATGAGTTGATGAAATACTTTTTCCAGGTGCAGCAAAACATAAGCGGGTACCATTATCAGAAATAATGGAGTCGATGTTAATATTTTGCTGAGTCTGGAAGGCATGTTACTGGTTATTTTACCGGGACGTCAAAGATGAGGTATTGGGAGTGAATATGGCCGACAGGTTCCAATCCTCGCAGCCAGTCATACCTGCCGTCCCTGCTGTTTTCCTGGATACCGAGATAATCATTCACTTCCACAACTACAAGTCCGCTTACCGGCTCAGCAGGTTCATACACCGCATTTTTGTGCGTTGCCAGGTAGGCATGCAGATAATTTCCTCCTTCACGGTAGCAAAGATTGGTATCAGCGATTTTCTTCCAGGCATTTTTTTTGTCCAGGATGAATTCATTGGTATAAGGCAGGAAATGCGGAAAATACAATGCAACAGAGACAAATTCCCATCTTGCCGCCAGGATAATAATCAATGGCATGCGGCGGTACAATATATTTTGGAAGAGGAAGCCCGCGAATACAAAGAGCAGGGGAAAGATGATCAGCATATGCCGGACGCCCACCTGGGTGGAATAGAAAAAACTCATGTACACCAGGTAATAGAGAACGGGAATGACAAGAAAAATTTCGCGCTGTAAAAATGAGAGTGATGATATTTCTTAGGTAGACCAATATCGAAGACACAAGGATTAATAAAAATGGAATGGGAAGTTTATAAAAAAAACTGACGAAATAATAGTACCAGAATCCGTGCGTACTATAATTGGAAAGGATATAGGGTGCACCATTTACAGAACCGGGAAGTCCGCCCCCAAGTTGATCAAAATAAATGACCATATCCATACTCCGTATATATGGTGATGGGAAGGGTATAAAGATATAATGCGCAAAACGCCCGGTGATTTCTGAGAGCCCGCGAAAAATACTGCTGTGATATTCGTACTTATCCAACGGAAAGAACATGTCGTAAAAAAGATGGCCTGCGGAGATCACTATCCAATTGACAAATACAAAAATGACTGCCAGCGCCAGGTTTCTTTTTGTGAAAACAGACCACTTGTGTTGTTTCGAAAACCAAAGTACGGCGAGGATAATAACTACCACAGGCAGCATGTGCACCAGGGAGAACTTGGACAACTGTCCAAGTGAAAAACAAAGTGAAAATAACAGGAAAAAATTGTTTTTTCCTGTTGCCCTCCACCTGTAAAAATAGTAAAAGGTCAGCGTCAAAAAGAGGCAGGCAAATATGTCAGAAGAAACCAGGATGCCGTGGGCAAGGAAGTTGGGGCAGAGAAGGTAAAAGAGAAGCGAACAAATCCCTGCACCATACCCATACCATTGTAATGTCCAAATATAGATTAGCATGCCAATGGCCAGGCTGGCCAACAGACTAATATACCTGCCGGCGATAACATCTTCAAGGGGGGCCGACTTCTTTAAGCCTGGATGGATGAGTTGTTCCATCGCACGGGGCAGCGCATTCAGCGTTGTTACCGGAAGTTTACTGTCAAATTTTTTGATGTCCTTATTTGCTTCTCCTTTAAGCAGAGAAATTCCATACTGGAGAAAGGATTCTTCATCATAGGTGGTGGTAAGCCGGTTGATGGCATAGGATTGAACAAGTATGTAAATAAATAACAGGAACATCGCCGGCAGATGGCGGTATTTTGTTTGGCCATACCCGGTCAATACATTGGCCTTTGCAAGGCCTGCATTAATTCCGGGTGTATGCATCAAGACAATGCGTAA
>CAVPPM010000023.1:0-489752 GCA_963707255.1 uncultured Sphingobacteriales bacterium | reverse complement strand
CACCTGGGAACAGCCGCTGCCCTGGTCACCTCCTCGTTGCCAATGATCCTGCCATCAGGCTGAATATAATCCGACCCTTCTTTCAACTGGCTGAAAAACGATGATGGAACATTGAATTCCTTTGCGCGTTCGAGGTCCACCTTCCGCTGTTTTTCTTTTTCACGGAACAGGAATCCCCAGCATTCAATCCTGTGCTGGACTTTGAAACAATGGACGGTGAGTTTTTTCCCTTCCAGGATGAGGCCGTCTTCCTCCAGGGGATGAAAGAAAAGGGTATAAGTGAGTTTGGTGTCTGCTACCTCGAATATCTGCTGCAGGATGGATTCCAGCGGGGCAGGGGCATACAGATGAAGGTCTTCCGTTCTGTTGGTCAGGCTGATAACTGTTTAACAGTCCGGGTAAACCGAAATAATGATCGCCATGAAGATGGGAGATAAATATATGCCCGATGCGGCTTCTGCGGATCTTGTAACGGTTCATCTGGATCTGGGTGCCTTCGCCGCAATCAATCAGAAAGCCATATTCATCGATGAACAGCACCTGGGAAGTCGGGTGCCTGTCGTGCATAGGTAAAGCAGAATTATTTCCGAGGATGGTGACGGCGAACATAGGAATTAGCGGATTGGCGGATTACGAATTGACGGATTGGCTTTAAAAAATTCATGGTGTTATAACTTCAGGTTATAATGTGGACAAATATAAACGTAATTCATACTAATGCATAATTCGTGAATCCGCAATCCACCTTCGCTAAGCTTCGGTGGACAAGTCCGCAATCAATTCGTAATCCGCCAATCCGCCAATTCGCCAACCGCCAATGCGTTAATCGTTAAACATCTCCCGCTCGATCTCCTCCATCTGCATAATATCCCATGCCTCACTTTCCGTGGGAGTAACATTCATCACTTCAAGCAATTCCTGCTCATCGAGCCATTTTTCGAGGGATTTATTCAGCAGCAGAAAACCAGGGATTGATTGTTTTCATAACTGGATTGCTGGATGTTGCACAGCTTCATGGCGGCTTCAAGGTCCATTTCTGTCACTTCGGCAAGGTTCAGGATGATATTTTTAACTTGATTTTGCGTACAGGAAGCAAACGTTTCTGCTAAATCTTCTGTCATATTAGCAGACAAAACAGATTCAAGTATCGTTATGACATGGAATTTTTCCTTGGTATCAATTTTGACATTCATAAGTTCATGTTGTAAACACTTCTTTATCCTGAATTATTGGACTCTGTTAACCTCCAGCTGCAGAAGATTAGTCAATTCCAGGCGTTGAATGTTTTCTAACTAATTGAGCCCGACTGCACAATAAATGATATCGCCCTCAGTTTCAGTAAACAGAAGTCAAAATTATTCGTTATTATTGTATCGAGTCAAAAATTAAATCATACCACTAATGGATAACAATTTTTCGGCCCAGGTAAAAGAAATCATCTCTTTTAGCAGGGAAGAAGCGCTGAGGTTGGGAAATGATTTTATCGGTACTGAGCATCTGTTGCTCGGATTGATCAGGGAAGGAGAAAATACCGCCGTTAAAATCCTGAAGAACCTTAATGTAGATCTTTATGAACTACGAAAGGAAGTAGAACTTGCCGTAAAAGATAAAACAGGTAAGAATATTGCCAATATAAACAGCCTGCCGCTTACCAAGCAGGCAGAAAAAGTAATCCGGGTAACCGTTCTGGAAGCAAAGGCACTTAAAAAGCCCGACGGTGGAAACAGAACACCTGATGCTTTCCATTCTAAAGAACAAAGAAAATATTGCTACACAAATCTTAAATCAGTTTGATGTGGACTACGATCTTTTCCGAAATGAACTGGGCGTGGTAAAAGCAATGATGTGCGCAGTGAATATACAGATGAGACTGATGATGATTTTGATGAAGAAAAAAGAAGTTATCAGCAAAAGGCCAAGCAACAGGCAGGCAACTGCAAAAAGCAAAACACCTGTGCTGGATAATTTTGGACGAGATATTACCACGCTTGCAGAAATGGGAACACTTGATCCCATCGTAGGCCGTGAAGAAGAAATCGAAAGGGTTTCACAGATCCTTTCCCGCCGTAAAAAGAATAACCCGATCCTGATTGGTGAACCCGGTGTGGGTAAAACAGCCATTGTTGAAGGTCTTGCGCTTGCGCATTGTTCAGCGAAAAGTATCCCGTGTATTGTTTGATAAACGAGTGGTATCACTTGACCTTGCTGCACTGGTAGCAGGTACAAAATACCGTGGACAGTTTGAAGAAAGGATGAAGGCGATCATGAATGAACTGGAAAAGAACCGTGATGTGATCCTTTTCATTGATGAGATACATACCATTGTTGGTGCAGGTGGAGCCAGTGGTTCACTGGATGCTTCCAATATTTTCAAACCGGCACTGGCACGTGGCGAACTCCAATGCATCGGTGCATCTACACTGGATGAGTACCGTATGTACATTGAAAAAGACGGTGCCCTCGACCGTCGTTTCCAGAAAGTAATGGTTGATCCGCCAAGTGTGGAAGAAACCATACAGATACTGAATAATATCAAATCCAAATACGAAGATTATCACAATGTGAACTTATGCTGATGAAGCGATTGATGCCTGTGTGAAACTGAGTGACCGTTATATCACCGACCGGTTGCTGCCCGACAAAGCCATTGATGTAATGGATGAAGTAGGAGCAAGGGTGCATCTGAAGAACATCAATGTTCCGCAGGATATCCTTGACCTGGAAAAGAAGATCGAAGATATAAAGAAGGAAAAGAATAAGGTAGTAAAGAGCCAGCGGTTTGAAGAAGCTGCTTCCCTGCGTGATAATGAAAAAAGACTGCAGGAAGAACTGGAAAAAGCCAAGAATGACTGGGAAGAAGAAAGCAAACATAAACGTTACCCGATATGCTGAAGAAGATATTGCCGAAGTGGTGAGCATGATGACCGGTATCCCTGTGAAAAGAATGGTACAGGCAGAAAGCGATAAGCTGCGCAATATGGCGATAGATATGAAGGCCATGGTGGTTGGACAGGATGAAGCCATTCAGCAAAGTGGTGAAAGCCATTCAGCGTAACCGCGTAGGTCTGAAAGATCCGAAGAAGCCCATCGGTACATTTATCTTCCTTGGACCTACCGGTGTTGGTAAAACAGAATTGGCGCGTGCGCTTGCACGTTATATGTTCGATTCTGAAGATTCGCTGATCCGGATTGATATGAGTGAATACATGGAGAAATTCACCGTGAGCCGTTTGATCGGTGCACCTCCCGGATATGTGGGTTATGAAGAAGGCGGTCAGCTAACAGAAAAAGTTACGACGCAAACCTTACTGTGTGATCCTGCTGGATGAAATCGAAAAAGCACACCCGGATATTTACAATATCCTGCTGCAGGTGCTGGATGATGGTCAGTTGACAGATGGTCTGGGACGAAAAGTGGATTTCAAGAATACGCTGATCATCATGACCTCAAATATTGGTGTACGCCAGTTGAAAGATTTTGGTGAAGGTGTTGGTTTTGCCACCAGTTCACGAGTTACAGAATGCGGATGAAGCCAATAAAGCGGTGATTGAAAAAGCGTTGAAGCGTACTTTCTCGCCGGAGTTCCTGAACCGGATTGATGATGTGGTGATCTTTAATTCACTTGATCAGGAGATCATATCTTCGAGATCATTGATATCCTGATGAAGGGTGTGATGAAGCGTCTGACAAATCTTGGATTCTCACTTGAACTGACAGAAGATGCCAAAGAACTTCATTGCCGATAAAGGATATGATGCAGCAGTTTGGTGCAAGGCCTTTGCACAGGGCCATTCAGAAATACCTGGAAGATCCGCTGGCAGAAGAAATTCTGAGCATGAGTATCAAGCCCGGTGATATTATGATTGCCGACCTGGATAAAGAAGATCAGAAACTGGTGTTCACCCTGAAGGAAGGAGCGGTGGTTAGTTGAGGGTTGAGAGTTGAGGGTTGAGAGCTAGAGTACAGATAAATTATATGAAGACCGGTGAGCAAATCACTCGGTTTTTTTATGTATTTATGGCCCTCAACTCTCAACTCTCAACTCTCAACTCTCATCCTTATCTTTGTGCCAATGAGCCCCTGGCAAAATTATCATTACGATCGACGGGTGGTCGTCATGCGGGAAAAGTACACTGGCAAGGCAACTGGCCAAGAAGCTGGACTATGTATATATCGACAGCGGGGCCATGTACCGGGCCATTACCTTATACTTTCTCCGAAATCATGTGGACTGGTCATCACACAGGGAAGTGGAAAAAGCCCTGAAGAATATTGAACTTGAATTCATGACCAATCCGAAGTCGAACAAAAGCGAGATGTTCCTCAATGGTGAGAATGTTGAATTCGTGATCCGGGACCTGGTGGTGGCTGAAAAAGTGAGTGAAATTGCTGCCATCAGGGAAGTAAGGGAATTTGCCGTGGCACAGCAGCGGAAAATGGGCAAAGGAAAGGGCATTGTGATGGATGGAAGGGATATCGGCACGGTGGTATTTCCCCAGGCTGAACTGAAAATATTTATGACGGCTGACAATGCCATAAGGGTGGAAAGAAGATTCAGGGAATTGTTCGAAAAAAATCCCAACATCACGCATCGAAGAAGTCAAGACCAACCTGGAAATGCGGGATTATATTGATTCCAACCGGGAAGTGTCGCCACTGCAAAAAAGCAAAGGATGCGGTGGTGCTCGACAATACCGAGATCAGTCGAGAAGAACAACTCAAACTGGCGTTAAAATGGTAGCGAAAGAAAAGATTGCGGCGAAAGATAAGAGGCGTAATATGAAAGAGGTATTGCAGGCGAAGAGCCAAATAGATGGGTTCTAACATTTCACCGCAATACTCCATTAGGCCTCTACGACCTCTCGAAATGATTTGCTGCCTGGCTAAAAGAGAATGCATTTTCCTCAGTACGCCTTCCACCATGGCATCAGGACAGGAAGCGCCGCTGGTCACCAGGATCCGTGACTGGCGTATGGGAGGCAACCATCCCTCAACAACGGACTCTTCTTTTGTTCTCCAGTTGACATGGAGTGATTTATTCGGCAGAAAGGATATCATCTTCAGACCGTACGAAATATGTGGGCAGCTTCTCTTCACAAAGTTCCACCAGGTGAGAAGTGTTGCTGCTGTTTCTGCCGCCTACCACAATCGCGATATCTGCTTCCTGTTGCAGCATTCCGGTAACAGCGGTCTGGTTATCATTAGTGGCATAACATAGCGTGTCCCTGGTATCTGCAAACCGTGCATCTGACGGAAACTTCGTTTAACCCATACCGTTGCATTACAAGCGTCTTCAGGTAATCTGCAATCGCCTGTGTATCGCTGGCCAGCATGGTGGTCTGGTTGACCACGCCAAAACGTTGCAGGTCGCGGCTGATATCAAAACCATCGGAGATACCTGCCTTTGAATTCTTCATAAAATAGATCAGATGCTCTTTTCGCCGGTAATATATCTTCCGAGCTCAATGGTTTCCTTCATGTCATTCACTACCACAGTAGGGGCATTCACGGCGCTGTGGGAAAATGTGGCACGGGTTTCTTCGTGAGTTGGCTTGCCATGTACGACGATACTATAGCCTTTGGCGGCGATCTGTTCTGAACGGTTCCATACTTTTTCAACAAAAGGACAGGTGGTGTCATATTTTTCAATGGCAATACCCATTTGACCTTCAACTTATTTTCTATGTCGATGGTGGTTCCGAATGCAGGAATCAGCACAATATCCTCAGGGCTGAGTGACTCAAATGGTATCAGCATTTTGCCATAGGTATCCATCAGGAAACGGACCCCCGGTGCCTGCAGGTCATGCATTTACAAACGGGTTGTGGATCATTTCACTCAACAGGAAAATCCTTTTTCCCGGATTTTCTTCAACGGTACGAAAAGCAATTTCAATCGCATTTTCCACACCATAGCAAAAGCCAAAATGCCGGGCGAGGTAAAATTGAACCATTGCCGAAATCAAGCAGGGTTGGTGAATAATCCTTTTTCATTTATCGGACTGTTTTCTTTTTTGTTTGATCGCAGTGATCAGCGGACTCCTGTAAGTGACCGGGACATTAAAGGTTTTCATAAAGGGTAAAGTTAGGAAGGTTTTGCCTTTTCAGTGTCCTTTACTGTATTGAAATCAGTCACCCCCGGCCCTTCACGCTCCATATACAGTGTAACGGTATAAAAAAGCCATCCCGAAACCTCGGGATGGCTGCTTCCTGCACAATTCAGGTTATTTTAGTTCTATTGGATAGGTATACATGCCATCGTACCCCGGGTAGAAGCCTTCCAGTGAAACCCTGTTGGAACTTCTTGCAATGATATTATTAAGTTCATCAATTGACTTCACTGCGGTGCCGTTCGCCTTCAGGATAATAAATCCGTCACGCATCCTGGTTTGTTCGTCAATCGGACCGTCTCCGATCTTTTTAACGATCACTCCCCCTGCAACTCCATACTCTTTGGCCTTGGCAGCGGAAAGGGTTTCAAATTCTCCTTTCAGTATATCAGAGGCAGTGGTTTTTACCTGGTCGTAATTGCCCGCCTTATTTTTTAAAGTGATATTAGTGTTCTGCTCCTTACCATTTCGGCTATAGGATAACGTTATCTTGTCGCCCGGTTTGTAACCTGCGATCTGTTCAACCATTTCACTACCGGAAGTCACTTTAACGCCGTTGATCTTGGTGATATAATCTCCCGCCTGTATGCCGGTTCCGGCAGCAGCACCATCTTTGGAAACTTCCCTGACAAAGACACCCATGCCTTCCTTGAATCCGATTTTTTCTTTTTCAGAATCCGGAGCAGCATCAGGCAGGTAGGATATGCCCAGGTAAGCGCGTTGTACGGTGCCGAACTGAAGAAGATCGTTGATGATCTTTTTTACGATATTGACCGGGATGGCATATGAATAACCTGCATAGGCTCCGGTAGGAGAAGCGATCGCTGAAACGATACCTACCAGTTCTCCGTTGGTATTGATCAGTGCGCCACCGCTGTTACCCTGGTTCACCGCTGCATCGGTCTGAATGAACGATTCAATGGGCGAAGTGCTCCTCCGGGAATTCAATCCGAGAGATCTCGCCTTTGGCTGAAACGATACCCGCAGTAACCGTAGTCTCCAGGTTCAGCGGATAACCGACTGCAAGCACCCATTGACCCACTTTCACCTGGTCGGAATTTCCGTAGAGAATAAAGGGAAGGCCCTTTGCTTCAATTTTCAACATCGCCAGGTCACTGCTCGGATCTGTACCGATCAGTTTGGCCGTATAAGTTTTTTTATTGCTGAGGGTGACTTTGATCTCTTCGGCTTCGTCGATCACGTGATTATTGGTAACGATATATCCATCCTCACTGACAAGCACACCCGAACCGCTGGCACGCTGGGGCAGGCTACGGATCTGTGGGCCCGCCAAAGAAATCATCCAAATCATCTCCGAAAAGATCGGAGAACGGATTCCTGCGGGGCAGGTTGTTGCTCGCTGAACTTTTGCCAATGACCGTGGTGATATGCACCACTGCAGGAACGGACGATTGTGCTGCCTGCTGAAAATCAATGGGCTGGGTTCCCGGCATGTTCGAATTGCTGTCGAACAACCCGACATAGTTAGCCGGTACTTTTCCATTTTCCGCCTGGATGGCCTAAGGTTTCCGGGTAAAATGATTGTAGGTAAACAAAGTGGCAACAGTGGTTGACGCACTGAGTAAAACCACTGTAAGGACCTGTTTAATATTCATGGGATTTAACATTGAACTTTTAAATAATATTGTAAGATGAATGGGTCAAAATACGTGCCCCTGCATTACAAAAGAAACGAACCTGACGCAATTTCAGTTCACCGCAGCCCCATTTAACAAACTATTAGAAAGACCTTCGTAGATGCATTTCCAGGATTAAAATTACGAAATTCCGGGCAGTAATTCTGTCAGCCTGCCCTTAACCGAGTCCTGTCATGAAAGCAAGGGTATCCACTCCATCTGCAAAATCACTGAAAGATGGACATTGGGCCTGGCCAAAAGGAGTATGCCCATGACCGCAATGACCTGGATCTCATCGGGATTTAGCTTGCGGTGACATCATCCACCTTTTCGTAATACGCATAATTAAGATTGGAAATACCGGCAAAAGGAGATTCATTCGGACTGAGTACGATAGAGCCATTGGTCATATATGCTTTATTGTTCATCATATTGATCGTCAGCACATAATCAAAATTGTGCTTGTACTTATGGGCATTGGCCAGGAAATCATATTTTCTTAAGGGCTTCCAGCAGCGGTATAAAATCATATCCCCGGGGAACCCAAACCTGGGTGATGTTCCGGCATCCGAGGCCGAAATACTGCTGAATATCATCAGCCAGTTTGTCCAGTTCTTCAGGAGTTTCACTGCCGTCCAGTATGGCGACCGAGGTTCGGTTTTTCCGGATGATATGGGGAAACTTGGCAAAATACTGGTGAAAATATCGTGCAGAATTGTTGGACCCGGTAGCGATATAGGCGTCACAGCCTTTCAAGATCTGCCGGCATAACTTACCAGGGAGACTTCAGGGTTCCATCCGGTCATTTTATCCATGAGGTGCTTCAGCAGTACACTGTCGCTGGATGACAGCTTGATCACCTGTTTATGCCCGGTGAGAAATGCACAACAGAAATCGTGAAAGCCCACCAGCGGAATATTTCCTGCCATGACGATACCGATGGTCTTTGCCGTGTATGCACTGCCGGTGAAATGTTCCGGAATATGGTAATCCTTCACGGCATTTTCCAGTACATCCGGATCAAGGTATTGACTGGCAATATTGTTTATGGCCATGTTAATAAACTGCGGCAGGAACCAGGAATTCTCATAGTATGCCTTATCTTTTATTTGCCATCCATTCTTCATCTCCGGATTCCAGGTATGTTTTTAACCTGGACAGGATATCCATTCTATCTGTTAAATTCATTCGGTTATATATTGTGTTTGTGCTAACTTTATGCGGCAAAAGTAAACCTTATTGACCCCTTAAAAAATCAATTACAGTATGGCAATCAAGATCACAGAAGAATGTATCAACTGCGGTGCCTGTGAACCCGAATGTCCGAATAATGCAATCTATGAAGGCGGTGTGGAATGGGCTATTTCCGATGGCACAACAGTAAAAGGAACTTTTACTTTACTGGATGGTACAACGGTAGACGCAGATCAGAAAAATGCCCCTGTCAGTGTTGACACTTATTATATTACTCCCAATAAATGTACCGAATGCCAGGGCTTCCACGAAGAGCCCCAGTGTGCTGCTGTCTGCCCGGTCGACTGCTGTGTTCCGGATGAAATGTACAGGGAAACCGTGGATGAACTGATGGCGAAAAAAGAGAAACTTCACATCTGACCTTACATCACAGGCAGCGGGCCATAACATTGTGTATGCGATATATTATTATCCTTCTGCTGGCCTTATCAGCCTGTAATACCAGGGAACCTGAGGAGGAAAATAATGCCAGGGTGGCCCTGCAGGAGATCCAGCAGGCGGACATTGATTTTTCCAATTTCAGCAAAGAGCATGGAATGCGTAAAGCCTTCCTGCAATATATTGATGATGACGGGATCCTGATGCGCGACAACAGGATGCCCATCATTGGTGCCAATGCCATTGATTTTATTGCCAGTATAAATGATTCCGCCATCACGCTTACCTGGGAACCCAGGGGCGGCGACATTGCTGCATCGGGGGACCTTGGATATACCTTCGGGGTATATGAAATGAAGGACAGCGCCAATGTGCAGAAGGGAACCTATGTGACGATCTGGAAAAAGCAGCCCGACGGAAAGTGGAAGTTTGTCCTCGACAGTGGAAACCAGGGACTGGGAGAGTAAGAGTTGAGGGTTGAGGGTTGAGGGTTGGGAGTTGAGGGTTGGGGGTTGAGGGTGGAGATTAACATTATCGAAGCATTAGACTGCGGATATTAGCCGAAAATTACAATATCAGAAACCAAATCAAGAGAATGTCAAAGCCCTGTATCGCCTTCGTAACCGGCGGTTATTCCGGCGAAGCCGTGATCTCCTACAAAAGTGCAATCACTATTGAGAATAACCTCGACCTCACCAGGTACACCGTTTACCGTATTGACATAACCCCGGAAGAATGGTTTCATCCAGGACCGGACGGTAACAGGTACAAGGTGGACCGTAATGACTTCAGCCTCAATATCAATGGTCAGAAAATAAACTTTGATGCCGTGCTGATCGGTATCCATGGTACTCCCGGGGAAGATGGGAAACTGCAGGGATATTTTGATCTGATGGGCCTTCCCTATACTTCCTGCGATGCCGCCACTTCAGCCTTAACCTTTAATAAACGATATACCGTAGCAGTAGCGGCATTTGGTGGAATTAATGTGGCAAGGTCCTTGCATTTATTCCGCCATTCGCCCGTTTCCGATAAGGACGTGCTTTCCGCGCTGACCCTGCCGGTTTTTGTAAAACCCAATAATGGCGGTTCAAGTATAGGAATGAGTAAGGTTAACAAAACAGAAGAACTGGCGCCGGCGCTCGAAAAAGCATTTAAAGAAGACGACCAGGTGCTGGTGGAGGAATTTATCAGTGGCCGGGAATTCACCATTGGGGTGTTCAAGAGCCAGGGCCAGATTATTACGCTTCCTTTTACTGAAATTCTTACGGAAAAGGAATTCTTTGACTATGAGGCAAAATACGGCGGAAAGTCCACCGAAGTTACCCCGGCGGTATGTGATGAATCGGTGGCAGAGGATGTCAGGTCGAGCGCCCGTAAAGTCTATGAAATTTTTAATTGCAGGGGTATTGTGAGGATGGATTTTATTTATAATGAATCGATGGCAAAACCATACCTTCTTGAAATCAATACGGTGCCCGGACAAAGCGAAGCCAGCATTGTACCCCAACAGGTGAGGGCAAACGGATGGAAGCTCATGGATTTTTATTCCGCCCTCATTGAAGAGGCATTGTCAGACGGTAAAACCCAAAAACAACCTTAACGTGGTTCCAGATATTTTTAGGAAATCATTGATCGTTAATATCCTTTTAGGAATTGGTATTTCGTTGCTGATCGTATTCTTTTTTCTTCAGACACTTAATTTTTGGACTAACCATGGCGAATACCTGCGGGTTCCTGAAGTAAAAGGAAAATCACTGCAGGAAGCAACAGACCTTTTGGAAAAACAGGGTTTTGATGTCATTATCCAGGATTCAGTTTTCCAGGATACCACCGCTCCTCTTGCGGTGGTAAAGCAGTTCCCCGATCCTGATGCCACAGTGAAGGTTAACCGAACCGTTTACCTCACCGTAAACAGGGCCAATGCACCATTGATCGATATGCCTAACCTGGTGGGGATGAGTTTTCGCAATGCAGAACTTGAACTTCGTTCCAAAGGGCTGAAACTCGGCGACACTTCCTATGTTCCGGATATTGCGAAAAATGCGGTAAAAGACCAGTTGGTAAAAGGTAATTCCATCCGGCCAAATACAAAAATAGCGATGGGTACTGCCGTATCTCTTGTACTGGGTGCAGGAATCGGAAGTGAAGATATTCCCGTGCCCGATCTTTTTGGAATGCCCTACCCGGAAGCCATGACATTGCTCGAAGCAAATGGCATTGACCTGGGTGTTGTTCTTCCGGATATCGACCTCAGGGATACTGTTTCGGGTTTCGTATATTGGCAGAACCCTGCCAGGTTTAATGCGGAAGGGAAAATGAACAGGATAAGGATGGGACAAATGATGGATATCAGACTAAGTGCTGTAAAACCTCAACGCACTGATTCTGTACCCGCACCGGTTAAAAATGACTATTAAAAACGTTTGTATGAATACCATCACTCCGGAAGAAGTAAAAACAAGACTTGATGCAGGTGAACAACTGAATCTTGTGGATGTTCGTGAACCTTCGGAAAACGCCGCATTCAATATCGGCGGAATCTTAATACCGCTCGGCCAGATAAAAAACTTTGACATTGATGCAATAGAATCAATGAAAGATAAAGAACTGATCATGTATTGCAGGAGTGGAAACCGCAGCGGTCAGGCCACCATGATGCTTGAAACCATGGGATTCAGCAATGTGAAAAACCTGGTGGGAGGTATGCTGGCATGGCAGGAAAAATTTAGTTGATCCAGGTCATGATTTTTTTAATAATACTGCCGTAGATCATTGGATAGGTTGGGAATTGCCTGTACTTATGTACCGTAACTCCTAACCGTGGTTAATCGTACCGTCATTCTCCGTTTACTTGGCGAAATTGAATTTATCTGCAGGTTTGCCCTGCAGATGGAAAAGAAATATCACCCGCAGCTTGCGCTGATCAATGAGGATTATTATTTATCTGCCCTGAACCTGGTTCATTATATGGCCCTGCGCAGCAGGGATCTCAGGCCGCTCCAGGAAGAACTCAGTGCCTATGCTATTTCATCCCAGGGACATTCAGAAGGGTATACGCTGTATAATCTCCGCCAGATCGAAGTAGTGTTGAAAGCCCTGGCAGGACTGCCTTTCACCAAGGAAATCAGCAATATTCCTGATTACAGGTCAAGGAAACTGTTGCTGCAATCCCATACCCGTCAATTATTCGGTAAGGAAAAATATCCTGGCCAGACAAGGATAATGGTTACCCTTCCCACAAGTGCTGCAGAGGATCTCGTCATGTTGAAGTCAATGGTGAAAGCAGGAATGCAAATAGCGAGGATCAATACAGCACACGATGATGAAACAGTCTGGCTGAAAATGATCAATAACCTCAGGAAAATTTCCGATGAACTCAATGAGGAAGTAAAAATCTATATGGACCTGTCGGGTCCTAAAATGAGAACTGGTAAAATAATTAATCCTGACGGACCTGCTAACCCTGGTAAGAAACCATACCTGGTGATTTCCAAAGGTGACAAAATAACGCTTACTTCGTCTGAGCGTGACTGTGAATCCGGCGCCTCAAAACAAATTGCCTGTACGCTGGGGTCCATGTTCAGCGACATTAAGGTTGGAGAACGGGTTTGGCTTGATGATGGCAAGTTTGGGGGAATTGTTTCCTCCGTGAATGCTGATGAAATTTTAATTGACATTGACCATGCTCCCCTGGCCGGAGCCAAACTCAGGCAGGAGAAAGGCATCAACCTGCCTGATACGGATCTGCACCTGCCATCTCTCACAAACGAGGATATCGCTCACCTTCCCTTTATTGCCAGGCATGCAGATATGCTGGGTTATTCTTTTGTAAGGAGGCCGGAAGACATCCTCCAACTACATAAAGAACTTGATCTCCTCGGAAGGCCTGACCTTGGTGTGATCCTCAAAATTGAAAATAAGCAGGCATTTGATCATCTTCCTGCATTACTGTTAACTGCCATGAAAAGAAAAGGAGTGGGAATCATGATTGCCCGGGGTGACC
The DNA here is from genome assembly GCA_963707255.1 of uncultured Sphingobacteriales bacterium. GTDB lineage: Bacteria > Bacteroidota > Bacteroidia > Chitinophagales > Chitinophagaceae > Pollutibacter. The sequence continues at coordinate 476,367 of CAVPPM010000023.1, read as the reverse complement.
TGGCGGTGGAAATCGGGTTTCTCCGGATTGCCGAGGTCCAGGAAGAAATCATGTGGATTGCAGAAGCCGCACATTTACCGGTAATTTGGGCGACCCAGGTACTGGATACTTTCGCAAAAGAAGGGCTTGCGACCAGGGCAGAAATCTCTGATGCGGTAAAATCCGTCAGGGCAGAATCCGTGATGCTGAATAAAGGCCCCTATATCGCAGAAGCAATTGGCATGCTCAGGGATATTGATATAAGGATGTCGGCCCACGAATCAAAAAAGGCCAAAATACTCCGATCCCTGAATGTTGCTTCAGCCTTTACAAATTCATGATGGCCCTTAAGGCTTGATCTTTACGAATCTGTGGCCAGTGCCCTGATTTATTTGATCACTATGACCGGGGGTTGAATGAAATTTTCGTGTACCCTTTCCAGTGAGTTATTGTCAGGCGCTGCATTACTCACAAGATACCTGTAACCGGCAGTATATTTTCCGCCGGGAGCAATATACATTTCTCCGTCAATAACGGGCGCATAAACCCAGTAAGGCATACCTGGATGAACCCGGATTTTCTGTGGATACCTGGTATTGGACGAGTGGTTAAAAACGGTGGTTGCACTCATGGTGCCATTGATGTTGCCATAGGCAGTAACCCATCGTGCTGCAGTATTATTGCCGAGGCTGTCCCTGAATCCTTCGCTGGTCAGCACATTCCAGGGGTTTTGATAATATTTTTTATTAAACGGATCCCATTCCCGGCTGCCCCGGAAAGCCATCCCCCCATAAATATATTTGTTCAGGTAAAGCGTATCTGAAGTGATATTGGTTTGATCAACGTAAAGGTCAAACATGAAACGGTCAGCAAAAGGATAGACCCTGATGGTCCATGTTTCTGTCAGCACCACACCGAACTGCAGGCTTACATATTCCTGTACCGTTTTAATTTCAGAAAATACAGGACCATCTTTTGTCGATAACACCTGTTTATGCTGAATGGTGCCGGTTTTCTGGTGCTGGTTCCAGAAATCAACGTGCTGTTTTTTATAGGTGTTATTGGTCCATGCATGAAATACACCATGCTGATGGGCATGATTGGAAGGAAAATCGTCTGTCATGATGGTGCCGGCCGGACTATACAGCGGATGAATGAACCCGCTTCTCCTGTAATATGAAGGACTGTCGGCAGGAGGCTCAGCGACAGCGGTATGATAAAAGAAAACAGGTTTTCCCTTAACCTGTATTTCAAGGCCCGGGGCAGACGGTTTCGTTGTAAAAGGATTTGTTGCAGAAGGGATTTTCTTAACGGTCAGGTGTAGCTGCTTTCCAGCTTCAACGGAATCCGTAAGAATAAAAACTGCGTGTTGCGGGTCGTACCATTGCAGCGGGTAGGATTTTTTAGTTGCTGCATTGTACAGTCCGAAGGCAGCCTTGTTGTTGGGCTGGTCAAGGGTTATCGTTACAGGAGTATTTATCCCGGTGGTCCTGGTGAACTGAATATTGACCTGTTGTGCGCTGACAGTGAGCAGTGTCATCAAACCAGCGAAAGACAAAAACAATTTGTACATAGCATGTAAATGGTCAATAAATGTACAAATAAAAAAAGGCGCAATCGAAAGATTGCGCCTTGTATAGTTTTATAAAATAACCGGAACTACTATTGTTGTACGGGCGGTAATGCCTGGCTGGTTGTTGTTGATGATTTATTGAAATTAAATACCAGCCCGCCGCCAAGTCCGAATTGCAAAAGGCTGGAGTACGTGCTCACGCCTGCACCTGCACCCCCGGTGCCAAAGTATACGCCACCGCCTACAGACTGAACAGAGGATTGTAACTGGGCCTGTAATTTAATGCCGATTTTTTCGGAACCCCATATGATTGCACCTCCGCGAAGCTGCCAGGCAAAAGCGGTGGAACTGTTTGAGACGTCGGTATCCGGGTCCTTAGCATCAATGAATCCAACACCTAATCCCATGCCGCCAAATCCTTCCACCTTGCTGCCCGGTTTGCGGATATATCTTGATCCTGACAACAGGATATAATTGATGGATACATCGAAGTCGTGTTTCTGAACCGGGTATCTGAAAGTATTCAGGTTAGCTTTTGTATCCTGGCGATAATAAGAAAGTTCAAGGCCATAATTTGGGTTGAGCAGATATTCCAATGCAGCTCCCCATTGAAAACCTCCTTTTAATTTTCCATTAAAGTAAGCGTCAGTGCTATAGTAGGAGTCTACCTTGTCGTCAAAAACGTAATTGGCATTTGCATGTAACCTGATCTGTGCAGCAGCATCCATCGATATAAACACCAGCACTGCAAAAATGATTTTTTTCATAATAGTTTTTTAAGCAATTAATTTTTCTTTGTTTTATCAAGTTCACCGATAAAGGGAATTTCATCCTGAATTACGGCCCTGAGTTGCGTTTGCAGGTAGAGTTCAGTCTGCATGAACTGTGTAGCCTTAAGGGCTGAAACAGCCTTGCTCATCTTCTTATAATATTGCTGCTGCAGTTTTAAAATGTTTGCTTCATTTTTAAACAGACGGTCGCCCAGTTTCTGCGCCTGTTCATTGGTAAGATTGGTATACTGGTCAGCATAGTCTTTTATGATGCTGATCCTGTCATCACCCAGTGTTTTACGCTTTGCAGAATACTCATCATAGAGCGGCCAGAATTTGGCACTGTCCGCGGCGGAAAAATTCAGGAACTGGCTGATGATATCTTTTTTCTCTTTTCCGAACATTTCTCTTAGCATGGCCAGTTCATCATTGGATTGGCCCATGGAAACAAAACCTGTACAAAGGGCAAAAAGAAGGAAGATTGTTTTTCTCATAATTGGTGTTGTTATAAAATTTTATTTTCTCTTTTTAAGATCCTGTGAGATTTTATCCATCAACAAAGTGGTGTAATCCCTGCTGAACTTTGAAATGGAGGTTGGGTCATAGGCTTCCGACTGTGCAGACCAAATCATTTTTTCAGATTCGGCATCAAAGACATTGGCTTCCATAAAATATGTTTTATCCTCTGTATAATATCCCGGACTATACATACTGGAACCCATATACCCATAATATCCTCCAAATCCATAGCCTGGTCCATAGCCCATATATGGAGAATATCCAACAGTAATGCTTGATCCCGGAACATACCTGGTCTCGCTGGTTTTATCAACCAGTCCAACAGTGATAATGGCATCACATCCAAGTTGTTTTACTTTAGCCAAAATCATTTCTTTGGTAGGTGCAGTCTCCTTAGTGAACTGGGGGGTAAAATATTCTGTACTCTTATGGACTTTATAACCCTTGGCGGCGATTGCATTGGCGAGGTCAGATTCTACAATATTCCTTGCAGCCTGGTTTTGGCTCATGGCCAACACGAAAATACTGTTGTATTTTTTTGCCGGGTCGATATCTTTATTGACCCATGCGCTGGTGATTTTCTGTGACGGTCCGCAGCCGACCATATATAATGCAAGGAAAACTACTGCCAGAATGCTTGTTTTTTTCATGAAGTTAATTTTGGAAAGACAGGTTAAATTGAAATAATAAGAACTTATTTATGTTTTTTGCGGGTGAAAAGGTAGAGTTTTCTGTTTACCCGTAAAACTATTAACGGTTTATTTACGTGCATTTCGATTGTTAATAATATATCTCACACTAACAGCACCATTGACAAAACTGAAATCATTGCCATTTACAAAAAACCAGGTCGGAGACCAGTCGAACTGAAGATTCAGCGGAAGCCCTTCAAAGCGCCAGTCGACACCCAAAATTCCTGAGGCACCAAACCTGAAGTCGTCTCCAAAAGCCATGGTTGGACCAAGGCCGATAATAGCATTGACCTGCCTGGAGTTAGTCAGTGGCGCGAGCTTTTCCCAAAGACCGGTAAACGTAAAGCCATCCACGTCATTATCAAAATTCCAGCCTGCAATAAATTCAAAGGCCGCATTATTGTTTCCCCTGTATTTTTTGATATCCAACGCCGATACACCGCCAAAACGCGCACCAATGGCCAGCTCACCACCCACTTCCTTTTGGGCAATTGCAGACGATCCGCAGGAAAGCATAACCGCAAAAAAAATGATCTTCATATTAACCATAGGAAGGGTGTTAATGAACGGATTGGGTGAAAAACTGGTTTCTATTATTCACCTGGTTTCAGGCCTGCAAAGTATACTATTTATGCGTGTTCCTGAAGCCAGTCACACTGTAATTGGTTTCAAAAAAATAGCATAGGCAGTGTTTTGCCATGCGATACAAGGCAGTTGCGCCATGCTAATAGCTGCAAGCCGGAAATGATTTTATGGTTAAAACCTGCAATTCAATGCAAACATGAAATTTATTCCTGCCATCGGGTAGTAGTAATTCTCCGTCTGGAGCGACCCTCCATAATAATAGGAGAAAGTATATCCATTGGGTTCATAAAGGTTGTTGAATACATTCATGGCCTGGCCAACCAGCAATATTTCTTTCATAAACCCGGGGTTAATGCGATAAGTCAGCCGCAGATCCTGTGTATAAAAGGGATCCAGGCTTCGTTCTTTCCTGGAGGTATTATCAAGATACTGGCGGGCGACATACTTACCCGTAAGAGACAGTTCCAACCTGTTGAAGGGCCTGATATTAATGTTGTAACCAGCAATGGCAGACGGTGAAAAAGCGATATCGGCCTTGGTCAGCATTTCCGATTTTTGTCCACCCTGGTCGTAATCATCGTAGTAACTGGTATAGTCCAACACTTTATTGCTGCTGAGGGACAGATTCGCGGAACCATCCAGCCAATTGGAGGGCTTCCATCGACCCGTCAGTTCAATCCCGGTTCGGTAGCTGTTGGGAATATTCGTACGGGTATAGGCGCCTACGTCATTGATCTGTCCGGTCAGCACGAGCTGGTTACGGTACTTCATATAATACAGGGTAGCTGCCCATCCGAAGACGGCCGTCCTTTTTTCGATACCGAGCTCAGCATTGTACAGTGTCTCATGGGAAGGCTGAACATCCTTTCCTGCTTCAAAATCTTCCCTGTTCGGTTCTTTATTGCCAACAGCCAGTGAGGCATATGCCCTCAAATCGTGGTGTGAATAACTGAGACCCAGTTTCGGATTAAAGAACAACCAGTCGTTTTTTGTAACCAGTGTAGGATTGTCCCTGAACCCGTAAATATTATAATTGACCTTTCGAACCTGCAGGTCAGTGAAAACTGAAAGCCTGTCTGAGAGTTTTTGCTGCCATTTGCCATAAATATTAAGGTCGGTTTTATCGGCATCCAGATCATACCAGCGGTAATGGTCTGGAAAGCCTGCCCCTGCCCAGGTAACCTCACCAAAGTGATTGCCTAGATAACGGCTCCATCCTCCCCCGATGATGATATCGGTGGATGGCTTTTTGTATTGCAGTGAAAAAGTGTTCCCGAAAAAATGGTTATCGAGCCATAACTGCCTTATGAGGTCTGTCTCCTGGAGGGTATCATTACCATAAACAGGGTTTTCCAGTCCATAATCGGCATATGATTGCGCAGCTTTGTATTGTTCGTAATATCCCTTCCCTTTTGTGTAAAACATGGCCAGGTTGAGGTTCCAGCGGGGATCTAATGCCCGGTTATAAAATAACTGGTAATGGGTCTGTTGATAATTGTCCGTTTCGTTGTTATAAGGAGCGCCGGGTCTTTCTGTCCCCGCCGAATTGAATGTTCTATTTGTTTCCAACAGGCTTTCGGGGACGCCATACCAGGCCTGGTAGGTTTTTTCTTTTCCAGAAAAAACGTTTAGCCTCAGGGAAGAATTTTCGGTCAGGTATGCCCCTGAAACATAAAAGGATTGCAGGTTGGAAGCAGCGCGATCTATGTAGCCGTCGCTGCTAATGCGCGAGAGCCTTGCATCAAAGGTGAAATGCTGATCAATGAGGCCCGTTCCTGCCCTCAATGTGTTTTTCCAGGTGTTGAAGGACCCGAAACTGTTGTTGATTTCCGCATAAGTTTCTTCCTGAATTTCATTGGTCAGCAGGTTCATGCTGGCGCCAAAAGCACCCGCGCCATTACTGCTGGTGCCTACGCCGCGTTGTACCTGTATGCTGTTGGTGGAGGAGGCCAGGTCGGGCAGGTTGACAAAGAAAATACCCTGTGACTCTGCATCATTGTAGGGGATACCGTTGATGGTCATATTGATCCGGGTGGGATCTGAGCCCCTGATCCGGATGCCTGTGTATCCTATGCCATTTCCTGCGTCCGCATTCACCACCACTGAAGGCGTCTGGTTCAGGATAAAGGGCAGGTCCTGTCCGAGATTTTGTTGTTGAATGGTGGCAGATGAAATAGTGGTCTTGGAAAAGGGAGAAGGATCAGCGGCCCTGACAGCACGGATCTCCACCGGTTGCATGAGCACCAACTTTCTATCCATGACGATTTCTATGTTCTCATCGCTTGAAGAGAATTTACCTGAATAGGTTTTAAAGCCCACTGCAGATATTTCAAGGTCAATGGTACCCGGCCTGGCAACGATAATGGTAAAATATCCATTGGTGTCCGACAAAACGGTCTTTCCATCGGGCATCCTGATGGTGGCACCTGCTACGGGAGATGCAACATTTTTCTCAGTGACATGTCCTTTTACCCTGGCTTGTGCTACCATATCGGTAGTCAATAGCAGTGTTAGTGCGGCAAAAATTAATTTTTTCATCTGTTTTTGTTTGGGCTTCCATCTCACTGGAAACTTATTTTACAAAAACAGGAAAGGAGAGGAAGTGAGACTCTGACCTTCCCTGCGCAGGCATTATCCTGATCAGGTTCTACGGGTATGATCTCAGCTTCGGCATAGGCCTAGGCACCCCGGGAACGAAAAACAAAATTACTAAAAAATGTATTGATAAACTGTAACCCTTTGCCACTTATAAACGTATAACTCTTAAATCAAGCTATTATGAGAAAAACAGGTTGGATATTCGGATTTATGATGCTGGCCGTGGCCGGCTTTGCACAGGAGCCCAAGGTGATCGTTGACAAGAATGCCCAGACAAGGGAAGTAGGAGAGTTCGATGGTGTGTCGGTGTCCGGTGCCATCGAGCTGTATGTTTCCCAGGGACCCCAGACAGTAGCGGTAAGTGCTGCAGAAACGGAAAAAATAAGTGAGATCGAAACGTATGTAGAAAACAGGATTCTGTATATCAGGTTCAAATCCAAAAAAAGCTGGTGGTCTGACCAGTGGAATACTACGGGCAGGAATTTCCGTGCCTATGTGTCAGCGCCTATGATCAAATCGCTGGCATCGTCAGGTTCGGGAAATATTAAGATAGAAGGAACTTTAAAAGCGCCTGAACTGGAACTTGAAATATCCGGGTCCGGAAATGTAAGTGGAAAGATCGAAACGGAATCACTGGAAGTGACACAGAGCGGTTCTTCCAACCTCCGGTTAAACGGCATAGCTAAAAGGGCTGAATTCGAGTGTTCAGGATCCGGCAATATCATCTCCGGAGAGTTGTCCATTGATGTCTGTGAAGTGGAGATGAGTGGTTCAGGAAATGCGGAACTCCTGGTGAATAAAGAACTGTCTGCAGAGATCAGCGGTTCGGGTAATATCCGTTACAAGGGAGACGCCAATGTGGTCAATTCCTCTGTGGCGGGTTCCGGTAAAATCAGGAAAATCTGATCATCAACATATTAAAATACTTGGTTATGAAATTAGTACGATTTGCATTGTTATTCAGCCTACTGGCTCCGGTTATTGTAAGGGCCCAGGATGATAAGGTGGTGGTCAATGACCCGCTGGCACAGGTGAGACCGGTCAGTCCTTTTTTTGAAATATCCGTGTCAGGTGGTATCGATCTTTATCTTTCACCTGATTCAAAAGAAACGGTTGTTGTAAGTGCCAAGTCAGAAGAATACAGGGACCGGATTGTCACCAGGGTCTCAGGCAACAGGCTCGAAATATATTTCAATGACAAGGGAAAGATGCACTGGCCTGATATGCGGTTAAAAGTATATGTATCATTCCGACAGTTGAGTAAACTGCTCGCTTCGGGTTCTTCGGATGTGTATGTTAACGGCATTATTAAAGCAGATATGCTCACCATGAAACTGAGCGGTTCCAGCGACTTCAGTGGCGCCATTGATGTGAGCAACCTCACGATGGAACAAAGTGGCAGCTCTGATTCCAAAATCAGTGGCAGGGCAGGCATGGTCAATGTACATGTAAGTGGAGCCAGTGATATGAAGGCATATGACCTGCGCACCGACATCTGTAATGTAAAAGCGTCCGGTGCCAGTGATATTAATATAACCGTGAATAAAGAAATTTCTGCGGAAGCCAGTGGCTCAAGCGATATCAGTTACCGCGGAGAAGGGGTAACCAAGGATATCCGCACCAGCGGCAGCAGCAGTGTACGGAAATCCTGATAATGTAGTGATGCCGCATTGCATCCGCACATATGCATATTTGCACATTATTTAAATTTCCCCTATATTTGCAGTCCAAATCGCGAAGTAGAGCAGCGGTAGCTCGTCGGGCTCATAACCCGAAGGTCGGGAGTTCGATCCTCCCCTTCGCAACAAGATCCCGCTTCTGGCGGGATTTTTCATTAGCAGGAAAGGAAGATAGTGGCCCCTGATCAGTCTGAAATGTGACTTTGCCTAATCTCCCGGTCCTTCAACCAGGTATTATGTTTAAGTCAGGTTTCGTCAATATTTTCGGAAGGCCCAATGCGGGGAAAAGTACATTGCTCAATGTGCTGTCAGGTGAAAAGCTGGCCATCATTTCACCGAAGGTTCAAACCACCAGGCACCGTATCAAAGCCTTTATTAACGGTGACGGCTACCAGATTATACTGTCAGACACTCCCGGCATTATCAAGCCCGAATACAAACTGCATGAGAAAATGATGCGTGCGGTCAAAAGCAGCCTGGAAGACGCAGATGTAGCCATACTACTTGCCGATGTTCATGATGACCCTGTCAAAATGGATGAAGTGTTTTCTGCCCTTCACCTTAAAGTGCCTGTGTTGCTGGTGCTGAACAAAACCGACAGGATTGGTGCCGACCGGCTGGCCACTATAGTATCCTTTTTCCAGTCGAGGCCCTACGGTAAAGAAGTGATTCCCATCTCAGCACTAAAGCAAAAGAATATCGACACCCTCAAAAATGCCATATTGAAATGGCTTCCTGAGGGCGAGCCATTTTATGATCCCGATGACCTGACCGACCTTCCACAGCGGTTCTTTGCGGGAGAAATGGTAAGGGAAAAAATATTTGAACTCTTTGAACAGGAGATACCCTACCAGACCACGGTGATGGTCAGGGAATTCCAGGAAAAGAACACCCTGGTGAAGATTTCTGCCGACATTATTGTGCAGCGGGAATCACAGAAAGCCATCATCCTGGGCGATAAGGGAAGCATGATAAAAAAACTTGGCACGTTGTCGCGCCAGTCGATGGAAGCCTTCCTGGGGACAAAAGTGTTCCTGGAATTATTCGTGAAAGTGAGGCCGAAATGGCGTGATAATGAGATTCATCTTAAAGAATATGGCTATTGATCCTTCTGTTGTAAATGGTTAGATTAGTAGTAAATATCAGGACATGAAAAAAATACTAACACTATTATGTTTCTTCACCGGCATCGGAGCGTCTGCCCAGATCTGGGCGGAATTCGGTCCGGGTGGTGGCGACCGCCAGGGATCCCTGATCGTATACAATTCCCAGCAGCTCAATAACAGGGTATCCTATGATAAAATCAAAGGCATTCCTTATTGGAACAAGGATTATATGCCTGCGATATTATTTGCACCCGGCAATAAGAAATATGGAATTTTTCCGACCAGTGTAAACCTGGCCACAAGGGAAATTGAATACATCAACAAAAACAACCAGGAACTGGCCGCTTTTCCTGATGAACTTGTCAGGGCCGTTTTCGTGGATCCGAATGATACCACAAAGATCATTTCCATTTTCCGAAATGATCTTGCGGAAGTAAACCTGCAATATATAAAGAGAAACAAGAGGTATTATGTTGAGGAAAGAAACCAGGGCCCGGTGAAACTTCTTAAAGTCTGTGACCGCGAACTCCGGACTGGTGACTCCATGCTGCGGACATTAAAGAGTTATTATTTCGTTGATAATAACGACTATTTCATACAGCATGAAAACAGGATAGAAAAATTAAAAAAACTGAACAGGGATGAGGTGATGAAATTTTTGCCTCAGCCACCTGCAATAGAAGACTGGATAAAGAATAATCATATTTCATTCACAAAGGAAGAAGATGTTATTCGCTTACTTGAATACTATAACCAGGCAACTGTTAAGGTTAAGAAAGAATAAAAAATTATGGGATTTACAGTAGCCATCGTGGGCCGTCCGAATGTTGGTAAAAGCACATTTTTCAACCGCCTGCTCGAAGAAAGAAAAGCCATTGTACAGGATACGCCGGGCGTCACACGCGACAGGCAGTATGGTGTTGCCGAATGGAATGGTAAAAACTTTAATGTCATAGATACCGGCGGGTTTGTGCCCGATACGGAGGATATTTTTGAAAGGGAAATCCGGAAGCAGGTGATGATCGCCGTGCAGGAGGCCCATGCCATTTTTTTTATGGTGGATGCAGCCACAGGAATTACAGATCTTGATACTACCATGGCGCATATACTGCGACGCTCGGATAAGCCGGTTTATCTTGTTGTGAATAAGGTCGATAATCATGACCGTTTTTTGGAAGCCCAGGAGTTCTACCAGCTGGGATTCGACAAAGTTTTTTTCCTTTCCTCCATCAGCGGAAGCGGAACAGGTGAATTGCTCGATGATCTTGCAGAAAACATCCAGGAAGAGATTGAAGATCCGTTAAAGGATCTGCCGAAAATTGCCATTATCGGTCAGCCTAATGTTGGTAAATCATCGCTGCTGAATGCACTGGTGGGTTCCGAAAGGACCATTGTAAGTGAAATCGCAGGAACCACAAGGGATACCATCCATACCCACTATAATTTGTTCCAGAAGGAGTTTGTGCTGATAGATACCGCCGGGCTCAGGAGAAAAAACAAGGTAAACGAGGACCTTGAATTTTATTCGGTTATCCGTGCCATTAAGGCATTGGATGAATCTGATATCTGCCTGATCATGCTTGACGCAGAAAAAGGTATCTCGCAACAGGACTTGAATATTTTCAGTCTTGCAGTAAAGAAAGGAAAGGGCATTGTGATGCTGGTGAATAAGTGGGACCTGATGGATAAGCAAACCAATACTGCCCGCGATTACGAAAAGGAATTGAAGCAACGCCTGGCCCCGTTCAATGATGTACCGATTCTCTTTATTTCTGCGAAAGATAAGACCAGGATTTTCAAGGCCATCGAAATAGCATTGGAAGTATTTGAAAACCGTACGAGGAAGGTGCCCACGTCCAAACTCAATGAAGTAATGCTGAAGGCTATTGAGGCTTATCATCCTCCAGTGGTGAGAGGCAACCCGGTACGGATAAAATTCGTGACACAACTTCCTACCGTAGTACCAAGCTTTGCTTTTTTCTGTAATTACCCGGACGACCTGAAAACGCCTTACCGTAATTACCTGGAAAATCAGCTAAGGGAAAACTTCAACTTTAAGGGAGTACCCGTAAGAATATTTTTCCGGAAGAAATAACCAGGAATTCCGGTCAGGTTACATAGGTACGCTGTCATATGCCGTTATTAAATGAATGACCATTGAAAAAGATCATGGTGCTTTTTGTCATTGCCATTGCCGCAGTGTTTGCTGCCTGTAATAACCGTGCGGAAAAATCTGCAGATGGAGACGCTTTAGTTGGTGCCGACTCAATAACAGCGGCGCCTGTTGACAGTTCTAACGCTTCGGTGGACTCAGCCGCTGCTGCTATTGCAGATTCAATGAAAGCAAGGGCGCGTGATCATAAATAAGCTGTTAAGTAAATTCCCCGCAGTCCCAGGTTTCATCTATTTTAAGTTTGGATGTGGCGGATTATTTTCCTGGCGGCGGCGGTAAACTGTTTCATTTCCTGTTTTTTCATGTTGATGAAACTGTTGTCCTCCATCGCACCCACCACACTGTTCATTTCGGCTTCATTTTCATACACCATTTTGCGGAAAGGATTATCATAGTCCTTTTTCCTTGAAGCAAAAATTTCCTGGTTGATCCATTCCATCGTCTTTATACCCTCATTCAACAATTGAAGCAGTTTTTCCTGGTTAAATTCAGCTGCAGTAAAGCCGTCCATTTCCCTTAGCGATGCAAATGCATGCTGAAATACGGTATGATCATATTTGTCGGACTGAAATGCATAATAGGCATGAACCTCATCCCAGGAATTGATCTTGCCGGAGTTGATGTTCTTCCGGAATTTCTCAAATTCCGATAACGGAATTAATTGTCCGCCGATATTCACCCAGTCATTTCTTTTCGCAGAAAAGGGGAGGGTCTGGATCATTTTTTTTACCGGTGTAGTATTACCGGTGATATGCTGTATTAGTTTCTGGATACCATAAAAACGGATCATCCGTTTAAACACATCATATGCCCGTTGAACTTTAAGCAGCACCACCTTCCTTTCGCTGTTCTCAAATCCCCTGGCGGTGATCTCAAGTGCGGATACTACCGGGTCTTTAGACTCCAGTAGCAGGCGACCTTTTTTTATGGCGTCCTTTTTTGTAAAGGATGAATCTTCTGTTGATTTGAAAAATGCATTGCCGGTACATTCGCAGAGCAGATCCAGTGCTTTGAACATTTCATTGATGCTGTCCGGTGCGAGATAATTCACCTCTATGCGCTGTGTCTTTATCCGTACGCAGGTCCCTTGCTCCGTATTTCCACTCATTGCGGGTAAGGGCGTAAAGATTATACAGAAACCAGTATCCCGGGATCATCACCAGCCGGTTGTTATGCACATCATTACTGATCAGCGAGAAAGGGATGGGAATATTGAGTTCTGCAGGATAATCTCCTTTGGCAATAATGGAAAAGCTGGCAAATTTTGAATTGTGTTTCAGGCTTACGCACAGGCCCGGCCAGAAGCCCCGGCCCGCAACGAGTTCGCCATCTGCGCTCCTGCTGATTATGATTGGAGCCAATGGTGGCGCCTGCGGCCATATTGCTTTGCCCCTCAACCAATGCTGCACATAAAAAAGAATTGTTATGGTGCTGTTCATGAAAAGGGAAGATGAGCGAATTCAGCACCTCGCAACAGGAAATCGTAGAATTGTTTCCGAGGTATGAATTGATCAGCCTGGCGCCATATTTTAACTGGGAATGCGATGCCATGATAAACCGTACTGCCTTCACGCCATAGAAATATCTTGCAGCCGAAACCGATGATGCCATTCACCAGTTCACATCCTTCACCAATTTGTGAATTGGCCTCGGGGGAACTGTTGATGGTAACGTTCTTGATCTTGTTGGCTCCTTTGATATAGGCATCGCTTCCGATCCATGCATCCTTGATGATCCTGCAATTCTTGATCACCGTGCGGTCACCGATCTTTCCATAGTATCCGCGCTGCTTGTCGAATTTTTTTTCCGTGAATTCCTTGAATTTTTTCAATAATTCTTCATCGTCCCTGTATTTGGCCCACATGAATGCATCACCCGGCAGCATACCGTTAAAGGGAATAATTTTTCTCCCTGCATTTTCATTGCATACTTCCAGCCAGATGCGGATATCTTCCTTTTCACCATCTTTCACGGTACCATTACCGAATTTTGCAACACTGGTAGTGGCCAGTTCATTTACATTGACAATCATCACTTCATTGCCGATAATGTAATGCGACATATAATTCACATTATCCATCACCACGTTATCGCCGAAGTCGCAACTGATCATGGTACTGTTATAAAGGCCAACGGGCATCCGGAGGTTATGGAACTCCAGGAAATAAGGTTCCAGTTTTCCAATCCTTACCAGTCCGAAGAATTTACAGTTTTTTACCAGGTCGGGATTAAAGGCATCCGAGACCAGGATATTGTTCCAGTCGTCTGAAGTATTGTTATTTCGAACCAGCATTTCAATTTCTGAAGCGGTCAGCTTCCGGTATTGAATGCCGCTACGGTTCTGCAGGTTGCGGAGATGGTATTCATCTTGCACCGGGAGGCAGGAATGCAGGGTCTACAAATCCGTAGCCGATATCATTGATAGGACGTTTTCGTAAATTATTCATGATAAAAGATCTGTTCAGTGATTATTCTACGGTTACACTTTTCGCCAGGTTCCTCGGCTTATCTACATCAAGCCCTTTATGAACACCAATATAATAGGCGAGAAGCTGCAGTGGAATTACACTGATCATTGGTGCAATCATTTCATCTGCCGGCGGCAGAAATCATGGTATCATCTGCAAGCTGAGCTGATCATGTCATCACCTTCGGTCACAATGGCAATCACCTTACCCTTTCGTGCTTTGATTTCCTGCATATTGCTGACGATCTTTTCGTGATAGGTGTCTTTTGTGGCGACAAATACCACCGGCAGGGTTTCATCCACCAATGCAATAGGTCCGTGTTTCATTTCTGCTGCCGGATATCCTTCGGCATGTATATAGGAAATTTCTTTTAGTTTGAGTGCGCCTTCAAGGGCCACCGGGAAATTATAACCGCGTCCGAGGTACAAAACATCTCTTGCGTCTGTATATTTTTCCGCCACTTTTTTAATATGCTCATGCATTGCCAGGGCGATCTCCACTTTTTCCGGTACCTCGTGTAGTTCATTCAGCAGGTGCATATAACGTTCACGGCTAATTGTACCTTTTTCTATGGCAATTTTCAGGGCAACCATGGTCAGTACGGTAAGTTGTGCGGTAAATGCTTTGGTACTGGCAACACCGATTTCCGGACCCGCATGGGTATATGCGCCGGCATGTGATGCCCGGGCAATGGATGATCCCACAACATTCAGTACGCCAAAAATAAACGCACCCTGCTCCTTTGCCTTTTCAATGGCTACCAGTGTATCTGCCGTTTCACCACTTTGTGAAATGGCAATGATGATATCACCTTTATGGATCACGGGATTGCGGTAACGGAATTCAGATGCATATTCCACTTCCACGGGAATCCGGCAAAGTTCTTCGAAAATATATTCGGCAACCAGTCCCGCATGCCAGCTGGTTCCACAGGCTACCATGATGATCCGGTTGGCATTCATGAGTTGCTCGAGATTATTTTCCACTCCGCTCATCAGGATATGGCCATGAACAGCATCCAGTCTTCCCCGCAGGCAGTCATATATGGTATCGGGTTGTTCAAATATTTCTTTCAGCATGAAATGTTCATAGCCGCCTTTTTCAATGGCTGCAAGTTCCATATCCAGTTTCTGGATATACGGCGTCAGCTTTTCATTGCCCAGGTTTTTCAGGATCAGTTCATCCGGTTTTAATATGGCCAGTTCATAGTCGTTGACATACACTACTTCTTTCGTGTATTCAATGATCGGAGAGGCATCGGATGCCAGGAAATGTTCACCCTTGCCGATACCGATGACGAGCGGACTTCCTTTTCTCGCCGCAATCAATGTATCCGGTGTGTCTTCATCCAGCAACACGATCACGTAGGCACCGACAACCCTTTTCAAGGCTACCCGGACGGCTTCTTCAAGCGGACAATCATTATTGATCCGGATGTCTTCAATAAAATTAAGGAGCACCTCAGTATCGGTGTCGCTGTGAAATTCATATCCCTTATTGGTAAGCTCCTTTTTGAGTTGTGCATAATTTTCAATGATACCATTGTGGATCATTGCGAGTTTCCCTGAAGCTGAACGATGGGGATGCGCATTCCTGTCACTGGGTTCGCCATGGGTGGCCCAACGGGTATGCCCGATGCCAATATGCGCAGGCAGTGCTTTGCCAACCAGGCTTTCTTCCAATTCGGCGACCTTCCCTTTTTTCCGGTAAATTTTCAGTGAATCATCCAGTAAGGCAACACCCGCACTGTCGTAGCCCCGGTATTCAAGTCTTTTAAGCCCCTTTAAAATAACGGGATAAGCTTCCCGGTGTCCAACATACGCAACGATTCCACACATTATTTATGCTTTTTTTAGGTGGCTGCAAGATATTAAAAAACCCGTTGGTTGACCCCCATTAGTTTAATAACGGAGGATGGCCGCCCATCCCGGCTAAAATTTACTATAGTTGTCGACTTGCGTTTACAGCAATAAACCTTTCAGGAAAAAGTAAGCACAGCTGAAATAAATGACCAGTCCCGATACATCCACCAGTGTAGCCACAAAGGGGGCAGATGAAACGGCGGGGTCGGCGCCCAGTTTTTTCAGGATAATGGGAAGCATGGAGCCGGTCAGGGTGCCGAGCAGGACCACGCCAACCAATGAGAATCCTACGGCCATGGCTATTGCCTGGTAGTGTTCACCATAAATATCCGGGAATATCTGGCGCCATACAATGATCCTGCTGAAGCCAATGATACCCAATACCGAGCCCAGCAATAACCCCGAAGCGATCTCCCTTCTCATCACCTTCCACCAGTCTGCGATAGTGATCTCTCCCACAGCCATGGCCTGGATGATCAGGGTAGATGCCTGTGACCCGCTGTTGCCGCCACTGGAAATGATGAGGGGCACAAACAGCGCCAGCACAACGGCTTTCGCAATTTCATGTTCATAGTAACCCATAGCCGTAGCCGTAAGCATTTCTCCTATGAACAGGACCACCAGCCATACGGCCCTTTTTTTAAACAGTGTGAAGAGGGGAATCTCCAGGTAGGGTTCATTCAGTGCTTCGGTACCCCCCATTTTTTGCATGTCTTCACTGAATTCTTCGGTCGCAACCCAAAGGATATCGTCTATCGTGACAATGCCCAGGAGGATATTGTTATCGTCTATAACGGGAAGGGCTACCCGATTATTCATTTTGAAGACCTGGTTGGCTTTTTCCTGGTCGTCGTTTACATTAAGGGTGATATAGCGTCCATCGATGAGTTCACTGACTTTTTTCTCCGGTGGTGCGAACAGGAACTCCCTGATCCTGACGTCATCGATCAGTTCACCATTTTCATTGACCACATAGATGACGTCAATGGTTTCACTATCCTTTCCGTATTGCCGGATGTGATTCAGTACTTCGATGGCGGTCCAGTCTACGTTTACGGCCAGGTAATCAGGTGTCATCAGCCTGCCCACACTATCTTCCGGGTATCCCAGCAGGGCAAGGGTGATCTTTCTTTCTTCGGGGTCCAGCATTTTGATCAGTTCCCTGACTACGCCAACCGGAAGTTCTTCCAGGAAGGAGGTCCGGTCATCCGCAGGAAGTGCATTGAGCAGTTCGGCCGTTTTCAGTGGTGGCAGTGCCTGGATAATGCGTTTTTGTTCGGCTATATCCAGGATTTTAAAAACCCCCGCAGCACGGTGTATGGAGAGCGTGGAAATGATCTGTTCGGCATAGTCCTCATTATTGCTGATGAGCTCAGACACATCGCTGATATTCTGGCTGTTCAGGAATTCCTGGATCTCCAGTTTCTCATCACGGGAGATGACTTCCTCAAACTGTTCCTGCAGGCTTAGTTGTTCGATGTCCATACTTGGGCATAGTTAAGCAGTAAAATTAGCATAAAAAAAAGCGGGGCATGTCTGCCCCGCTTTTATATTAACATGAGAAGCTTATTGTATTCTCATGAATGAAGCATTGGATTCTACAACACCTTTTACGATAACGCGATATGCACCCGCATTGCCGCCAGGTAATGGCAGAATAATGTTATTGGCACCTTTCTGTACGCTGATGCTGCGTTGGGTCACTATTCTTCCTGAGTAATCAACCACCGTAACATTGGCAATACCCTGAACCGGTGCAGTAATGTTGAATTGCAGTTTGTTGCTTACCGGGTTAGGATAAATCTTCATCTTTCCATCCATCGTGCGGTTTACTTTCAGCAGTCCGGAATAGAAAGAATGACCATCCGTCATCACGATCCGGATCCGGTAATATCCGGCAACCGTTCCTGCACCATCAGCATGAGTCATCTCATATAAATTAGGCACACCACCGGTACGGGCCGAAGGCGTCCTGGTTCCGGCCGACCTGAACTGGTTTCCGTCTGTACTGTATTCCAGTTCATAATGGTCAACCTCGGCTTCATGCCTTGCCTTAAAGGTCACCAGGTCACGGCTACCGGTAACGCTTAGCTGCAGTTCACTCAGCTGAACACCTGATGCAGGTGCAACAGCGAGATCCCTTTCCCACAGCCCCCTTCCATAGGTGGCCAGTCGCAGTTTATTGGTAGTAGTAATGACCATGTCTGATACCAGTGTTGCATCGGTAAAACCTTCGTTATAAGGTGCCCAGTTTACCAGTGCAGAGGCTCCGGGAGAAGTGATGGGAACATCGGTGGCAAAATAGATCCCGATGTCATTACCCACATATAAGATCGAAGTATTGTTGGGGTCAAAAGCAAGGGTATTGGCCGGCACATCCGGTAAACCCTGGCCAATGTCTGTCCAGCTGCTTCCGCCATCATGGGTGATGAACACGTGTGATGTTCCAAAACCTGAAACGGTGATGGCTACACGATTTTTATCGGCCGGGTCAACGGCTATTTTTGAATAATACCTGTCGGGTAATGTACCGGTGATATTCACCGTAGTGGCTCCGCCGTCAGTGGACCTGTATAACCTGCTGCGAACAGTGCCACCGGGGCTTGCAGAAATATACACCGTATTGTCGTCAGTAGGCGCAGTCGCCAGGGTGATGATGGGGTTACTGGATCCGCTGAGCACGGCGCCGCCATTGGCATTGCTCCAGGAACCACCCTTGTTGGTGGATTTTTTCAGGTAGATCGTACCTGCATACATGATGTTCGTATTGTTATAGGCAAACACGAATGGCGCGTTAAAAC
The DNA here is from genome assembly GCA_963707255.1 of uncultured Sphingobacteriales bacterium. Taxonomy (GTDB): domain Bacteria; phylum Bacteroidota; class Bacteroidia; order Chitinophagales; family Chitinophagaceae; genus Pollutibacter. Next base: position 457,562 of record CAVPPM010000023.1, on the reverse strand, counting down.
AGGCGTTCTCATTGGGCACATTCAATGAATTATAACCGTTGGAATAGCTCGTGGTCGGGAAAGTATTTCCTTTATCGGACGACTTCTTCAGGTTGAGGAAATAATATTCCGCAAAGCCGATATTGTCATTGGAAGGATCGATGGCCGTACTGAAGCCATCGGCGCCGATGACGCGTTTGCATCCCGGAATACCCCGGTAAACGAAGGTGCCGTTATCCTGCAGTCCCAGCAGCATATAATTCGGATCTGTCCGGCTCACACTGATATTCGGATAAATCTGCGCGGTCTGAAGACCGCCATTAAGGCTCTGCCAGGTTGATCCTCCGTTGGTGGTTTTAAAAAGTCCACCGTCGGTACAGGACCACACCGTACTACCGGTCATGAATAAGCGATGATTGTCGGCGTGCACATATCTTGAACTTCCTTCGCTGGTGGTTCCGATGGTGGTATTGGAAAGGTTCCAGCCGGCCCAGTCAGACACTTTGGTGAATGATGATCCTCCGTTAGTGGATTTATAGATATCAATTTCGCCCCAGTATACGGTATTGGCATTGGCAGGATCAACAACCACGTCATGGGCATACCATCCCTGTCCGTTAATGATATTGGTGTTGGTGGCTTTTGACCATGAACTTCCCTGGTTGGTAGAGACATACAGTCCGTATTTCGTGGTAGTGCTGGGGTTATGTCCCAAGCTGGCGTAAATGCGGTTGGGATTGGCAGCACTGATGGCAATCCGTGCCATTCCGGTAAAGTTGGGAAGGCCCGAACTCAATTTGGTAAATGTTGGCGTTACTGCTCCCGCGTTGGTTGATTTATACAGACCGGTCCCGCTGCTTGCAAAGTTACCGCAGCGCTACATACAATACACTGGTGTCGCCGGGCTTCATGGCAAGATCCGTGGTCATCAGGACAGAATGTACCTTGGTCCAGTTGGTACCGCTATTGAAACTACGGTAAAGTCCATCGGTGGTTGCTGCCCATACTGTAGAAGGCTTTAAAGGATTGATCAGCATATCAAAAACGCCTTCGAGGTTCGATTGTGAAAAGTTAAGCACCTGTTGCCAGGTGGCGCCTCCATCCGTGGATTTTAGGATGCCGATGCCATAGAACCCGCGATGGGTCCTGATATGCCCGGCGGCGGTAACCCCTTTGGGGTTTTTGTTATACACCTCTCCGGTACCTGCATAAATCTCGTTGGCATTTTGTGGGTTAATAACGACCGCGCCTACCCCAAGAACGGGGAAGCCGGTGGGCACATAAGTCCAGTTGATACCTCCCGGTGCTCCGGTACCACCCGTGGTCGTTTTCCACAAACCGCCACTGGCAGATCCTACAAAGATGGTGTTGGCATTGGCCGGACTGATGGCCATGCTGAGGATCCTTCCGGCAAAATTGAACGGTGCAAGTGGAGTCCAGGGTGCGGTGGTGACCAGGTCAGGCTGTAAGGCCCGCATCTGGACATGCTGGTTTAATCTATTGTAGGATGCCGTAAAGGTGCGGGCATCCAGGTCCTTATTGGGATAACTCCTCGACGCCGTCCAGAATTCCATGGACTCCATGATAAAGGGTTCATTTTCTTCTTCGGCTTCAGTGGCGGGGTTATTATCCTGGCAGGATTGTAAACAGACAAGGAAAAGAAACATAAGACTAATGGTCGCAGAAAGGCTCAAGTTTGGATAGAATTTTTTCATACGATGGTTTTGGTTTCGGAAAGGGTTATTAAGTTCAGATGTTGTGGACGTATAAAAATAAAGAAGTTCAGCACAATAATGGCGAATTGCTTGGTAAGTTTATGGAGGAAATTTTTTTTACGCAGTAATAAGTCTGATCCGGTTTACCTGCCCTGTTACCGTTACCTATAAACGAAATTTATGATTTTACCTTCATTATATATCCAGCAAGTAAAGGGAAAGGGAAGGGCGGTGTTCACCCGTGAAGAAATCCCTCCGTCAACAGTTATTGAGGTGGCACCGGTGATCGTGATGAAAAAGGAAGACCGGTTGCTGCTCGACAAGACCCTCCTGCATGATTATATCTTTGAATGGGGACACAAAAAAAACCAGTGCTGTATGGCGCTGGGATATATCCCCATGTATAACCATTCCTATCGTTCCAATTGCGAGTATGAAATGGATTATGATACAGAAACCATCACGGTTCGCACGGTAAGATTCATCCCCGAAGGGGAGGAACTTACCATCAATTACAACGGCAACTGGAATGATCCTAAAAAAGTGTGGTTTGATGTAAGGGACTGATCAATGATTAACCCGCCACAGGAACTGTTCCGTGTTGATTGATCATTTGATAAGCAGACATCAAGGTATTAGTCTGTAACCCTTCCACCGGCAGTTACCCATGCAGTGATCTTGTCTTTATCTACCTGTGACAAGGGACCGGTGGGTGGCATGTTACCCAGGTCAACGGCCCGCTGCTTGATCAGCGCTGCCTTTGACTGGATCACGCAATTATCACGAAAATCCACCGATGGCATCTGTCCGTTCGGACTATGACAAGTCACACAATTATTCGCCAGTAATGTTTTTACTTCCTTGAATAATGATCCGGGTGTGGCGGTGGAACAGGTATTCGGTGTTCCTCCGGGCGGAGTTGGCGTACTGGGCGTTGAATCACTTTTACTGCAGGATATGATGAACAGGAAAGCGGTCAGTATGGCTAAGGTATACCTGGTTGATTTCATATTGGAGGTTTTGTAACACAATCCCCAAAACCTCCGTTTAGTTGGGTGCTCAGCCAAATTTTTGAAGGATGTTCCTTACCTGCTGATAGTATGGTCCGCCAAAAAGCAACAAATGAACCAGAAGCGGATACAATTGGAATATTTCTTTTCTGTCATCGAACCCGGGAGTTAATGGCGAACTGTCGGTATACGCCTGGTAGAAACTTTCTTCAAAACCTCCGAAGAGCATTGTCATGGCAAGGTCCATTTCCCTGTGACCATAATAGACAGAAGGATCAAAAATGGCCACATGCCCGTTGGCCATGGACATAAAATTGCCTTTCCATAAATCACCATGCAGGAGGGAAGGTTTTTCTTCAGGAATAATGTCGGAAAGTTTCCTGCAAAGATTTTCTGCATTGGATATGTCGTCACCCTGCAGCATCTTATGCTTCATTGCTTTGCTGACCAGTGGCAGGATGCGCTGATTTGTATAGAAATCTGCAAAGTTATCGGTGTAATTATTTTGCTGGTGGAGTTTGCCGATATAGTTATTGTATTCGAGACCAAACTGATCAGCACTATTGCGATGCAGGTTAGCCATGGAACTGCCAAAGTTGGTCCAGAAGTCTTCCTTCGGCGGGCCTTTTTCAAGGTATTCCATGACAAGGTAAATCTGCTGGTGAAATTTTCCGTCAAATAATGGACGGGGCACTTTCATTGCTCCTGCATTGGCGAGTGTGGCCAAACCCCTTGCTTCCTTTTCAAAAAAGTCATGTCCGAATAATGCAGCATTCAGTTTGAGAAAAAACCTTCCCTTGCTGGTATGGATAAGAAAGGTCTGGTTAATATCACCGCCAGGTACCGGGGAGATTTCCGATACGGTAACGGCTTCCTTAAAAAAACCAGTGAATGATTCACCGAGATGTTGGATGAAGGATGAATTCAATTGCATAAGGTATTATTCTGTTCCCTGCCGGAACACATTGGTAAAGGTAACTGAACTGGCTCACCGCCAAGAAAAACACTGTGTTTCAAAGTTTTATTTTTTCTGTGACTTCATCAGCAATTCCCCCGGCGTTAAAACAACAATGGCTGGTGGTGATTTCACTATGGCCAGGCAAAGCTTATATGTTTACTTGCAGGAAATATAAATCAATGAACAGGATGAGGCATGAGTATGGGTAATGATTACATTTGTGGGTTAACGTTTACATTAAATTGAATTTATGTCAAGCCAAGACCTGTTTCAAAGTCCTGATTATTTCCTGGTTGATGAATTGCTTTCCGATGAGCATAAACTGATCAGGGAAACGGTAAGGAACTATGTAAAGAAAGAAATTTCGCCCATCATTGAAGATTATGCACAACGTGCAGAATTCCCTGTTCAGATTGTGCAGCAGCTGGGCGACCTCGGTTGTTTTGGACCCACTGTACCTGAGCAATACGGCGGCGGCGGATTGGATTATATCAGTTACGGGCTGATGATGCAGGAACTGGAACGTGGAGACAGCGGGGTGAGATCAACGGCGTCAGTGCAGGGATCCCTGGTGATGTTTCCGATCTATGCCTATGGCTCTGAGGAACAAAAGATGAAGTACCTGCCAAAACTCGGAAGCGGGGAATGGCTGGGATGTTTCGGACTCACGGAACCCGATCATGGTAGTAATCCGGCAGGAATGCTGAGTCATTTTAAGGACCATGGCGATCATGTTGTTCTGAATGGAAGTAAGATGTGGATCAGTAATGCGCCATTTGCACAGGTTGCCGTGGTTTGGGCAAAAGATGAGGCAGGGAGATATCAGGGGGCTTATCCTGGAAAGGGGAATGGAGGGTTTTTCCACGCCTGTCACAAAGGGAAAATGGAGTTTACGTGCTTCGGCAACAGGGGAACTGGTATTTGACCAGGTGAAGGTGCCGAAAGAAAATATACTGCCCGGCGTAAAAGGCCTGAAAGGGCCGTTAAGTTGTCTGTCGAAAGCCAGGTATGGTATTGCCTGGGGCGTGTTGGGCGCCGCCATGGATTGTTATGATACGGCGTTGAAGTATTCAAAGGAGCGGATGCAGTTTGGACGGCCCATCGGCGGGTTCCAGTTGCAGCAGAAGAAACTGGCGGAAATGATCACAGAAATCACGAAGGCACAGTTATTAAACTGGAGACTGGGTGTATTGATGAACGAAGGGCGGGCCACCGCGGCACAGGTTAGTATGGCGAAGCGCAATTCATGTGATATCGCCCAGCAAATTTGCCGGGATGCCAGGCAGATGCTTGGCGGTATGGGCATTACGGGGGAGTATCCTGTCATGAGGCATATGATGAACCTGGAGAGTGTGATCACTTATGAAGGAACGCATGATATACACCTGCTGATTACGGGTATGGATGTAACGGGAATGAATGCCTTCAATTAATGAAATGAACAGTAATGCAGTATGAGAATATTCCTTATCGGATTCATGGGTTCTGGAAAATCAACCTGGGCAAAGATCATAGGGGAAAAACTGGATATGCCTTTTTTCGATCTTGATGATCTTATTGAAAAACGGGCAAATTTAAAAATCAATGATATATTTGACAGGAAAGGGGAAAAGTATTTCCGGAAACTGGAAGCCGTTTGCCTGAGGGAATTGCACGTACTGGATAATTTTATCCTTGCCTGCGGAGGAGGGACACCATGTTTTTACGACAATATGATGGTGATGAATGCGCTCGGAACAACCGTCTGGATGAATACACCGAAGGAAGTAATGGCCACGAGGCTGATTGAAGAAGCTGAACACAGACCCCTTATTAAAGGGATGTCGTCAGAAAAATTGCACGAGTTTATTGAAGATAAATTAGAGGAGCGGCTGCAATTCTATCACCAGGCACGTATCATTATTGACCCTACAGAATCGACCCCGGATGATTTAATCCGACAACTGCAAAAACATGCATAGAACGTATCTCAAGATCGGCGCTATTATGGGCGCCATCAGTGTTTTGTTAGGGGCATTTGCTGCGCATACCCTGAAACAATATCTCAGTCCGGATGTACTGTCTACTTTCCAGACAGGTGTAACCTACCAGTTTTATCATTCCCTGGCTTTACTGATTACCGGTGTATTGCACAAGCGTTACCCCAACGACTGGATTCTCTGGGCCGGAAGATTTTTCGTCGTTGGCACCATACTGTTCAGCGGCTCACTGTATTTGCTCGCCCTGTTAAAATCTGTAAAGGATATCGGCCTGGGTGGATTCGGCTTACTGACGCCATTCGGCGGATTACTGCTGGTTTGCGGCTGGATCGGGCTAATGCTGGGTATCCCTTCCAACAAACCTTTGGAAAAAGATTAAGTCAACAGCGAATCTCTCCAGTGTGTAATCGATATAAAAAATTGTAGGTTTGCAACGAGATGGCCAATCGATTAAAAACCGCCAGGAAAACTCCAGATCCGGGAAAACTGACTACTGAAAAAGTTGAAAAACTTGCTATCAAGGAAGTCGTAAGGGACGAACGCACCCATAAGATAACCGGTGCCATCCTGTTGATGCTCTGCTTCTTTTTTTTTGTAGCATTTACTTCTTACTTATTTACCTGGAAGGAAGATTATGACAAGGTATTCCAGCATGGAATATCGATACTCGCACCAAATGAATATCCCATTGCCAACCTCCTGGGATCTTTCGGCGCCTATATTTCCCATGTTTTTATCAATAAAGGGTTTGGAATTGCCTCCTTCCTTTTCTGTTCCTTTCTTTTTGTGACGGGGATCAACCTGCTATTCAATAAAAAAATATTCTCCGTCAGCCGCAACCTGAAATATCTTGTCGCCGGATTATTTGTCTTCAGCCTGAGCCTGGCCTTTGTATTCCGGGGATTCGAATTTCCCTGGGGCGGAGAAGTCGGTAAATTATTGAGCAACTGGTTTGTGGGACTTATCGGAAATGTGGGCACCACCGTATTTATACTCGTTGCTTTCCTGTCATATATGATCTGGCGTTTTAATCCCGTGCTGGAAATGCCATCTTTTAAACTTCCGCAAAGGAAATTAGCAACCTGTGGAAGATGAACTGCCCGGCGAGTCCGGCGAAAAAGATGAAGTGGCTCTTCCCGGAAATAAAATCCGGAAAAAATCAAGGGAAATGCCAAATGTTCCCAATGATGCAGACGAATCCGGGCCGATGCTGATGATTGAAAAAGATGTGTATCCGCCTCACCAGGAATCAGCTATTCAACTGGATCATACGGAGGACGAAATACAGCCAAGACAACGTAAACCCCAGGTATCTTCAGAACCACTGGAACTGGAAATAAAACCACCTGCTGCCGAAACAAAGAAGGAGTCAGCCGAAGAAAAAGTGGCCAAACTTCCTCCTTATGATCCTGTACTTGACCTGCGTGATTATAAGTATCCCCAACTGGATTTGCTCCATCAGCATGGTAGTGAAAAGATCGTAATGGATCCCGGTGAACTGGAAGCCAACAAGAACCAGATCATCAATACGCTGAAGAATTATGATATCGCCATTCAGAAAATTGTCGCCACCGTTGGTCCGACCGTAACGCTTTACGAAATCATTCCTTCGGCAGGTGTAAGAATTTCAAGGATCAAAAACCTTGAAGATGATATTGCCCTGAGTTTGTCGGCACTTGGTATCCGCATCATTGCACCCATTCCCGGAAAAGGTACCATTGGTATTGAAGTGCCGAATGTGAAGAAGAGTATTGTGAGCATGAAGACCCTGCTTGCCACAGAAAAATTTCAGAACAGCCATTTTATACTGCCGATTGCTTTGGGCAAGACCATTGCCAATGAACATTTTATCGTTGACCTTACCACCATGCCGCACCTGCTGATGGCGGGTGCCACAGGCCAGGGTAAATCTGTAGGTGTAAATGCCATACTGGTTTCGCTATTGTATAAAAAGCATCCATCACAGTTAAAATTTGTGCTGGTAGATCCCAAGAAAGTGGAACTGAGTTTATACCGGCTCATTGAAAGACATTTTCTTGCCAAATTGCCCGGTGAGGAAGAAGCCATCATCACGGATACCAGAAAAGTGGTGCATACACTTAATGCGTTATGTATCGAAATGGATAACCGGTACGACCTGCTTGAAAGAAGCAGGATGCCGTAATATCAGTGAGTACAATGAAAAATTTGTCGCCCGTAAACTGAATCCCGAAAAAGGACACCAGTTCCTTCCTTTCATAGTACTGGTGATCGATGAGTTTGCCGACCTGATCATGACGGCAGGAAAAGAAATTGAAATGCCGATTGCACGGCTGGCGCAACTGGCCCGGGCGGTGGGTATACACCTGATCATTGCCACGCAAAGACCTTCTGTTAATATTATCACCGGTACCATCAAGGCCAACTTCCCTGCACGGATTGCCTTTAAGGTATCGTCAAAGATTGACTCCCGGACCATCCTTGACACAGGTGGTGCCGAACAACTGATCGGCAGGGGCGATATGCTTATTTCCTATAATGGTGAACTTACCCGTCTCCAGTGTGTGTTTGTAGATACACCTGAAGTGGAAAAAGTGGTGGAATTCATCGGCCAGCAACGAGGGTATCCGCAGGCCTTCATGCTTGCCTGAATATATTGATGAAAAAGACGCGGATGGAAAAGAGATTCGATATTGCCGAAAGGGATCCGTTGTTTGAAGATGCGGCCACGACTGATTGTACAAAGCCAGGTGGGATCCACTTCATTGCTGCAAAGGACGGATGAAACTGGGTTATAACCGGGCAGGGCAGACTGATGGACCAGCTGGAAGCAGCAGGTATCGTTGGCGGCAACCAGGGCAGCAAAGCAAGAGATGTGTTGTTCAAGACAGAGCATCAGCTGGAAGAGTATCTTCAGTCGTTTGGTTAAAGAACCGTTAAGCTGTATAGTGTGCGTTAATGGTTTATGAGCAAATGGCATCACATTTTTACGCATCCTCATAATTTCACATTTCCCTATTAATCCTTTTATACCTGTTCCTGTCTATAGTCTATATTTGCACGCTTAATTAAATTTCAACGATGATAAAATATCTTACGATTTTTCTGTTTGTCTTCTCCGCTATAAATGTACATGCACAGGCCAGTGCCAAAGGTCTTGGTACCAATGACCCTGATGCCAAGAAGATCCTGGATGCGGTCAGCACGAAGTTTAAATCTTTCAAAACGGTAAAAGGCGGTTTCAGCCTTGAAGTAAAGGATGCTGCCGGAAAGGTGCAGGGCACAAAGAAAGGGACTGTGTTTATGAAAGGAGTGAAGTACAGGGTAAACATTACGGGACAGGAAATATACTGTGACGGAAAGAATGTATGGACTTACGACAAAGCCGCCAATGAGGTGCAGGTTGCACAATTTGAGCAAAATGGCGGTTCTATAACCCCCCAGAAATTATTCACCAATTTTTATGATAAGGATTTCCTGTATAAACTGAATGGCGAAAAGAAAGTGGGTACCAAGACCATACAGGAAATTGAGCTCACGCCGGTTGATAAAACAAAACCCTTTTTCAAGGTACTGGTCAGTGTTGACAAAGCCACCAAACTGATCACTTCAACACAGGTATTTGAGAAGAATGGTAACAGGTATACCTACTCGATGAATAATATCGTTACCAATGCTGCGCTTGCCGATGATATGTTTGCATTTGATGCAAAGAAATATCCGGGGGTGGAAGTGATAGACCTGAGATAATTGGTAATGTGGTTAGTGTGGGAAGTGTGGAAATACAAATTTGGAAATTTCATATAAGTAAAGCCTCCGTAAATGGAGGCTTTCTCTATTTCCTGATTTTCACTTCCACACTTTCCACATTTACCACATCTCCTAATTATTTATCGCTTCCGCCCCATCGATATGATTGTACACTGAACTGCGATAAATCCATCACTCTATCCACAACCGTGGCGGCAACTTCCTCTATCGTGGAAGGATTGCTATAGAAAGAGGGGGTGGCCGGACAAATAATACCCCCGGCGAGCGTAATGGTTTCCATATTTCGGATATGCACAAGGTTATATGGCATATCCCTGATCACGCAGATGAGTTTTCTCCTTTCTTTCAGTATTACATCTGCCGCCCGGGTAATGAGGTCATTAGACACGCCTGTTGCAATCCTGCCCATGGTTCCCATGGAACAGGGAATAATGATCATGGTATCAAACTGGCCGGAACCGGAAGCGAAAGGTGCAGAAAAGTCATTTTTGTCGAAAAAAGGGAAAGTATATTTTTCGTAATCTTTCTGCTGTAGTTCAGTTTCCCATACGGATTTGGCATTGTCAGACATCACCAGGGCAACTTCGTCCCACTGATCCCTGATCAGCAGGAGTTTATCCAATAAAATCTTAAAGTAGAGGGAACCACTCGCTCCGGTCGCTGCTACCACAATTTTTCGCATGATATTCGTTATTACTTAGTGTAAATAAACAAAATACTATGCAAAAAGTTATTGGCGGGCTACTAATAGGCGGATTGACCGTTTTTGCATTATCGTTTATACATCCGGTTAAGGAAGCAAGCCGACAGCATTTTTTGGCCGGTCCATCGGCAAAAATTTTGGAAGCCGGCCCGTCGGCGAAAAAATTGGATGCTGGTCTGACGGCAAAAAATTTAGATGCCGGTCTATCGGCAGAAAATTTGGATGCCGGTGCATCGGCCGAAAATATGGATGCCGGTCCATCGGCAAAAAAAGAGCAGGTTAACTGGATGACCCTGAAAGAGGCAGAATCCTCACTCAAAGCGGCCGACAAGCCCGTGCTGATCGACCTGTATACCGACTGGTGTGGATGGTGCAAGGTGATGGATAAAAAAACCTACAGTCATCCCCAGGTGATCAAATACATCAACGAGCATTTTATACCCGTAAAGCTCAACGCAGAAACAAAGGAGGACCTCAGCTGGCTGGGTAAACATTATGCCTACCATAGCAGTTACCGGGTCAATACTTATGCACTTTATCTTACAAAAGGAGAACTTTCTTTTCCCACTACGGTCATTTTGCCGTCAAAAGGAGAGACACCCCAGGCTATTGCAGGGTATCTGGAGCCAAAAGAGATGGAGATTATTCTCCATTATTTCGGCGAAGGACACTATGGGAATCAGTCCTTTCAGCAATTTCACCAACAATTTTCTTCAAAGTGGAAGTAGCGCTGCAATAAAATCATACCCATCCCCGTTTATATCTTGGTTTTTCATAGGATATTGGATTTAAAACGGGGCTGGATTTCTATCCTGGCCTCTTTTTTTTTGTACATACTCCAAATAACTTATATCCCGGGCAACTCCCGCTACAATAATGGTGTCCTTACTATGGTTTTCATAGGATATTGGATATTAAAGCGGGCGGGATTTTTATCCTGCCTTTTTATTTAAACAAAAACCAATCATCTGATAAATAAAAAAACCATCCTTCCGATGGTTTTTGTTTAAAAATTTGATAGTGCTATAGTGCGGTAATGTGATCTATACATTATCACATTAACATCAGCACATTATCGCAATATAAAATTAGCACATTGCCGCCAGGCTCAGGCCTGTGCCATATCCGGAATTGCTTCAACCTTGTATTCCCCGGCGTCGAGCTTTTGTTTGGTTTCCTGGAAAGCTTCGAGGGTCAGCCGGATATCTTCATCCGTATGCACAGCAGTTGGAATGAGGCGGAAAATAATATGGCCTTTTGGAATCACCGGGTAGATCACAATGGAACAGAAAATATGATAGTTTTCCCGGAGGTCCATTACCATGGCAGTAGCTTCTTCAACACCTCCATTCATATAAACCGGCGTTACCACAGAGTCTGTTTTCCCGATATCAAAGCCCTTGTCTTTTAGTCCTGATTGTAATTTCAAGGCATTTGACCAGAGTTTATCCTTCAGTTCAGGATGATTGCGCATCAATTCCAGTCGTTTCAGGTTGCCGATCACCAGAGGCATGGGAAGGCTCTTGGCAAAGATCTGGCTGCGGATATTGTAACGGATATAGTCTATGATCGACTTTTCGCCGGCAACAAAAGCGCCGATCGAAGCCATCGATTTGGCAAAAGTTGAAAAATACAGGTCAATTTTATCCTGGACACCCTGTTCTTCTCCCGCGCCAGCGCCTGTTTTTCCCAGTGTTCCAAAACCATGGGCATCATCCACCAGTAAACGAAATTCATATTTGTCTTTCAATGCAGCAATCTCACGAAGCTTACCCTGGTCTCCCGCCATTCCAAAAACTCCTTCAGTAATCACCAGAATACCGCCGGTTTGTTGTTTTTCGATCAGTGCAGTAGCCCTTTGCAGCTGCTTTTCCAGGTCATCGATATCATTATGCTTGAAAACATAGCGATGGCCGGGATGGAGCCTTAGTCCGTCAATGATACAGGCATGACTTTCTGCATCATATACGATAACATCGTGCCGGTTGCACAGCACATCGATCAGGCTCACCATACCCTGGTATCCATAATTCAGCAGGATGGCATCTTCTTTGGCTTCAAGAGCGGCCAGTTCAGCTTCCAATCGCTCATGATGATCGCTGTTTCCACTCATCATCCTTGCACCCATTGGCAGGGCGAGTCCATACTCCGCGGCTGCATCGGCATCGGCTCTTCTCACTTCCGGATGATTAGCCAGTCCGAGATAATTATTGAGGCTCCAGACTATCTTCTCTTTTCCCCTGAAAATCATTCTGTTGCCAATATTTCCTTCCAGTTTCGGAAAAGCAAAATATCCATGTGCCCTTTTCCTGTGCTGGCCAAGTGGTCCCTGGTTGCGGAGTAATTTCTCAAAAATATCTGCCATGTTTTTTGAATTATTTCCTGATAAATCGCTGCAAAAATAAAACATTTCGGCCAACTCTTAATTTTTGCACCCGTTAGGGGTGAATATGTAACTTTAGCGGCTCAAATCAAAATGATCCGATCAATGATAAAGCTGATCTCCGTTTTTTTTCTTTCCACATTATTGATGTTATCCCTCCAGGCCCAGCAAAAAGCAGCCTCAAAACCCGACCGTCCAAAAATTGTCGTCGGATTAATGGTTGACCAGATGCGCTGGGATTTTCTTTACCGTTTCCAGGACAGGTATGGAGAGGGAGGTTTTAAAAGACTGCTCCGTGAAGGCTTTAACTGCGACAATGCGTATATACCCTATGCGCAAACCGTAACTGCCTGCGGTCATGCTTCTGTGTATACTGGTTCGGTGCCAGCGATCAACGGCATTATGGGAAATGACTGGTACGACCGGGGACTTGGCAGGATGGTGTATTGTGCTGAAGACGGTTCAGTAAAAACAATCGGAGGAAGCCCGACTGCCGCACCGATGTCGCCCAGGAATATGCTGGTCACAACGGTTTGCGATGAGCTGCGGATGGCCACTAATTTCAGGTCCAAGGTGATCGGTATCGCCATCAAGGACCGGGGTGGAATACTACCGGCCGGACATTCCGCCAATGCTGCCTACTGGTATGATGCCGGTTCGGGAAACTGGGTAACCAGCACTTATTATATGGAGGAGCTGCCGGGATGGGCGAAGAGATTCAATAGCCGTAAAATGCCAGACTCCCTGTATAAGCTTAACTGGAACACCCTGTACCCGATCAATACATATGTACAGAGTGACGAGGACGATAAAGTCTATGAGGGGAAATCCGCTGCTGATGCAAAACCCGTTTTTCCTCATATGCTGAATTCGTATATGGGCAGTAATTATGGCATGATTTCGGGTACGCCTCACGGTAATACACTCACCGCAGAATTTGCCAAGGCCGCCATCGTTGGGGAAGGACTGGGTGCTGACGAGATCACTGACTTTCTTGCCATCAGTTTTTCTTCACCTGATTATGTGGGCCACCAGTATGGGCCCAACTCCATAGAAGTTGAGGATACTTACCTCAGGCTCGATAAGGAACTTGCATCACTATTCAATTACCTTGATGCGAAGTTTGGTAACCAGTATACAGTTTTTATTACAGCAGATCATGCAGTGGCGCATTCGCCGGGATACTCAAAAGAGAAAAAACTTCCCGGCGGGGTCTTTAACCCGGGCAGTTCTTCCGGCATCGCAAAAACGGTCAATAAGTTTGGATTGAAGAAACTGGTGGAGTCATCCGCCAATTACCAGGTCTATCTTAACCGAAGGGCTATTGACAGCGCCAACCTGAATTTTGCAGAACTGAAAAAATACCTCGTCACTGAATTGAACAAGGACCCTGGAGTTTTTTATGCTTTCGATTATGAAAACATCGGCAATGTTATTTTGCCTGCGGAAGTAAAAGAGAAATTTATCCAGGGATATAATGCAAAAAGGGCCGGTGATATACAGGTTATCATGAACTCCGGCTACCTCAGCTGGAGTTCAACAGGAAGTTCACATGGATCCTGGTATCCGTATGATTCTCATATTCCCATGATATTTATGGGATGGGGTATCAAGCCCGGCAGGCTGACAAAGGATGTCCATATGACAGACATTGCGCCAACAATCGCAGCACTCCTGAGAATCCAGATGCCAAGCGGAAATATCGGGAAGGTGGTGAGCGAAGCGCTGAAGTAGTTGAGGGTTGAGGGTTGAGGGTTGAGGGAACGCAACAATCCGCGAATTCGCCAATCCCAATTCGCCTTGGCGTCTTTGCTCTCTCTGCGTCTTTTTTCTATTTAAATTTGCACCATGCATCAATACCATGATCTGCTCCGGCATATTTTCGATAAGGGAGCGCAGAAGCACGACAGGACGGGCACCGGAACCATCAGCGTATTTGGTTACCAGATGAGGTTTGACCTGAAGGAAGGTTTTCCGCTGGTGACCACTAAGAAACTTCACCTGAAAAGTATCATTCATGAACTCCTCTGGTTCCTAAAAGGAGAAACCAATATTGCTTATCTCAAAGAACATGGTGTAAGCATCTGGAACGAATGGGCCGATGAAAACGGGGAACTCGGTCCCGTTTACGGTAAGCAATGGAGGAGCTGGGAAGGTGCAGGCGGACAGGAAGTAGACCAGATCAGCTGGCTGATCAGTGAGATCAAAAAAAATCCGGACAGCAGAAGGCTGATCGTCAGTGCATGGAATGTGTCCGACCTTCCGAAAATGGCCCTCATGCCCTGTCATAGCCTGTTCCAGTTTTATGTTGCCAATGGAAAACTAAGCTGCCAGCTATACCAGCGTTCTGCTGACGTTTTCCTGGGCGTGCCTTTCAATATTGCCTCTTATGCCTTGCTCACCCTGATGATTGCACAGGTATGCGGACTGGAACCGGGAGACTTTGTACATACTTTCGGCGATGTGCATTTGTATAATAATCATATCGAACAGGCAAAGCTTCAATTAAGCCGCGAACCATTTCCGCTTCCTGTCATGAAAATCAATCCGGAAGTAAAGGATATTTTTGGTTTCAGGTATGAAGATTTTACGTTGGAGAATTACCAGTTCCATCCGGCAATTAAAGCACCGGTAGCTGTCTAACGAAGCTGGCAAAAACGACACCTATGATTGTATCACAAATTGTTGCCGCAGGCGAGAAAAATGAAATCGGCAAACACAATACATTGCTCTGGCACCTTCCCAACGACCTGAAATTTTTCAAGAACAGTACCTGGGGTATGCCGGTGATCATGGGCAGGAAGACCTATGAATCCATTGCAGGTGAACCGTTGCCTGGCCGCTTTAATATCATCGTTACATCCAATAAAGATTTTCATCCGCAGAACGATAAGATCTTTGTCGTCCCGGATATCAATGCAGCCATTAATAAAGCTGAAGAAACAGATTGTAAAGAAGTTTTCATAGCCGGCGGTGGTGAAATCTATAAACATTCGCTTCCCTATACCAATAAGATATACCTCACCCGGGTGCATCATGAATTTCCTGAAGCAGAAGTATTCTTTCCCGAGATCAGGAATAACCCTGAATGGAAGCAGACCTCCTGCCTCAACTTCCCGGCAGATGAAAAACACGCTTACGCCTACAGTTTTGAGACCTGGGAAAAACAATAAAATGTATTCAGCTCCCGAACTGGCCTTTAAATACCTGAAATATTTTATTCGTGCATCCAATGGGAGAGGTCACGGAATACATTCGCCATTTGTCTATGAATTTATCCGCCAGGTGCTGATGGATCACCATCCTTACCCGGCCTATACACTGGCGGAGAATTACCGTGAACAGGTATTACAAGATAATAGGCAGCTGGAAGTATTGGACCTTGGAGCCGGATCAGCCGTAAATAGTGTTGTCTCTATTCAACCCGGCAGGCAGGTTATTCATCAAAGAAAGGTTGCAGATATCGCCCGAACTTCGGTTAAGCCTAAACGTTATTCCCGGCTGCTTTTCAGGCTGGCCAGGTTTTACGGGTATGGCAACATTATCGAGCTCGGTACTTCGCTGGGAGTCACCACCACCTATTTTTCACAGGTGCCTGGCCTGGAGAAACTAATTACCATTGAAGGGTCGGAAGCAATTGCAGAATACGCCGAAGCTCATTTTCGGTCGGCCGGAATTCCAAACACCATTTTGGTCCGGGGAAATTTTGATGATGTGTTGACCGGCGCACTGGATAATTTTGATCGACTTGACCTTGCTTTTGTTGATGGCAACCACAGGAAACAGCCAACGATCCGTTACTTTAACCAGATCCTGGAAAAGACCCATGAAAATTCCTGCATTGTCTTTGACGACATACACTGGAGCGCGGAGATGGAAGAAGCCTGGGCAGAAATAAAAAAAGATCCGCGTGTAAAACTCAGCATTGATCTTTTTTTTGTGGGGATCATATTTTTCCGGAAGTCATTCCTTGAAAAGCAGGACTTTATGATCCGGTTCTGATTGCGGGGTAATATCATGAGTGCATTCACCATAAAATAATTACCTTAGCCGGAATCAGAACAACCAAACTGATATATGATTATAGGAGTTCTAAGGGAACCCTCTCCGGAAACACGCATATCCTTAACACCCGAAACCGTTTCAGCACTTAAAAAGAAGGGTTATTCAGTACTGGTGGAAACCAACGCCGGCGATGACGCTTTTTGCAGTAATGAACATTTTATAGCAGTCAGGTGCGGAAATTGCGGACAGGAGTAAGGTTTTACAATCAGCAGATATATTATTATCCATTAATGCACCGTCAGACCTTGCGGCCATTCCGGCAGGCAAGGTGATGATCGGAACTTTTTCGCCACTAAACCATCCGGATATCTATAGAAAGATGGCAGAGGGGCGGATGACGGTGTTCAGCCTCGACATGCTGCCCCGCACTACGCGGGCACAAACGATGGATGTATTGTCGAGCCAGGCCAATATTGCGGGCTATAAAGCCGTATTACTCGCGGCCAATGTTTTTCCCAGGTATTTTCCCATGTTCATGACCGCTGCCGGAAGTATACCTCCTGCCAAGATACTGATCCTCGGTGCAGGTGTTGCGGGTCTGCAGGCCATTGCAACGGCAAGAAGGCTGGGTGCCGTGGTGGAAGTGTTCGATACCCGCCCGGCGGTAAAGGAAGAAGTGATGAGCCTTGGTGCAAAATTCGTTGAAGTGGAAGGCGCCGCAGATGCTTCCTCCGCAGGCGGATATGCCGTTGAACAGTCGGAAGAATACAAACAGAAACAACAGGCACGCATAGCCGAAGCCGTGAAGAAGGCCGATATCGTCATTACCACGGCGCAGATACCCGGGCAAGAAAGCTCCGATACTGATTACAGAAGCCATGCTGCAGACCATGAAGACCGGTTCGGTGATCATCGACATTGCAGCATCAACGGGCGGAAATACTCCTTTTACAAAGAACAATGAAACGGTGAATGTGAACGGCGTGTCGATCGTTGGAAACAGCAATCTTCCTTCCTCCATGCCATATGATGCCAGTAAACTGTATGCAAAGAACGTCGCGAATTTTCTTGCCCTTGATGACTTCAAAGGAAGGGACACCATCAACCTGAATTTTGAAGACGACCTGGTCAAAGGTTCGTGTATTGTTCATGGTGGGGAAGTGGTGCATGAACGGTTAAAATAATTCATCCAAACACAGCATATGAACGAGATATTACTTTGGATCCAGGAACACCAGCAGACCATTTATATCGTGATCCTGTCCATCTTCCTGGGTGTTGAGGTGATTGGCAGGGTACCCAGTGTTCTGCATACACCGCTGATGAGTGGTGCCAATGCCATTCACGGTGTGGTCATTATCGGGGCCATCATTGTCATGGGGAAGGCGGAGCACGATAATTACCTTGCCCTCATCCTTGGATTCCTGGCCGTAGTGCTGGGAACACTGAATGTGGTGGGCGGATTTGTGGTGACCGACCGGATGCTGGAAATGTTTAAAAAGAAAAAATAGTATTTAACCCTACTCCATACATATGGGAATCAGTTTATTGACCATTGCCTACCTGATCGGATCGGTAACCTTTATCCTGGGTTTGAAAATGTTGTCGCATCCCGCATAATGCAAAGAACGGTAACCTGATCGCCGCAGCGGGAATGGGTATCTCCATCATCGGAACGATCTTCCTGTATGAAGATGAAGGGAATAAACTGGGCAATTATTCCTGGATTTTCGGCGGACTCATTATTGGTTCCATCATCGGAACTTTGTCTGCGAAGAAGGTCAAGATGACGGCGATGCCGGAAATGGTGAGCATGTTCAATGGCATGGGCGGTGCCTGTGCGGCGTTAATTGCCATCGTGGAATTTAACCATATTTCGGATCGGGGATTTATGCACAATGGTGTGCCGGTTCCGGTATCTACCATGATATCCATAATACTCGGACTTACCATCGGTGCCGTATCATTTGCAGGAAGCATGCTTGCCTGGGGTAAGCTCAATGGGAAAATCAAGGATTTTATTTTCAAGGGCCAGCACCTGGTGAATATCCTTATTCTTGTGCTGATCACTATTATGGCATTTTATTTCCTGTTTCATGCAGGCAATGTGAGCCATACATTTTTTTATGTGGTACTTGGCCTTTCGCTGTTGTACGGAGCCATGTTTGTGATGCCCATCGGTGGTGCTGATATGCCTGTAGTGATATCGCTGCTGAACTCATTCACCGGTGTTGCTGCGGCATCCGGCGGATTCCTGTACGACAATCCCGTGATGCTCACGGGAGGTATACTCGTAGGTGCGGCGGGAACCCTGCTGACCATTTTGATGTGTAATGCCATGAATCGTTCCTTATTAAATGTATTGATCGGATCGTTTGGCGGAAATGGCAATGCAATTGCGGCACAGAAACATGAAGGCGGTAATTATAAAGAGATTTCCCTCAGTGATGCGGCCATGGTGATGAACTATGCCAATAAGGTCATCATTGTGCCGGGGTATGGACTGGCCGTAGCCCAGGCACAACACACCTGTCACGAACTGGAAAAAGTCCTGGAAGCCAAAGGTGTTGAAGTTAAATATGCCATACATCCTGTGGCAGGAAGAATGCCCGGCCATATGAATGTATTACTGGCAGAAGCCGACGTGAGTTATGAAAAACTGCTGGAGATGGAAGCGGCCAATGAAGAGTTCAGGACAGCTGATGTGGTACTGATTTTAGGCGCCAATGACGTAGTGAATCCTGCTGCAAAGAATGATCCTGCCTCGCCTATATATGGAATGCCCATTCTTGAAGTGGAAGATGCCAAAACCGTTATCGTCAATAAAAGAAGCATGAAACCCGGATATGCCGGCATCGAAAATGCGTTGTTCTTTCAGCCTAAAACTTCCATGCTCTTCGGTGATGCCAAGAAAGCATTGCAGGACCTTCTTGCCGAGATCAAAAATGTATAATTGCCTGACAGTAATTATCTCAATTCAACAGCACTACCGGAATCTGTGATGGTATTGCGTCTCCTTTCGTATTTTCATCCACAAAACTGATATCATATGTATCGTAATTGGTTAACGGCACTGTTTATTCTCATTTCCACCGCACTGTATGCCCAGAAGATCACTGGATTTAAGGATGCAGATGCGTCAAAACAGATCCAGTGGGAAAAGAAACTGGATTCGATGGTGAGTACGTCTAACCTCGATACATGGATGCAATATTTATCTTCCCGCCCACATCATGTAGGCTCACCACAGGATAAGGCCAATGCTGAATATATGGCCAACCTGTTCAGGCAATGGGGCTATGATACAAAGATCGAAGAGTTCTATGTGTTGTTTCCCACGCCAAAAACAAGGCTGCTGCAGTTGCAGGGTCCAAAACCATTTACGGCAAAACTCGATGAACCCGCATTGAAGGAAGACAAAACATCTTCCCAAAAATCAGAACAGCTTCCTACCTATAACGCCTATTCTGCAGATGGAGACGTCACCGCCGAGCTGGTCTTTGTTAACCGTGGTATCCCGGCAGATTATGATGAACTGGCGAGGATGGGAATCAGTGTGAAAGGAAAAATAGTGATAGCAAAATATGGCGGATCATGGAGGGGTATTAAGCCGAAAGTGGCAGCAGAAAATGGGGCGGTGGGATGTATCATTTATTCTGATCCGGCAGACGACGGTTATGTTAACGGTGATGTATACCCGAAAGGACCGTTTCGCCCGGCCGACGGCGCGCAACGTGGTTCTGTAATGGATATGCCCGTTTACCCGGGCGATCCGCTGACCCCCGGGGCAGGTGCCGTGAAAGACGCAGACCGTCTTGATCGTAAGGACGCCATTACCATCATGAAGATTCCGGTGATTCCAATATCCTATGCAGATGCGCTGCCCCTGTTGCAGTCCCTTGAAGGTCCTGTTGTTCCACCAAGCTGGAGGGGAGGATTGCCGATCACCTATCATGCAGGTCCGGGGAAATCAAAAGTGAGACTCAAGCTGGAATTCAACTGGGATATAAAACCTCTTTACAATGTGATCGCTACCATGAAGGGAACGGAGTTCCCCGACCAGTGGGTGATCCGCGGAAACCACCACGATGGATGGGTCAATGGTGCTGCCGACCCGCTGAGCGGAATGGTGGCTGAGATGGAGGAAGCGAGGTTGATCAGTGAGCTGGCCAAACAGGGATATAAACCAAAACGTACCATCATGTTTTGTGCCTGGGATGGCGAAGAACCGGCATTGCTGGGTTCAACAGAATGGGTGGAATTTCACCAGGAGGAACTGAAACAAAAAGCCGTGGCCTATATCAATTCCGATGGTAACTCAAGAGGATTTATCGGAGCGGCAGGATCCCACGGACTGGAAACTTTTTTCAATGAGATTATCACTGAAGTAAAAGATCCCCAGACCGGCGTCAGTATCCGCGACAGGAGATATGCCAGGGTTTTATCTGATGCCGACCGTACCGCGAAGAGCAGGATCTATGGAAACAAGTACCTGAAACTGCAGGCCCTTGGAGCCGGCTCTGACTACTCACCATTTCTGCAATACCTGGGTATCTCTTCCATGAATATCGGCTTTGGAGGAGAAGGCAGCGGAGGAGAGTATCATTCGATCTATGACTCCTATGACCATTTTAAGAAGTTTAAGGATCCGGGTTCATTATATGGCGCGGCATTGGCAAAAACTGGTGCGAGGATCATGCTGAGGCTGGCCATTGCAGATGTGATCCCGATGAACTTCACGAACTTTTATACTACCGTTGCCGACTACACGAACGAAGTCAAAACACTGGCCGATCAGCTCAGGGCCGATGCCGATATGGAAAGAAAAATGGCTAAGGATAAAATTTCAGAACTGGCTGAAGATCCCCTGTTGAAACTGCAGCCTAAGGTTTCCAGGGGCGATGTTCCCTTCCTCGATTTCAGCAGCCTTGATAATGCCCTGGCGAAATTAAAAAGGAGCACAGAAGAGTTCCAACTTTTATATCCAAAGGCCCAACAGCTTGATGAGGCAAAAAAGAAACAGTTGAATGAAATCCTGTTCAGGGCTGAACGCAGCCTGATCCAGCCAAACGGCCTTCCGCGCAGGAAATGGTATAAACACCAGATCTATGCACCGGGATTCTATACCGGTTATGGTGTCAAAACGCTACCCGGCATTCGCGAAGGCATAGAAGAATTTCAGTGGAAAGAGGCCCAGGATAATATCAGGATCGTTGCACAAACCCTTGACCAGTATACGGAACAGGTGGAAGCGGCGACGGCCCTGCTGAAATAAGGGTGCTGAATTCATTTCGACAACACATCATAAATCCTGCTTTAATCATTGCCCGTGCCGGAAATACCTGGAGCCTTGCTGGATGCACTACATGGTGTCAGGGGATTTGATGAAGATCTTTTCCTCCGTGCCCATCATGATGTTCCGCCGGTGTCTGTCAGGCTCAATGGAGGGAAGATCACGGATGAACTGTCCTTTATTAAAAAATCAGGTATGCCTGTCCGTGAGCCTGTCCCCTGGTGCAGGTCGGGCTACTATCTTTCCGAAAGGCCGAAGTTTACCCTCGATCCTTCTCTTCATGCCGGCGCTTATTATGTGCAGGAAGCTTCGAGCATGTTCATCCACCATATGGTTAATGAACTTACAAGTGATGAAAAAGGGCTTGCCGTACTTGACCTTTGCGCGGCACCTGGCGGGAAATCGACCCTGCTCTCCGCACTGCCCCAGGTGAGGCTGGTGGTAGCTAATGAAATCATTCGTCAAAGGGTAAGTATACTCTATGAAAATGTGGTGAAGTGGGGAGACCCCAGGATCATGATCAGCAACAGCGATCCTTCGCAGTGCCGTCAACTGGGGGGGTATTTTGACCTGATGCTGGTGGATGCTCCCTGCAGCGGAAGCGGACTGTTCAGGAAAGATGCGGAAGCCATCAGTGAATGGTCGATGGAAAATGTAAAGCATTGCGCCGAAAGGCAAAAAAGGATATTGGCAGATGCATTGCCTGCATTAAAAGAAGGCGGCATACTCATTTATTCCACCTGCTCTTATTCCAGCGAGGAAAATGAAGAGATTATGGACTGGCTGATGCAGCATGCGCAGCTGGAATCCCTGGCAGTAAATGTAGAGGATGAATGGGGGATCATTACAACCCAGTCTTCTACAGGCGCTACCGGTTACAGGTTTTTCCCGGGCAGGGTAGAGGGTGAGGGTTTTTTTACCGCTGCATTCAGGGTATTGGAAAGTTCATCTTCATCGAACCTCCAGGAAATCAAACCGGTACTTTTATCAAAATCAGAGATGGCTTCCCTGTCTGGATGGATAAAAACGGAGGATCCGCTTGTATACCTCAGGGCAGAAAATGACGTTTATATTATTCCGGAGAGCATCTATCCCGACTACCTGGTACTTAGTAAATTGTTAAATGTGCGAAAGGCGGGAATTCATGGGGGCTCCCTGGCCCATGGTAAATTTTTACCTGAACATGAGCTTGCGCTGAGCTTCCTGTTAAGTCCGGGCGCAGCTCAGCTTGAGGTAAACCTGGAGCAGGCCCTGGCATATTTGCGGAAGAGCCCTTTTGAGTTAAAGTCAGGTGAAAAAGGATGGTTTGTGTTGAGGTACAATGGCCTGGCACTGGGGCTGATCAAGCACCTGGGGAACCGGATCAATAATTACTATCCGGCCGCTTGGCGTATCTTAATGTCGTAATTTAGCGAGAGCATTATTCTATGAGATTATATCTGTGTGTCCTTTTTATGGCCCTCCTGGGTTCTATGGTCCAGGCTCAGAACCTGAATATCCAGCATGAAGGGGATAAACTCTACCTCAACCACAAAGTAGCCGCAAAGGAAAACTGGTACAGCATCGGCCGTATATATAATACCAGTCCCAAGGAAATGGCTCCCTTTAATAATACATCGCTGGACAAAGGATTGTCTATCGGCCAAAACATAAAAATTCCGCTGACCCCGGCCAACTTTATTCAATCAGGCCAGCCTGCCGTGGATGAAGTGCTGGTTCCTCTCTATCATAAGGTGAAAGAAAAGGAAGGATTATACCGGATCAGCCAGTCTTACAATAAAGTATCTCCTGAGCAACTCAAATCCTGGAATAAGTTGAAGTCCGATGAACTTGCCAATGGAACGGACCTTATTGTAGGTTACCTGAAGGTAAAACAAGACCTGTCGCCCCTGGCCAGGAACGGGCAGAGAAATATGACATCCGAGCCTGTGACCAGGCAGTCGGCCCCCCCAACCGAGACCGTAAAACAAACGAATACCCCACCTGTAAAAGAAACTGCCGCCAAGACCGTTGCGGTTGCCAAGCCGGTAGCTGACCCCCCGCCAACTAATGCACCAACAACGCGGACCGTATCCGATGCTCCCGGAACTGAAGGTGCTTTTGCGGGTTTGTTTGCGGACCAGACCAAAAATAATCCGTCCACAAAACTTAACGGACAGGCGGCCTCCTTTAAAAGTACCAGTGGATGGAAGGATGGAAAATATTATGTGCTGATGAATAAGGTGACCCCGGGCACCATTATTAAAGTTTATTCCACCAGTTCCCTCAAAACCGTCTATGCTAAGGTGCTTGGCGAAATTCCACCCGGCAAGGAAAATGAAGGGTTGCTGATCAGGCTGAGCAACGCCGCCACGGCACAATTACAGATGCCGGAAGGCAGGTTTGAAGTGCAACTGCAATATTGATTTTTCAGTTTATCCTTAGTCCGCGAACGAAGTCATCCACAGGCATTTTCTTTTTGCCCTCTGCCTGTACTATTTTCGGGTATATATAGCCGTTAGTGCAGGTAAACTTTAGTTTCCCATTATCGATGCTGTAAGTTCCGGGCTCTTCTTTAACATCACATATTTCTTTTTCAACTGTATAAATCTTCAGCATTTTTTGGTGTAGTACCGTAAATGCCGTTGGGAAGGGTGATAATCCGCGTACCAGGTTATATACTTCGTCAACGGGTTTATTCCATATGATCCTGCAGGTGTCGGTATAAATTTTAGGGGCGTGTTTATGGTTGGGAGTATGTCCCTGGGGTTCTTCTGTAAGTGTGCCTTCGGCCAGGCCCTTAATGGTCTCCAACAATAGTTCAGCGCCTGTTATCATCATCCTGTCGTGCAGTTCACCTGCTGTTTCATCCGGGCCGATGGGCATTTCCTCCTGCAGGAGGATATTTCCCGTATCAATATGTTGCTGTAATTTAAACGTGGTGAGACCGGTTATTTCTTCACCGTTAATGATGGCCCAGTTGATGGGTGCGGCGCCCCGGTAATCGGGTAGGAGTGATGCATGAAGATTTACGGTGCCCAGGTGTGGCATTTTCCAAACCTGTTCGGGAAGCATTCTGAAAGCCACCACCACCTGCAGATCGGCCTGCAGTGATTTCAATTCGGCGAGGAATTCATGGTTTTTTAATTTCTCCGGCTGAAGCAGCCTGAGTCCATGTTCCACGGCATATTCCTTAACCGCGGAATGATGCATTTTGAGTCCCCTTCCCGCCGGTTTATCCGGCGCCGTGATGACACCAACAATATTGCATCCCGCTTCATGAAGTCGCTGCAACGATGCTTTCGCAAATTCAGGTGTGCCGAGGAAGACTATTCTTAAATCTTTAAAATTCATGGTAATAGTTGAGGGATGAGAGTTGAGGGTTGAGAGTAACCGCCCACTGTCAACTAATCCGGATAGAGTAAATACTTCGCACGTATGGCCTTAAATTTCATCAGCCCCGGCTCCCAGCTTTTGCGGATATCTTCTTCGGATTTTCCTGCAATGATCTGTTCCATCAGGTCGCTGTTGCCGGCAAGTTTATTGAAGAAAAGATCTTCTTTTTTACCCGATTTCGCGGGCGGGAAAAATTTATCTTTTTCGGGAAATAATTTATAGGCATTCAGGAGGTAGCTTAATTGGAGCCGGCCATCGATCTTCTTCAATATTTCTGCGTTGGTACCAGAAAGGTTCCAGCCATAACACAGCTGGTTTTTTAGCTTGGGTTCTTTTGAGCCTTCGGTGGATACAGGTGTATAGGAATAAAGATTTTTAGGAAGGGATGGATGGCCGAAGACCTGGAAGGGTTTTGGCGTTCCACGTCCTTCATTTAAAATGGTCCCTTCGAAAAAACAAGTCGATGGATACCAGTAGACCGACTGCATTTCAGGAAGGTTTGGCGAAGTTTTTACCGGTAACTCGTACTTCGACTGGTGGGTATAATTCCCGCATTTTATCACCAGGAAATGAAAAGGTGTATCAGGGCTGTTTTGCGCAGTACGGTAATATTCCTGTTTTGCATTGGCCTGTTCCGAAAGCCATTTTTCTCCGGAAATCATCATGCCATATTCTCCTATCGTCATACCATACACGACGGGAACCGGTTGCATGCCGATGAACGAACGGTAAGGAGCTTCCAGCACGGGTCCGTCTACATAAAAACCGTTTGGATTGGGCCTGTCAAGAATCAATAATGGCTTGCTGTACTGGAAGGCAGCTTCCATATAATCCTGCAGCGAAGATATATAAGTGTAGAACCTGACGCCCACATCCTGGATATCAAACACCATGATGTCTACATTGGCCAGGTCTTCGGCAGATGGCTTTCTTTTACTGCCGTATAAAGAGATAACGGGGATGCCTGTCCGAACATCCGTATAGTTCATGATTTTCTCGCCTGCATCGGCAGTACCGCGGAAGCCGTGTTCGGGTCCGAAGATGACCGTGATATTCACACCCAGTTTGCGAAGCGTATCTACCAGGTGGGTATTTCCCACCATGGAAGTCTGGTTGGCAAAAATGCCCACTTTTTTATTTTTCAGGAGAGGAACATAGACATCGAGCCTGTGGGCCCCGGGGATAACCGGGTTGGCCTGTCGGGGTTTTTCAGCCGTTGTTGCGGGCTGTGGAGTTGGTTCGGTGGCTGGTTTAACGGGAGCGCATCCCAGGCAGACTGCCACTAGTAAAAAACGCGTTAAGATATGGATCAACATCTTTCAAATATCCGATAAAAACAGGTTCCGGAAGGCAAAGATTTATTAATTTGTGGTCGTTTTCTCCTCCATTTTCTTCATGTGACCAGCCTGGTTATCGTGGGGCGGGTGTTGTAGATATTAAGCACATAAAAATAAAGTTATGCAACAGGCAAAGGAAGGTAATGTAGTTAAGGTTCATTATTCAGGTCGATTAACAGACGGAACATTATTTGATTCTTCAGAAGGCAGGGAACCACTTGAATTTACAGTAGGGGCCGGGCAGATGATCAAAGGTTTTGATGCCGGTGTACTGGGTATGTCAATCGGCGAAAAAAAGACATTGCAAATCGCGGCGGAAGATGCTTATGGCATGCGTGATGAAGAAGCCATTATAGAATTTCCGGCAGAAAATATTCCTGAGGATATGAAGCTTGAACCAGGGATGCAATTAACCCTGAGGAATCAAAACGGCCAGCCTGTACCCGTGATTGTACTGGAAGTGAAAGAAGAAGTGGTGATCATGGATGCCAATCATATGCTCGCCGGTCAGGATCTTGTTTTCGACGTTGAGTTAGTTGAAATCGTTGAGATATAAAATAATTGCGGATTGCGGATTACGGATTCGGATTATTGGCATAGTCAAACCTAAGAATCCGCAATCCGCAATCCGTAATCCGCAATTTATTAAAATTACTTTCGATTAAAGTACCATCCTAACCACGCCCCCGTTATGGCCCAGGGGACAATGGCGTCTGTTAAATGGGCCCAGATTCCGGGCGACTTGAACCAGATAAAATTGGCATAAGGAAAATTCAGGAAAGCCATCACGCCAACAAATACACTGGCCAGGAAAATATTGCTGAACGATAATGGACCGCCCCTGGTAAGTACCCATCCCAGCAGGTATACGATGAACATATTGACCAATAAACTGCGGATCATGCTGATGGCCATGTCGTTTTCGTACTTCGCATGGTATTCTACCATCGCCCAGTCTTTGCCTTCCATTTCCCCCATAAGTTTTGTCTCTTCTTCAGTGCTTGCATTGTCAGGCACATTTGGCATATAATATTTGCCTTCCTGAAGGTTAGCCCTGAGGACACTCATGATCGTATCCTGTTTGGGCGTGTATTGCTGTTCAGCCCTGTGAAGATCGAGGGCTGCAAAAGAGAGGAATTGCCATAGGAAAATAATGATACCTCCTACGATGGCGCCGATGAGCAGTTTCTTCATTGTTTAAGTTTTAGTGTCTTTAAATTATAAAGATTTAACGGTTCCGCCAATTTGACCGCAGGGGTTCAGTATTTTGCTGAAAATTTCTGCATGTTCAACCAGTATTCTTTTACGGTGGCGGATCGGTTCATGAAATACGTTAGGATCGACACCCAGTCCGATCCCCATAGTACCCGTTTCCCCAGTACCGAAAAACAAAAAGACCTCTCAAAACTCCTGGTTGCAGAACTGCAGTCACTCGGCATAGCCGACGCATTTCTTGATGAGCACGGATATGTATTTGCCACCATTCCTTCCAACACAGAAAAAGAGGTTCCGGTCATTTGTTTCTGTGCCCATGTAGATACTTCTCCTGATTCAAGTGGTAGTGGTGTTAAACCCATCCTGCATCCTTCTTACAATGGCATGCCCATCATCTTACCCGATGATCCTTCACAGGTTATCACGACAACAGATCATCCCTATCTCAAAGAAAAAACCGGCGACGATATCATCACTGCATCCGGAAATACCCTGCTTGGTGCAGACGATAAAGCAGGAGTGGCAGTCATCATGGATATGGTCAACTATTTGGTCAGTCATCCTGAATGCCGACACGGTAAGATCCGCATTTTATTTACTCCGGATGAGGAAGTGGGACGTGGAGTGGAGATGCTTGATATGAAAAAGCTGGGTGCCGATTATGGCTATACCCTGGATGGAAGTGAACTGGGATCGCTGGAAGACGAAACTTTTTCGGCAGATGGGATGTCTGTGGTGTTTCACGGTGTTAGCGCGCATCCCGGTTATGCAAAAGGCAAACTGGTCAATGCCATTAAGATTGCCGCTGATTTTGTGGCGTCATTGCCCCGGCAGGATTTTTCTCCCGAAACAACCGAAGGCCGCAATGGGTTTATTCACCCGGTACATATGGAAGGCACGGCAGAAAAAGCGGTGGTGGAATTTATTGTCAGGGATTTTGAGACGGAAAAATTAGGGCAGCATGAAAATGAGATCAGGCTTCTGGCAAATACCGTTGTAGATAAATATTCCGGGGCCAAAGTGGAGTTTACCGTTAAAGAACAATATAGAAACATGAAAGAGGTGCTCGACCTGCATCCGATGGTGGTGGATTATGCGGTAGAAGCTATCAAAAGGGCAGGGTTGACACTCAGAAAGCATCCGGTCCGCGGCGGAACGGACGGGTCCAGGTTATCATTTATGGGGCTTCCCTGCCCGAATATCTTTACCGGTGAAATGGCTTTCCATTCCAAACAGGAATATGTAAGCGTGCAGGATATGCAAAAAGCTGTCGAGACGATTGTACATCTCTCAATGATATGGGAAGAAAAAAGCTAAGACAGACGCGGGAAATACAAAGACGCAAAGGATCACCGCGTCTTAACTTTCTTTGCGTCATTGCGAATCTATGTAGCAGACATGGACAAATGTTCTGGTTCCTTCAAAATTCTCATGAAATAATAGACGGGAAAAGCAACGATCGTACCGATAACAAACAATAATACCCACACCACTTTTTCATTGTTATCGAGTTTCTTATTGTTGATGGCGTGTATGGAATAATACACCAGCAAACCAAAAGTCAGCAATCCCATGGTAAGGGCGATGATGACCATCCAGAAGACATTTGACATCACCGGCAAGGGAAGTCCTTCGTCACCGTATCGTATGGCATCCCGTACAATAAAGGCTATGGAGAACATATAGGCAAAGAACAATACGATGGGTATAAATGTAAGTATGCCTAACCAAACCCGGCTTGATTTTGTCATAAGTATGGTTTATTACAATTTAAACAATCTTGTTGTCTTTGCCAACTAATCATTAAAAATTACTGTTACTTTGCCGCGGTAATGCTGATAAAATAATTACCCCTCCAAATGCAAGAGTTTCCCTATTCCATTATCTGGTTTATTGTTCTCGCACTGTTTATTTTCAGCGGACTGGTCACTGTAAAACAAGGCTATATCGATGTAGTGACCCTGTTCGGAAAATACCGCCGCATCCTTCGCCCGGGGCTTAATTTCAAGATCCCCTTCCTGGAGCAGATTGCCCGCAGGGTCAGTATCCAGAATCGTTCGGTGGAACTGGAATTCCAGGCCGTAACACAGGACCAGGCCAATGTATATTTCAAGACCATGGTATTGTATGCTGTACAAAATGCAGAAGAGGAAACCATCAAGAAAGTGGCCTTTAAATTTTTCGCCGACCGTGACCTGATGCAGGCACTGGTTAGAACCGTAGAGGGAACGATCCGTGGCTATGTGGCCACCAAACGTCAGTCGGAGATCCTGTCCCTGAGAAGGGAGATCGTGTCCTATGTAAAAGAAGAGATCGACCATTCATTGGAAGACTGGGGATATCACCTGCTCGATCTGCAGATCAATGATATCACCTTCGACCAGGCCATCCTGGAAAGTATGAGCAGGGTAGTGGCTTCCAATAACCTGAAGGCTGCTGCAGAAAACGAAGGACAGGCATTATTGATCACCAAAACAAAAGGCGCTGAAGCAGAAGGTAATGCCATCAAGATCGCTGCAGAAGCAGAGCGTGAAGCGGCAAGATTGCGTGGTCAGGGTGTTGCCCTTTTCCGCCAGGAAGTGGCCAAGGGTATGACGGAAGCAGCAGAGCAACTGAAGCAGGCCAACCTGGATACCAATGTGATACTATTCAGTATGTGGACCGAAGCCATCAAGAATTTTGCAGAATACGGAAAGGGAAATGTCATATTCCTCGACGGCAGTACGGATGGTATGCAGCAAACCATGAAACAGATCATGGGAATGATGAAGATGGAAAATAAAAATTCGTAGCACGACTTATACGGCTGTTTCCTAAACCTTTATGGATAAACGCTGAAATGTGCAATTCACTAAAACGCTGCAGCGATGCAGCGTTTTGATTTTACTTTAACGATTCCCAAGCGTTTTATAATTACATTTGCTCAAATTCAATACTACATGCCTGGTTGGTTATTACAGTCGCCCATACTCACCAATACCGTTGATACGCTGGCAAATAAGGTTAATCCGACCCTCACCCCAAAGGAAATGCATCTCTGGGATGTACTGGTTTCCGGAGGTCCGCTGATGATACCCCTCGCACTGCTCTTTGTTGCCGGGGTCTTTTTCTTTTTTGAGCGTTATATCGCCATCAAGAGGGCCAGTAAGATCGATGAGAACTTCATGGGCATCATACGTGATCATATTGTAAATGCGAATATATCTGCCGCCAAGTCGCAGGCGAAAAATACCAATCACCCTGTCGCAAGGATGATCTACAAAGGGGTTCAGCGCATCGGGAAACCCATTGATGCCATTGAACGAAGCATGGAAAGTGTGGCACAGCTGGAGATGTATAATCTCGAAAGAAACCTCAGCATATTATCGGTCATCGCCCGCGCGGCACCCATCTTCGGATTTATCGGAACACTGGCGGGTCTGATGCAACTGTTCTTCAATATCAACTCCACCGGAGAATTTGTACTGAATACCATTGCAGGTGGATTGTATGTGAAAATCGTTACTTCCATCACCGGTCTGCTGATCGGCCTTGTGGCGTTTCTGGCTTACAGTTACCTGTACACGCAGATCGACAAAGCCGCTAACCGTATGGAAGTTGCTGCAGCAGATTTCCTGGATATTTTACAGGAACCAACCCATTAATATATGCGCGTCAGAAAAAAACATAGAGCTGAGGCAGAGGTGTTTACCGATGCGCTGAATGATATCCTGTTCATCCTGCTGATGTTCTTCCTGATCGTGTCTACCCTTGCCAATCCCAACGTGATCAAGTTGTCGCAGCCCAAATCAAAGAGTGATACAAAGGCAAAACAAAATGTGGTGGTCTCGATAGATGCCAACCAGATTTATTATGTCGGCACAACGAGGGTAAGCCTGGACTCATTGCGTTCCGCGCTACTACCGGCCATCCAGAAAGAAAAAACGGATATACCCACCGTGGTGATCAATGCAGACAAGAAAGTACCGGTGGATAATGTGGTGGCCGTAATGCGTGTGGCCCGGGAATTGGGTGCCCGTACTGTGTTGTCGGTGGATAAGGAATAACATATTAATTCAGGATCATCTTCATCATCCTGTCACGTCCCTGCATATCCCTCCTGATCTCTATGTCGAATCCGGATTTTTTCATCAGTTTACCAAGGGCACGGACCTGGCCTTCGTCAAGTTCCACATAGATGGTCCCGCCTTTTTTCAGTTTAAGTTTAGCATAGGAAGCGATGGCCCGGTAAAAAATCAGCGGATCGGAATTGTCCACAAAAATCGCCAGGTGAGGTTCAAAATTCAAAACATTCCGGTTAATGGTATCCTTATCGCGCAGCGGTATATACGGAGGATTGCTGATAATGATATCTGCTTCCGGCAAATCCGCCCAACTATCGGAATTCAGGAAATTGGCCTTGTGAAAAATGATATCCTCCCGGTGTATCGACGCATTGTCCCTGGCCACGGCAATGGCGGCTTCACTGATATCCACCGTATGCACAACTGCCGATGGTATTTTCTTTTTCAACATGATCGGTATGCATCCGCTGCCGGTTCCTATATCCAGTATGGTTAAAGAAGCAGCGCCAGCTTTAACCGGGTGGTCCGTTACGGCCCACTGCACCAGCTCTTCTGTTTCAGGACGGGGAATGAGCACGTCTTCGTTTACCCGGAACCGTAAGCCCATAAAGTAGCCGTAGCCGGTCACATACTGCACCGGCATGCCGTTTGACAGCCGGAGTACATAGTCGTGGTACTGGTCCAGCTGTTCTTCGGTAAGGATCCGGTGGGCATGCATGATCCTGTCGATCCGGTTGATGCCGGTGAGTTCTTCCATGACCCATTCAGCGATATTCGACGCTTCTTTCGGATCATAGATCCCCTGTAACACTTTTTTCAACTCATGGGAAGCTTCCTGCATTGTCATACTGCAAACTTAAATTTTAAATTAGATTTGCGATCTATGGATACAGATTCGGGTTATATGCAACGTTGCCTTTACCTGGCCCGGCTGGGTTCGGGCTATGTGGCGCCTAACCCGATGGTGGGTGCGGTACTGGTGCATAAGGGCCGGATCATCGGCGAAGGCTTCCATGAAGTGTACGGCGGACCGCATGCCGAGGTCAACTGCCTGGCATCGGTGAAAGAGCCCGATCGTCACCTTATCCCGGACTCGGTCCTCTATGTGTCCCTTGAACCCTGTGCCCATTTTGGCAAAACGCCACCCTGTGCCGACCTTATCATCAGCCATAAGATCAAAGAAGTTGTGGTCGGATGCCGTGATCCCTTTCCCCTGGTAGACGGTAAGGGCATCGAGAAACTTATCGCTGCGGGCATCGAGGTAAGGGTAGGCATCGAAGAAGAAGCCTGCCGTGATATCAACAAACGTTTCTTCACTTTCCAGGAAAAGCATCGACCCTATATAATCCTGAAATGGGCGCAGTCGGGCAACCGTAAAATAGCCTCCATGGGCGCAGAGCGGCTGATGATCACCAATGATTTCAGCAACCGCCTCGTGCATAAATGGAGAAGTGAGGAATCGGCCATCCTGGTGGGTACGAATACTGCGCTTGCCGATGACCCCGCACTGACCACCAGGTTATGGTCGGGCCGACATCCCGTTCGTGCCGTGATCGATCTTGACCGCCGGCTGCCACAGGAGTTAAAACTGTTCAACAGGAAACATCCCACCATTGTTTTCAATACCATTAGTCATGAAGAGGAGGAAAATATTTTCTATTATAAAGTGAGTCGCGAAATGAACCTCATTCCCCAGGTGGTACAGGCCTTTCACCAGTTGAAACTACAGAGCGTGATCGTAGAAGGAGGGAGCCTGTTATTGCAATCTTTTATTGATGCCGGACTATGGGACGAGATCAGGGTTATTACCAATAATCATTTACTGGTGCAGGAAGGAATATGGGCGCCTGAATTGCCAAGGGCGGTTTGCAAAGAAGAGTTTTCATTACTTACGGATACGATATCCATTTATTTTCCTGCATGACATTGCTGATCCTGAGTATAATTTTCACTTCCTATCTTACGTTGTCGTTCAAGCAGCTCGGACAATTAAAGATCCCTGCCCTGCAGGCCATCGTGATCAATTACTTCACCTGTGTTGTCACCGGCTCACTGGTGAATGGTTCCTTTCCCATTTCTGCTGCATCCATGTCACAGTCGTGGTTCCGATGGGCGATAGTCATGGGCTGCTTTTTTATCCTGTTGTTTAATCTCATCGCTTTTGGAGCGCAAAAAATTGGCGTGGCCGTGGTTTCTGTCTCCAATAAATTGTCACTGGTCATTCCCTTTATTTTTGCCATTTTTTTGTATGATGAAAAACTGACTACATTAAAAATTGCCGGCATCCTGATTGCGCTGCTGGCGGTACTCTTCACCTGCTGGCCGCACAAGGATATCAAGGGATCATCTATCAAATCTGCGCATGGATGGGTGATGCTGGTGCCGCTGGTATTATTTATCGGCAGCGGACTACTGGATACGATGATCAAGTATGTGGAGCACCACTATCTTGACGGTACCAATAATGACAATTATTTTATTACGGCTTTTTTGGTGGCGGGGATTACCGGCGGATTGATCCTTGTGGTGCAACTGCTAAGCGGCCGGCAAAAATTTGATCCTCGTGCCGTTCCGGCGGGAATACTGATCGGAATACCGAATTATTTTTCCTTATGGACGCTGGTAAGGGTGCTGGCCGACAATAAAGGCAACAGCTCGGCCATTTTCCCTATTGTGAATATCGGCATCGTTTTGTTGAGTACCCTGGCGGCGCTGGTAATATTCAGGGAAAAATTATCGAAACTGAACTGGTGCGGCATCGCACTGGCGGTGATGGCGATTTGCCTCATGGCGGTAGGTTGAGGGTTGAGAGTTGAGGGTTGAGAGTTGAGGGTTGACAGTTGAGAGTTGGAGTTGACGAGTTGACGGTTGACAGTCTTTTGACACCACCGTCAATTTGCTAACTGACAAGTATAACCGGGATTAAGACAGTCTATAATGAACGAAACATACCATACCATCATCCAGGAAGCCAGGTCGGAGTTCAGCGACCGGGGCAGCAGGTTTTTAGGGTATGCGTTTCCGGTAGTGAGTGTGGAGGAAGGAAAGGCGAGGCTGCAGCACGTGAAAAAAGAGCACCCAAAGGCTTCACATCATTGTTTTGCCTGGAGGATCGGGCAACAGGGTGAAATTCACCGGGTGAGTGACGATGGTGAACCTTCCGGATCAGCAGGCCGGCCCATCCTTAACCAGGTACAATCGCAGGATCTAACTAACGTGATGGTGGTAGTGGTCCGGTATTTCGGCGGTACCATGCTGGGTATTCCCGGGCTCATCAATGCCTATAAGACCACTGCTGCGGAAGCCTTGAATAAAGCCGGACGGGTGGAAAAGAATATCGAAGTATTCATGGAGGTCACCTGTGATTATACGGTAATGAACGAGGTGATGCAGGTCGTTCCGGCAGTTTTCGATCTCCATAGTTGAAAGGGAGCAACTCCTGTTTTGCCGGTTTGTCATAGGCGTACCCATCGGAAAGAGGGACCTGTTCGATAAAAGAATCCATGATATCAGGGGTGCGGAGATAAAGCCCCACGAAGTCCAGGGCTGACGTATTACCTCCGCAGGTTAACCGATATTAATTATTTTCGGCAAATGAAAACAATTGCAGTCATAGGGGCCGGAACCATGGGAAATGGCATAGCCCATGTCTTTGCCCGTTTTGGGTATATGGTTACCCTAATTGATGTTTCTGTCCCACAGTTGGAAAAAGCCCTGGAAACCATTAAAAAAAACCTTGGACGCCAGGTAGACAAAGGAATTATTACTGCAGCGCAGCAGGAATCAGCCATTAAGAATATCCGTACGGCTAATTCCATGGCGGTGGGCGTTAAGGATGCCGACCTGGTTATTGAGGCGGCGACCGAGAATGCGGACCTGAAAATGAAGATTTTCCGGGAACTGGACGAAGTGGCGCCACCCAATGCCATCCTCGCTACCAACACATCATCGATATCGATAACCCGCATTGCATCAGCCACAAAACGGCCAGAAAAGGTAGTTGGCATGCATTTTATGAATCCTGTACCAGTGATGAGACTGGTTGAAATTATAAATGGGTATGCTACTGATGCTTCCGTAACAGCAAAAGTTGTGGAGCTTACCCGTGATATTGAAAAAGTGCCCAGTGTGGTGAAAGATTACCCCGGATTTATAGCCAACCGTATCCTGATGCCGATGATCAACGAGGCCATCTACAGTTACCAGGAAGGTGTGGCCGGCATTGAGGAGATCGATACGGTGATGAAACTGGGTATGGCCCATCCCATGGGTCCCCTGCAACTGGCAGATTTTATCGGTCTCGATGTCTGCCTGTCGATTTTGAAAGTACTGTATGAAGGCTTCGGAAATCCTAAATATGCACCCTGTCCGCTATTGATAAATATGGTGACCGCGGGTAAACTTGGTGTAAAGAGCGGCGAGGGTTTTTATGTCTATGTGGATGGCAAACCCGTTCTTAAATAATCTTACTGTTTCTTCTTGTAATCGCCCCGCTTCCAGGCTTTGATGAATTCTCCCCAGGCAAACGGATTGAAGATATTCTGCGGCGGTGTCTGCCCGGTATAATACAGTCTTTGTGCGCCTTGTTTCAAATTATAATTGGTGGCTTCCTTTCCATCGCTCGGCAGTGTGCGTGCAAGTATTCTTCGCTTAGCCATATCCGTATTCTGCCTGGCCACTTCGATCTGGTCATCGGGCACGGGAGTGCCCACAAAATCCCGATCAAACTGCTCCCTGGTTGGTCTTGCCTTAATAATCGATGCAGGAAGATACACCGTATCGGTAACCATTAACTGTAATACGCTATACTGGTTACCCACCAGTGTCCTTGGGATCTGTAGGGTCTGTGGTTTAAAGCCAACAGAGGTAAATTCAATGATATCGCCCTTTAGAACGACGATGGAGAACACGCCCTGGTTATTGGTGATCGTACCTCGACCGGTTCCTTTGACAAAAATACTGGCAGCGGGAAGCGCACGCAGACTATCGGAAGTCATCACCACACCATAAAGCTGTACTACGGAATCCTTAAAGCTTTCAAACTGCGCTTTGGCGGCGACAGGGAAAAGGGGTAGGGCCAGTAAAAAGAAGTATCGTAAAAATTTCTTCATGAAACGGTGGGGCAATTTACATCCATCTTTCCCAATAAACAAAGTAAGGGCTTGATTGGTTACCTTTGCGGTGCCAAAACTTCTTTAACAATTCATTGAGTATGACGCAGCAGGATATATTAAATGCACTTCAGCATGTCCAGGAACCCGATCTGAAAAAAGACCTGGTGACCCTGAATATGGTAAAGGATATCACGATTGACGGGAAAAATGTTGCCTTCACGATTGTACTGACCACGCCTGCCTGTCCGCTAAAGGAAAAAATCCGCCGCGATTGTGAGCAGGCGATCATGGATCATGCTGATCCTTCGGCCATTGTACAGGTGAAGTTCACGGCCAATACCACCTCAAACCGGCTGGATGGAAAGGCCCTGCTGTCGCAGGTCAAAAATATCATTGCCGTGGTGAGCGGAAAGGGCGGGGTGGGAAAATCCACCGTAGCCGCCAACCTGGCCCTGGCATTAAGCCAGAAGGGGGCAAAGGTGGGATTGATGGACGCAGATATTTACGGACCCAGCGTGCCGATCATGTTTGGCATACGCGGACAAAGGCCCCTGATGACCAATGTGGACGGCAAGGATATGATTGTGCCGATAGAAAAATACGGGATCAAGATCATGAGCATCGGCTTGCTGGTAGATGAGAAAAGTGCGGTGGTATGGCGTGGACCGATGGCCAGCAGCGCTATCCGCCAGTTTGTGACCGATGTGCATTGGGAGGAACTGGATTACCTGGTGATCGATATGCCACCGGGGACCGGGGATATCCACCTGACCCTGGTGCAAACGGTTCCGGTGACGGGTGCCGTGATTGTCACCACACCGCAGGAAGTGGCCCTTGCCGATGCCAAGAAAGCCATTGCCATGTTCGGGCAGGCACAGATAAAAGTGCCGATCATCGGACTGGTGGAAAATATGGCCTGGTTCACACCGGCTGAACTCCCGGATAACCGCTATTATATTTTTGGGAAGGAAGGAGGAAGGAAGATGGCCGACCAGTATGATATCCCTTTCCTGGGCGAAATTCCATTGGTACAGAGCATCCGTGAGGGTGGGGACGAAGGCGTACCGGTAATGCTGGGCGATGATGAGATTACCAAGAAAGCTTTTATTGAATTTGCCGGCAATACGGTAAGAAGTATTTCGATGCGTAATGCGAATATGGAGTCCACAAAAGTAGTTGAGGTGCTTGTATAGATTGCGGATTGCTATAACGAATTCACTAATTACCTCATTTGTACTTCCACATTTTACACACTTTCCAATTTGCCAATTAGCATATGTACTCTTTACCATACTTTAAAGAACACGACCAGACAGCAATACTTGAATTTATGCGGCAAAATCCATTCGTTGTGTTATGCGGAACGGATAAGAACGGATTGCCCGTCGCCACACAGGTGCCAGTATTTGTCGATGAGAGAGATGGGAAGATTATCCTATCGGGCCACATGATGAGGAACACCGATCATCATCTTGCCTTTGCAGAACGTCCCGATGCATTGGCTGTTTTCAATGGTGCGCATTGTTACGTTAGTGCAAGCTGGTATTCCGAACCCAAAACTGCATCGACATGGAACTATATGTCGGTCCATGCGCGGGGTAAAATGGTCTACCTCGACGAAGCCGCATTGCTCGCCGTATTAAAAAGAACCACGGATCATTTTGAAAACAATCCGGATTCCGCTGCGGGCTTTGATCAGTTGCCCATGGATTATGTGTTAAAACTTTCCAAGGCCATCGTCGCCTTCGATATTGTGGTGGAAGATATCCAGAATGTATTCAAACTCAGCCAGAATCGCGATGAGCAATCTTACCTGAATATCATCGACAAACTGGAACATATGCCCGATGAAGATTCCAGGACCATCGCCGCAGAGATGAAAAAAAGATTGTCGACGGGTAATTGACTTTAGTCAGCATACTGGTGTCATTGCCTTTGTCATTATCAAATTCTGGCAATAGACATTATTGAGCAACTGCAGAAAACGCAGCCTTCTTCTCCGGAAATTGCAGGCGATAACTCTGACGATTTCCATTCAACGTGCAATGGATAATATTCTGCTGGCCCTTGTTGTAGTCGTATAAAATATCTGTCAGTACCTCCAACTTTTGGGGTGCCGGCACATTTTTAATGTCGAAGTAGATCCAGGTAGCCTCCTTATCATTTTCGTAACCCAGGTATCCAGGCTGATAAAGTTTACCGTCAAGGCCAACCGAAAGATGCGCAGCAAAATATTTTTTTAACAGTGCATCATTTTTCTTCTTTTCCCCTTTCAAAATATCAACATCCGTCTTCGAAAACGCCTCGATGGTTTTTTCCAGGTCGTCGCTGAATACCTTACACGAAATGCCTACCTCCCTGTCTTTCGGTAAATATTCCAGTTCCACCACACTTACATAGAAGGGATGAAACAACCGGGACATCATGACGAACAATAACACAAACATCGGCATCACATATATTTTACCGCGTCAAAATTCTGGTTTATTTTTCATTCTATTATCATCATGCAGGATTTCGCGCTGTATTTTTCCTGGGGCTGGCACCATATCATCAGCTGGGACGCCCTGGATCACCTGCTATTTATTGTAGCGCTGACGGTGATCTACCAGTGGCGCGACTGGAAACAGGTGCTCCTGCTCGTGACAGCCTTTACCATCGGGCATTTCATTACGTTGTTCCTTAGTGTCACCGATTTGATAAGGTTTTCCGTACCATGGGTGGAATTCCTGATCCCCCTCACCATTGTGATTACTGCTGCCTTCAATTTTTTCCAAAGATCTTTTACGCCGCGTTCGGTTGCTGTCAATTATCTATTGGCGCTGGTATTCGGACTGATCCATGGAATGGGTTTTGCCAATGCGATAAGGTTTTCCATAATGGAGGAACAGAGCCTTGGATGGAGCCTCTTTGGTTTTAACATGGGACTGGAATGCGGGCAGATTGTAGTAGTTTTGGCCATATTATTTGTTGAAGAAATTACCAGGAGAATCACAAGGATCGATAGGAAAAAGTGGGTGATGATCATTTCCGCCATTGTACTGGTCATTGCACTCAACATGGTTGTTGACCGGATACCCAAATTATAGATTGCATGAAGTCATTACTATTTATTCTTTGCCTGGCTCTTTCCCTTTTTTCCGTTACTGCACAAAACCAACACAATCC
This sequence comes from uncultured Sphingobacteriales bacterium, assembly GCA_963707255.1. Classification (GTDB taxonomy): domain Bacteria; phylum Bacteroidota; class Bacteroidia; order Chitinophagales; family Chitinophagaceae; genus Pollutibacter. The sequence goes on along the minus strand of CAVPPM010000023.1, from coordinate 417,514 downwards.
CGGCGCCAATCATGGTAACCGGTTTGAGCAGCTCGATTACCTCCTGCAAAGTCCCAATGAATACCGCACCGCCAGCGGAGCACCCGGACCGAAATACTGGCAGCAGCGCGCCGACTACGATATCACCGTTGAACTGGACGAAGCAAAGAATTTTATAACGGCTGCTGAAACAGTCACCTACTATAATAACTCACCCGATGTATTGAAATATATCTGGTTGCAACTGGATGAGAACTTTCATCGCGACAGTACTGATGCCAACCGGTCAGAGACAGAACCACTGCCTAAACAAATTACGGAAGACTACCTTAACGACCTCGACAGGAAACACCTTGCCGGTCTGGGTATTAATATTACATCACTCACGGATGTTGCCGGGAAGAAGCTCAGTTATACCATCAACCAGACGATGATGCGTATTGACCTGCCGGTTTCACTGAAGCCCGGGCAAAAATTTGTATTCAACGTAAAATGGAATTACCTGTTAAATGAAAAGGGAGGTGATCGTGGGGGTTATGAAATGTTTCCGGAAGGGAATAGTATTTATTCCATCACCCAATGGTTTCCCAGGATGGCCGTATACAGTGATTTCCAGGGATGGCAGACATTACCATTCACGGGAGGTGCCGAGTTCGCCCTCACCTTCGGGAACTATAAAGTGAAGATCACCGTTCCTGCAGATCATATCGTTGCCGCAACAGGGGAATGTAAGAATTATGCCACTGTACTGACACCAAAACAATTACAGAGATGGCAGCAGGCGCAGTCGGCCAAAGAACCTTTGGAGATCATCACCCTTGATGAGTCGATCGAAAAACTAAAAACCAGGAGCACCTCTAAAAAGACATGGATCTTTGAAGCGATTAATGTGCGTGACTTTGCATTCAATTCATCCCGGCGTTTTGTATGGGATGCCATGCCCGTGTATATCGATGGAAAAAAGATCATGTGCATGAGTTATTATGGTAAGGAAGCATATCCATTGTATAGCGAATTTTCCACAAAGCTCATAGCCCATACGCTTAAAGTTTATTCGCGCCTGACTTTCACCTACCCATATCCGTTAGCACAATCGGTGGAAGCCAATGATGGTATGGAATATCCCATGCTGGCCATGAACAGGGGCAGGGTAGATCAAAATGGCGGCTATTCACAGGCCAGGCTCAGGGATACTAAATCTGTCATCATTCACGAGGTGGGGCATAATTTTTTCCCGATGATTGTAAACGTCGATGAGCGACAGTGGTGGTGGATGGATGAAGGATTAAATTCTTTCTGCCAGTACCTGGCCGAACAGGAATGGGAACCGGGTTATCCTTCAAAAAGGGGGCCGATGGTGAATGTGCTGGATTATATGCGGCTTCCGAAAAACCAACTGGAACCCATCATGACAAAGGCCGATGTGGTAGCCAATGTTGGATCCAATGGTTATGTGAAAGCTGCCACGGGTTTGAACTTACTCAGGGAGACTATTATGGGACATGAATTGTTTGATTTCTCATTTCGTGAGTATGCGCGAAGATGGGCTTTCAAACATCCCACACCGGCGGATCTGTTCCGGACTATGGAAGATGCAAGCGCTATTGACCTCGACTGGTTCTGGCGGGGATGGTTCTTTAGCACGGATGCGGTTGATATTTCCCTGGATTCGGTAAAATGGCTGAAGATGGATACAACCCTGAATGGAAGGGAAGTCAATTTATATGAACTGACCTTCAGCAATAAGGGTGGCATGTTGATGCCGGTCATTATTGAATGGACCTATGCCGACGGCAAAAAGGAAGTAGAGAATATTCCAGTAACGGTATGGATGAAGGATGAAACCGGATTTAAAAAAGTATTTCATAAGACTAAACAGGTGACGGCCATCAAACTTGATCCGAAAAAGATCACAGCGGATATCAATGAACAAAATGGTGACCTGGCCCATTAAGGAAATACCAACGAAGTTCCAGTTGTATAAAAGCGGGAAGCAATAACATTAATTCATTCAAATGAAGAAAGGAAGTTTATTATTAATTTCAATTATACTGAGTGTGATATCCATGGCACAGAAAAAAACATATTCCTTTCTTGCGCTCGGTGATTCATATACCATTGGTGAATCTGTTCCTGTCTACGAAAACTTTCCTTACCAGGCCGTGCAGCATGCTAAGAAAGAAGGGCAAGGCCTTCCAGTCACCGGAGATTGTGGCCAAAACAGGCTGGACCACCGACGAACTATCTGCAGGCATAGACAAAACAAGCTTTCTTCCATCTTACGATATTGTTTCATTGCTGATCGGAGTAAACAATCAATACCGTGGCAGGACTGCAGATGAATATGCAGTCCAGTTTGAAGCATTATTAAAGAAGGCGATTGCCTTTGCCGGAGGTAAAGCCGCGCATGTATTTGTGATAAGTATCCCCGACTGGGGAGCTACACCATTTGCAGCCGACAAGGACCGTGCAAAAATAGCCGAGGAGATCAATGCCTTCAATGCCATAAACCTGAAAATTTCCAACCAGTACAAGGTGCACTATATAGACATAACGCCCGGCAGCCGTGAGGCCCTGGCAGATCCGTCACTGGTTGCCAAAGACAAACTACATCCTTCAGGAAACGAGTATGCAAAATGGGCCACTGCACTTGTGGCAGAAGTATTAAAGAGTTTGTAACCCAGGCCCATACCAGACCTCCACTGTATTATTTTAAATACCCCTTCATCTCATACTGGTACTGCTGCGCAATGGCAGCGGCTTCTATGGCGAAATCTTCTTTTTCAGAAGCAAAGATGATGGCCCGGCTGACATTGACTAAAATGCCACAGTCGCTGATCATCGCTTTTTCGGAAATGTCTTTCAGGCTGCCTCCCTGGGCGCCTACGCCGGGAACGAGAAAAAAATGATCCGGGGAAATGGCGCGGATATTGGTAAACTCTTCGGCCCTGGTGGCACCTACAACAAACATCAGGTTTTCGGGTGTGCCCCACCGTGATACGGTTTCAATGACCTGCTCATACAACATTTTGGTTCCATTGGTTTGCAGTTCAAAATCGGCGGCACCTTTATTGGACGTAAGTCCGAGTACAATGGTCCATTTGTCCTCATACTCTAAAAAAGGGCGTATACTGTCTTCCCCCATATAGGGTGCCACCGTGATGGCATCGAAATTCATCGTTTCAAAAAATGCCCTGGCATACTGGCTCGATGTATTCCCGATATCCCCCCGTTTTGCGTCGGCAATTTTGAAATGTGTTGACGGAATATAATTAACCGTTCTTTCCATCGCATCCCAGCCCTTCAGTCCGAGTGCTTCATAAAATGCTGTATTGATCTTGTAACTGACACAATAGTCCAGCGTTGCATCAATGATAGCTTTGTTGAATTCAAAAATGGCATCGGGATGTGATTGGAGATGGTTGGGTATCTTATTGATATCCGTATCCAGCCCTACACATAAGTAAGATTTCCTGGCGAGGATCTGTTCGTATAATGCTTTCCTTGTCATCGAATATGTATATTGACTATTCAGGCTTCAGGCCTGTCAGTTCTTTCATGGCAGCATAAAATTTCCACACATCTTCATAGCTGTTGTATAAGGGCACCGGTGCCAGCCTGATCACATCGGGTTCACGCCAGTCGACGATAATGCTTTTCTTCATTAATCCATCGTAAACCGACTTTCCGTTCTTCAGCATCAGCAAAGAAAGCTGGCATCCTCGTTCCTGTGGCGGAGTGAGTATATTGATCACTTGTTCAGCCTGTGCCGTGTTGAGTTCATTGAGGAGGAACCATAAATATGCATTCAGTTTGTCTTGCTTCTGCATTATGTTCTTCCATCCTGCTTCTTCAAATTCTTTCAACGCTGCAAGGTGACATGCATAAAGCAGGAGGGAAGGCGTGGATAGCTGCCATCCTTCTGCAGTGGGAATAGGTTTAAACCCCTTTTCCATTTTAAAACGTGTGGCCTTATCATACCCCCACCATCCTGCCAGCCGGTTGACAGAGGGATCTTTGTGATGCCGTTCGTTTATGAACACGCCACCAACCGCACCCGGACCGCTGTTCAAATACTTATAACTGCACCAGCAGGCAAAATCAAGATCCCAGTCGTGAAGTTTCAGTTCCACATTACCCGCTGCATGAGCAAGGTCAAATCCCACTAAAATGTCATTGGCATGTGCCACCCTGGTTATGGTGGCCATATCAAATAGTTGCCCGGTATAATAATTCAATCCGCCCCAGAATACCAGGGCAATCTCTTCTTTATTTTTTTCGATGGTATCACAAATATCCTCCAGGCGGATGATATGTTCACCTTCACGCGGACTGATCTCCATGATGATCTCTTCGGGATCGAGGCCAAGATGTTTGACATAGGTCTCAAACATGTATTGATCGCTTGGGAAGGCTTTTTTCTCACAGAGGATCTTTCTCTTTTTTCCAGAAGGGCGATAAAAACTCACCAGCATCAGGTGAAGGTTTACGGTCAGCTGGTTCATCACAGACAGTTCGTGGGGAAGTGCGCCGGTAATAACTGACAATGGTTTGATGAGTTGATCGTGGTAGTTCATCCAAGGGTCATCGCCCATGAAGAATGCCTCCACGCCATAATCGGACCAGCCGGATAATATTTTGTCGATATAACTGCGGGTTGACTTGGGTTGCAGTCCGAGTGAATTACCCAGCAAATACACTTGTTCGTGGCCGTTATGAATGGGTATGATGAAACGATCCCTCATATGCTTCAGATCGTCCTGCTGATCGAGGGTTCGTGCAAAGTCAAGGGTATCCTGGTATTCCATTATTTTTCGGGTTCGGCGGGTTGATTGATCTTTGCGCGGTTCATCATGAAGAGTATGGCGGCAAGAAAGTTGACAAAGATAAAACCGAGGGTATAGGTAATTTTTTCACCTTTTCGGAGGCCGCCTTTCCAGACTTCCATCATAGCGCCAATGCTGAAAGTTACCATCAATACAATGACTGCAGCAAAAATATAGGGTGATGAATTTTGATATCTTATTTCCAGGAAAGCGCCGACGATCCAGGTGAGAAAATAGGCGTGAAAACAATATTTAAGCCAGTCGAATTTTACCATTACTTCAATGCAGATTTATTTTTAATGCCCACTCTCAACCCTCAACCCTAAACTAAATACTACCGGTCCTTCCCCCATCCACCGGCACACTGGTACCATTCAGGTAAGATGCGGCGGGAGAGGCCATGAAAGCAGCCAGCGCCGCAATTTCTTCAGTCTCCCCGAAACGTTTGGCCGGGATTTCCAGCATCATCTCCTTTTCCACGTCTTCCATCAATACCTTCCTTCGATCGGCGATATTGGCGACCAGGATTTCGAGACGTTCTGTCTTGGTATAGCCCGGCAGTATATTATTGACGGTTATGCCGAATTCTGCCACTTCGTTCGACAATGATTTGGCCCAGGAAGCAACAGCTCCGCGGATGGTATTGGAGACCCCCAGGTTTTGGATCGGGATCCTGACGGAAGTGGAGACCACATTAATGATCCTTCCGTATCCGGCCTGCTTCATCCCGGGCAGACAAGCCTGCACAAGGATCTGGCTGGTGACCACGTGTTGTTTGAAATATTTTTCGAAGAGTTCGGGCTCTGCCTCTGTAATGGGCCCGGCAGGAGGTCCGCCTGAATTATTCACCAGTATGTCAACGTTCTCACCGGCGATATGAAGGTCAATGGCCCTTTTGACATCATGGGTATTACAGAGGTCAAGTACGATACACTTGTGTGATTGTCGCAGTGCAATATCCAGTGACTGCACCGCTTCCGTCAATGAGTTTTCATCCCTGGCCACCAGCGTGCAGTTGGCACCCAGCAGGGCCAGTTCTTTGGCGATGGCAAGGCCGATACCCCTGGAGCCACCGCATATCATGGCATTTTTTCCGGCTAATGACAAATTCATGTGCGCAAATTAAACAGTAATTGATATAAAGCCCGATTATTCATTTTTTCCCTGCATAAAGCCGGAATAAATCCCTTCTCTCTATTATTAATTTAAGATATTTAGGGCGAAATATGTATAGAAAATATTTAACCCGCGACAATAGTATTTTGTTGCTGTTTATGTCCGTCAAGGTATTTGTTCAATACCTCCTGATCCATCCCATTTACGACCTGCAAAGGGACGAATACCTGCACCTCGACCAGGCTGATCATCCTGCCTGGGGCTATATCTCACTTCCGCCATTTAGCTCATGGGTAGCCATGGTGATCAAGGCTCTTGGTAATGATGTTTTCTGGGTGAAGTTTTTTCCGGCCCTCTTCGGGGCCTTTACCATTTTCTTTGCCTGGAAAACCGTGAATGCTTTAAAAGGAAATCTCTTTGCGAAAGTTTTGGTGGCAACGGCACTGCTGGTGTCGGTATTGCTCAGGCTCAATACACTTTTCCAGCCCAATTCATTTGAAGTGCTGGCCTGGACGGCCTTTTTCTATTTCCTGGTGAAGTTCGTGCAAACGGAAAAAAACGGCTATTTGTATGTCCTTGCCTTCGTGGCGGCGCTGGGATTCCTGAATAAGTACAATATTGTATTTATGCTGGCCGGACTCGCACCTGCCATCATCATAACACCCTTCAGAAAAATTTTCCTTAATAAACATTTCTATTTCGCCATAGCTTTTTTCCTGCTGTTGGTTTCTCCCAATATTGTCTGGCAGGTCCAGAACAATTTTCCCGTAGTCCATCATATGAAGACCCTGGCCAGGACACAACTGGTGAATTTCGAAAGAATGGGTTTCCTGAAAGACCAGCTGCTATTCTTTATCAATGCGATCTTTATACTTATTGCAGCAGCGGTTGGCTTTGCGAAGTTTCCTCCCTTTCGTACGTATCGTTTCATCGGATGGGGATATCTGTTCTCCATCGCGCTTTATGTATACATGCATGCCAAGAGTTATTATGCCATCGGCCTTTATCCCGTCCTCCTATGCTTTGGCGCTGTATACCTGGAATATGTGACCGAAGGCAGTCGTAGGTGGCTCTATCGCATACCCATGTTCGTTTTCATCATTGGTGTGATGATTCCTTTGTTCCAGGTGGTTATGCCCAATAAATCACCTGATCAAATCGCTGCAAACCTGGAACCCTACCGGAAACTGGGATTGCTGAGATGGGAGGATGGAAAGGATCACCACCTTCCACAGGATTTTGCCGATATGGTGGGATGGCGTGAACTGGCCTATAAAGTGGATAGTGTATACAATACCTTGCCCGATAAAAAATCAATATTGGTACTTTGCGATAATTATGGCCAGGCAGGCGCGATCAACTATTACAGTATCAATAACCTGAAAGCGGTCACCTTTAATGCGGATTATGTTAACTGGTTCCCGCTGGGAATGAACATTAAGCACGCGATACTCGTTAAATATGCCGATGATGAGGATCCTGAAAGGAATGAAGAGAAGCCACTGTGTGACACAGTATACAAAGCGGGTGCTGTCACGGACAAAAACGCCCGTGAATTCGGAACCTCGATTTATGTGCTGAAGGGGATTAAGGTGGACGTGTGGCCCCGCCTTTTGGAAGAAATTGAAGAAGAAAAAAAATATTGACCAATACCAAACATCCAACAATATACAACATGAGAAAAATTGCTTTTCTGGTATGCATGACCGTTAGTGTTACGCTGTTTGCCCAAAAAACGCAGAAGCCCGTGATCCAGGGAAAGAACTGGATGGCCATAACCGGCAAACCGCTGGCGGCAACGGCAGGCGCGCAGGTATTCATCAAGGGAGGAAATGCCGTGGATGCGGCCTGCGCGATGCTGGCCTCCACCTGCACCATGTGGGATGTCCTGAGCTGGGGCGGTGAAACGCAGGCGCTGATCTATAATCCTAAAACTAAAAAAGTCATTGGAATCAATGCACTTGGTGTGGCACCAACCGGCGCAACAGCGGAATTTTTTAAAGGCAAGGGGATGCATTACCCTCCGCAATACGGACCGCTGGCGGCGGTGACGCCAGGTACGCCGGGCGGACTTTGCTATATGCTCGCAGAATATGGAACGATGAGCCTTGAACAGGTATTGGCGCCCGCCATGGAACTTGCTGCAGGATACCCGATCGACATAGAAACGGCCAATAGCATCGAACGCCAGAAGGCGCTGATTAAGGACTGGCCATATTCAAAGGCGGTGTTTCTTCCGCACCTCGGACAAAGCCGTGAAGCGCCTGAAGCAGGGGAGATATTTGTGCAGCAGGACCTGCTCAGCACATTGCAGAAAATGGTGGAAGCAGAACGCCAGGCGCTGAAGAAGGGCAAGTCGCGCAAGGAAGCCATCTATGCCGCCAACGAAAGATTTTATAAAGGCGATATCGCCAAAGAATTTGTGCGGGGATCCAAAGAGCAGGGCGGACTGATCACTGAACAGGATCTGGCCAACTGGAAGGTGATCGAAGAAGAACCGTTAAGTGTGAATTACCGCGGAATCGACGTTTATAAATTACAACAGTGGACCCAGGGACCCGATGCTGTTACAGGGGCTGAACATGCTGGAAAATTTTGACCTGAAAGCGATGGGATTTAATTCCTCCCGCTATATCCATACCATGTACCAGGTGCTGAGCATGACCTTCGCCGACAGGGATTTCTATTATGGAGATCCTTATTTTCCACCGGCAGAACCGATGAAGGGTTTATTGTCGAAGGAGTATGCAAAGCAAAGGGTGAAGCAGATGATGATGGATAAGAATGATCCGAAAGTGAAGCCCGGTGATCCCTATCCTTTTGAAGGAAAGACCAATCCATACCTCAGCAGCCTGGAGAAATTCGGAACGGCTTCTGTTGCACCCATTACACGCGAGTATCTGGATAATGTTTTCCTGGGAACCACTTCTGTAGAAGCCACGGATAAGGAAGGATGGGTGGTATCGATTGTGCCCAGTGGTGGATGGATACCTGCCACCATTGCCGGTAAGACCGGTGTGGGCATGAGCCAGCGTATGCAGAGCTTTGTGCTGGATGCTGCGCAGAATCCTTTCAATGTAGTGGAGCCGGGTAAAAGGCCGAGGGTAACGTTAACGCCTACACTAGCGATGAAAGATGGCAGACCTTTTCTTGCTTTTGGGGTGCAGGGTGGTGATACGCAGGACCAGAACCTGCTGCAGTTTTTTGTGAATATGGTGGACTTCGGGATGAACGTCCAGGAAGCCTGCGAAGCGCCGAATATCAATACCTACCAATACTGGTTATCATTAGGCGGGGAGGACCGCAAGCCCAAGCCGGGCAATATCCTGCTCCAGGAGTCAACGCCAGCCTGGGTCCGCAAGGAACTGACCCAGATGGGATATAGACTGACTTTTGACGACCGCACATCCGGACCGATCAATGCCATTTACTTCGACTGGAAACATAACAGTTTCTGGGGCGGCTCCAGTAATCATGGCGATGATTATGGGATTGGGTGGTAGCACTGGCACTATCTTTATTCTTCTAAAGAACAATGGCCCATTAAGGCTGTTACTTTAGATATCGGATGCCTGCAGAATTATTACAGTTTACCGGTAAGAGTATCTACTGCCCGCTGGCGGATATTCATATTGACCCCTCCATCCCTGTGGAGAGGGCCATCATTTCGCATGCACATGCCGATCACGCCAGGCCGGGATCAAAGCACTACCTGGCCCATAAGGATAGTGAAGCCATTTTACGGCAGCGGCTGGGAGAGGATATTTCCCTGCAGACCGTGGAGTATGGTGAAACATTTCATATTAACGGTGTCGAATTTTCCCTTCATCCTGCCGGACATATCATCGGCTCCGCACAGGTGCGCGTGGCGTATAACGATGTGGTCTGGGTATTCAGCGGCGATTATAAACTGGAGGATGATCATTTCTCAGCTCCCTTCGAACCCATAAAATGTAATGTCTTTATCACGGAATCGACGTTCGGACTGCCGATATATCGCTGGCCGCAACAGGAACAGACCTTCAATACCATGATGGACTGGTTCCAGAAAAACAAGGAGGAAGGAAAAGTTAGTATCCTGATGGGTTATGCGCTGGGTAAAATGCAGCGCATACTTAAGAATATACCCTGGGCCGGAGATGAGATATATGCCCATGGAGCCGTATACTATTGTAATGAAAGGTTGAGACATGCAGGTTTTGACCTGCCGCGTATTGAACTCATCACCCGCGAAACACCGAAGAAAGTTTTTTCCAATGCCTTGGTGTTGGCACCGCCTTCTGCACAGGGATCGCCATGGTTAAAAAAGTTTGGCAACTATTCATTGGGTTATTGTTCCGGGTGGATGCAGGTTCGCGGTGCAAAGAACAGGAGGGCGGTAGACCAGGGATTTGTATTGAGTGATCATGTAGACTGGAAAGATCTCAATGAAGCAGTGAAGATGACAGGTGCAGAAAAAGTATACGTAACTCATGGGTATACCAGTGCCTTTGCAAGGTGGCTTAACGAAAATGGCATCGAAGCGGCTGAAGTGAAGACCATGTACGGACATGAAGAAGAAACTGAAGCCGGCGTTTCGGAACAGATTGAAAACATTCAACCCGATGCCGCATGAAACAGTTTGCCAATTTATTCCTGAACCTTGATCGCACCAATAAGACCAACCAGAAGATTGAACTTCTGAAAAATTATTTTCTGTCGGCCCCCGAAGAGGACCGTATCTGGGCCCTGGCATTATTTACAGGAAGAAGACCATCCTTCAAAGTCAACCGGACCCAGGTCTGGCAATGGGCCGCAGAACAGGCGGGCGTGCCCGACTGGCTGTTCCGGGAAAGTTATAACAGCGTGGGGGACCTTGGAGAAACCATTTCATTGATATTGCCGGAACAACATGATGAGCCGGAAGAAAAATCGCTGAGCGACTGGTTTACATTCCTGAACACACTTCCTGTAATGACGGAGCAGGAAAAGAAAGACAACATCATCAGGGCATGGAGAAAACTTACACAACACGAGAAGTTTGTTTTCAATAAGCTGCTGATGGGAAGTTTCAGGATCGGGGTATCACAATCCCTCGTAGTCAGGGCAATTGCCGAAGCCACAGGAAAGGATTTCAATATCATCGCCCATCGCCTGATGGGCAATTGGTCGCCTATGGATACCCGTTATGATGACCTGATTTTATTGGAAGGCCAGAATGATGAATCATCCAAACCCTATCCATTCTATCTTGCCTATCCTGTGGGCACTGAACTGGAGGAACTGGGTAATCCGCAGGACTGGTTTGCAGAATGGAAATGGGATGGCATCCGTGCACAGGTAATCTGCAGGGATAATGAAATTTTTATCTGGAGCAGGGGAGAGGATCTTGCAACGGATAAGTTTCCGGAACTGCATATCCTGAAACAGTTGTTTCCTCCGGGCACTGTGCTCGATGGGGAAATTGTCTGCTATATGAATAACCAGGTGATGCCGTTCAATGTTTTACAAACCAGGATTGGAAGGAAGAACCTGACAAAAACCATTTTGAAGGAAGCGCCGGTAAATTATATTGTTTACGACATTCTTGAATATGGGGGAAAGGATATCAGGGAATGGCCACAGCAGGAAAGAAGGGCGAAACTGGAAGAATTGTTTGCAGGGATAGGATCGAATGATTTCACCCGGCTGTCACCATTGGTGCCATTTGCCAGCTGGGATGAATTAAGGGTATGGCATGGAAGATCAAGGGAATTTATTGCCGAAGGATTCATGTTGAAGTCAAAGACGGGGTCTTACCAGGTAGGGAGAAAGGTGGGCGGATGGCTTAAATGGAAGGTAAATCCGCTGAGCGTGGATGCGGTCCTTGTGTATGCTGCCAAAGGACAGGGCAGGAGGACTGAATTGTATACGGATTATACTTTCGCTGTCTGGGATGAGGAAAGAAAACTCATTCCCTTTGCTAAAGCCTATAGCGGGTCTGACTGATAAGGAAATTGCGGAGGTGGACAGGTATGTTAAACAACACACACTTGAAAAGTTCGGTCCGGTCCGCACGGTGAAACCCGCCCTGGTATTTGAGATCGGTTTTGAAGGCATTAATGCTTCAAACCGTCATAAGTCGGGGATCGCCGTGCGCTTTCCGCGCATTTTGAACTGGCGGAAAGATAAACCGATAGAAGAAGCAGACACATTGGAGAATCTGAGGCTTCTTCTGAAAACCGTCCATGGATAATGTTGTTATTGCAAGGACGATTTTAGACCGAACCTGCCGTATTCTCCTATTTTGTAGACATCTCCGCTGAAAATGGCGGAAACCATCTTGAAGAATACGAGGAACTTATTGGAGCTTCCACTCCAGTACTCAACTTCATAGGGTTCAACTTTCAGGAGGCACAACTTGGTATCATGTAGCCCGCGGGGAAACCACATTCTCACAACCGGTTGCCATAATTCCTTCATCTTGTCCTTATCCCTGACAATTGAAGCAATACCATTGACAACGATATAATCATTGGAACTGGGGTGCGAATAGGAAATCAGCACTTCATTATTGCCGGAAATCTCCAGCGCCTTTTCGCTAAACTCATTAGTAAAAAACCAAAGGTCCCCATTATCATCAACCTTGATTGTTGACATCGGCCGGGATTTAATATTGTCTTGCTGATACCTTGTCACCATCATCCCGGTTTTGATTTTTTCAATCACCTTCTTATACTTTTTCGCTTCATTTTCAAGACTTGTAGACATAGTGGGTGGTTTTAGATTATACTATATGTAGGATGATACATTAAAAATTATTGTTGTTGCCTAGTTTCAATACAAGTTTTACACAACCTTCAGCATGATTTCCTGCATAACTCCCATTCTTTTAAGGGATGTGTTATGATATCATTAAGCTTTCACGTAGCAGGCGCATAAAAAAAAGGGTATGTTTTGCATACCCCCTTTATATGAATAATATTGCTGCTTCTCGAATAGCTTATATCCTGCAATCCAAAATACTATCCATCTTTTTACCCTGTAAGAACCATCCGTGTGTAATATTTTATTTCTTTCCCAGTTTAGTCTGGCAGGCCAGCGACTGGTCAAGATGTTTACGTAAATCAGGAATCATGGAAGATGCCCACTGCTTGATTTGTGGATCTGTGGCGTCAGCAGCAGCTTTTTCAAATTTGTCGATAGCATCTTTATGCCCGTCGACCATCATATCACAGTACTTCCTATCAAAATCCGCGCCCTTTTCGTCTTCGAGTTTGTCATACGCGTCCATAGCATCCTTAGTTGCACTGTCAGGAATTGATATGGTTTTGCTTTGTGCCAGTCCCTTAAGGTCGTTTAACGCCTTTGTGTGACTTTCAACCATCATCTGTCCGAGAGATTTGATATCCGCGGACACTCCTTTTTGCTGTGCAAGCTGACCCAGTTTTATTTCTTCCAGGTTAATTTCAGCTGCATTTACCAAAAACTGGGCATCTTTTTCCATTTTAGCGCTGTCGAATTTTGCATCATTGGCATCTTCTGCAACTTCTTTGGTGTCGGTGTCGGTCTTTGCATTATTGCCACATGACACCATGCCTCCCATCAGTGCGATGAAAAGACTGATGCTGAGAATCGGTAATTTTAGAAACTTTGCTTTCATTCTGGTAAATTTGTGGTTAATTATTTAGTGTTCAAATTTCGTGCTTCATTGTTTCAAAGGCATTACAGGATTTCAGTTTAATCTTATACTATACCAAAACCTGTTTCAGAAACACCTTATACAACTTCTGTTCCACGGGATGCCAATTTGTTGTTAAAGGCATAATAAAAAATTGTCCCTGTTCAAACCGGAGGTCTGATATTGCCAGTTAATCGTGATCACTTCACCCAGAGCTTTCTTCAAACTGCTAAAATCATTGGGCTTTTGTAGGTATACATTGGCACCTTTTACGAATGATTCCTCAATATCCCTGTCTGTGGACGATGTTGAATAGATAACAACAGCGATATCTTTCAAAGCCGGATTTTTTCTGATCTCCTGGAGGCAATCCATGCCTGACTTCATTGGCATATTCAGGTCAAGGAAGAGAAGGTGAGGAAGTATCGCATCATCTTTTTGCAAAAAATCCATTAGTTCCAAACCATTCTTCACAGTATCTACCTGGGTTTTTATCTTAATACCCTCAAACGCCTCCCTGAAAAGAAGCTGATCGTCAGGATCATCATCCGCAAGCAATACTCTTATCATTTCTTTCCTGATCATCACAAGCCCTGTATATATGATAGTTGCTTAATAAAGACCGAAGTCATGCTGCTATAGCATACATCCTTCTCTTATTGATTATTCGCTGAAACGCAGAAGGGGTGAGTCCTGTTGTATTCTTGAACTGCAGGCTGAAATGTGCCATACTGCTATAGTTCAGTTTCCACGCAATTTCCGTAAATGTGAATTCATTGGTAGTAATCAATTGCTTGGCCTTCTCAATCTTTTGCAGAATCATGAAATTCTCAATGGTGGTATAGGTCACTTCAGAGAATATATTGGACAGATACCCGTATCTATGGTGTAACTTATTGGCCAGGTAATCGGAAGTTTTAGTGGTCGATAATTTCTCTTCCATATTCACCAGTTCAATGATGGCTTCCTTGATCTTTTGTACGAGTATACTCTTCTGTGTTTCAATGATTTCCACGCCTTCTTCCCGTAGGCCATTGTTCAGCCAGGCAAGATGTTCTTCCGTAAACACATCTTTAATCTCGATTTCGGTATGGCTGATCATCTGGTAGTTCAGCCCACTATCCTTTAGTTGCGCTTCAATAAGTTTTTTGCAAATAGACGGTATGTCATATTTGAGAAAGTAAATCATAACGATATAGGTTTTGTAAGTAAACCCGCCGATGCCGATTCAGGAGAAAATGGTTTTTTTAGCAGCAACAGGGCAAGGTCAATGTCAATAATATTATGCCACCCGGTGGTATATTGAGTATCGATTAAGATGTGGACTTATTTACACGATTTTTATCAAAGCTTATATAATCCCCATATTTTTATTCTTTTAATGTTTCGCAGGGCCTCTCAAATATTTGTAAAAAAAAATCCACAGTATGTCAAGAAAAAGTCATCAGCTTATCACCTGATGCGGGACAACAATTTACTTTTTGGCTGGTACTTTAATTGCATTAAATGAATGAAATTCACATGCTTATGAAAAAAGTAATTATTGCTGCTGCGAGTTTTGAATCTCTGAAAAATCTTCATCTGCCCGATAAAAATGAGTTTGTAAAAGCAGGTCTTGATATGTCAGAAAAGATCATCAGTAAAGTCATAGATACAGCCACCGAGGTTCAGTCAGACTGCCGGATAAAGGCAGATGAGTTATTTTCTTTTTTTACAGCCGATGTCATTAAAAAGGATGTAGTGTTCTATAAATGAAGATCAGTGTTGTATATACAATAGCCCATAGCTTTCTTCTACCAGAATATCTTTCCAGTCCTGTATAAGTTTTTTATATGCCTGTCCCACAGGCATGATATTCCGATCTAGGTCAAACAATCCCAATTCATTCACATTGCCGGCATCGTTTCTAAGGGCAGAGTCCCAGTCTACCTGGTGCAGGAGACTATACCATGTGAAGCCGATGATGGGAATGCCGTCGTGCCTCAGCCTGTGAACATTCACCCATTGCTTCCAGAGCCACTCCTTGCTTGCTGGCATTTTTAAGTTTGTCTCCGTGTGCATGATGGGCAGTTTGTACCTTTTGTAGTATTGGTTGGTAAGTACATAATACCCCAAAATTTCTCCTGAAGCCTGGGTAGTTCCGTCAGGGTAAACAAGGTGTTCATTGGTTACATAGTAATCGTTCCCCATGATGCATTTTGCCTTTACGGTATTTTCCCCGAACCATCGGTATTCCGATTTGGTCATCCCGTTTTCCTGGAGAAATTCGTACATGGATACATTGATGGGATAGCCATAGGTAAGGTCAAGGGCAAGAAATCTTTTAGTATTGAGAAACCGTGCAAGCGGTAAAGCCGCTATTTCACTTGCGTGAAAATACTCGGTGGATTCGCTCTGAATAAAACTGGCATCGGGTTGTACTTCAAGAATGGCGTGCATCGCCATGACATTTGCCTTGCAGAGGTGTTTTAATGCGGTCACAAAATGTCTATCGGATGCAAGCCGTTCATTCCACCAGCCATACTGGGCAGAAAACATTGCTGCAATAAATATTTCATTGATGGGTGTATAAAATTGCAGGTATGGAAATCTTTGAGCGAATGCCCGTGCATACTCGGCGAAATAGGCCGGAAAATCTGGATTCTGAAAATCTCCTATCCAGTCGGGCACACCAAAATGGCATAGATCCACCATCGGGGTAATATTCATTTCTTTTAAACGGTGGAATGTATCATCAGTAAATGTCCAGTCATATTTACCCGGTGCAAGATGAGTGCAATAGTATGGTGGTCCGTACCGGAGGAATTCAATGCCCATTTCGGACACCAACTCGAAATCGCGTCGCCAATGCTCATAATGACCGGTCTTGGCCATTTCGTCAACTCGTTTGATCGTGCCATCCGGCAATCGAATAGTTGGATAACTGTTTTCAATTCCCGTGGCGAACATGAATTTACTTCCCGACATAAGATTGCGAATTAGAAAGCGTAAGGTGCTTTAGTTTTTCCTGGGCTTTTAATATCGCCCTGGCAGTAGGCATATCCAGTGTGCGCTGCCTGTTACCCGGCACATATACATCATCCCATATCCCGGAAGCATGCCATGTATCGGTAAAATCCCAGTCGGGCCGGTTTAAAGCAGGATACCAGCATATGCCCCAGAGAGGGAGTTCTGCCTTCAATACCTGTTCACATTCCCTGGTGATCATATCCATCCACAAGGGTCGGTCTACAGTGGGATGACTGGTTTCTGCCAAAATAAAGGGCCGTTGATATCTTTCATAAACCTTAAACAGCAGTTTGTGCAGGGGGACATACCTGGGATCTGCATCACCGATCTTCCAGTCGAGGAATTCTTCTACTTTGAATATCCATTCATTGTTGAAATAGAAATTAAAACCCATGATATCAAGGTACTCCGGCTTTCCCCTGAGTTCTGCACACAACTTTCCCGTGATCATATCAAAAACCTGGAATTGCGATTCATGGTAAGCCCGGGTTTCTTCATCATGATCTTTCCCCGGCGATACGATATTGATCAGGGGTTCGGTCATCAGTATGCGTACCGAAGGGTCAACAGATTTCATTGCCTCAATACCCTCGATATAGGCCTGCATCAGGTGATATTTTACTTCCCACCCCTGGTTCGTGCAGAAAGGCTGGGTACCCTTAACAACACCACCGAGCCAGGAAAGAAAACTCACTTCATTGATGGGGGTTACAATCAGCACGCCATTTTTATTCCTGCTCCGGTAAAACTCGATAAAGGACCTGCAGAAAGAGGCGAACCTTTTCGCGAACATAGGATGCAGGGGATGCAGGTCATCGGGAAAACCAAAATGGCAGAGGTCCCATACCTGTTGAATATTACAAGACCTGGCCGTATCCATCATGGTTTCCACTGTTGACCAGTCAAACACATTTGGTTGTTTCTCAACAACACTCCATCTTACACCTTCTCGTACTGTCGCCATATTGAAAAGCCCAAGGTTTTCGTAATCCACTTTCAACAGATCGATATGCCCGGTTGCGGTCAACAGGTCAACGCGGTGGCCGAATGCATTCACCTGGTCGGCGCATTCGAATCCGGCCATCCAGAATGATTCAAATGGATTTTTGTTGTTTTGATGAATCTCGCCTGCCACAACACCTATTTTGCATAAATATTTATGGAATGGGCCTTGCCCTGGGAGAGCAGCCTGTTTTCCGATTGCATTAATTTGTTGAACAGGGTAAGTGACTGTGCCACTACCTGGTCCATATTATAATACTTATAGGTACCGAGCCTCCCGGTAAAATAAGTATTCGGTTCCACCGCAGCCATCAGTTTATATTTATTGTAGATCTCATTGTTTTCCTGCCTGGGGATCGGGTAATATGGATCACCGTCGGCTGTAGGATATTCAAAAACAATCGTGGTTTTATCATGTTTTTGCCCGGTCAGGTATTTGAACTCCGTGATCCTGGTGTAGGCCTGGTTCATGGGGTAGTTGACCGTTCCTGTTTCCTGGTACACCGGCATATCCAACGTCTGGAATTTGAAATTAATGGAACGGTAGGGCAGTTTTCCATAACAAAAATTGAAATATTCGTCTACCGGTCCCGTATAAACGAGATTTTTGTAACTGACTTCTTTCATGACCTCCTTGTAGTCTGTGTTCAGCATAATATGGATATTGGGATGATCCAGCATTTTGCTGACCATCGCAGTATATCCATGCAGGGGCATGGCCTGGAAGAGGTCTGTGAAATAACGGTTGTCGCTGTTTGTTCTTGTTGGAACCCTGGCGGTTACAGAAGCATCCAACTGCGAGGGATCCAGTTCCCATTGTTTCAGCGTATAGTGTTTAAAAAACTTTTCATAAAGTTCCCGCCCAACAGCATTGACCACTACGTCTTCAGAGGTAGCCAGCCGGTCTTTTTTTTCCGCTTTCGATTCAAGGAAGGCCCTGACTTCCGAGGTGGACAATTGAAGGCCATAAAGTTTGTTGATGGTATTCATGTTAATCGGAATCGGCACCAACTGCCCGTCAACGCTGGCTAGTACTTTATGTTCATAGGGTCGCCATTCAGTGAATGTTCCCAGGTAATCGAATACTTCCCTGCTATTGGTATGGAAAATATGCGGACCGTATTTATGTATTAGAATGCCATCATTATTGTAATAATCATAAGTATTGCCGGCAATGTGGTTTCTCTTGTCAATCAGCAGTATTTTTTTGCCTGCTTTAGACAGCCGCTCTGCCAGAACTGACCCAGCCAGACCGGCCCCTACTATCATATAATCGTACATAAGATTTAGTTTTTGTGGGATTAACAGATTCTATCTTCATCAGTTCCTTCGTGATCAGGGCATTCATAGCTGCCCATGTATCATCCCATGATATATTGCTGAGGAAGCGGTCAACCTTATGCTGCCATACGGATTTTGTCCGGCTGTTAAGTTCCCGCTGCGCCATTTCCACCAGTTGAAACCCGTTCTCAACAATATGCACCAGTTTTTCCTTCCCGTAAGGATATACCACATCCGTAATGGGTGTTGAAATGACGGGTTTCCCGCCTGCCAGGTATTCAGGTGTTTTGGTTGGACTAATGAACCGGGTAGATTCATTAATGGCAAAGGGAATCAAAGCTATGTCCCAGCCGGCAAGATAGGCGGGCAGCACTTCGTAGTCTTTTGCTCCCAGGTAGTGAATATTGGAATGCCTGGGCAGAATTTCCGGATCTATTTTCACTATCGGGCCAATCATTACGAAATGCCATTCCGGTCGAAGTTCCGCCGCTTCCCTGATCAGTTCAATATCAAAGCGTTCATCGATCACCCCGTAAAATCCCAGTCTTGGTGAAGGAATATAGGCCTGGTCCGGAAACTGTTTTAATGCAGTGCGGGCTTGGGCAAAATGTTCCTTGTCGATGCTGCTGGGAAAAGAATGAATATTATTGTGCAGGTGTTTTTTTGCTTCATATAAAGTGTTGCCACCGGTGAAAACAATATCTGCAATGTTGAAGAGTTGTTCTTCCATTGTCCTGAGTGCAGGAGGCGCAAATTTAAAGTTGCTGAGTTCGTCCATGCAGTCATAAACAATCAGCCTTGGATGAAAATGTTGGGTGAAATTCAATGCCATCGGTGTGTAGTACCAGAATAATGGTGATTCCACTTTTTTTGATGAAAAAAGCGATGCTAGAATTTTCTCCATCCGTTGGTTTTCGTCGGCCTTTGTATTCAACCCTTTTTGCAGGTGAGGGACAACGATATATAAATTATCACCGGGTGATTGAATCGTGTATCCGTCACGCTCCTCGCTCTGCACAAATTCTTCTACATAAAACACCCTGCAGTGACCGGTGAAACGGGAAAGCAGGTGCTGTGGCCGCTGATGGACAAAGTTCCATCGTAAATGAGAAAAGCAAATGATATCCATAGGAAAATTTAAATACTTGAGTAAAAAAAATTAAGAAGGGCAATCAGTTCTTTTGAAACGAGGGTTGCCCTTTGATCCGTTTACGTATAGTTATATCAGTCATATCGTAAGAAATTTTATGTTACCATTTTCTAAAAATTTATTTGTACACCTGATTCAGGCAAAGTTCTTTAACAATCGCACCATGGCCGTTACATAATGCTGAAGAAAATTTTATACGATTGCCATTTTTTCTATAAAAATTTTATGCCAAGAAAAATTAATGCAATAAAAAAGCCGGGATGATTATCCCGGCTCTGGCGTTTAATTTCGAAGATATTTATTCCTCATCGTCTTCCATATCTTCGTCATCTTCGGACTCCTGACTTGACTCGTAGTTAATGTCATTTTCTGCGAGCTGGGTCAAAGTTTGGTCGGTTTCTTTTTCTTCTTCCAATGTAGTGTTCAGCAGTTCAGCGGCTTCCTCCAGTCCCAATGTGCGCGCCAGTTGAGCAAGTCCGCCATACGTAGCAATTTCATAATGCTCAACTTTTTGAGCAGCTATGATCAGGGCCACGTCGCGTGTTGCTGTACCCTTCTCTGTATCTTCCAAAATGCTTTCGGCTTCTTTAGTAAGGCCTTCGATGGCTTCACATTTTTTCGCCTGTGGCTTTTTGTTGATAGAGGCAAACACTTCTTCAAGTCGGCTTACCTGTGTTTTTGTCACTTCCAGGTGTTCTGTAAAAGCCTGTTGCAATTCCGGGGAAGTTGCGGCTTTGATCATTTTAGGAAGGGATTTGACAATGTGCTTTTCAGCATAATAGATGTCTTTCAATTCTTCTCCGAAAAATTCCAACAACATGGAA
Organism: uncultured Sphingobacteriales bacterium; assembly: GCA_963707255.1. GTDB lineage: Bacteria > Bacteroidota > Bacteroidia > Chitinophagales > Chitinophagaceae > Pollutibacter. The sequence goes on along the minus strand of CAVPPM010000023.1, from coordinate 396,688 downwards.
TCGTTGGCGCCTTTACCCGCGGAAGACGGCTTGATGGACGGTTTCCCCATTTGTTGTTGTTTACTGACTGAATTTTTGGCCATACCATTAAAATTTAGTGGTGTTGTAAATGTTTTTTATGCTCATGAAGAAGATGTCATCAGCGCTGGTGTCAACACAACGATGCATCATTCATCTGCATAAAGATGACTAGTTAAGGGTAAAGCATCCTTATATAATTATGGCCAAATCTTATATCTTTTAACTGGCCTGAAATGCCAGTATCGCAGGTGACAAAAACCGCTGGAGAAAATGGAAGTCACAGGCCGCCGGGTCAGTTTTTCGGAAGCATATTTATTTGCACCAGCCAGTCGGCAAAAAGATTGATCCACTGGTCTGATGGAAGATTTTGTTTACTCATTCCGAATCCATGGCCGCCCTTGGAGTAGATATGCAGTTCGGCAGATTTCTTAGCCTTTATCCAGGTGTTGTAAAGGTTTGCACAATCCGGTGCAAATCCGAAAAAGTCATCGGTTGCGGCCACAATAAAAAGTGGAGGGGCGTCTGCCGGAACAGTGATGTCTTTAAAGTAGGCTACATAAGGATAGATAGGTGCTGAGAAATTTGGTTTATTCATGTCGTTGTAGCCAAGTGTGGCACCCATTGTTACGGTACCGCCGGCCGAGAAACCGGCAATGCCTATTTTGGCGGGATTGATGCCATAAGTTTTCGCGTTGGCGCGAACATATTCAATGGCTTTTCGACCATCGGCAATGACCATCGGAATAATGGTATCCTGGACCCTTTTCATTCTAACGGTGTCTGACAATCCGGCCATGAATTCCGTGGCGGGATCTTCTGTCTTTGACTGGTTGAGTCGATATTTCAGCACGAAGGCGGTCACGCCTTTTTCAGCCATCCATTTCGCCATATCGGTTCCTTCCTTGGTAATCGACAGTGCCTGGAATCCTCCGCCCGGGGCGATGATAATGGCGGTGCCGTTGGCCTTGCCTTTGGCAGGTTCAAATACCGTTAAGTGTTGGGTCGGCAACATTATAGACAATGGGCGTATTCCATAAATTTTTGTCGCTCGATTTTTCTTTCCAGGTCCAGTTTTCAGAACCCGGTGCTTTCCCATTGTACAGGGAGATTACTTTTTGTGCCTGTACAAAGGAAGAAGTAAAAACCAGTGCTGCAAAAAATAAGGTTATCGTTCGCATAAGTATATGGTTATAATATGAGATGGAGTGGGTCAAATTATTAACGTCAATGTATAAACGAAAATCTGAATGATGTAAAATTTTCCAATTTGAATTCCCACATTCCCACATTAATCACATTATCTAATTAAAACGTCAGTTTTCCTCCATTTCCTGCCTCAGCTCCTGGGAAATTTTCACCAGCACCTTGTCGATCCTGTGACCATCCATATCCACGATTTCAAAGTGAAACCCTCGCCATTCAAATTTTTCGCCTGTCACGGGTATGCGCTCCAGTTCATGAAGGATAAAACCGGCAAGGGTATCGAACTCGTGTTCACCTTCGTTCATCCATTCCGTTTTCTCAAACCTCGACAGGAAGTCGTAGAAAGGTACCTGTGCATCCACTAAAAATGTACCGTCTTCCCTTGCAATCACTTCATAGTCTTCCATATCAGGCTGGGGCAGATCGCCCACCAATGCCTCAAGAATGTCATTCAGGGTGATCAGTCCGAGCAGGGTACCATATTCATCCACAATAAAGCAGGTATGGATCTTGGTTTCCTTAAAGCGTTCCAGCAACTGGTAAGGTGTATTATTTTCCGGGACAAAGAGGGCGGGCTTCATTACATCTTTGAACCTGATATTGTCGGGCGTAATATAAAGATCCTTGATCGACACGATCCCTCGGATATGATCGATACTTCCTTCGCAGATGGGATATACCGAATGCGGTTCACTGACAATTTTTTCTTTAATGCTGAATTCATTGTCGTTGATCTCAAACCAGATGATATCACTGCGATGGGTCATCAGGGAAGTTATATTGCGATCGCCCAGGTGAAACACCCGTTCGATGATTTCCTGTTCAGTAGCTTCCAGTGCACCATGTTCAGTGCCTTCATTGATAATGGCTTTGATCTCCTCTTCCGTGACCTGGTTGTCACGGGTGTCTATCTTGAAGAGTTTCATCAGCAGGGTGGTGGTTCGGGTCAGCAGCCAGACAAAAGGAAAGGTGATTGCGCTGATGATCTTCATGGGTGCCGCTGCGAATTTGGCGATGGCTTCGGGAGCGGTAAGGCCAAGTCTTTTCGGGACCAGTTCCCCCAGCACCAGGGACAAAAAGGTAACCAGCAGCAACACCATAAAGGTGGCCAGTCCGCCTGCATATTTATCTGTAAGGACGGGAAACTGCAGCAGCCAGATTTTTACATTGCCGATAATTTTTTCTCCGGAGTAAATACCCGTTAAGATTCCTATCAGGGTGATGCCAATCTGGATGGTGGATAGAAACTTATCGGGATGATTTGCCAGGTCCAGTGCGGCCTTGGCCCTCGAATCGCCTTTATTGGCCTGTGATTCAAGCCTGGCTTTGCGTGCCGAGACCAGGGCAATTTCCGCCATGGAAAAAAAACCATTCAACAGGATAAGGCCGAGCAAAATCAGGAATTCATTCATTGATCAAGGCCTAAGCCTATTTGGTGATTGAAGAGTGAGGCAGTGAAATATCCCAGGACGGAACCGAGGACAGCCCCACCGATAACATCTAAAGGATAATGGACACCTACATATACCTGGGCGTAACAAATGATGCCAGCCCACAAAAAGCCAAATCCCCAGAGGGATGTTGATTTTTTCAGGGTCTGGAATACAAACATCGCTATAGCAAAGTGATTTGTTGCATGGGAAGAGGTGAAACTGCCGTTCAGCCCGCATGTTTTTGCCAGGAACCTGATCTTATGCGCCATCAATTCATCCCGGCAGGGCCTGGGGCGATACAATAATTCCTTGATCACATGACTGCTTAGGGAATCCGCCAGTGCGATCAACCCGATCAGCGCCAATGCCCACCACAATCCCTGCTTTCCGAAATTAAGGGTAATGAACAACAATAAGAACACATAAACCGGCGCCCAGAAACCGGCTTCCCGGATGAAGAGGGAAATATGGTCAAATAACGGTAACTGCCATTCGCGGTTGATTTTGAGCATGAGCCAGTAGTCTGCATGCAGTAACTTTTGAATAAACGAACCGGCTTCCAGCATTACCATGGTGCAAATATAATTTATTTTAATGGGGCCCTTTTTTGGCGTGGATGCTCATGATGCATATATAAAACAAATCATATCTGCCGGTAATGCAATGTTCATCAGCTAAAATACCTTCTTTTACGAGGGATTTGAGGCACTTAACTTTCTTTTTTGGGTTTTGACCGTTGACTTTTGTCTTTTAAGTAAATTTGCCCCCTCTAAACCCCATGAACTGTGGCATTGATTAAAAGTATTTCCGGCATCAGGGGAACCATAGGCGGAAAGCCTGGCGATACCCTTTCACCACTCGATGTGGTGAAGTTTACCGCGGCTTTCGGTAGTTGGCTCATAGAAAACACCGGGCGGTATAAGGTAGTGATCGGTCGTGATGGCCGGATCAGCGGACCAATGGTAAGCACCTTGGTCAGCCAGACCCTCATGTCCCTGGGCATGGATGTGATTGACCTGGGACTTAGTACCACTCCAACTGTGGAAATTGCCGTAACGGCGGAAAAGGCCGCAGGCGGCATTATTATCACGGCAAGCCACAATCCTAAGGAATGGAATGCCCTTAAACTGCTTAACCATAAGGGAGAATTTATATCAGGGGATGATGGCATTGCGGTGCTTACCAAGGCCGACAAAGAAAATTTTGTCTTTGCCGCCGTGGATAAAATGGGCAAGTATACTACCGATAACAGCTACCTGAAGAAACATATCGACCTTATCCTCGGCCTTGACCTGGTAGATACCAGCAAGGTGGAAGCCGCCAACCTCAAGGTGGTAGTGGATGCCATCAACAGTACAGGGGCAATATTCGTCCCGGCCCTGCTGAACGCCATGGGAATTACCGATATTATTATGCTCAATGGCGAGGTGGATGGTAAGTTCGCCCACAATCCCGAACCCCTTCCTCAAAATCTTTCCCAACTGGCCAATGAGGTGAATCGTTCCGGTGCGGACCTGGGTATTGCCGTGGACCCTGACGTTGACAGGCTGGTACTGGTATGTGAAGATGGTTCCATGTTCGGTGAAGAATACACATTGGTGGCAGTGGCAGATTATGTACTCAGCAAGAGAAAAGGAAATACGGTCAGCAATCTTTCTTCGTCACGCGCACTCAAAGATATTACGGTTAAGCATGGGGGTGAGTATTTTCCCAGTGCAGTAGGTGAGGTGAACGTGGTGAAGAAAATGAAGGAAGTGAACGCTGTGATCGGTGGAGAAGGAAACGGTGGTATCATCCTGCCCGACCTTCATTATGGAAGGGATGCTCTTGTGGGCATTGCCCTTTTTATCACACAACTCGTGCAGAGTGGCAAAAGTGTAAAACAACTGAGGAGGTCGTACCCCGACTATTTCATCATCAAGAACAAAATGGAACTGCAGCACGGGCTCGACCTGAAATTGATTTTTGATAAGATCCGTGCCAAGTATAAGACACATCCTGTAAATACGGAAGACGGACTGAGAATTGAATTTGAGAACGACTGGGTGCATCTTCGTTCCAGCAATACCGAACCCATCATCAGGATCATTGCGGAGAGTAATTTTGAAACCACGGCGAACAATATTGCGCTCAGGCTGATGCATGACATCAAAGAATCCATTTGAAGTGCAGCTCAGCATTGCGGATTACGGATTGCGGATTACGGATTGAACGCCATTTATCAGATTTTAATTCGCAATCCGTAATCCGCAATCCGTAATCTATACTTCACAATTCAGAACATGACAAAAAGAATATATTTCGATAATGCAGCCACTACTTCTTTGGACCCGGAAGTTTTGCAGGCCATGATGCCTTATTTCACAGAAAAATTTGGCAACCCTTCCTCCATATATTCTTATGGCAGGGAAAGTCGACTGGCTGTGGAAATGGCAAGGAAGACCGTGGCTAAAATACTTGGGGCAAATCCTGCAGAGATATTTTTTACCAGTGGTGGTACGGAAAGCAGCAATACCGCCATATTTTCCGCGGTACGCGATCTTGGATGTAAACAGATCATCACCTCACCTATTGAGCACCATGCCGTTTTACATACGGTGGAATACCTGAAAAGCAGGGGTGAAGCGGGTTTGCGGTATGTTAAGTTATTGCCCAACGGTCATGTTGACCTTGCCAATCTTGAACTGTTGTTGCAGGAAAGCAAAGAAAAAACATTGGTGACCCTGATGCATGCCAATAATGAGATCGGCAATATGCTGGATATTCATGCCGTGGGGGAATTGTGTAAGAAGTATAATGCCATTTTTCATTCTGATACGGTTCAGACCGTGGGTCATTTTCCCTTCAACCTCCGGAATACACATGTTCATTTTATCACGGGAGCCGGGCATAAATTTCATGGACCAAAAGGTGTCGGCATATTGTACATTAATGAGAATATCAAAATACATCCTTTCATACACGGGGGCGGACAGGAAAGGAACATGCGTGCCGGAACCGAAAATCTCTATGGTATCGTTGGTTTTGCCAAAGCCCTTGAGCTCGCTACGGCGAATTATGAAAAGGACAGTCAATATATCCGTGGTATCAAAGAATACATGATGGAAAAGCTGAAGGAAAATTTCCCCGGTGTTGTTTTCCATGGTGATCCACTGGGCAACAGCCTGTATACTGTGCTGAATGCCGGATTTAATAAATCTGAAAAATCAGAAATGCTGCTCTTCAACCTGGATATCAATAATATATGTGCAAGTGGCGGAAGCGCCTGCAGCAGCGGCACCGAAATAGGTTCGCATGTAATACATTCCATCTATGGGGATACCGATAAGATGGCCGTGCGTTTTTCTTTCTCCAAATACAACACCAAAGAAGAAGTGGATTGTGTTGTTGAGAAATTGAAGGAGGTTCTGTAAGAATTGGCGGATTGGCGAATTAGCGGATTAGCGGATTCTTCTCTGTGTCTTTGCCTTCCCTGTGTCTTCTGCCTTCTCCGCGTCTTTCTGTCCTACCCGAAACTCAACTTCCTGATCAGTTCCACAGGAAGGGCAGGCAGTTTTCTTCTTTCAATCAGATAGGTCGACAAACCGGCGATATCCTTAAAAATATAGTGACTTCCGGCTGCGCCTTCGAGGTATCCTGATCCGGATGTATTGCCTGTACCAACCCGCATGCCGATCATCCTCCTTACCATCCTGAAATGTGCGTGCCGCCAGGCTGCCAGGGCATTATCAATATCCACCAAGAATCCAGTATCTGGAAGGAATTCTGGAAGACCGGGAAATCCCTGTACAACATGATAAATAACGCGGCCCGCATAGCTTTGGCAGAAAGGTTACTCCGAAGCATTGCCAAACGCTCTTCCGTGGCAACACTTTCAGTAGGCAACTTTTCCATAAACACGAAATCAAAATCTTCAATCTTCCCCTTTTCTCTTTCGGTTAGCCCTTCCCGGTATATCTCCCGGTATGTCATCCAGAATGGGTGATGCTGGTTTTCCTGTCCCTCCATGAGATAGGAAAACCAGTAGTCCTTTTCAAAAAAGGGCATTCTTTCCAGCCAATTATTCACCAGGTGGATAAGGGTTTGTCTGTTCTCAATTATTGATCAATGTCAGATCGGTTTCATTGAATCCACCCTGGTTGGCCCGTTTGTAATAATCACTCTGGTGCCTTTTCTGCATTTCCAGTCCGAGTGTTGCTTCGATCAGCCTGAACTGGACACTTTGAAATCCTGATGCAGGCGTGAGCAGGTTCCTGAATTCCAGGAAATCCAGGGGCGTCATGGTATCGAGCACGGTCACCTGCTGATTTAAAAGTTCCATGATCTTCTGCACACGGCGAAGCCGGTGAAGCACCAGGTTCATGTCTTCCGAGTTATCATTAATTTTTTCCTTGCGAAAAACCTGAAAGAACGTAATCCAGTTCAAAAAGGATTTGCTTGAACCATATTTCAAAGGCCTGGTGGATCATGATAAACAGCATTTCGTCATGGGCCCTTTGCTGTCCGGGTTCAAAACTTTTGGGATGCTGGCTGTTGAGAATTTTATCGAGATGGAGATAGTCGGAGTAGTATAATGATTTTTCCATGGTAAGTCGTTGCCCGCAAGTTAGCCATAAAAATTTCTTCATTTATGGTATCTTGTATCAACCTTAACCAATTCTATGGCTAGTTTGAACCGTAACCGCGTAGAGTCCCTTGACATTTTAAGAGGAACTGTGATGGTAATTATGGCAGTGGATCATGTGCGGGATTTTTTCTATAATCCAACAGGCAATCTGCAGTCGGCCGGATTGAATCCTACTGATATGGCCACCACCTTTCCCGCCTTATTTTTTACCCGGTGGATTACGCATTTCTGCGCCCCCATTTTTGTTTTCCTTGCCGGCTGTTCTGCCTACCTGATGACCCAGCGTAAAACAAAACAGGAAGTTTCAGCCTTCCTGTTTAAACGGGGACTGTGGCTGGTGGCAGTGGAAGTATTGATCGTTACCCTTGGAATCAGTTTTAACCCATTATACAATGCATTGTTTTTACAGGTCATCTGGGCTATTGGTTGCAGTATGATCGTATTAAGTGTTTTGGTTCACCTTCCCTATAAAGCAATACTTGGCATTGGCCTGGTCATTGTGTTCCTGCACAATACGCTGAACTTTGTTACACTTCCCAAGAATTTTATTACCGACGTATTGTATACCGGTCTCTTTTCAGTGTACCCGGTTGGATCTGGCCGTGTGATCATTATTTTGTATGCCCTTGTGCCATGGACCGGTATTATGTTACTGGGATATTGCTTTGGTAAACTGTATATGCCAGATGTCAGCGTAGAAGAAAGAAAACGAAAACTTTTATTATACGGGGCCGGACTATTGGGTTTATTTGTTGTTTTAAGGATGATCAATGTTTATGGTGATCCTGTGAAGTGGGCTGTGCAGCCACGTGGTCCCGTCTATACATTCCTGTCTTTTCTCAATGTTTCCAAGTATCCCCCATCCTTATGCTATTTCTGTGTGACCATTGGTGGCGGTATGCTGGCCCTTCGATTATTGGAGGGTATGAAAAATCCCTTTACGAGGTTCATGAATGTTTTCGGCCGGGTACCTTTCTTTTATTATGTGATTCATTTCTACCTCATACATGGTTTGCTGGTTGTTTTATTCTACGCAAAGGGATATACTTCAAAGGATATAGTAAATCCTCAATCTCCCTTTCTGTTTACGCCCAATGGTCTGGGACTATCGCTATTAGGCGTTTATATTGTATGGGCTATTGTCATTATGATCATGTATCCATTGTGTAAACGATATAATGCCTATAAATCGGTACACCACCAATGGTGGTTGAGTTACGTCTAAATAAATTTTCGCGATGCGAAAATTGATTAGACGATTACGGCCTCCTTCGCCAAAGGCTTCGGCGGCCAGGAATTACCAATTATACATTTATTAAACTGAATAGTTCTTATGAAAAGATATATGACTCTCCGGGGGGCTTTGCCTTCCCTGCGTCTTTGCCTTCTCTGTGTCTTTGCATTTCTCAGCGTCTCTGTTTTCTCCCAGGATTCCACCTACGCCGAGCGGCTGGGATTTCCGAAAGACGCTAAAGTAGTGGTCATGCACATCGATGATGTGGGGATGAGTTATGACTGCAATGCCGGCACCATTGATGTGCTGACCGACGGCGTAGCCAAAAGCTGCAGCATCATGATGCCGTGTTCATGGGTGCCGGGATTTTTTCATTTCCTAAAAACACATCCCGAAACTGACGCAGGATTACACCTTACCCTCACCAGTGAATGGAAAGATTATCGGTGGGGACCGGTCAGTGGTAAGCCGGCCGTACCCGGACTGGTGGATGATGAAGGTGCGATGTGGTCAAATGTGGCCGACGTGGTAAAACACGCCACGGCCGATGAAGTGGAAACGGAGATCAGGGCGCAGATTGAAAAATCATTAAAAATGGGATTCAGGCCGACACACCTGGATTCACATATGGGAACTTTATTTGCTTCTTCCGCATTTATAGAACGGTATATCAAAATGGGCGTCGAATATAAGATCCCGATCATGTTTCCCGGTGGCCATAATACACTTGCCTCCGCACAGATAAAAGGTACGGGTATTACCATGGAACAAACCAGGGCAGTGGGTAAAATGTTATGGTCTGCCGGACTGCCCGTAATCGATGACCTGCATAACACCAGTTACGATCCGCATCTGCCACCGGGTGTGAAACCCACCAAAGAGAACCTTCAAAAGTACAAGACCGAATTTTATATCAATGCTTTAAAAGAAGTGAAACCAGGCATCACCTATATGATCATGCACTGCATAAAGCCAACGGAAGTATTTCCTTTTATTTCAGATTCAGGGCCGGTCAGGGAGGGAGATTACCTTGCCATGATGAATCCTGTGCTGAAGAAATATGTGAAAGACAATAAGATCATCATCATGACCATGAGGGAACTGATGCAGAGGAGGGAGAAGGTGAAATAGACTAGAGACTAGAGACTAGAGAGCAGACTGGAGACGAGAGACTAGAGACTAGAAATGAGAGGCTGGAGTTGAACAATTAATTAGATGAGAGGTTATAGAATTTTGCTGGCGGCAGGGGATGGTGTCGGAAAACCTTAAAATTCATAGTAAATTTGGAACAGCCATGGAAATCGGGATATATACATTCGGGGAAATGACCGTGGACCCTACGACCGGTTCAAGGATCAGCGCAAGGGAAAGGATACGAAACCTGATGGAAGAAATTGAACTGGCCGACCAGGTGGGGCTGGATATTTTTGCCATCGGTGAACACCACCGCCCCGATTTTGCCGTTTCATCACCACAGATCATCCTCGCCGCAGCAGCGGAAAGAACAACAAATATTCGGTTATCCAGTGCCGTTACCGTCCTGAGTTCAGATGATCCGGTAAGGGTTTTCCAGGATTTTGCCACCGTAGATCTTTTATCCAATGGCCGGGCCGAAATCATGGCCGGCAGGGGATCCTTTATAGAATCATTTCCTTTGTTTGGTTACGACCTCGAAGATTATGATGACCTTTTTGAAGAGAAGCTGCAATTGCTTGTAAGGCTGAATGATAGTGAGCAGGTTAACTGGAAAGGAAAGTTCAGGCCGTCGATTCCCAACCGGGGTGTTTATCCAAGACCTTACCAGGAAAAACTTCCCATCTGGGTGGCCGTTGGTGGTACCCCGGAATCTGTAGTGAGGGCGGCCACTATGGAATTACCGATGCTCATCGCCATCATCGGGGGATTACCAGATCGGTTTGTGCCGCTGACAGATCTATATAGGAAAGCAGCTACCGATGCAGGGCATGATCCTTCCACGATGTCGATCGGTATTGGGTCACATGGATTTATTGCCGACAATAGCCAGGATGCCGCGGATCAGTTCTATCCACCCTTTGCTGATGTCATGACCAGGCTGGGAAGGGAACGCGGATGGCCTCCCATGAACCGTGCGCAGTACGATATGATGTGTGCGCCGAAGGGTGCATTGTTTGTTGGAAGCCCACAACAGATCATCGATAAAATTCTTTACCAGCATGAACTATTCGGTCATTCCCGGTTCCTGCTCCAGATGAGCGTGGGTACGATGCCCCATAAAAAAATGCTTCGTGCCATCGAATTATATGGAACCGTTGTTGCCCCGGCGATCAGGGCTGCGATCATATCTTAATGTTGAAACAGGAACTTGCCTATATCGCCATTGTAGTCAGGGATTATGATGAAGCGATCCGTTTTTATTGTAACAGGCTGCATTTTACGCTGGTAGAAGACAGTGTGTTAAGCGAAACAAAACGCTGGGTGCTGATTCGCCCTCCGGGTTCATCGGGATGCTGCCTGTTACTGGCACAAGCGGCTAATGAGGTACAAGAATCAAGGATTGGAAATCAAACAGGAGGTCGAGTGTTCCTGTTTTTACATACTGACGACTTTGATCGGGACTTTGATAACCTGCAAAAAAATGATATTCACATAGTTCGGCAACCCACTATCGAACCGTATGGAAAAGTGGCGGTATTTGCGGATATTTACGGTAATCTTTGGGACCTCATCGAACCAAAGAAATAATCATCCATCCATTCCACAAATACTATATGCTGATCAACAGAAATATATTCTCCCTGTTTTTCTTATTGCTTTTTTTATCCTGCAGCAAGGATGACAGCAATCCGGCCCCTCCTTCGGCTCCGGAAAATGCTCCACTGTCGGGTGAAGTAATTTTATCCGACGAAGGCACCAACCTGCTTGACAAAAGCGGGATGAGGGTCTCTCTTGACAGTACCTTCCCGCCTTACAGTTCAGTTACAGATGCCAACGGGAAATTTTCAATTCCTTTTGTACCCTTTGGAAAGAGAACACTGGTTTATGAAAAATCGGGTTATGGCACTTACAAAATGTTTAATATAGAACAAACATATAACAATGGCATTGGAACGGTAATTACCACTGTACCCAACCTGGGTAAGATTTCGACCACGAAGGTGACCAGTGTGGTTACGGCTGTGGCTGCGGGTGTGGTAACCATAACGGTCACCTCGGATCCCGGAGGTACTGATGCCACTCCCAAATACTTACGGATGTTTTTTGGGCCCAGAACCGCCGTGAGTAATACAAACTTTCAGAAAGCGCTGGAAATAGAAACTTCGAAAATCAATCCTTTCATAAAAACGCTGACCAAAGCAGAATTGAATACTATGGGATTTGCTTCCGGTACTACAGTTTATGTAAGGGTATATGGAGATTCTTTCAGGAGCAATACTTATGATGATCCTGTTGTTGGCCGCACCATATTTCCAAACCTGAATCCTTCCACGGTAGCCGCTTCATCTTTTATTGTTCCATAAAAGACCGATTAGTCCGGAATTGTATCTAACTTTCTTCAAACTGATCCTGATTGTATACGAATGAAAAAAGAGGTACGTTTTTTTGTCGTGCCCAAATTCTACTGGTCATCATTTCCTGTTTGACCGGTAGTAATATTTTTGCGCAATCTCCAAAGCCGAATATCATCTATATCATGGCTGACGACCTCGGCTATGCAGACCTCAGCGCTTATGGCAGAACTACCTACCAGACGCCAAATATCGACCGGCTTTCTGCAGAAGGGATGAAGTTTATGAATGCATATTCTGCTGCACCGGTTTGTACTCCTACCAGGACCGCATTCATGACCGGCAGGTATCCGGCACGGACACCCGTAGGATTAATTGAACCCCTTGATTGGGAACATGCCGATAGTCTTATCGGTCTTGCTCCGCCATACCCATCCATGGCGACCGCAATGCAGAAGGCTGGATATGAAACATTGCTTGTCGGTAAATGGCATCTTGGTTTTTCGCCCCGGTTCAGTCCCAACAAAAACGGTTTCGATTATTTCTTCGGACATAATGGCGGAGGCGTTGACTATATTTCACACCAGTCGCCCAACCATGAAAATGATCTGTACGAAAATGAAAAACCCATTCATCGTGATGGCTACCTTACGGATATTTTGAAGGACAAGGCAGTAGAACTCATCGGAAAAGAGCATAGCAAACCTTTCTTCATGGCATTGATGTTCAATGCGCCTCACTGGCCCTGGCAGGCTCCGGGGGATGGTCCATATCCGGATACCCTGGGCTGGAAGAAGGGTGGTTCTCCGGCGACCTATGCCGCCATGATGAAGAGCCTGGATGATGCGGTGGGGGAGGTAATCAGGGCACTGAAACATCATGGCATGGAAAATAATACCCTGGTCATCTTCACTAGTGACAACGGAGGGGAAAAGTATTCCGAGATGCATCCATACCGTGGAAATAAAATGTCTTTATGGGAGGGTGGTATAAGGGTACCCGCCATCATGTATTGGCCGGGAAAAATCAAAGCAGGCGCTGTTTCTTCGCAGCCCGTGATCACGATGGACTGGACACGGACCATTTTATCCCTCGCCGGTGCGACAATGCCTGCCGATGCTCCGCCCGACGGCATGGATATTTTACCGGTGGCGCTTGGTAAAACGGGTACGACTAGCCGAAGTTTTTACTGGAGAATTTTTCAGCGGATGAAACATAAAGCCATGCTTGATGGCAACTGGAAATACCTCCAGGATGAAAATGGCAAAGAATACTTATATGATATTGGAAAAGATCCTGCCGAAAAAAGGGATATGAAGGCCTCTGAGCCTTCCATTTTCAAGGCATTGAAGGAAAAGTATACAAAATGGGAAAAGACGATGCTGCCTCCTGTTCCCCTGAATTAATTACACAGGTAATTCTCGCAATCAGGAATAGTTTATATAAAATTAGTCGTCATAAATAATCCATCGGGTTATCTACGACACGGAAATTTTCGTTCATCGATGACAGCGCAGCCATATCCATTTCATCGAGGTAAAAATCAAATACATCAAAATTTTCTTCGATCCTGGATGGGTTGGAAGATTTGGGTATCGGTGATACTCCCAGTTGCAGGTTCCAACGGATAATTACCTGGGCCGGACTTTTACCATGTTTTTCGGCAATGGACAAAAGCCTGGCGTCCTTGAATTTTTTACCCCTGGCCAATGGAGTATAGGCCTGCATGATAATATTTTTTTCACTGCAATACTGTAGCAGGTCACTGAGGTATAGCCATGGACTGAACTCCACCTGGTTGACTGCAGGTGTTACATTTCCATAAGTTTCCAGCTCCATGCATGAAGGGGAGGAGGTAATTGGCTACGCCGATGGCATTCACTTTTTTTTCCTCAAAAAGCTTTTCCATGGCCTTCCAGGTATCTTTTCTTTTCCCTTTTATCGGCCAGTGGAGAAGATAGAGGTCGATGTATCCGATATCGAGCTTTTTCATGCTGTCATCAAAGGCCCGCATGGTAGAGTCATAACCCTGTTGTGCATTGTTGACCTTGGTAGTGACAAAAATCTCTTCTCGGGGAACCCCTGAACGTTTAACGGCAACGCCTACCTGCTCTTCATTGCCGTACATAGCAGCCGTGTCAATTAACCGGTAACCGGTTTTCAGTGCATGCACAACTGCTTCGATGGCCTCATCGTTGTGCATGTCATATACACCCAGTCCCAAAAGGGGCATTTCGGCGCCGGTGTTCAGTTTGATGTTCATATTATAAAATTACGGATTACGGATTGCGGATTGCGGATTCTTTGGTGCAAGCTTTAATACATATTAGAAGAAGTATGTATGTACTTATCAATCCGTAATCCGTAATCCGCAATCCGTAATCTCGTTATCAGTTTACCATTTTTCGATTCCCAGAAGTTTTTTTCCCAGGCCGCTGAGTTCGGCGGTCTTGTATCTTGTTTTTTCCCACTCCCTTGGATCGCCGGGGAATGCATAACCTTCAGGGGCAATGCGGTCCCTCCATGAATTGATCCTCCACTGGCGCAATGCTTCATTGTCTTCCTGGGCCGGCATCATTGAAACATATTGTGCAATCCTGACTTTATTGCCAGACATGTTAGGCCTTATACCATGTGCCAGCAGGCTGTTAAAGATCAGCAGGTCGCCTTTGTTCATTTTTACTTTCACTTTTTCAAACCCTGTAACGTCTGGCTTGAAATGATCACGATCTTCGGGTTGTGTTAGTTTCCAAGTATCGTAACTGCGGTATAATTCCGGGATACATTGGAATCCGCCCATATTTTCATCTGTCTGATCGGCCAGCGCAATCACGCCCTGCACATTTACCGGTTTTGTTTCGGGGTCATAATCCCAGTGAATGAAACCCTTGAATTCAAAACCGGGGCGCATCGGCAGGTTAAGGTTTGCACGATCGATGGTAACCCAGAGTTTTTCCGTTCCCCATACATCAACGAATGCATCGTATACACGCTGGTATTGGCGGTTATCCCACTGGTATTGGTGATTATATATTTCCACCATGCCGCTGTTGGTGAGTTCCTTCATTTGAATTTCACGACGGGGAGGTGCATACCAGGTGGAAGGATCATTGGGATCTTTTTCTTCGAATTCCCAGAGTAGTGCAGCCAGCCTGTCGGCCTGCTCTTCGGGGATCGCATTTTTTATAACGATATAACCATTATTGATCCAGAACTGCCAGTCTTCTTCAGATAAAACACGAAGCGGCTTGCCGTTGGAACGGTCATTTAATTTTTCTACACTGCTTTTCGCAGTGGAAGGATTTCCTGGAATATCCTTATGGGCGTTGTCGGGGATCATGGATGGTGCCATGGTAGGCGTCATCGTGGTCGCCATAGTGGGGTTTGTTTTTTCCATAAAAGCAATGTTTGAAATGAAAGGATGATCAAATGTAGGCCGATAATATGCCCTCATACTACACTTGTAATGGCAATTATTTGTACTGTATTGACATGGAATGACCTTTATTATAAATTTCAGTATATTTAAGTACAAAGAAATCCATTGAAAGTAGCATTAGAGCAGGTGGAACTGAGTGCCGGAAATTCCTTTCGGTTGTTGCTTACACCCGGACTGAATGATTATTACTATTGGCATTTTCATCCTGAGTATGAAATAGTTTTTGTAACCGGTGCGTCGGGTACCCGTCATATCGGTGATCATATTTCACGGTATGAAGGAAGTGACCTGGTATTGATCGGGCCATATATTCCACACCTGAATTTTGATTATGGTGTGCGTACGCAATGTGAACAGGTTGTAGTGCAGATGAAGGAGGATTTTTTGGGAAAGGACTTTATGATGCTACCCGAAATGCAACACTGTCATCGCCTGTTTGAAATTGCCCGGTCAGCCGTTGCATTTACCGGTGAAACAAAAAGAAGGGCGGGGGAAATGCTGATGCAACTTTCCACGGCAGATCCATTTGAACGGATGATGCAATTGTTGAAAATATTTGGTGTGCTCGCTTCTTCAGATGAATATGAAATACTTGACGCCCGCCCGCTTGAAAATTTATCAGACTTTAAGGAACAACAGCGAATGCAGAGGATACATCGTTATGTAGAGGATCATTATCAACAGCAGCCTGATACCAATACCGCTGCATCACTCGTAAACCTCAGCACTGCCGCATTTTGCAGGTATTTTAAAAAATCAACGCAGCTGACATTTACGGATTATGTCAATAAATACCGGATCAACCAGGCAAAGAAGCTGTTGCTGATGAATAAGAACGTTACGGAAGCCTGTTATGATACCGGGTTTGAAAACCTTTCTCATTTTAACCGCACCTTCAAAAAATTTGCCGGGGAAAATCCATCTGCCTTCAGGAAAAAAGTAAGTGTGGGATAGGGGCACCGGCTATTTCAGCGTATTCTTGATCTCATTCAATTTCATCAACGCTTCAACAGGAGTGAGCCGGTTGATGTCAATATCATTCAGCAGTTTGCGGATTTCCTCGAAGGTTTGTGTATGCGCATCGAAGATCGACAGCTGGACCTTTGGAGCAGATAATTTCTGGACCGCCCTGCCAAGATCTTCATCGGCATGTTTTTCTTCCAGTTGCTGTAAAACTTCATTGGCTCTTTTAATGAGTGATGGCGGCATGCCGGCCATCTTGGCCACATGTATACCAAAACTGTGGGTGCTTCCACCCGGCGCCAGTTTGCGCAGGAAAATAATTTTATTGCCTGACTCTTTATTGGTGATATGAAAATTCTTTACACCGCTAAGTTTATTTTCCAGTTCATTGAGTTCGTGATAATGTGTGGCAAATAAGGTAAGAGGTTTGCAGTTGGAGGAATGCAGGTATTCCACAATACTCCAGGCGATGGAAATACCATCATAGGTAGATGTGCCCCTTCCTATTTCATCGAGCAATATCAGGCTTCGTGATGAAATATTATTAATGATGCTGGCGGTTTCATTCATCTCCACCATGAAAGTGGATTCGCCGCCGCTCAGATTATCGCTGGCACCCACCCGAGTAAAGATTTTATCCGTCAGCGGAATGCGTGCGGTATGCGCCGGAACAAAAGATCCCATATGCGCCATCAGGGTGATCAGTGCAGTCTGCCGTAGCAATGCACTTTTACCACTCATGTTCGGACCGGTGAGAATGATTATCTGCTGGTTCTGCTGGTCCAGATAAATATCATTGGCGATATACGACTGGTCAGGGCAAATTTCTTTCGATGACAGGATGCCTGGATTCTTTCAGGTCCAGTTCCGGACCCGTATGAAGTTCAGGCCGGCGATAATTATACTGCACAGCATTGTACGCAAAACAGGAGATGCAATCGAGGATGGCCAGTATATTTCCATTGACCTGCATCGGGGCGATATAATCCTGCAGTTCAGTAACGAGCCGGTCGAATATGTCAGATTCGATCTGGAGAATCTTTTCTTCCGCACCCATGATCTTTTCTTCGTATTCCTTCAGTTCGGGCGTGATATACCTTTCCGCATTGGCCAGGGTCTGTTTCCGGATCCAGTCTGACGGAACTTTATGCTTTTGCGCATTCGTCACTTCCAGGTAATACCCGAAAACATTATTGAAACCGATCTTGAGGGTAGATATCCCGGTCCTTTCCGATTCCTTCTGCTGCAATAACAGCAGGTATTCTTTACCGGTAGTTGATATCTTCCTGAGTTCATCCAGTTCGGGATGAATGCCTTTGGCAATCAGTCCGCCTTTGGTGGAATGCACCGGCGGGTTCTCGATTATTTCCTGCTGGATCTTCTCCCTGATGAATTCGCAGGGATTTAGTGCATCGGCAAGTCTTTTCAGGTATGGGTTGCCGGTAGCCAGACCGAGTTTCCGGATCTCTGCCACATGATGCAATCCCCTGGCCACCTGTTTTACTTCCCTGGGATTTATTTTCTTCAACGGGATCTTGCTGACCAGCCTTTCAATATCACCGCAATGTTTGATATGCTGCATGATGATATTCCGGAGATCGGTATCCTTTATGAAATATTCAGTAAGGTCGAGCCGTTCATTGATCCTTGAGAGGTCAAGCAGCGGGAGTATGATCCATCGCTTCAATAGCCGGCCACCCATCGGTGAAACAGTATTGTCGAGCGTTTTCAGCAATGACTCACCGATCTCCGTTCCGCTACCCAGCAGTTCGAGGTTACGGATGGTAAACTGGTCCATCCACAGGTAATCTTCCCGATCGATGCGCTGAATCGACGTGATGTGTTGCAGGTTGGGGTGTTCGGTATCTTTCAGGTAATGGAGCACTGCACCGGCGGCAATGATGCCGGAGTGCAGGTCTTCCACACCGAATCCTTTCAGGGAATGGGTGCCGAAATGTTTCAGCAGGTTTTCTTTGCCATAGGCCTCATCAAACATCCAGCTTTCGAGCGGGTAAGTATAAAAACGGGTACCGAAGGTTTCTTTAAAAAATTTCTGCTGGTTGCGTTGGAAAACCACTTCCGCAGGTTTCAGGGTCTGCAGCAGTTTGTCGATATATTCATTGTTGCCTTCCGCAACAAAAAATTCACCGGTGGAAATATCGAGGAAGGCTATTCCGTTTTTCTCTTCAGAAAAATGGATGCCGCATAAAAAATTATTGCTGTTGTGTTCCAGCAGTTTATCGTTGGTGGCCACACCGGGAGTAACCAGTTCGGTGACACCCCGTTTTACAATGCCTTTGGCCATTTTGGGATCCTCGAGCTGGTCACAGATGGCCACACGGTAACCGGCTTTTACCAGTTTATGCAGATAGGTATCCAGGGAATGATGGGGAAAACCGGCCAGTTCTGAAGAAGTGGCGCTGCCATTATTTCTTTTCGTCAGCGTAATACCCAGCACCCTGGAACTGATCACGGCATCTTCACCAAAGGTTTCATAAAAATCGCCCACCCGGAATAGCAGCACGGCATCAGGATATTTCTGCTTGATAGCCTTATGCTGCTGCATTAATGGTGTATCTGCCGTTTTTGACATGCTTTGTTTAATCCTTTGGGGATCAGCAAAAATAGGCCGATGGTTACTGGCAAAAAGGGTCTTTTCCTCATTGTGGAAAAGTCATAGCGTGACGGATATCATAGGGAATAACAACAAATTTGAGTAGTTTTCCTCATAATTATGAAACAACTCTACGCTTTGCTTGTGCTGTTTGGCATAGTTCAACCGGCTTTCACCCAGACTGTAAATTTCACTTCTTCCAATCTTCCCGTAATTGTGATCAATACCAATGGCCAGGCTATCCTGGATGACCCTAAAATCACGGCAGATATGGGGATCATTGATAATGGTCCCGGTAAACGCAACAGTCTTACTGATACATTCTCACAGTATAACGGAAAGATAGGTATTGAGATTCGCGGGCAATCATCCCAGATGTTCCCGATGAAATCCTATTCCCTTGAACTGCGGGATGCAGCGGGTAAAAGTGTGGACAAATCCTTATTCGGGATGCCCAAAGAAAGCGACTGGGTACTGTATGCGCCATATACCGATAAGACACTGATGCGGAATGTACTGGCCTATGGACTATCGGCTTCGCTCGGTCACTGGGCAGCACGTACGGTGATGGTGGAAGTGATGCTGAACGGAAATTATGTTGGTGTTTATGTTTTCATGGAAAGGATCAAGCGTAATGTCGGACGGGTGAATATCACCAAAATGGCTAAAACCGACATCAGCGGAGACGCAGTTACGGGCGGTTATATTTTCAGTCTTGATAAAGAACCAAACGGATGGTTTTCATCCTATCAACCGCCAAATTCCAACAATGGTAATACCAGGCAGTTTTCTTATGTGGTACCTAAGCCTGAAGATATGGTGCCGGAGCAAAAAGCCTATCTGAAAAGTTATGTGGATAGCTTTGAAAATGTGCTCTATGGTGCACAATTCCAGGACCCTGTAAACGGCGTGAGGAAGTTTGCGGAACTCTCCAGTTTCATGGACTATTTTATCGTGAATGAAGTGAGCCGGAATGTAGATGGCTACCGGCTGAGTACATACATGTATAAGGACCGCGACAGTAAAGATAAGCGAATCGTGATGGGCCCTGTCTGGGATTATGACCTCGCATATCGCAATGCAAACTATTGTTCAGGTAGTAATATCAATGGATGGGCATATAAGTTTAACGAAGTTTGTCCGGGCGACGGCGCCGGCCTCATCCCGTTCTGGTGGAATAAATTAATGACCGATACTGCCTTTACCGGTGACCTGCGTTGCAGGTGGAAGTCACTCCGGCAAACTACGCTTAGCCTTGACCGTACGAATGCACTCATCGATTCCATAGCGGCGGTTGTAAATGAATCACAGCAACGACATTTTACCCGTTGGCCGATCCTGGGTCAATACGTTTGGCCTAATCCCAATCCCATTCCGACTTCCTATGCAGGTGAAATATCCACGTTAAAAGAATGGCTTCGTAACAGGCTGGAATGGCTGGATAATAATATGCCGAATACCGGTCTCTGTGCAGATGTCATTACGGGAATCGACACCCCGGGCGCTGATGTAACGGGAACAATGACCATGAGTGTTTACCCCAATCCCGTAGGTGATAATGGCCGATTGACGCTCAAGTCAAAAGTTGATCAGCAGATCGATATACGGGTAGTGGATATGGACGGAAGGATACAACTTCGTCTAACCAAATCCGTTATAAGAGGTGTGAATATGATTGAACTCAACAGTTCCCGCTGGGCAAGGGGCGTTTATTTTATTGAAGTCACCAACCGCAAAAATGAACAGATCTATCAAAAACTCGCGAAGTTTTAAAGTTACGCCATTCGAAAACTTTCGCTCGATGTATTGAACCATAACTCGTGAAGCGCTAACGTTACACCATGCAAAAACTTTCAATGGATGAATTGAACCGTAACTCTTGAAGCGCTAACTTTGCGCCATGCGAAAACTTTCGATGGATGAATTGAACCGCAAATCACTGGAAGAATTCAGGCGTTCGGAAAAGATACCTGTGATAGCGGTACTCGACAATGTTCGCAGCATGAATAATGTGGGCAGTATTTTCCGGAGTGCCGATGCTTTTTTACTGGAAGCAGTCTACCTCTGCGGTTATACCCCAAGGCCTCCGCATCGCGATATCAATAAAACTGCACTTGGTGCAACGGAATCGGTTGCCTGGGAATACCATGAAAACATCCTTCCGGCGATAGACCTGCTTAAAAGGAAAGGATACCTGGTGTATGCCGTGGAACAGGCCGAAGGCAGTATCATGCTGCAGGACCTTACACTTTCAACGCCAGCCAAAATCGCACTGGTTTTTGGTAATGAAGTGGAAGGCGTTCAGGAAGATGTTATTAATATCTGTGACCAGTGTATTGAAATACCCCAGTCGGGCATGAAGCATTCGCTCAATATTTCCGTTGCAGCGGGGATCATTATCTGGGAAGTCTATAAACGCCTTATCTGACGGATAGACTAAATTTGCATTTTTACTTATGACTACGATAAAAAACTATCTGTCCCTTGTCAAATTCTCCCATACCATTTTTGCCCTTCCCTTTGCGCTGATTGGATTTTTCCTTGGTGTTTTCCAGTTTAATTTTGGCGATATACCTTCCGTGGGAAGGCCTGCCGGAATAAGGGAAGAAGGAAGTTTTTCGGATCTCTTTTCTGCTCATTATATTACCCTGTTTTTCCTCGTATTGGGTTGCATGGTTACGGCCAGGAGTGCCGCGATGGCGTTTAACCGGTGGCTCGACAGGAAGTATGATGAAAAAAATCCGCGAACCGCCATCCGCGAAATTCCGAAAGGCATTATTACACCTGCCAATGCACTGTTGTTCACGATCATCAATTGCCTGTTATTTATCACTTTCACCTGGTTCATCAACCTGGTTTGTTTCTTCCTTTCCCCGGTTGCTTTATTGGTCATCCTGGGCTACAGTTATACCAAAAGATTTACCCCCTTATGCCACCTGATACTGGGGCTCGGACTTTCGCTGGCACCCATCGGGGCATATCTTGCCATTACCGGCCGGTTCGACTGGCTACCCATACTTTTTTCATTCACGGTCATTTTCTGGGTGAGCGGCTTCGATATCATATATGCATT
The DNA here is from genome assembly GCA_963707255.1 of uncultured Sphingobacteriales bacterium. Classification (GTDB taxonomy): domain Bacteria; phylum Bacteroidota; class Bacteroidia; order Chitinophagales; family Chitinophagaceae; genus Pollutibacter. The sequence continues at coordinate 374,593 of CAVPPM010000023.1, read as the reverse complement.
GCAGGACGTGGAGTTTGACCGGGAACACCAGCTTTATTCTATCCCTGCCTGGCTGGGAAAAACAAAGGCTCTTCGGTTTTCTGAATTACTGCACTTGTTGTCGGCCATTTGTGTTTTTGTCGCCGGCATTTACGGTGGTTTCGGACTCTGGTATTGGATGGGTGTCCTGGTGTTTACAGTCATGCTGATTTACCAGCATTCCGTTGTTAAACCCAATGACCTGAGCAGGGTCAACCTTGCCTTCATGACGGCCAATGGAATTGCCAGTGTAGTTTTTGCGATCTTTGTTATAGCTGATCTTTTCCTGTAATCCTTCAACAATATTTTCTATGCGGATCATGGCTATCGACTTCGGCACAAAGCGTACAGGCATAGCCGTTACTGATCCATTGCAGATCATCGCCACCGGGCTTACCACGGTAGAGACACAAAGGATCATGACCTTCCTGAAAGAATACCTTCAGAAAGAGCAGGTGGAACTGATCATTGTTGGAGAACCTAAGAATCTCGATGATTCCGATACCCATGCCACTGCACACGTTAGGGAATTTGTAAAAAGATTAAAAAAACTTTTTCCCCTCATTCCTGTCACTATGGTTGACGAAAGGTTTACCTCAAAAATGGCTACCCGCTCCATGCTGGAAATGGGACTTAAAAAGAAGGACCGCCGCAATAAGGCATTGGTGGATGAGATCGCCGCCACAATGATGCTGCAGGAATGGCTTGAAAGGAAGGGCTGATATACTGATGCAAACTCACCTTCGCGTTTAACCTCCATCCTTTTGTCAATTTCTTTTTTAAATTTGCGCATGATTTTACCTATTGTGGCATATGGACACCCTGTTTTACGGGAAAAATCGGCACCAATCAGTGCTGACTATCCCCAACTGGATAAACTGATCGAAGATATGTGGGAGACCATGTATGCGTCCAATGGGGTGGGACTCGCTGCTCCCCAGATCAACAGGGCCATAAGGCTGTTCGTGGTCGACAGTACCCAGGTCTTTGATAACCTCGATGAGGATGAAAAAGACCAGTACCCCGACGGCCCGGGGATCAAGGAAGTATTCATCAATGCGAATATCATCAGCCTTAATGGAGAAGAATGGTCATACAATGAAGGATGCCTGAGCATACCCAAGATCCGTGAGGATGTATACAGAAACGAAACAGTGGTTATGGAATACCAGGATATCGAATTCAATACTCATGTCCGCACTTTCAACGGGATCACCGGCCGGGTCATCCTGCATGAATACGACCATATCGAAGGCAAGTTGTTCATTGACAGGATTTCACTGTTGAAGAAAAAACTTATCAGGGGAAAACTTGAAGATATTTCGAAAGGCAAGGTGAAGGTCGATTATCGGATGTTGTTCCAGAAATAATCCACCAAAATGAGGAATTACCATTTTCTGATCCTCATTGCTTCAATATTTTTTTTCCACGGTAAAATTTCCGCGCAGCAGAAAGATACGGTTGACGGAAGGGTGATTACCCTTACTGAAGTGATCGTTCGCAGTAAAACGGATATTCGTGGCTTCATGGAACGCGTGAAATCGGATACCAGTTTTTATAAGGCATTCAGGAACCTGCGCATACTCGGTTTTTCCTCCCTTAACGATATCCGGATGCATAATAAGAAGGGTAAGGAGATCGCTACCTTAAACAGCCGGACAAGACAGTACGTTGCTAACGGTTGCCGGTACACGAAAAAAGAAAACGAAATGGTCACCGGTGATTTTTACGACAGGAAGGGCAACTTCAATTATTATACCGCCGAATTGTATTCAGGTTTGTTGTTTGCCTTTGATACGGTCTGTGGCGAAACCAATATAGTAAAAGGTGCGGAAAGGAATGTGAAAGCAAAAAAGGGTATTGAAAAAAATAAAGAGCAACTGAAAATGTTATTTTTCAACCCGGGCATGAAGATACCGGGGATTCCTCTCATGGGTCACAAAGCTGCATTGTTCGAAGATGATATGGCAAAGTGGTATAATTATTCCATCGATATCCAGGAAAAGAATGGCCGGCAATATTATGTATTCAGTGTCCAAAGAAAATCAAAGGAGGAGGGAGGCGATCCTGATAAGGTGGTGATCGATGAAATGGTGACCTGGTTTAATTACCAGAGCTTCGAAGTGGAGTCCAGGAATTATTCGCTTAGTTACGATGCGGGTGTTTATGATTTTAGTGTGCAGATGGAAGTGCAGTTGTCGCACTTCGGTCAATACCTCGTACCCACCCTGATACGGTATAATGGTAACTGGAACGTGGTCACTAAAAAAAGGGAAAGAGGCGTATTTACGGCGACGCTTTTTGATTTCGCCAATGGTAACAAATAATTTTCAGCTGATATAATTTCTCCATTTATTTATGACTGCCTGCATATCAGCAGGAAGTTCGCTGGTAAAGGAAATTTTCTGTCGGGTGCGTGGATGTATGAAGCCAATCGTCTGGGCATGCAGGGCATGACGCGGACATAGTTCGAAACAGTTCTCGACAAACTGTTTATATTTTGAAAATATAGTTCCTTTGACAATCTTGTCTCCGCCATAGGTTTCATCATTGAATAAAGGATGTCCGATGTGTTGCATATGGGCACGGATCTGGTGGGTTCTTCCTGTTTCCAGCCTGCATTCCACCAGCGTCACATACCTGAATCTTTCGATTACGGTATAATGGGTTACCGCATCTTTTCCCTGTTCACCATCGGGATAAACATCCATAATTTTCCTGAAACGCTGGTGCCTTCCCACATGTCCCCTTATCGTACCCTCTTCTTCATCAAAATTGCCCCATACCAGGGCGATATATTTTCGGTCGACCGTATGGTCAAAAAACTGGTTTGCCAGATCCACTGCTGCCTTATCTGTTTTTGCCAGTAACAATAATCCACTGGTATTCTTATCGATCCTGTGCACCAGTCCGAACCTTGGAAGGGTTTTCTCATCCAGGTCAGGCCTTTGTTGTTTCAGGTGCCAGGCGATACCATTGACCAGGGTGCCTCGATAATTTCCCGCGCCCGGATGTACCACCATACCTACCGGTTTATTGAGCACTATGACGTCATCATCTTCATACTTAATATCAAGATCCATCTGCTCCGCCACAATTTCGAAGTTTTCGGGTGTGGTTTCGGAATACACCGTAATATGATCCATCGGCCGGATCTTATAGTTGGATTTAATGGGTTTGCCGTTGACCATGACATGTCCGAATTCGATGGCCCGCTGTACCTTACTGCGGGTGGCGTGGGTAATCCTTGCCTGCAGGAATTTATCGATACGTAAAGGTTCCTGGCCCTTATCCACCGTTATGGTAAGTCGTTCATACAACTCTTCCGAGCCTTCTTCTTCAGGGACCTGGTCTATGTCATCATCCGTTTGCATGGCGCAAATTTAGGTTATAGGGATATTAAGGAATAGGTTTTAATTTTGCCGGAATGAGGGTACAGTTCAGGGACCTGGGATTGATCGGTTATAAGTCTGCATGGGATCTGCAGGAAAAACTGCTTTCGGCCAATGTTGCGCTTAAAACTGCTGCCCGCAGCGCCGACAGGAATACTGACCCATTAACCATTGCCACCACACACCACCTGTTGCTTTGTGAACATCCTCCTGTATATACCCTGGGTAAGAGCGGTGACCTGGCCAATATCCTCATCAGCGATGAAGAGCGGGAAAACTGGGGAATTGATTTTTTTCATACCAACAGGGGAGGCGACATTACCTTTCACGGACCGGGCCAGATCGTGGGATATCCGATCATGGACCTTGAAAAATACTATACCGATATCGGAAAATACCTGCGCAACCTGGAGGAGGTGATAATACAGACGATGGCCACATACGGATTGAAAGGAGAACGCAGCAAGGGAGAAACAGGTGTATGGCTGGATCCGGGAATAAAAGGCAGGGAGCGTAAAATTTGCGCGATGGGGGTGAGGTGCAGTCGTTGGATAACGATGCATGGGTTTGCCTTCAACATTAACACCAACCTGGATTACTTCAATTATATTGTTCCCTGTGGCATTGAAAATAAATCAGTGACTTCACTTCAGCGTGAATTGGGAATGACCATAGATATCGATGAGGCCAAAGAAAAATTAAAGCAACAATTTGAAGAGGTCTTTAACTGCAGGCTGGAGAATGAAAAGGTTGTGGCCGCTGATGAATTACCGAAATATTCTTAATTGTCTCTTGGTATCAGGAATTTGTGTTTTTCCTTTAAAAGTCCATTCTCATACAATTCAAAACGAAACCATCCGGCTTTCTGGAAATTGGTCTTATCAATGATGAGCTGGCTTTCTTTCACCTTATTCATGGTAAACAACGGCGTCCCATCGTCCTTAAAAAACTTGATGGTATAACTATTGGTTTTGTCTTCCGGCAATACAATCATTACATGGCCCTGGGCATTGGTATGAACAAATATGGAAGGCACGAAGACATCCTTTAACGGAGGCACTTTCATCTTTGTGCTGTCTTCTCCATATTTTCCGTTGGCCAGTTTAATCACGCCATTGCTATTTTTTGCCACCTGGTAATTGGTGGTACGGGAGGAATCTACGATGGGCTGGCCGGGTGCAGAAAAAAAATATTTTCCTCCTTCCTGTTGAACATAGAGACGATAAAACTGGGTGGTATTTGGGGCTTTATTGTCGAGGTATCCGTTAGTCACCGCTTTCGGATCCGCAACAGCAAGAATGGTTTTATATCCTTTTAGTGAATCCGGTGAGCGTTGGATATTGATCAGCACCACATCTTTAAATGGGTTCGTCCAGCTGATGATCACCTTGCCAAACCTGTTTTTAGCGGTAAACGCCGGAAGGGTATCCTGTGAAAACGCAGGTTCCAGGGTCGCCAGCAGCAGGAAAACAAGAAGCCGTTTTTGCATAAAAGGGTAACGCATCAAGGATTTAGTTATTTCCAGGATTGCAAATATAACGGCTACGGTCAGTTAATATATAAGGGCGCCCTTTTTTAAGGATTTATTACCCTGGAGGCCCCCGCTATGAATAGCCAGTATACGGCTGCCCCAGGGGAAATATCCTTTGCTGATCAGTTCACTGATGCCAAACATCAGTTTTCCCGTATATACAAAGTCTGTCGGGATACTATGCTGTTCATAAAACCTGTTCATAAAACTTATGAGCCCGGCGGTTTTTTTTGCATATCCCCCGAAATGGAAATCATATATCAGCTCCCAGGAGATTTCGGACGGGGCTGTAAGTTTCTCCACGGTATCCCGGATTCCGGGGTCATTTAGTACGGGGATACCCACAAAGACCGGTATCTGTGCTGTTTTGCGGTGTGCTCCGGTATAGGACGATATCAGTCCGGCCAGCATGGTACCCGTACCGCAGGCGCAACAGATATGGGTATATTTTTCCTCCTTTGCATATTGCAGGATTTCTGCCGCACCCTCCACTCCCAGCGGGCCGCAGCCTCCTTGCGGGATGATGTATTCATTTGGATCGGCGCCTTGCGACATAGCGGTTTCTGAAAAGGCCTGGCGAGATAGGTATTTCAGTTCCATACCTTCTTCCATAGCCTGGAGAAGGGTGGACGATAATTGGGGCGGTTGTTCTCCACGGATAATTCCGACAGATTTGAGACCACAGTATTCAGCTGCAAAGGCGGTTGCAACAATATGGTTCGACCATGGCCCGCCAAATGTGGTGATACGGGTATGTTTTTTTAGTAAAGCATCCTGCAGGTAGTATTTGAGTTTAAAGAATTTGTTACCTGAACAAATTGGGTGAATAAGGTCTGTCCGGAGAATGTCCCAGCGTATATCTTTACCCAGCAGACTGCTGTCATTAATGCCCTGGGTAACAATATGTTCACGGGCAAGTCGTTCAAGCCATGGTAAACCGGGATGGATAGGTTTTGACAGCATGTGTAATTGCGTAATTTTGAGCACCAAAGTTGAATAAAACGAATTTAATGAAACCAACCCTTTGTATCCTTGCGGCAGGCATGGCGTCCCGCTACGGGGCAATGAAACAAATTGAATCTTTTGGCCCTGCAGGCGAAACCATTATGGACTATTCCATTTACGATGCCATCAGGGCAGGTTTTGGAAAGGTCGTCTTTATTATCCGGGAAGAATTTGCCGATAACTTCAAAGCCATTTTTGAACCCCGGTTAAAGGGTAGGATTGCGATTGATTATGTATTCCAGGAACTGTCGGCCTTTACCGGCGACCGTGCTATTCCGGCCGATCGGACCAAGCCATGGGGCACCGCCCATGCGGTATTATGTGCCAGGGATGCCATTCATGAACCATTTGCGGTCATCAATGCCGATGATTTTTATGGCCGGGATGCCTTTGAAAGGGCCTATAGTTTTTTAACCGGCGAATGCAATGACCAGACCTGGTCGATCATTGGTTATGAGTTAACCAAAACACTTTCGGACCATGGCACGGTGAACCGGGGCGTTTGCCAGGTGGATGCGAAGGGAAACCTCACGGGGATTGCGGAGCGACTGAATATTTCGATGCAGGATGGAAAGATCGTTTGTGATGACGGGATGGAACCTCATGAACTTCCGCTTGATGCTAAGGTCTCGATGAATTTCTGGTGTTTTTCCCCTGCAGTATTTCCATACAGCGAGCAGATGTTTAATAAGTTTCTGGACGAACAGATCAACGTCCCCAAGTCGGAGTTTTTTATTCCCATTGTAGCTGACGAATATATCCGTGAAAAGGCCGGGGTGATCAGGATTATTCCCACTTCTTCATTATGGTTCGGGGTTACCTATAAGCAGGACGCTCCTGTGGTAAAAGCCAGTGTTGATGCGCTGGTTTCCGCGGGCGAATATCCGTCGGGGCTTTGGAATTAGGATTGCGGATTGCGGATTACGGATAACGGATTCAATAAAGTATCGATATAAAAAAAGGAGGACTATTGTCCTCCTTTAATATTGTATTAATCCGTAATCCGCAATCCGTAATCCGCAATTATTTCATCACAACTTTGACCATATACACACACTCCTCGATCTTTTTGACCTGCTGAACTCTTTCCATACCACGGATATTGGAACCGGAATTGAGTTTGATATTTTGTATTGAGTCAATCTTTTTCAGGTCATCGATGGTACGGAAGATATGTTGTGATTTGACGGCAAATACCACGCCTTCAGCTGTTGTCTGGCGGGCGTTCAGCATACCGATCACTTCTCCATTCCTGTTCAGCACCGGTCCACCGGAGTTACCCGGGTTGGCGGTAATGCTGATCTGGCTGCTCATGGTATCGCCCTTAAAACCTGTCATGGCACTCAGGTAACCTTCACCATATACGATCTCATCTTTAGGAAAACCCAGGGTGAATATAGGTTCGGCCAGTTCTGAAGCCGTTTTACGAATACCATAAGGCAGGTTGGCAATGGGTTTAAAATCCTGGTCAACGATTTTAAGGATGGCGAGGTCACGTTTCTGGTCATTATAGACCACTTCCGTCCTGAAATCCTCTCCTTTAATATTCTGGACAAAAACCTGTGATGCATTGCTGATCACATGCGAGCTGGTAAGCAGGTAACCTTTGCCATCGATCAGGAAGCTTGTACCACCGAAAGAGATGGGTGTTCCCGGTTCAATTTTCTTTTTTACATCGTTAAGCACGATGGCCTGGCTCTTGGTGCTGACTTCCAGGTTATTAACTTTTTTCCGTAATTCTTCAATATCTGAAATAGGGGCCTTAGGAGAGAAAAGCATGACCAGTCCGCTGATCAGCAAAGCCGTGATACCTGCAATAGAAGCGGCTACGGCCACCACCTTGCGGTAACGATCCCACATTTGCACCAGTAAACCCTTTTCAACAGGCTTAACATCACTGATATCCCCTGATTCCTTGAGGGAATGGTGGACATCGTACATATTGGCTTTGAAACGTTTCAGATCTCCGTAACGCTCAATTTCCTCTATGAAAAGGTGGTGTTCAACAACAAACTGGTCTATTTCAGGATTGGTTTTACGCAACTCCTCAAATATTGAGATTTCCTGTTGATTCATCTCTCCACGCAGGTAACGTTCGGCTGCATCCACTAAAGCGATCTGATCCATTAATTACCGTTTTTATATTGAGAAAAGAAAAGTTTTTTTAACCTCATCAGGCACTTATACTTCTGGTTCTTGGCATTGTCAGCATTGGTATATCCGAAGAATGAAGCTATTTCCTGCATGTTCTTATGGTGCACGTAAAAGGCTTCCAATAAACTTTTACAGGGTTCCCCGATCTTCCCCATCGCTCCCCTCATGATGCCGTACTGCCGGTCCATTTTTTCATGATCTGCCAGGTCCTCTTCCACTGGCACCACTTCATTGAAATTGTCAACCGGTGTGTCAAACCGCCTGTTATATTGTAATCGCTTGAGCCATAGTCGCCTGCACACTGAATAAACATAGGTCCTGATCTGGCAGTTCAGTTCAAAAGAGTCGGATTTGGCTTTCTGGTACAGGATGACGAGCGCTTCCTGGAAAATATCCTTTGCATCGTCCTCAGTACCATTATTATTGATAATCAGCTGCTGAACCAGGTTATAATTATCTTTATATATGGTCTCTATGGCCTCTTTCTCGTTGTTCGCCAGTCCCTTTAGTAATTCTGATTCCTGTAGATTATTGCTCACTGGCCGGTATTAATACTTTTTTAGTGGATTTTGTAACCCAAAATATAGGTCAAAAGAACGAAAAAAAAACTTAACGGCGGCCGGGTTACCTTTTTATACCCTCCTGGTATTAATGTCTATACATTAACAAACTATCAAATTCAAACGAATGAAAAAGTTTTTTGCAATTATGGCTATCGCTAGCTCTCGCATCATGCGGAGGATCTCTGAAACAACTGAAGCTACAACTGACACCGCTACTGTAGCTCCAGCTACTGTGGATACAACTCCAGCTATCGACACAACTGCTGTTGTTGACACTACGAAAGCAGCTGCCGACACCACTAAGAAGTAAGTTTTTTTTTATATGGCAAGCAATCGTTGAGGCCGTTCCGTTTCTACGGAATGGCTTACTTTTTTTAGCCCCGCTAAGGCGGGGCTAAAAAAATTTGATAATGTGGGAATGTGTTGATGTGACGAATGGAATGGGGTAACTTATTCCACCACGTTGTAAATTTTTACCGGATTGATTTTATTCTTCAGATTAACTTCGCCCAGGCTCTCGCAAACGAACGACTCTTTTACCTTCTGGTAGCAGGTTTCATTAATGATAATCTGGTCGGGTTTGGCCGTACCCTGTAGCCGCTGCGCCGTATTCACCACATCCCCGATCACCGTATAATCCAGCCTCCTCAGGCTCGCTGAACCAATATTACCGGAGATCAGTTCGCCTGAATTGATCCCAATAGATACTTTAGGGTGAAAATGAAGCACATTATCATCTCCCCTCAGGCTGTCGATCTGTTTACGGATGGCCAGGGCCGGCTTCAATAGCTCTGTCCAGGTGATACTCTCCCCTGAATACGGCCATCACGGCATCGCCCATAAATTTATCCACATGGCCGCTCTGGTTGATGATCTCCTTGACCATCATGTCAAAATACCTGTTCAGCAGCTGAACCACTTCATTCACCGGCTGCGTTTCGGCAGATGGAGGTAAATCCGCAGATGTCAATAAACACGACCGTAGCCTCGATATGTCTCATTTACGGTCATACGAGTTTTCGAAACTCGGTGGAATTCATATAACTGCAGCACCGATTCATCCACATACATCTTCAGGATATTATTTTCCTTTATGGCCTTAAATGTTTCCCGGATCTGCCTTACATGTTCAAGCGTTTTGTCCATCGTCAGCTCCAGGTCCTCAAAATCGACGGGCTTGCATAAAAAATCAAAGGCTCCCCGGTTCATGGCCGAGCGGATATTTTCCATATCGCCATAAGCGGAAATGATCACGGATTTAATCAGCGGACTGGTTTCGTGAAGTCTGTTGATCAGGGTAAGTCCGTCCATTTCCGGCATATTGATATCGCTCAGAACAATATCAATATCCGGATGCTCCTGGATCCTCTCCAGGGCCTGCTTGCCGTTCATGGCAAAAACAAATTCATACTGTTGCTCCCGGATCTGTTTCCTGAATTTTTGTTTGATCAGGAACTCGAGATCCGTCTCATCATCCGCAACAAGAATCTTTGCCATCAGTTTCAATTTAAGTTTTTCCTTTAAGATGGTAAAATCAAGCGGCTTGGTTAAAAAATCATCTGCCCCTAGTTCCATGGATTTATTATAATTTTCTGCATCCCCGTAAGCCGTGATCATCATCACCACCGGCGGGGGATTTTCATATTTCTGTTTGATATGCTTGAGCAGTTCGAGCCCGCTCATACCCGGCATATTGATATCGGATAATATCAGCACGGCTTCATGGTGGTGGATATTGAGGTAGGTAAGCGCTTCCTCTCCGGAAAAGGCAAAAGCAAGCACAATTTCCCCGCTACGGATTTCCTTGCGGAACCTTTGTTCGAAAAGCATCTGAATGTCGCGTTCGTCATCAACGACCAGTATTTTCATAAGCAGTGTTTAGGGGTAAAAACAATGAGTAAATGTATTATAAACCTTGTATATTTTCTTTCTTTAGTTTCCACATTGGCATTGCGCTGGCCGGTTATCCAACATCCTGCAATGGCAGTGGATATTATCCCTATGTTGAGACCCGGCGTCCATCCTAAATATACCGTAATTCGGCTTCAAAGACAGGTCAGCCACCGGTCAATGCTGGTCTTCAATCGGCAGGCGGACATTCCTTTTCTTCAAACTGCCACCGGTTAATCCCGGTCTTCAATAGGCAGGCGGATAATAAATTCAGTTCCCTCACCCTCCCGGCTCTGGCAGATCACATTGCCCTGGTGAAGTTTGGTAATGATATCATAGCTCAGGGAAAGTCCCAGCCCGGTTCCCATGCCTGTTGGCTTGGTGGTAAAAAATGGCTGGAATATCTTGTCCCTGATACTATCAGGAATGCCGGTACCATTATCCCTTATACGGATTTCAGCATTTTGCCCCAGTCGTTTGACCGTTAGGGTTACTTCAGGTTCATAACCCGGAATGTCCAATTTCTTTTTTTCGGATACGGCATAGAATGCATTATTGAAGAAATTCAGTAATGCCCTTCCCATATCCTGGGGAACCAGGGGAATGATGCCTGTTTTTTCATCGAGGTGGCTGACGATCTTTGCATTGAACAGCTTGTCTTTGGCCCTCAGCCCGTGATAGCTCAGCCTGAGGTACTCATCGGCCAATACGTTGAGGTCGGTTGGTTCCTTTTGCCCATTGTTGGTCCTGCTATGTTGCAGCATCCCTTTCACAATAGAATCGGCGCGTTTGCCATGCTGGTTGATCTTTTCCTGGTTCTGGATAATACTATTTGCAAGAGACAGCAGGGAGTTCTTTGTTTGTTCATCGGCATTGACCCTGTCGATTTCCTCCCTGAGTTCCGCCGCCAGTTCAATATTGACTTCAGAAAAATTATTAACGAAGTTTAACGGGTTTTGAATTTCATGGGCAATGCCTGCAGTGAGTTCACCAAGGGATGCCATTTTCTCTGCATGGATCAATTGTGTCTGTGCTGATTTCAGATCAACGACCGCCTGCTCAAGCTCTTCTTTTTGTTTGGTGATTTCAGCCGTCCTTTCTGCTACCAGTATTTCCAGTTCGGCCTTTTTTTCTTCAATGATTTTCTTTTCCCGTTCCTCCATTTCCCGCCTCATCTGTTCTTTTTCGAGGGCCTTTTTTTGCTTATTGGTGATGATCAGCATCGCCACCAACCAGATGATGGCAAAAATTTCTGCTGTATCCAGTACGTCTTCGATGGTGTTCACCCATTCACCCTTGAACAATTTTCACAGCATCTTCAAGGATACCCAGGCCCACGAGGGGAAGAAAGGCGTAAACGAAGTTTCGGTAACCTTTGAATTCCTCTTTGTAAAATATCAGGGCCATCACCAGCACCAGCAAAACATGCCATAGCCACTGGAAATAATCCTTGGCATCAATCGCCTGGCCAACAATAAATAATACAGGTATTACGAATAACCCGCTGAAAAGTAGTTTTTGCCAGTCGGGATGGATATTGTTCCTTTTGAGTATCCTCCTGAGCTGTATAAATAGTATAAAAAGCAGTACGGGGTCCAGTACCATAATTCAACAATTGTGAAAACTTATCCGGTACGAATATAGCTACCAATCAATCATCTTTTTTTAATCCCCGGATTATTACATTACCTGTGCCGTTTTTATCACATGGATATCCGAATTCCTTCTGAAAACTTTTTGGGTTATTAAGTGTCGAGTAAAAATCATCAAGGTACTGGAGGGTCGACTTAATATATTTCTGGTCAAGCAGTGGATGATCCGCATATAGCTTATAGATCGGATCCTTTAGCCTGTTAAACAAGGCAATCGTGGAATCAAACAGTTTCATATCAGTAACACAATAGCCCCTGTAACGCCTTGTCCTCACTGAATTCAGTTCCAGTTCTTCTGCAGGTTTTGCATAGGGCACATTTACGATTCCTGCATGGTCAAAATCATATGGAACGGTTTGCGGAACAGACATTGTATCTGCAGCAAGTAGTTTTATATTCTGTAAATACTGGACAGACCAGTCTGTGTTGCCGATCAGGTATTCAAAGGCGGCCATATTAAAGAAACCCTGCCTGTCGGCCTGCTCGGGAATGATCTTTCGCTCCACGGCCACCATTTGATTCCGTTTTGCCATCTGGTTTTCTTCTTCCAGCAGTATGCCGTAAAACGGGTTTGTCTTTTTCCTTTTCGGATCATCCATCGTTACCCTCACCAGCCGGGCCCGAAAACTTTTCGGTGTCACCAGGTTATAAATCTTATACGCAAGGAATTCCCTCACCACATATTCATCACCGTCGCATGGCATTACCAGCTTGAGGTTTTTCTGTTCCTTAAAAAGGGACGACAGCTGTTTTTCGTCCTGTTTAAAGTGCAATAGCAGGGGAGGATAGTCGCAAACACCTTTCTGTTTACGGAAATGTCCCCTTGTTTTAGATTCGATCGACAGCGAAGTCAATGAACTGTCGTCGTTTTTATAAGAAAGGGTGACAGGGTAAAATTTTGGATTATCGGATCTGTCGTTCAGCAGGTCCCGGAGGTTACCACTCAGGGTAATATCCAGGATGGTTTGCTGGTCAAACAATCCATTGTTTACAGTTTGAGCGTTGACTTCCTGTATTTGCAGGAATAGGCTGATGAAAGTTATCAGCAGGCTGGTATATTTCATGATGGTAGGTTTATGCTGGCAATTCTATGGTAAAGGTCGTAAATTCTCCGGGTACTGAATGTAACAGCAGTTCTCCGCCATGACCTTTCACAATGATATCATAACTGAGGGAAAGGCCAAGGCCGGTGCCGTCACCGGTGGGTTTGGTGGTAAAAAAAGGTTGAAATATCTTTTCCTGTATCGATTGAGGGATGCCGTTACCATTGTCAGTGATGGCAATGGCAACATATTTACCCGTGGTCCCGGCAGGATGATTGGATTTCTGTTTCAGGAGGGTGGTCAATGTAATCTTTGGATGGTATTCTTTGTTGGAGGATTTTTGTTTTTCATTCACCGCATAAAAAGCATTATTCAATATATTGAGCAGTACCCGTCCAATGTCCTGCGGAATCACATCGATTTTGCCGACCTGCGGGTCAAAGGCTAAGTCAAGTTCGGCATTGAATGACTTGTCTTTTGCCCGCATACCGTGGTAGGATAACCGAAGATACTCATCGCAAAGACGGTTGATGTCTGCCGGTTCTTTATTGCTGCTGCCGTTCCTTGAATGTTGCAGCATATTTTTAACAATCGCATCTGCCCGCCTGCCGTGGTAATTGATTTTAGATTCATTTTCCTTTAATTGATCTACAATCTTTTCGACTTCCTGCAGATCTTGTTTTTTTGCTGCATCTTTCAGGTCTTCAATAAGGTCAGTATTTAGTTCAGAAAAATTGTTGACAAAATTAAGCGGGTTCTGAATTTCGTGGGCAACTCCCGCGGTAAGTTCACCAAGTGAGGCCATTTTTTCACTTTGGATCAGTTGCTTCTGGGTAGCCGTTAGTTTATCCAGTGTTTGTTGTATCTCCTGCTTCTGTTCCCGCAGCAATGAATTGGCTTTTTGCTTTTGACGGTTATTCCGGAATAGAGTCACAGCAGCGAATAGAAAAAAAGCCAAAACACTTGCCAGAATAGTCATTGTTGAACGGTTCTTTATCTGCTCTTTTTCACGGAGGGTATCCTGCTGTTGCTGTTGATTTTTAAGTGCCAGTACCTGCAGCTGCCTGAATTTTGCAGGGCCAAAAAGACTATCTTTCATAGCCATGGAAATGTCCTGGTAATAAATAACACTGTCGGTCAAATTAGATTGCCTGAACAGTCGGGCAAGTTGAATAGCGGCATTGAGTATCTCGGTTTTTTGAGACACCGTCTTTGCATCCTGTAATGCCAGTCTTGCATATAAAAGACTGGAATCATATTTGCCAAGATTGAAATAAGTTTCGGCAATCCTGTTTTTTATTCTACTCCGGTTGACAGCTTCGCCCACCATGACAGCATTTTGTAAAGAAGAATAATAATACTGCAAAGCACTGTCATAACTTCCCCGCCTGGCATAAACATTTCCCAGTCGCTGTAATATTAGTGACTTCAAAGGGCCCTTTACTACCTCCTTATGCTTCGTTAACGCCAGTTCCTGGAAATAGAGTGCAGAATCAAGCAGGTTAATACGTTCATAGGCATATCCTTTATTAGTGGTGTTGAAGGTGGCAAAGACCATCATATTTGTGAGAAAATCGGATGGCTGACCTGTCTTTTCCAGTACTTTTTCTTCAATTAGACTATCGTAGATATGTTCAGCCCTTAGTAAAAAAGGTATGGCCGTGGAGGCTTCATTGAAATCCGTATAGGTAAATCCGATGAAGGAAAGTGTTCTTGATTCACCGAATTTGTCCCTGGTTTTTATATTGTTTTCCAGTGCCATGAACTGCATTTCCAAAGAGTTTGGAAATTCCCCTAAGCCGCGGTATCCCTCACCGGAATAATTAAGATACTCCGTTTCTTTTCCAATATTCTTAAGTGATCTTGCCAGTTCAAGACCTTTCAATGAATAATACAGGCTTGAATCAATATTGGTAAAATAAAATGTATCCAGTAGAGAATCATATTTTGCAAAAGGTTCAGATGTGATTGTATTGGTAACCATCCCATTATCTGTGCCTGCTTTTTGCTGACCCTTTACAGGAGCAGATAAAAGCAGGCACATCATAATGGAGAACATCAATATTTTACATCTCATACTATGGTTGCGCCGCTGGTTGTTTTACACCCGCAGGAGGAGTGGGAGCGGGGACAATATTTCTGACTGGTTTTATGGTTTTCAGATAGGCAAATATCGCCTTCATTTCATCATCGCTATAATGTTTTACCGGCATCATTGCCATGGGTGGAAGCAAGGGCCTGCCGCCTGGAAGTCCATGCAACACCATTGTCTTAAGGGCAGTCATAAATTGATCTTCCGTCCATTTGCCGGTACCTGTTTCGTCAGGAGTAAGGTTGGCGGCATATGAAATCCCCCATGGTCCTATCCATGCTGTAAAATCGGCAGTGGCAATGTATCCTTTGCTTTCAAATTGTTTACGGTCAACGGCAGCTACGGGTATATTGCCGTAGTGCCCCGACAACATTCGGGAAGTATCATCCATGGGTCCCTGGGGCGACATCACCTTCGGTGTATGGCAGTCGTTGCAGCCACCCACGGTGACCAGGTGCTTTCCCCAGTCTTGCTGGCTTTCGAAAGTTGTTCCATACTTTGGAGCTTCCGGTGCAGCGTCTTTTACTTCGGTTACTTCAGCAGTTTTATTGTCTGAACAGGCGGAGAAGAATAACATGACAAATGCAAACAAGGCACCTGCCAGCAGTTTCATTTTTTTCATGATGTTTTTGGTTTAAGGGATTTATACCTAAAATATAAAACATTTAAACAAAAACTGAATGATTTTCCTTACAGTTTTTAGGAAAAAAGCCAGGAGGAATAGCTTGATCCCGCCTGGACTTTTATATTATTCTCTTCGAGGACTAATACGTTACCAGGACGGGTAACTGTGCTTCAAACAGTGCAGCGAATTCCTGGCTGGTGAGGATATGCCCCTGTTTCTGTGCATCGTTAGCTACTGAATACCCCCAGTCTGCTGCGGCCATCCTTTGTGTTGGTGTACCATGATGACCGTCATTGGTGAATGCACAATCACCGATGTTATAGAATACTTCCAGGAACTGCCTGACCCTTTTCCACTGCATGGCGGCACCTCTTGCATGCGACAGGAAATAAGCAGAGTATGCATCTGCCATCAGTTCCGTTCTGCGGGTAGCTTCAGGAGAAATTTCATCTGTGAACAGGTCCAGTTGAATTTGAATGTGATGACCGAATTCATGGGCCAGTATCGCCTGTGGGGCAACATCATCAAACTCTAAGTCCTGTATAAGCATCCATGATACCATCTCCCATCACTATCTTATCGGGTACCACACCGTAAGGTGGAAAGTTAAATCCCTCCAGGGCAAAAGCATTGAAAGTAAAAATGGGATGATCCCCGTTCCTGTATTGCGGAAATACCTCCAGCAGGGTCAGGATCAGGTCGGCCCAGAATTCTGCATCTGCCTGTGAGTCACCAAACAGGATTCTATCAATTCGAATAACCCGCTCCCGATCAAGCAGCATTTTTCCGTGCATGGCAGCCATCACAATGCCATCTGACTGGATATTCCAGAAACGATTCAAATCTTTAAAGGATTTTGTCAGTGCCTGGGTATGTTCTCCCTGAAGGCCGAAATATTGATTGGCAGAACTGTTTTCAAAAAGCAATGCATCATAAGTAGGAAAGTCGAGCATGCCGGTGACAACAGCGTAAAAGAAAATGGTATTGTCCCAGTCAGACAGCTCTCCACCAAGCCATTGGTTCAATGCGGTGTTGTCATCACAGGGAGTAGGGACCAGGGCGTTCATTACAAAGGCCCGGTATTCCGGATGCTGTTTCAAAAACCGGCGTTGATTTTCCTGGAGCCTTGATGCATATCCGGCAGGCATGGAGGCAAGCATTTTGTCCAATTTGGCTTTTAGGACAAGTTGACTGGTGGAGGACGATTTGGATGAACTCTTTAATGCGTTGTCAGAAGGATTTAGCATGCCTTCTTTCTGGCAACCGGTAAAAGCAAATAGCAGGAACATCGCTCCGGAGAGCAAAATGAGGTGTTTCATAAATGCAGCTTTGGTTTTGGTAATCTGATAACGGTAATAAGTTAAGAATTATCAATTGAAAACTGATCATTCGTGAGGTTTTTTCACCGTTTTTCTGAAAAAAAGTCACACTAAATTGATGGGTCAGGTTGCGCTTCAGGAAGACAGATTATATATTGTGTGAACTCACCCTGCACCTTGTTTATTTTTAACTGACCATGGTGTGCATTGACAATTTCATGTATTAAAGACAATTGACCATCAGTAATATGTCCGCCAGGTTCACCGGAAGGGGATGATTGTGAAAGGTACCGGCTCGATGCTGGCGGATTACCATTGCCATTGTCTTTAATAATTATCTGAAATGTCCTTGTGCTGTTCTTAATGACATCCCACCTGGTGGTGATAAATACCGTTGGCTCGAAAGATTCACCCAGGATTTTTCTCTTTTCATTAATATCATACAATACACTCTCCAGTATAATGAATATTGCCCTGCCAATAAGTTCGGGGATCACATTCATCATGGCACCTTTTTTTTCAAATTGCAGGTCAAGGTCAGCGCTGAAAATTTTGTCTCTCGATCGCATTCCATGATAGGCAAGCCTCAGGTATTCATCCACCAGTTGATTGAGATCAGTTATTTGTTTTTTGCCGGTAGCAGGCTGTACATGCCGAACCATCAATGTCAACAGTGCTTCCGCCTGCTGTCCATGAACCAGGATTTTTTTAAGTTCACTTTTAAATTCGCCGGATATTTTTGTGACTTCCGCAGTATTCCCTTTTCTCATATCGGACTGTAAAGTTTCTATCACACCCATAGACGTTACCGGGAAGTTGCTGAGGATGGATACCGGATGTTGAAGTTCATTGGCAATAACGGTTACCAGGTTAGTCGCAGGAGATGCTATTTCCCTGGATATGGCTTCTTGCCGGATGGCATTCAATTCTTCATTGACATGTGCCAGTTCTTTTTTCATTGCTTCATTTTCGAATTGGAGCCTTGTATGGTTTGATTGTAGCCGATCAATTTCCAGTTGATACTGATGTTGCTCCACCAGGTTTGCCAATTTTACATTGTCGATTTTTTGTGTGGCCGTCTTTAATTGAAACTCCTTTTGTTTTTTTTCAAATTGCTCCAGGAACTCAAGCGCTTTGTCGTACTGGCGACAATTTTTATAATATTCATAGTACAGATATTGCAACCTCATTACTAATTCCGGCGCTTCTGAAGCCATGGCAAGGTCAAGGGCCTTTTTCATCAAAGGCACAGCTTCTTTATCCGCACTCAGCCTGATGAGGAATAATAATACTTCCGCCTGGCCTCTTTTATCACCAATAGCATTTCTTAAGGAAAGGCACCTCGATGCATATTCATAAGCCAGGTCTTCATTGGATTGGGTAAGTTCGAGCCTGGCAAGATGAAGCAATGTGTTGGCTTCACCGTCTTTGTCACCGGCAGAGGAAGATGTTTCAATGCTTTTTAAAAAGTAATTATTTGCATTGTCGGAATCTTTCAGTAAAAAATGGCATTGCCCGATTTGATCCAATATCCTGGCGAGGTCTGTTTTGTTCCCCTGCTTCGCGATTTTATCCAATGCCAGTTGTAGATATTTCAGTGATTCCCGGGACTCTTGCAATTCCAGGTAAATATTTCCAATAGCTTCCAGGGAATGAGCTTCAGTTATTGGGTTACTATATTGTTGTAGTGGCTCAAGGCTATTTAGAAGAAATTCCAGTGCTTTTTCTTGATTGCCCAATTGTCGGTACGTGTAACCAAGTTGAAACAGGGCCATATTTTTACCCTCTGCGTAATCATGATGTTTTCTCAGGCGGTATGCTGAATAAAAATGCTCCAGGGAAGATGTATAGTCACCCGTCAATCTGTTGATGATGCCGTAAACTTCGTGGATATCTGACTGGCCACTTTCATCACCGAGCTCAATAAAAATACTCCTGGCTTCGTCCAGCAATTCGGCGGCCTGTTCATACCGGTGATATCCGATCATGGTGAAAGCATTGGTCCTCAGGCTTTCGGCTATTCCTTTTTTGTAGTGTATTGATTTGGCAAGTTCAATGGCTTCTTCACAAAGGTAGCTGCATCTCCGGGCATCTATGATCCTCATTTTCCAGGCCTTTCTGTTCAGGGCATCGATTTTTTCCTGCTCGGCAGAAATAGGATCCATATGGTGTTTTGTAGGAGGTAAAATAGGAAATTGTTGCCAGAAATGCTAATTCGGCGGATGTACAGACTTGTATCAAAACATTTTTTTATGCCTGGCCGGTCACAGGAAGTGATATGATAAAGTTGGTGTACTCACCTTCACGGGTATCCACTTTTATCTCACCATGATGTGCTTTAATAATATCATAGCTTAAGGATAGTCCCAGACCTGTTCCCTGCCCGGTAGGTTTGGTGGTGAAGAACGGCTGAAATATCTTGTCAATTAGTCTTTGAGGAATGCCCGCTCCATTATCTTTTATACTGATTGATACCTGTCGCAAATTCGCCTGCCCTTCCAGTCTTGTAGATACAATAATTTTGGGCTCATAGGATTTATCCATGCTCTTTTGTTTTTCCATAACAGCATAGAATGCATTATTATAGAGGTTTAGCAGCAGCCTTCCGATATCCTGGGGAATCAGGTTGACTTTTCCAACGGTGGGATCAAAATCTGTTTGCAGGATAGCATTGAATGTTTTATCCTTTGCTCTTAACCCATGATAGGCCAGGCGGAGATACTCATCGGCAAGAGCATTGATATCTGTTGGTTCTTTTTGCCCTGAACTGGTCCTGGAATGCTGAAGCATGCTTTTAACTATGGCATCTGCCCGCCTGCCATGAAAATTAATTTTTGCTTCATTGTCTTTAATAGTATCTGCAATATTATTCACTTCGCCTGTATTACCCTTTTCATTTTCTTCCTTCAGGTCATTGACAAGTTCCTGGTTGATGTCTGAAAAATTATTTACAAAATTTAGCGGATTTTGAATTTCGTGTGCAATGCCTGCTGTGAGTTCACCCAGCGAAGCCATTTTTTCGGATTGTATAAGTTGTGCCTGGGTGGCCTTTAATTCTTCCAACGCTCCTTCAACGCGTTTTTTTTGAATCTCAGTTTCCTCTTTTTGGTTTTGCAGCAACGCGTAGGCTTTTTTTCTTTGCCGGTTGTTGTTCCATAGCATTCCGGCAATGAAAAGCATTATCAACAGACCGCCAATTACTATATATAACTGTATCCTGTTTTTATATTTCACCTGATCAGCTATAATTCCCTGCTGCTTCATCCTTTCATTAAAAGTATTATTTAATATCTCCCGGTTCTTTTTTACGTTGTTATTGCTGTCGTAAAGTGCATGGCTGATTTCTAAATATTTCAGCGCACTGTCATTATTGCCCGTTAACTTATATACATGCGCCAGATTTTTTACTGCTTCAAAATAGGTTATCGGTTGCCGGTCAGCTATGGATTGTACCACTGTTTGTCCGTAGTGAATTGATGAATCCAGCTTACCCTGCATTCTGAACAGGGTGGACATGCCTCCGAATATTTGTAATGTATCTGAATAAATGCGATTTTGTTTAGCTAGATGTATCGCCCAACGATAAATGGCCAGTGCATCTTCATAGTTCCTTTTTTGTCTTTCGATACAGCCCAATAGGTAAATGGGATAATTCCATTCTGAACCTTGTACAGTATGTTTTTGGTCTCTCGCTTTCTGTACATAAGTCAGGGCTGAATCGAGCTGACCTCTTTCCAGAAAGACCCAGGCTAACTCAGCTAAATAAAAATGTATTACCCGGGCCTCTTCTTCCTCAATACCAAATTTTAATCCCTTCACTTTATATTTTTCAACTGTTTTCAGGCCTTCATTAATATGCATCGCTGCATTATTAATATCACCAACTTCGAAATAACAACTGTACAATAACATGTGCACAGAAGCTATTCCCTGAAAATCATTTATGTCAGTATAGATTTTTAATGCATCAAAACAATAATTGAGCGCTTCACTCTGGTTTCCTGCATTTGCATCTCTAAACGCTATAGAAAAAAGACAATCAGCTTCCCCTTTCCTGTATTTTATTTTTTGTGCCAGTGCAAGTCCCAGCCGGGCATACTTTACTCCTGAATCAATGGGTCTAGTATAACGACTCAGTTTATACAAGGCATTTACCTCTGTGGTATCTCCCGTATGCAGATATGCAACAGCCTTCAGGCTATCAATCAGTTTAACAGCCCTGAGACTATCATTCAATTCCTGAAGCTGTGCCGAAATGAAGCAACTTAATAATAAAAGGGTTATGCTTATTTTATTTTTCATTGCTAATGGTTCTATAGCAATTTCTAAGAAACCGCTAATTGTACGGTAAGTTTAGCTCACAGATTTCTACCGGTGAATACTGCAGAATTTCGCTCTTTCCATATTTTACAGGTATTGAATTGATCTTAGGACCTGAGAGCTTAATCACTCTGGTGTTATCTGCACTTACTGAGTGGATAAATTTTCCCCCTGATGAATTTGGATTGGCATCATTAAAACGGAATTCCAAAGGCCGGTTGCCGTTGAAGCCATAGGCGCATTTCCCAAATTGAGCATCAAGCCCCATATATCCCTGCGGGTCCCGAGTGATTGTTTTGATTTGCCCAAGGGGTTTTCCGACCGGCCCTTCAAAAAGATGGCACTCAAGTGTATGGTCCGGGGTACCATGAAGAAATAATGCATGGAGAAGTAATATGAAGAGTATGGGGATATTACTTTTCATTATTGCTGCTTTAGTCCCCGGAAGGTCTCTGTCAAAAGTTACTAAAAAACCTATTATTTACCGCTAAGGGTTAATCTGAATATGCAGCAATTTATCCTCATGCGGCCCAATTAGCCTATCTTCGCGGCATGGCAACATTCGACTCATTAGGCCTGGAAGAAGGCTTACTTCAATCAATAACCGCACTAGGTTTTGTTGAACCCACACCGATACAGGAACAATCCATACCCGTTTTATTAAAAGGAACCAAAGATTTCGTTGGACTTGCACAGACCGGTACCGGAAAAACGGCGGCTTTCGGGCTTCCCCTCCTGCAACTTATAAGTAAGGAAAACAAGTATCCACAGGCCCTGATAGTGTGTCCCACGAGGGAACTTTGTATGCAGATCACCAATGACCTGCTCGGCTTTAAAAAGAAATATGCACCTGTTGCCGTTACTGCGGTGTATGGCGGGGCATCCATCACCCAACAGGTGAGGGACCTCAAAAGGGGAACACAGATTGTTGTGGCTACCCCGGGACGGCTCATCGACCTTATCGAAAGGAAGGCGATCAACCTGGAAAAAATACATTATATCGTGCTGGATGAGGCCGACGAAATGCTGAACATGGGTTTCCGGGACGATATTGAATTTATCCTTAAAAATACGCCCGAACGCCAGAGCACCTGGCTGTTCAGCGCCACTATGCCCAGTGAAGTGAGGCAGGTGAGTAAGAAATACATGAAGGCGCCTTTTGAACTGACCATCGGAAAAACAAATTCAGGCGCCGTAAATATCGACCACCAGTACTATGTAACGTCTTCGGTTAACCGATATGAGACATTGAAGCGGATCATCGACTTTAACCCCGGTATCTACGGTATCATTTTTACGCGTACCAAGGCCGATGCCCAGGAAATTGCCGAAACCATTGTCCGGGAAGGTTATGATATTGAAGCACTGCACGGTGATCTTACGCAGCAGCAGCGGGATAAGGTGATGGGGCGTTTCCGTGAAAAAAGCCTTCAGCTCCTTATTGCCACCGATGTTGCAGCAAGGGGAATCGATGTACAGGGCATCACCCATGTCATCAATTACGAACTGCCTGATGACCCGGAAGTATATACGCATCGCAGTGGCCGGACCGGAAGGGCAGGCAAGAGCGGTATCTGTTTGTCGATCGTTACCTCGCGCGATGTATACCGCATCAAGCAGATCGAAAGGATGAACAATACCCGCTTTCATAAACTCGATATACCTGCGGGAAAGGATGTATGCCGTAAACAGTTCTTTCATTTCATCGATAAGATACTGCAGGCAGATATCAGTCATGGTGAATATGAAACCTACCTGCCATTATTAAAAGAGAAATTCGCCCATATCGACAAGGAAGAGATCATGCAAAGGGTAGCGGCGCTTGAGTTCGACCGCTTCCTCCAGTATTATGAGAATGCCGCCGACCTGAACATGAGGGCAGATTCGAGGAGAGAAAGGACCAGTGCGCCGGAGCGCGACAGGAGTGTAAAGACCGGTCCGCGCAGCAGTGGCGGATCTTTCAAAAGGCTGTTTGTCAACCTGGGTACTAAAGATGGTTTTTATAAAGCCAGTTTCCTTCAGTTCATATTGGACATGAGTGACCTGAAAAAGGAAGTGCTGGGAAGGATCGATATGAAGGAAATGAACAGCTGGATCGAAATTGAAGCCGGCGCCGCCAATAAAATGGTGAAAGCCATCGATGGCAAGAAGTTCAAGGGAAGGCAGATCCGGATGAATGATGCCGATACCGGCGGTGGCCGTCGTAGTCGGGATTAACGTAAATTGCAGTAACGACAGGGGTTTGAAGGCCGTTACAGAATGTTGGAGGTCGTAGAATACCCGGTTAAAAATTTGGGTGTTGGAACAGTAATACTATATTTGTCAGGATGATCACCACGAAAGCATACCGTTATTTTTATTTTAGTTTCTATTTTAAAAATGGGGCGGGAAGCTTTTGTTGATAATATAAAACGTAAAAATCAACATAGGATCCCGCTGAAAAGCGGGATTTTTTTTTGGTATGAAGAAGCAACTGCAGACCGACAATAAGCCAGTTCCCAGGGTCAGCATCCAGGGGTATGAAGGCAGTTTTCACCAGGTGGCTGCCCGACAATTTTTTGGAAAAGACGTAGAGGTGATTCCCTGCGCTACTTTCCGGGATGTGGTGAAGATTGCCGGCAACAGAAAAGAAAGCGATGGCGGCGTGATGGCCATTGAGAATTCCATTGCAGGAAGCATTCTTCCCAACTATAACCTTCTGCAGAAATCCACCCTGAAGATTACCGGTGAAGTATACCTGCAGATCAAACAAAACCTGCTGGTGAACCCGGGTGTAACAGCTCGAAGATATCCGTGAAGTGCATTCTCATCCCATGGCCCTGCAGCAATGCCTTGAATTCCTGGATAAATACAACTGGAAACTGGTGGAAACAGAGGATACAGCCTTATCTGCCAAACTTGTTCACCAGCATCGCAGTAAACATATTGCTGCTATCGCCAGCAAACTGGCGGCAGAATTGTTTCAACTGGAAGTACTCGCTCCCGAATATCCACACCATGAAAAATAATTATACCCGTTTCCTGATCCTGCAAAGGGAAGATGAGGCTAAACCGAGATACCGGATGCCAATAAAGCCTCCGTTAATTTTCATACGGATCATTCCCGAGGCAGCCTGGCAAGGGTGCTGACGAGGATCGCTGACGGAGGTATTAACCTGAGCAAACTGCAAAGTTTTCCCATTCCTGGCTCCGATTTCAAATACAGTTTTCATGCAGATATGGAATTTGACGATCTTGAACAATTGAAAACGTGTGGTTGAAGATATAAGACCTTTACGGAAAGCCTCAGGATATACGGCGTTTATCGTAACGGTATGGCACAAACGAAATAAAAAATAAATGGCAATGATTATTAAAACATCAGGCAGGTTGGAAGGAATAGGAGAATACTATTTTTCCAAAACTCCGGAACTCGACGAGCTGAACAAGCAGGGCAAGAACGTGATCAACCTGGGTATCGGAAGTCCTGATCTTCCACCGCATCCAGATGTGATCAGGATACTGCAGGAAGAAAGTGCTAAACCTAACGTACATGCCTACCAGAGTTATAAGGGTCGCCCATCTTGCGCAAGGCGATGAGCGACTGGTATAAGCAGATGGTATCATGTTGATCTGGACCCCGATACGGAGATCCTGCCATTGATAGGCAGCTAAGGAAGGCATCATGCATATATGCATGACCTACCTGGATGCAGGGGATGAAGTCCTTGGTGCCGAATCCCGGTTATCCCACCTACCAGAGTGCGGTAAAACTTGCAGGTGGTACCTGCCGCGAGTATCATCTTACTGAGAGAGAACCATTGGTTCCCTGATTTGAAGCACTTGAACAGACCGACCTGTCGAGAAGGTTAAGCTGATGTGGGTGAACTATCCGCATATGCCTACCGGTGCATTGCCGACAACTGAATTATTTGAACAGCCTGGTGGCTTTCGGAAAGAAACATAACATACTTATCTGTCATGATAATCCCTACAGTTTTATTCTGAATGAGCAACCCATGAGCCTGTTAAGTATTGACGGTGCAAAAGATGTGGTGCTGGAACTGAATTCGCTAAGTAAGGCACAGAATATGGCGGGATGGAGGGTAGGATTATTGTGTGGGGCCAAAGGAAAGGATCAATGAAGTGCTCACCTTTAAAAGTAATATGGACAGCGGGATGTTCCTGCCGGTGCAGCTTGCAGCAGCAAAAGCACTTTCACTGGGAAAGGACTGGTATGACGGGCTCAATAAAGAATACAGGGAACGAAGGGAAAATGTTTTTGCCCTGCTGGATAAATTGAAATGTAACTATGATCCTGGTCAGTCGGGCATGTTTGTCTGGGCCAAAATTCCCACGACTTATCCCGACGGCTTTGCAATGAGTGATGATATCCTTCAGAAATCTGCTGTATTCATTACTCCAGGCGGAATATTCGGTACGGAAGGGCGTCACTATATCAGGGTCAGTTTGTGCAGCACAAAGGAAAAGTTACTGGATGCGGCAGAACGAATTGAAGTGGCATTTTCTGATAACAATGTATCAGTAGGATCATAATATTGAACGTCAGTATATGGACAGAAAAAAAATTGCCATCGTAGGCGTTGGTCTGATCGGAGGTTCACTGGCGCTGCAGCTGAACGAAAAGGGACTGGCTTCCAGGATCATCGGGGTGGATAACAACGAGGAGCACTGCAGGAAGGCCCTTGAACTAGAGCTGGTGGATGAGATGATGCCGCTGGAAGATGCGGTACGTTCGGCTGACGTGATCATACTGGCCATACCTGTGGATGTTATTGTGGTGATCCTGCCCACGCTGCTTAACCTGGTGGACAAGCAGGTGATCATTGACCTCGGATCAACCAAGTCGGCACTGGTGAATAACGTTAAAGATCACCCGAAAAGGGGCCGTTATGTAGCCGCGCACCCGATGTGGGGAACTGAATACAGTGGTCCGGAAGCTGCGGTAAAAGGCGCATTCGAAAATAAGGCCGTGATACTCTGCAATACCCATGAATCCGATGAAGACGCTGTTGAATGGACCAGCAAGATGTTTTCCAAGATCGGGATGCACCTCCTTGAAATGAATGCCGATGATCATGATCTGCATGCCGCTTATGTGAGTCATATTTCCCATATCACTTCATTTGCACTGGCCAATACGGTGTTGGAAAAAGAGAGGGAGGACCAGGCCATTTTTGAAATGGCGAGTGCGGGTTTTGAAAGCACGGTGAGACTGGCCAAGAGCAATCCTTCGATGTGGGTGCCGATATTGATGCAGAACAGGGAAAATGTGCTGGATGTGCTGAATGAACATATCAGCCAGCTGAGAAAATTCAAGAGCTGCCTGGAAAAGGAAAACTGGGAGTACCTGAGGGAACTGATGGAAGACGCGAATCGCATTAGGCGTATTTTGAAATAGGTCTTGTCGCGTTGCGATAATTGGGAAATTGGAAAGTGTGATAAGTGTGGAAATGAAAATGAGGAAATGTTGTTGGCAATCCATAAACCGTAATCCCTGGCCGCCGAAGTCTTGACGAAGGAGGCCGAAATCGCGTTGCGATAATTGGGAAATTGGAAAGTGTGTGAAATGTGGAAGTGCAAATGAGGAAATGAATCCTCAATCCGTAATCCGTAATCCCTGGCCGCCGAAGTCTTGACGAAGGAGGCCGCAATCTTTTTTTTGAATAACTTTAATCTCAATAGAACATCATGCAAACAGTTGAAATGAATAGTACATCCATCGTGCAGGAAAAATGGGCCAAGCGTCCGCTTATTATTTCAGGACCCTGCAGTGCAGAGACAGAAACACAAGTGATCGAAACGGCGCAGCGCCTGGCGGCCACAGGCAAGGTGGATATGCTTCGTGCCGGAATATGGAAACCGCGTACGAGGCCGGGAAGTTTTGAAGGTATCGGTACAAAGGGACTGCCATGGCTGCAACAGGCCAAAAAACTGACCGGTTTACCCGTTGCCGTGGAAGTGGCTACCGCCAAGCAGGTGGAAGATGCCCTTCACTTTGATGTGGATGTGTTATGGATCGGAGCACGTACCACAGTGAATCCATTCAGTGTGCAGGAACTTGCCGATGCTTTACGTGGGGTGGATGTTCCGGTACTGATAAAAAATCCCATTAATCCCGACCTCGAATTATGGACCGGCGCTGTGGAACGGGTAGCCAAGGCCGGCATTAAAAATATCGGTCTGATCCATCGTGGGTTTTCTGCTTACGGTAATACAGAATACCGCAATGCGCCGATGTGGCACCTGGTCATCGAAATGAAAAGGAGAAATCCCGAAATGATGTTCATCAATGATCCTTCTCATATCTGCGGACGCAGGGATATTCTTCTTGAAGTGGCACAGAAAGCCATCGACCTGGATTTCGACGGACTGATGATTGAATCGTCATATCGACCCTGATCATGCATGGAGTGACGCCAAACAACAGGTGACGCCGGAACGCCTGGCAGAAATACTATCTGCCATCAAATGGAGAAGTGAAGACGTTCCTTCTGAAAGTTTTCATGTGGCCCTGGATAAACTCCGTGAACAGATCAATCACGTGGATGATGAGATCATGCAGTTACTCGGACAACGGATGAAGATTGCTGAGCAGATCGGTGAATACAAGAAAAATAACAGTGTTACGATCCTGCAGACCAACCGCTGGAACCAGATCCTGGAAAGGGCCTTCAACAGGGGTGACAAACTTGGCCTGAGTCGCGAATTCATTACCAAATACCTGGACGCCGTCCATATGGAATCCATTAACCGGCAGAATAAGGTCATGAACGCCTGATTATGCACGAAGGAAGGGTTTATCTGTTTATTCATGTTATCACCGAAGTAAAAGACAGGGCGCCACTGCTTAAAAAGTCATTGCGTGCCGTGTACTACGGATGGTGTAAAAAACTTGGTGAACAGAGGGCCATACGATTCATCAGCATTGGGGGAAGTGATGACCATATGCACTATCTCATCCAGCTTCATCCTGCACAGAACCTGCTGCAGGTGGTAAAGCAACTGAAAGATGAATCGGCAAAATTCATCCAGGACAGCAAATTGTTGTCCGTGGATTTTTCATGGAAGGAAGATTATACTGCATATTCCATAAGCCCGGGCAGCCTGCAACAGACAAAGGATTATATCGAAAGACAGGAAGAATACCACCTGGCAAAAACACTGGAGCAGGAAATGGAAGGATTTAATAAAACCAGGATCAATACAGATGACGCCAACTAAATTCAAGTTTTCCCAGAGCACTGTTGATTATTATTTTGATAGTTCATTCCGTGATCTCACAAAAATTGCGGATAAGAAAAATGCCGTCATCATTACAGACGACAATATTTTTACTGCACATAAGAATAAATTTAAGGGTTGGAATGTAATCTGCCTGAAACCCGGCGAAGAGTATAAGGTGCAGGCCACCGTTGATTCAGTGATTGAAACACTGATTGCCATGCAGGCCGACAGGAAGACGACACTTATCGGCGTAGGCGGCGGTGTTGTAACCGACCTCACAGGGTATGTTGCATCGGTATTTATGCGGGGGATTTCTTTTGGTTTTGTTCCCAGTTCCCTGCTGGCGATGGTTGATGCCTCCATAGGAGGAAAGAATGGCATCGATGTGGGTGAATACAAGAATATGGTAGGAGTGATCCGCCAGCCCTCGTTCCTGCTGTATGATATCTCGTTGTTGAAAACACTGCCACCTAATTACTGGTCAGATGGTTTTGCCGAAATCATCAAGCATGCCTGTATTAAGGATGCCGCTGCTTTTTCCATACTTCAGAAAGAAGATGTTTCAAGCCTTCAAAAGAATGCCAGTTTACTTTCTTCACTCATCGTTCGAAATGCACGGCTTAAAACAACAGTGGTACAGAAAGATGAATTTGAAAAAGCAGATAGAAAGCTGCTGAATTTTGGACATACCCTGGGACATGCACTCGAAACACAATATGAACTGACCCATGGCCAGGCTATTTCCATAGGCATGCATTATGCCTGTAAAATTTCTGAAGAACTGACAGGATTTAATTCATCCCGAAAGGTTGATGAGCTGCTGCATCAATATGGACTTCCTGTTGAAGCCTCCTTTAATATGAACAAGGTGCTGGGTGTGATGAAAATGGATAAGAAGCGCGTCCGGAAAGAAATGAGTTATATCGTTCTGCAGAAAATCGGAAAAGCCGTTATCCGGAATATTGATATCAGGCAACTCGAAAAAATGTTAACCCGCATCTACCAAGCATCATAGTATGAATGTTACTATATATCCATCCGTCCTCCATGGCGCTATTACTGCGGCTGCATCAAAAAGTTCGATGCAGCGTGCGCTGGCAGCGGCATTGTTGAGAAAGGGGCGTACGGTGATCCACAATCCAGGAAACAGCAACGATGATATGGCCGCTCTGGATACCATTCAGAAGCTGGGTGCAGTTGTCTCCCGGAGCAATGGTATACTAACGGTCGACAGTAATGGCATTAACCCTGCAAATGACCTGATCAATTGCGGTGAAAGCGGTTTGGGTATCAGGATGTTTACGCCTATTGCAGCCCTGAGTGACCGTAAACTAACGATTACGGGTACCGGAAGCCTGGTTACCAGGCCAATGGATTTTTTTGACGAGATATTTCCGCAGCTTGGTATACAAATACAGTCGGACGACGGTCGCCTTCCAATGATCATAAAAGGCCCCCTGAAACCTTCCAGTATTGAAGTGGATGGGTCACTGAGTTCTCAGTTCCTGACGGGACTGCTGATGGCTTATGCTGCCGCAGGTGCTGAAGACGTTGACGATACGGGTCAGGGATTTAAAAAGCAAACCCTATATAGACCTCACCCTGAAAGTACTTCGCGATTTTGGTTGGAATGTGGACCATAAAAATTATGAGGTCTTTCATTTTGGTACGCCAGCAAATCAACAGCAGCCCCAAAGGGAATATACCGTGGAAGGTGACTGGAGCGGTGCCGCGTTCCTGTTAGTAGCGGGCGCCATTGCCGGAGATATTGAAGTGGGCGGACTGGATCTTCATTCCACACAGGCAGACAAGGCCGTTTTGACCGCTCTGCAAAGCGCAGGGGCAAACCTTGCAGTGAAGGATAATATTATCAGGATCGGCCGGGGAGCACTGAAGGCCTTTCATTTTGATGCAAATGAATGTCCGGACCTTTTTCCACCGCTCGTGGCACTGGCTTCGTTTTGTGAAGGCAAATCTGTGATTGCGGGGGTGAATCGTTTAACACATAAAGAAAGCAATCGCGCGCTTACCTTGCAGGAAGAGTTTGGTAAACTAGGAATCCGCATCGTTTTGCATGACGATGTGATGAGCATTGACGGTAATGCATCGGTTAGGGCCACAAGGGTACATTCACATCATGATCACCGCATTGCCATGGCCTGTGCTGTAGCCGCCTTGAGAGCCGATGGACCGGTGATCATTGAAGATGCGGAAGCCATCAATAAATCCTATCCTGACTTTTATGAACACCTGCAGAGGTTAGGAACAACCGTAGAATAAAATCTGCAGATAATTATCATGTAATCCGCAATCCGCAATCCGCAATCCGTAATTTTATCGCATGAACAGTTTTGGCAGAATTTTCCGCGTTATGATTTTTGGTGAATCACATGGTGAATCCGTAGGTGTTTGCATTGACGGTTGTCCGGCTGGTTTGCCGATTACTACAGAAGATTTCCTGGAAGACCTGGAACGCCGTAAAGGTGGTAAACAAAAAGGCACAACGCCCCGCCAGGAGGAGGACATGCCCATTTTTAAAAGTGGTATTTTTAATGGTCATACTACAGGCGCACCGATCACCATTATTTTCGACAATAAGAATACCCGTTCTGGAGATTACGACAAACTCCGGGCAATGCCAAGGCCGGGTCATGCGGATTTCGTAGCTCACCATAAATATGGTGGATTTGAGGATTACAGGGGAGGAGGGCATTTCAGCGGACGGCTTACCGCCAGCCTGGTTGCTGCCGGTGTAATCGCCAAAAAACTATTACCACCAACAAAGATACAGGCACGTATAACCGAGATTGGCGGCGAAACCGATCTTGACAAGGGGCTTCAAAAAGCCATTGATGCGAAGGATTCGGTGGGTGGAATTGTGGAATGCAGGGTGACCGATCTTCCGCCGGGTCTCGGTGAACCGTTTTTTGATTCAGTTGAATCCCTGCTTGCACATGCTGCATTATCCATTCCGGCAGTAAGGGGCATTGAATTCGGAACCGGCTTTGCCGCCGCAAAGATGTTTGGTGTTGATCATAATGATGCCATTGAGAATATGGAAGGACAAACCCGGACCAATCATGCCGGTGGAGTGGTGGGCGGAATAAGTAACGGAAATGAGCTTGTATACCGTATCGCCATAAAACCTACGTCTTCCACACCTAAAGAGCAGAACTCACTGAACTGGGAAACGGGCGAGACGGAAAATTTTACCATTAAAGGCAGGCATGACCTGTGTATCGCCTTAAGGGTACCGCCGGTGATGGAAGCAGTTACTGCCATCGTACTGGCCGACCTGATGATGGTGGAGCAACGGATCGGAAGAGTATTATAAGAATCAGTTATTCTTTTTTGTCCTTTGGTGACAGGAACTCCTCTGTAAAATGTGCATCAGTTTTCGGTGCCGAAAATTTATCTGCATTATAATTGGCCGATTGCCCACGGGGAATCGATAATGATTTCCAGTGAGTACCCATGATCATTTTGCCCAGGTAAATGATCTGGCCGATATGTGAAGCATAATGTGCGAGTTGCCGGTCAAGCGCATCCGTCACTGTCTGCCCGGCATTTCGGATATAAATAGTTTTATCGAGATCTTCTTCTTTCAGGCTGTGTAAGCACATCAAAAAAAACTTTCCAGGCATGATGCCATCGATCCATCATATCCTTCTTTGTCATTGGTTCCGGATCAAATTCTGATTCCCTGTTCCGCCATTCTTTTTCTCCGTCCGTGGTAAGAAAATCTGTAAACCGGGAAAGCATATTGCCGGTGATATGTTTTACAATAGTTGACAGGCTGTTACTTTCTTCATTATACTGCCAGTTTATTTTTTCTTCAGGAACAATGACCAGCGTTTGTTCTCCCTGTGATTTGTAATACTCAAATAATTTTATCACACCGGGTAAATAATCTCTTGGCATAGAAAAACAGTTGATTAATGAAGTTCAATAGTTTCCACTTCCGGGATATCCTGCAGCCTCAGTTCGATGTGTTTGGTCTTTGCTTTTACCTTATAGTCCTGTATGATTTCAAGGATATCATGATCAATATATACACTCCTGGATCCGAAAATATCAATGATGGAATATTCAGGTATGGCGTCCAGCGTATCCCTTAATTTCTTTTTATTCAGGAAGCTTACGTTTAAGGCCAGGTCAATATGGAAATGTCGCATATGTCCCTCTTGTTTTTCATTCATGGTAAAGCCCGCACGGTAGGTATGTTTCACTAAAAAATATACTGCATATCCAATGCCAATCAACACGCCAATCAGCAGGTCAGTAAACAGTATGGCGAGAACAGTGATGATAAAGGGTAAAAACTGTTCCCGGCCCTGCCGGTAAACACCCATGATCATCGCAGGCTTGGTTAAGCCAAAACCCGTGCGGATCAGGATCACTGCGAGAACGGCATAGGGAATCATGTTGATGAATGGGATCGCAACAAGCAGTGCGATAATTATCCAGATACCATGTGTGATGGCAGACAATTTTGTTTTCGCACCCGCTTCTGCATTAGCGGAACTTCTTACAATGACTGCGGTGATCGGTAATCCGCCAACCAGTCCGCTGAGCATGTTTCCCGTCCCCTGCGCAATGAGTTCCCTGTTTTGCGGGGTGATCCTGTTATATGGATCGATCTTGTCAATGGCTTCAATACTTAGCAGGGTTTCGAGTGTGGCAACGAAGCAAATCACAACGGCATTCTTCCATATCTCTGCGTTGGAAAATAAGGATGAAAAATCAGGTAGCCTGATCGTACTGAGCACATTTTGCGGCACACTGACAAACTGTGATGCTGTTAAAGCAAGGGGTGGAATAAAATTATTAAAGACGATTGCCATCAATGATGCAAACAGTACCAGTATAAATGATATGGGAACCGACTTTAATTTATTTGACAGGAATTTTTCCCATACTGCTAATAAGGCCAGGCAAAGAACAGCTATCACGATGGGACCTGTGGAAATGCTTTCGTAAAGGTTATTGATTTGCTTAAATCCGTGCTGGAAGGTGAGGAGGTTGACGAATTCTTCGCGCCAGAAATCAGGTTTATCATAGCCGATCAGCAGCGGCACCTGTTTCGAGATGAGGATGAGTCCGATGGCTGCCAGCATTCCCTTGATAACCGATGATGGAATAAGATGGGTGAAGCCACCGAGACGGAATATACCCAGCAACAGTTGCAGTATTCCTGCAATGGAAACCGAAAGAAAGAATATTTCTATTGCTCCCATCCTGGTGATGGCGGCAGCACAAATAGCCGTTAACCCTGCAGCAGGACCGCTGACACTGAGTGAGGATTTACTGATCAGGCCGATAACGATACCCCCGATGATACCTGCGATAAGGCCGGAATAAACGGGTGCATTAGAGGCGAGGGCAACGCCAAGGCATAGGGGCAAAGCAACAAAAAAAACAGAAATGCTTGCCTTGAAGTCGTGCTTTAAAAAAGATAGAAAGTAAAACTTCAGTTTTTTTCGTGAGCGTTTCATTGGCACATGGTCTTATAGTTTCATCGGTACGTTAAACCTTCCTGCGGGCCGATTTGTCCATATTATTGCCAAAAAAGTAACCCAAGGACATGCCTGCAAAAGTTCCTGCAAGAGACCATAGCAGGTCGCCATTACTGGTAAAATATGCAAACGACAATCCGAAAATTCCGAACATTACCATCATGAAAATAGCTGCTGTGAATTTGCGTTTCTTTTGTTCAGGATGAACCTGTTGGTGATGGTGTTTGGGCTTATGCCGATGGTGAGAGTTTGGCATTTTATTTCGAAAGGTACGAAGAATAAATCCTAAACTCTTTCATAAATAAATCTTGGAACAAGTTTCATGATCATTGCGATCAGCCACCATCTTTTGGTAACATATACCACTTTCCGGCCCGCTTTCAGGGCAGAATAGATTTGCCCAGAGGCCTTGCTGACAGAAGCCTGCCAAAATCTTCCCTCACCCTTGGCATTCGGTGTGTCAACAAAACCGGGTCGAATATCCGTTACCGTTATAGGCAAACCCAGGTGATTGCTTTTTTGCCGGAGGGCTTCCAGGTAACTCACCTGGTAGGCCTTGGTGGCATTATAGGCCGGTGCGTGCCTCAGTCCGCGTAATCCTGCAATGGAACTGATGGCGGCCAGGTGACCGTAACCCTGTTTCATGAAATACCGGTACGCCCAGTCGGCCAGCTGCGTGAAGGCAGCCACGTTGAGGTCAATCATTTTCTTTTCTATGCTGAAGTCGAGCATTTCATTCAGGTCACCACCGCCTGCACTGATGAAGAAGAGATCACATCCGCCCAGTTCCATGGCCAGTCCATCCAGAACAGACGGTACAATTTCAAGATTTGTGACATCAAAACAGGACACCACAAACGAACCGGGTCTGCTGTTGCGGATCTCCTCCAGCAATTCGCGCCTTCTACCGGTTATGGCTACCTGGTAACCATCACGTGCCAGCAATTCTGCAATTCCTCTTCCCATTCCCGAACTTGCTCCAATGATGATGGCTTTTTTCATCATTTGGAAAAGCGGATCATATATTCAGAAAGATATTCACTGGTATCCCTTCCATTCACTTTATACATGTCTTTGAAGAACAGTCTTGCTTCCCGGCCCAACCTAAGGCAGGTGTTTTTATTCTCAATATCCTCTTTGGAATTTACCGGCTGCAATGAAGGATACCAAAGAATGTGTCCGGGCCTGTCGAGCAGCAGTTGCGGTTTACTCCATTGCTGTGCATTGTCTCCAGCCTCAAGATCTTTATTGGTATTAAAAGAAAGATAAATGCTGCTTCCTTTCCAGGAAGTGCCGGTCACTTTACCCATCAGCATCACCCAGCAGTTCAGATAAGTGTTCCAGCTTACAGAAGGTCCCCAGTGAAAACCAGCGGTAGGGGAAGAGGCCGGCCCCCCTCCTTCAGATTTGGGAATTTGTAATGAACTAACCGGTGAACCGATGCCATTCCATGGTGCATTAAAACCCTTTCCATCCCATCGTTTTGCTTTTCCTTCCGGATTATCGAGATCAGCCAGTGCAATTCTTGCAATACTGATACATTGGCCGCTCCATTCTTTTTCTGCACTATAGTTTGTAGAATCATATACACCGGGATAACCGTATTCGCCATAGAACAGGTAGAGGTGGTCACCACTTGCGACTGCCGATGGATCACCAACACCGCCAGCAAAGGTCTCGGAAGTATTATGGGGTTTAAGAATAAGCCTCGGTTGAAGGTCTTCCAGGAAAAGTCCGCGATTGTCCCAGCTATGGCCACCATTGGTGGATTTCATGATGCCTATGCGGCAGACTGCAGCTGGTGAAGTAGGTCCTTTTAGTCCCTGCGGCCACCGGAAATCCTTATATCCCTGTCCGCTAATGGAATCATAGGGAAGGGTGGAAGGATAGTTTTCGTTGTGGTATACGGCATAAAGTGTTTTGCCGGATTTGTCCTTTGGGTCCTGGTACACCGTCTCAAACCATACGGCCCCGTGTAAACCTGCAGTACCGGGCGGAACATTTACAGGCATCTGCGGATCCGTAAATTCTTCGTATTCCCTGGTGAAGGCTTCATCAGCATGTTTGCCATCAGCAAACTGCAGTTCTTTGGAATCACCCCACAAAGGGTCCTCCCCATACTTACCCGGGAATATCCTGAAAGTATCACCGATCCAGGCTTCTGCCATATTACAATCCACAAAAGATTTGAAGTGAAATTTCTCTATGGGCTGTAGCGTGAATGAAGGAATTGCCGCAGATTTTTCTTTCTCTTTCTCTTTGCAGGCAAATGCAATAAACAGCAAAAGCAATACAGTTGGGATATAACGCATAAGAATTGATTAATGCATCCCAATTTAGGAAGTATAATGATACCGACCTATTTGTGCTAAGGCAGATGCCCTGCTTCCGGCAAACTTTTTATGTAATCTGCAATGCAGGTATTGGTAAAATTTCCCGTCCCTTTTTTTGCATAATCGAGTTCGAAGGAAAGATCGGAACCCGACTCGATATAATGGTTGGTTTCCTTGTTATATAAAAGGATGTACTTGATATGAAATTTTTTACCGGCAGGAATATTGTCAATGGCGGAGAGCACTTCACTGGTCAGGTAATCAAATTGCCCGGTTCTTTCTTTGTTATTGATAAGCACCGTATACTGTACAATTTTGTAGTGGGAAAATAAGCCATCTGTACTATCAATACCAAGCTTAACTGTGGGGGCAATTTTCTTTTGGTCCTGGCAGATAAAACTTATTTTGGGTGTGGGCATTGAAATCGCTTCATAGGTAAATGCGGTCTTGCCTGCTGCTGTATGAATGGTGATCTGTACTTTACCTGGTGAGGGCATGAGCAGCAGGGTATCATGCTGCCGCTGCACACCGGCATTGGCGTCTATTCGGGTTATGGCGTTAACGTCGCCTTCAATCCTTAAATAATTATTGGTACCTGAATAGATTTTATCGGAGCCTTTTGCCCATAAATTTTCGAGCTTAATATCCTGTGCCTCAAGGATGATGGAGTTTGCGCATAATACCAGGACAAAAATGGTTCTCACAGTTACGATGTTCAGCATGACATACCGGATTATGTCTTTCAAACGCTAAACAATGGTCGGTATTTTCCCCCTGGGGGAGGGAAAGTTTTACACTTTGCCAAACTGCTGAAAACCAGCAAATGGCGGATAGTATTGACATCTATTTTTTAAAAATAAAATATACTGCCAGCACCAGGCAAAGAAAACCAGCCAGGTGATTCCAGCGAAGCGTCTCATTTTTAAAAACTACAAAAGCAAAAATGGAGAATACGATGAGTGTGATGATTTCCTGTATCACTTTCAATTGCCAGATGGAAAATGGTCCGCCGTATTCCTGGTAGCCTATCCTGTTGGCAGGAACCTGGAAGCAGTATTCAAACAGGGCAATTCCCCAACTGATCAGGATGACGGCAAAAATACCCAGTTTACCAAATCCCTTCATGGACTGAAACCTGAGGTGTCCATACCAGGCAAGGGTCATAAATGTATTAGAAAGAACCAGTAAAGCAATAGAATACAATCCCTTCATGATGATTTATTTTCTGCGCTAAATTATGGCTAAAATAATATGAAGGAATTTTCAAACCCTTTGGATTTATCAGCCTGCCTGGTCGTAGGCTTTGCGTATCAGGTCGATCAAAGATGGATTGATCACCGTGGCAGTTTCTATTTTCACGCGGTGCGTGCACATGGCGTTCCAGCTACCCGCGGCTTCAGCTATGCCTTCTGCAGACAGGCCTTTTATATTAAGTCCGAGATCAAGCCTTGTTTTCGTGGAAGGCTGAATGATCGCAAATTGTTTTTTTCGGCGGAGGCTGACATAAGCTTTTTTAGGGGACACTTCAATGTCGTTTCCGAAAGTGTTAATTTCCTTCATCAGCCTGGTGTACCATTCTTTTAATTCCTCTTTCCCTTTATATTGCTCTTCCACCAGGTCATCTTTATTTTCTACGGCCCCGGCATGGCTCTTTTTAGCAAAATGCACGAGCGTGTTGGCATTGCCATGGGTAAAGCCATGTTTTTCTTTGAGGAAATTCACGATCTCTCCATGTTTTTCAAAGCCACTGGCGTTGATGATTTTTGTCCATTGTTCCAATGACTTTCCGGTGCTTTTTTCGATATTGGCAAGTTGGTTGGCACTCGCCTGGTCGATAGAGTTTACTGCCATAAATAAGGTATAAGTTGTTTAAGGAAGATAACCTGGAAAAAGTAGCAGAATTTTTTTATTCCTGCAATATTTATTTTATCGCCGCCGGTTTAAGATTATCAATGGCAGTATGCTGAAATTATTTTTCTGCTGTCAGTCGGGAATAGTTATTTTGAACCATAATCGATGCAAATGAAACTGTTATTATTGCTGAACCTTGCTTCCATAGCCTTCTTGCCTGTTATGGCACAGTCCCCGGTAGATGCTGAAAAAAACCTGGTAACGAAGTCTGTTATCCTGCCCGCAGCCAAAAAACCGATTGCCAATTATGTCACTTCCGTGAGGGTGGGTAACCTGTTATTTTTATCCGGTCACGGACACTGTGGGGCAGCCTTCTCCGGTGGATACCGGTAAACTTGGGAAAACGCTGACCATTGAACAGGGATACCAGGCGGCAAGGAATGTGGGATTGTGTATGCTCGCTACAATAAAAGACGCCGTGGGAGATTTGAATAAAGTGAAACGTATTGTCAGGGTTTTCGGAATGGTCAACTGTACTGAAGCGTTCAGGGACCAGCCCAAAGTGATGAATGGATTTTCAGATTTGATGGTGGAGGTTTTCGGGGAAAGCGGAAAGCATGTAAGGTCGGCTGTTGGAATGCAGTCACTGCCAAATGGCATTTCTGTAGAAGTGGAAATGACCATCGAGCTTAAAGAATAGTCAGGTAAGTCCGGGCCTTTTCTTCCTGGGCGAAATAGATTTTACGATAGTGGTGCCCGTGAGTATCGGTTTTTTCAGTACTGGATTTTTATTTTTCCAACCTGTATAGGCATTAGAATAGGCTTCTTTGAGAAGTTTCTTCACATAGGTAACTGGAAAATCATCCCTTTTTTGAACTATGATATATCGATATTGACTACCCTTTCCCAAGAAGTTTTTTTTCTGGGTCAGAAAGGAATGCACCGTAATAGAACCCGAAATGACAGAATTTTCCAAATAAGGCAACCGAACAGAAAGTGTCTGATAATTTTTCTGTCAACGACCATCCAAAAGCAACGGCATTATAATTATCGTAGATGAGTTCATTGCTTTCAGGGAAAAGTTTCCAGGCAAATTCCCTAAGCCACAAGGCAATTTCCCTGACCTCTTTTGGATAGGGCTTTATGAATGTCTGAAGGTCTTTAATGTCTTCAATGGCCATGCACTACAATGTTAGTGAGTCACCCAATTCCATCACCCGGTAATGTATTCCCTGTTCTTCTGCTGCCGCTGTAAATTCAGTAACATCAGCCGTATTGAAACTAAACATATCATAGTGGCACGGGATGGTAAGGCCGGCTTTTATTTGTTTTGCCAGCCAGGCTGCTTCCCTTTGATCCAGGTTGCCGGCAACACCACGGGAAGGATCATTGCCATTAATGGGAAGTATGGCAACATCGATATGTAATGGTTGTAAAAGTTCAACCATACCGGGATAAAGAAGGGTATCGCCGCTGTGGTATATTTTCTTTCCACCAATGTCCAATACATAACCCATAAACCTGCACCTCCCGTGGTCGTCACGTTCAAGCGCATTGTGGGCAGCTGGTATTCCGGTGAACCGGATGTCTTTGACAATAACGGTTTCGCCGTCATTTAGCCCGATCGGAAATGATAGCGGCTGGTTGATCCTGTTACAAACAAATTCCCTGTTGGCTTCGGGGATCACGAATGCAATGCCGGTATTGGCGTCAATTAAGGGAATCAGTGTTTCGCCGTCAAGATGATCGGTATGATTGTGACTGCTGGAAACAATATCAATAAAGGATAGTTTGTCGGGTTCAACAACCTTTTCACAGATCCGGGTATGCGGTTTGGATGTGCCTGCATATTTATGCGTCAGTGAATCAGAAAGATAGGGGTCGATCAGTACATGAACGCCATTCCATTGGACAAGGAAACCGCTTTGTCCGCAACCACCACATATGAACCTTATCTTTTTCCTGCCCGAGTTCTTTTACCCGGCGAAGGAATTCTTCATCTTTATATCTGGCTGCAACCCAACGCATATCCTCAAATCTACTTCTAGTTTCTGAACTCCTGTCTAGGGGCAGGTAAAAAGGATTTTGCTGACGGACCTGGTTTCCCGTTAAAGTCGAAACGGATTACCTTTATATACCCGACATATGAGAAAGATATATTGGATGATACTGATCATGATCTCCCTGGTGTCCTGTGAAAAGCAGGAGCAAACGGAACAGGAGAAGCCTCCATTATATTATCCGCCCACATCCTTACCCGGTCCTCCTGATTCTCTGAAATTATCTGCTGTTTATAAAAAATACATGAATGCTGGCGGCATTCCCATTCTAAGTACGCTGTTAACCGAGGATGATGCACTTTTCCGTGCCGGATCAACCGTTTCTATCATGCTGCGTAACCTGGATAGTGTGATGGTGGTGAGAATGGTGCAGAAAAAAACAAGGCTGGTCATTGTATCCTACCAGGAGGAACTTTCCATTATACCCGAATTTTCTTCTGTCACACCAGGTTTTGTGGCCCTTCGACGGGGCCTCTTCCAAAATAATGTATCCAGTGTTTTTGAAGAAAACCTGTTGTGTGAAAAAGACCTGCGTCCCGATAATAATAATAAAAACAGGGATATGGTGACCCACGAATTTGCCCATGCCATTCATCTTGACGGTGGCGACAGGACCCTTGACAGTTCCATACGTAGTGCCTACTTCAATGCTATGCGAAATCGGCAGTACCAGGGATTATACGCCTCCACCAATTATAAGGAGTATTGGGCAGAAGGTGTTAGTTTCTGGTTTAATTGTATACCTGACAAGTTGCTGGTGTCCGGAAATTCACAAAGGGAAAAATTGAAAAAATACGATCCTGATCTTTATAGACTTATTGCGCGTTATTTTAGTAACGAGATAATGAAGACCGGTTGCTACTAATAGTTTACCTTAAGCTTAGTTATGAAAAAAATATATTCCTGCCTGGCAATTTTGGCCATCATATTTATTTCTTCCTGTTCATCGGGAACAAGCGAAGTAAATAAATTCATTCGCGTCAGCGATATGAAATTTACCCGTAATGGTAAACCATATACCTACATGGGTACCAATTTCTGGTATGGCCTTAACCTTGGATCAAAGGCGAAGGAGGGAACCGGGCAAGGCTGATGCGGGAACTGGACCGGCTCAGCAACATGGGTGTTAAGAATCTGCGCGTGATGGCCGGATCAGTGAAGGTCCGGATACGGAACCTTACCGTATGCTGCCCGCCCTGCAACTGGCCCCGGGGCAGTACAATGAAGAGGTGTTGGCAGGACTGGATTTTCTGCTATCGGAGATGGCTAAGCGAGATATGGTGGCGGTGATGTGCATGAATAATTTCTGGAACTGGTGCGGCGGTATGGCCAGTACCTGGTATGGGCCGGGGCGGCTGATTCGATTCCCTACCCGCCGCCTGCACCGGGTGGCGACTGGTCAAAATACCAGGAATTTCACCGCCAATTCTATAGCAATGAAAAGGCCATGAAGCTGTTCGAAGATCATATCCGGTTTTTCGTAAACAGGAAGAATTCTATCTCGGGTACTTTTATCTAAGGATGACCCGGTGATCATGGCCTGGGAGTTAGGTAATGAACCGCGAGGGGTAAATAATAAGGAAGCGTTTCTGAAATGGATCGATAAAACAGCAGCCCTCATCAAAACACTTGACAGCAACCATCTTGTTACCACGGGTAGCGAGGGAAACACGTCAAGTCCTTCCAGCGGAACAGATATGATCAACGATCACCAAAGTAAAAACATTGATTATTCCACCATACATATCTGGGTGCAGAACTGGGGTTATTATGACCCGGCGAAAGCGGATTCCACTTATGATCAGGCGCTGAATTACGCACTGGACTATATGAAGGACCATCTTGGTGCCGGAGCGAAATTGAACAAACCAGTAGTGCTCGAAGAGTTTGGAATTTCACGGGACCGGAATGATCATGCACCGGGTACGCCCGTAACGGTCAGGGATAAGTATTATTCATCCCTGTTTGATGCTGTTGCCGGCGAGGTAAAAAAAGGAACCGGTCCGCTGGCCGGTGTCAATTTCTGGGCGTGGGCAGGAGAAGGCAGGCCACGTATACCTGCAGGACTATGGAATCCGGGTGACCAGTTTATCGGTGATCCTCCGCATGAAGGCCAGGGTTGGTATTCCGTGTATGACACAGACAGCAGTACCATTTCTGTAATAAAGAAATATGCTGCAATGATTAATGAGCAGAAGAATTAAAAGTTTTTTCCCACTGAAAATCCCGTCCATGGCATAGTACCGTCCCGATCCATAACGGCCATTGCAGAAATCCTCCAAACCCAGTGCTTTTTAGTATACCATCGAAAACCAATATGTGGCATGTACCTGTTTAGACCTTCAACTATTTCATTTGGCGAGTAATAGGTTACTTCAGAGGGTGTGGCCGACATTGAAAAGCCAAATTCAATAAACCTGTTTTGCCATTTTGTATCGGCTAAATATGTGATTCCAAGAATGCCTGAAAAATAAGTGCCAATATCATAATACGCACCCAGTCCTCCATGCAGATTCAGCCTGGTTTTCTTAAACAACTGTCGTTCGTATTGTATCGAACCAAATCCCCCCGTACCTAAGAGTTCAACATAAACATGATTCGGGTGTATCGGAGTTTGAGCTATGGTTCTACTTGAAACAAAAAATAAGAATACAAACAAGCTTTTAAATCTCATTAAATAATTTTTGGATAAGCCATCACATTTCTCTTGCACCCTTTACCATATTAGCCAGTTTCAATCGTGATGCCCATCGTGCCGTTTGAGAGAGTCCGCAATCCGGGGCAACGGAAAGTTTTTCTGCCGGAACATATTGAAGGCATTTCTTAATGCGTTGCTTCACGTCCTCCACGGTCTCGATATAATAATTTTTTACATCGATGATCCCCACAGCAACATTCATTTTCTCTGCGAAAGGAGCGAGTAACTCGATTTCCGAAAACTCGCGGTTAGCCATTTCTATGTGGATCTCGTCAACATTCATATCCAGAAAATCAGGGAGCATTGGTTTAAGGCTGCGGTATCCCACCGGCCTTCCTTTAAAATTGCCAAAACATAGATGGGTCGACAACCGGCATTTGCCATAAGCGGAAGAAACCGTTCGGTTGAAAATATCGACAAATCTTTTGGTGTCCTCCTTATATGCATAACAACTCATTGAAGGTTCATCTACCGTAATTTCAC
Organism: uncultured Sphingobacteriales bacterium; assembly: GCA_963707255.1. Lineage (GTDB taxonomy): Bacteria > Bacteroidota > Bacteroidia > Chitinophagales > Chitinophagaceae > Pollutibacter. The sequence goes on along the minus strand of CAVPPM010000023.1, from coordinate 330,821 downwards.
GGCATCCCGCTTCAACGAGCAGCTGCAGTTCTTTATTCACAATCGGCACCAGTGCTTCCGTTATAGCGAATCGATCCTTATATCGTTCATTGGGAAGCAGCCGGCCACTTAGTGTGTATGGTCCGGGCACACTGCATTTCAGTATTGGCCCCGCCGGCGCAAGTTTTTTTAACCGCAAAAATTCCTTCACCGTACCGAGACCGCCGGGTGCCGTGAGCTCGTCTGTAATCGAATGCTTGCCGCGCTGGTCGTGTGCCGCAGGGCCCCATTTCCTGGTCTCACTATGATTGGGGGCTATACCTTTGATATAGCCGTAAAAAGACAGGTTAAAATCAAGCCTCGTTTGTTCACCATCTGTAATCACATCCAGCCCGGCGTCAACCTGGTCATGTATGGCAGCTATGACAGCATCCTCTATCATCTCCTCGATATCTGCAGGTCCGAACCTGTCGAGGTTCCTGCTGGAAAATTCAAGCCATCCCGGGAAAGGGTAGGAGCCTACTACTGTTGTGCGGATTTTTGTCATGATAAAATTTATGGATTGAAGGAATATAGTGAAGACAACATTTTGGCATGTTCATCATAGGCAGATTCAAATAATTCCCTGGCCCGCTGTTCACCCACATTGCAGGTGGCGGTTAATACTTTTGGCGGACGGCCCGCTATTGTAAGCAAACCTGGCGAGTTCGGCCTTGATACTATTGACGATCAATACGCCACCCAGTGTTGAACCCGGTGAAACAGGCGTATCGAGCCCATCGACCTTTACCATCGCATCTCCGGCAGGCGCACCGCTGTCTAGAATAAGGTCTGCAAAATCTCCCAGCTTCAGTCCGTCGGCCCTTTTGCTTGCCGAAGCTTCTGAATGTTCGCGGGTTATCAGTGCCACCACTTTAATGCCTCTTGACCTGAATAATTCTGCCATTTCAACGGGGACGATATTGGTGCCGCTGCTGGAAATGATAAATGCGGTATCCGTTTCCGTTAGTATGAAATTCCGGAGGATGCGTTCGGCAAGTCCGCTTACATTTTCGAGGAACATCGCCTGGCGCTGCCCATTAGGGCCAACAACATTGTTATGGTAAGTCAGTGACAGTTCAACGATCGGGTTAAAGCCCGGAAATGATCCATAGCGTGGCCACATTTCCTCCACCATGATCCGGCTGTGGCCGGATCCGAATACATGGACCATCCGGCCTGCCAGGATGGAATCTGCGAACCAGCCCGCAGCAAGGGAAATCTCTTTTTCCTGCTGGCGCACTTTATCCAGGATTTTTTCTGATGCGGCCAGGTATTGCTGAATCGGATTCATACATTATTTATTTTACGCGGTCACGCTGCATCATGGCAAAGCTGGCAGCGCCTAAAGCGCCTGCAAGATCGCCGAATTCAGCTTTTACCAGTGTTGTTTTATGTCCGCCTGCACGCCATTCATACAAGGCAAGGAATTGACGAAGGGGATCAAATAAAAGAGGTCCTGATTCAGTAATTCCACCGCCAAGGATAATGATTTCAGGTGATAATATGTTGGTTATGGAAGCGATGGCGATAGATAGTTTCCTTACTGAATTAAGCCAGAGCCATTGTGCAAAAAAATCCCCGTTCTTATAATCTTCCAGCAGGTCATGGGTATAATTGTATTTTCCCAGTGACCTTTTGTTAATGGTGCAATTGCCAATGGCGTCTTCAAGGCTTCCGGGTATCCCGGTAATGTCGGGATCACTGTCATGGTCAACCGAAATATGGCCTGCGTGGCCGGCCTTCTGGAAGGCGCCCTGATAGATCTGGCCATTGATTAACAGCGCACCGCCAACGCCAGTGCCCAGGGTCAACAGCACGGCATGTTTTGCATTTTTGGCTGCACCAAACCTGGCTTCTGCAGCCATGGCAGCAATGGCATCATTGGCTACCCAGGTATCATTTCCAAAAACTTCGCTCCAGTGTAATCCTTCCAGCCCCTGCAAACGACCGGGCATATGCGCAATGCAACTATTTAGTTCATCGGGTATTCCCGGCGCAGAAATTCCCACAAGGTGTTCGCCGGCAATCTTCGTCCTGAGTTCGTTTACGGTATCAATAATCACCTGTTTCCAGTTGTCTCCTTCAACAGGATGATAGACCTGTGTAATGATCTCACCTTTATCGTTGATGATAACGCCCTTGATTCTTGTTCCTCCCAGGTCAATACCTATGGCCGTTGATGTCATGTAACTTAATTTATTCTTCACGTTCTTTACCCGGTATACTGCCCGTCGCTGATTGCCCATCCTCCCTCAACGGCAATGACCTGGCCGGTAATGAATGCCGACCTGTCGCTCAACAGAAAAACTGCCGCACCGGCCAGGTCTTCCGGAATTCCCGCCCTTCCGCCCGCAAGGGGTTGTTTGGTGACAATAAAATCCATGATGGCCTCATCACTGACAGCGCGCTTAGACATGGCTGTTTCAACCAGTCCGGGTGCAATCACATTTACCCTGATATTATATGGTGCGTAATAAGCGGCAATACTTTTTGACAGTCCGATGGCTGCAGCTTTTGCTGCCGAATAAGCATGGGTGCTGAAAAAATGTGGTGACGGAGCGTATCCAAGGACGGAACTAATGTTAAGAATAACGCCTGGTTTATTTTCATTAAGAAAATACTGCAACGCCGCCTTGTTGGAATACATCAGGGAATCCAGGTTCCATGCTATCGTTTTATGCCATCCTTCATCTGTCATTTCATGTAGCGGACCATCACCATATTTTCTGCCACTGCCTCCGGCAACATGATAGATACCGTCGAAACCGTCGAAACTTTCCACGCATAATTCAATGGCCCTTGACGCCGCTCCCGGAGCACTGGCATCGGCGGTGAGGAATATGGCATGGTCATCCAGGTCATTCTTGGCCGACTCTGTTTCCTCGGCGTCTATGCCAACCACCACTACAGAAGCACCTTCTTCAATGCAAAGCTTTGCCGCGGACAGTCCGATTCCTGACGTTCCGCCAATAATAACAATTCTTTTATTTTCTAACCATCTGCCCGTCATCCAAAAAAATTACCGGGGAAATTACAATAAATTGAGTCTAATTTATTCTTGATAGAGGAAGTGGGCATCGAATTTTATATAATAAACTGCGTTTTGAGAATATCTTGCCGAAGATTGGCGATAAATTGAAGTCCTAACATGAATATGATCAGTCGATATACCTGTTTTTGCATTTTTATTTTTCTTGTTGTCAGCGCCTGTGACGGACCTCCGCCACCGAAGCCCAAACCAAAACCTAAAGAGATTGTCAAGGTACCTGAAAAAATGGACCCGACGGTTAGCCTGCAAATCGTGGGACTAATCGATCAGGCCCTCCAGAATAATGGAAAGATAGATGACACCATTGTCCTGAACCGGCCTGATATTGTCACCGCCTGGTACAATGACCGGGAAGGCGAGCGGTTATGGAGTAAAGACAAGGAATGGCTTCCGAGGGCCGATTCCATGGCCGGGTTTATACAGCGAAGTGAAATCTATGGCCTCTTCCCGGAAGATTATCACAGCTCCGACATCAGCGCTATTTTTGAGAAGTTAAAGGATTCCGCAGCCATGATGGATGCTGCGCTCTGGGCAAGGGGCGAACTCATGCTGTCTGATGCTTTCTCCACAATGGCACGACATCTCAAGCTGGGCAGGATACCAATGGACAGCATCAGTCTCAGGAAAGACACTGTAATGGATATGGCCGGTTTCGTAAGGCTGAGGGATTCCCTGGTTGACCTTAACAATCCACGGGAACTGCTGGAGCGCCTTGAACCCGTGAATGAACGATATCGTGCATTACGGGCATCATTACCCGCTTTCCTGGATTCCATGGACCGGAAAGTATATACCTATATCGATTTTCCTAAAACTGATTCAGCGGTCTTTGTAAAGCAACTGCAGAACAGGCTTTTCGAAGGTCACTATATCAGTTTTAATGACCGCATGCCGGATTCCACGGAACTGGCCACTGCCATTAAAAAAGCACAGGTTGCACGCGGACTTACCGTAGATGGTAAAGCCGGGCCGGCACTTGTGGGATCACTGAATAATACCGGGATGGAAAAACTCAGGAGAATTGCGATTAATCTTGACCGTTTTAAACAGCTGCCCGACAGCCTTCCGATTTCCTATATATGGGTTAATATCCCCGCATTCAAAATGCAGATATGGGATTCCGGTATCGTAGAACTGGAATCAAAAGTTATCGTGGGCCAGCCTAAAACACGTACACCTGTCCTTAATTCTGCCGTCACCAACATGGTCACTTTTCCACAGTGGACCGTACCTTATAGCATCATTTTCAAAGAGATGTTGCCCAAGATCCAGAAGAACGTGGAATACCTCGATGAGCAGAACCTGATGGTGGTGGATCACAACGACAGCGTTATTGATCCTGCGACCATTGACTGGTCAAAGCTCAACAAGAAGAAGTTTCCTTATCTCATCCGGCAACGCCAGGGTGATGATAACAGCCTGGGAGTGATGAAATTTAATTTTAGCAATAAGTATGATGTATATATGCATGATACCAATGCGAGGTCAATGTTCGCAAGGTCCAACAGGGCCCTTAGCCATGGCTGTGTAAGGGTGCAGAAATGGGACAGCCTGTCGCACTACCTGGTCACCAGGGAACCCAAACCGATAGCCGAAGACAGCCTCAAAGCATGGCTCCAAAGGCAGGAAAAACATTATATTAACCTCAAGCAAAAAGTACCTGTTTACCTCCGGTATTATACCTGTGAAGTAAGGGATGACGGGAAAATTCAATTTTACGATGATATTTATGGAGAAGATAAAGTGTTGAGACAGAGGTACTTCGTGAAGAAAGTAGAAAATTTAATTTGAAGTAAGCGATTTTCTGCCTGGTTTTTGCAGGAAGGGATGGGGAGGTGTGCCGGGAAAGTGAGGAAACCCAAAAACCAAGGAATATGAAGACTTTTTTCCTGCTCATTATCTTTTGTCAGTTTTTATCCTTCGCAGGTGTCTCACAGGCAAGGCAGGTGAGTACACGAAATACGGTATCCGGAAAAATTCAGTATGGCACAGCAAGTTTTTACGCCGATAAATTTGAAGGTAAAAAAACTGCCAATGGTGAAATATTTTCTCAGAAAGGAATGACCGCCGCACATAATTCTCTTCCGCTGGGTACCTGGATACGGGTGACCAATCTCAGCAATCATAAATCAGTTGTCGTAAAGGTGAACGACAGGTTGCACCATAGAAACCCCCGTCTTGTTGATCTTTCCAAGACCGCAGCAAAGAAACTGGGTTACACAGGCCATGGGCTCACTAAGGTAAGGGTCGATGTTTTGGGCCGAAACCAGCAATTGATAGCATTAAATTAATTTTTCCTCGTTTAGGTGTTAGCAGTTATTTTTGCGTCCATTCATGCAAACTGACTGTTTATGAAAAAAATCCTATCAGGAATTATTGCGTTATCCATCGGAGTAGCAGGTTTCAGCCAGGAAGTCCCGGTAAAAAATCAATATAAGAAAGGAAAGCTTCTCGGCATTCACTTCACTTTTCATGATTTTGAGACTGCTGCAGACTTGAAAGCCAGGGGGCTGAGTGCTGTTTTAAATGAAAAACAGTGGTATAAGACATCAAGGATGAACCCCGGTGTCGCCATTTCCTATACCCAGGGGCTAACCGATAATGTCGATTTCATGGTCAGGCTGGGTGGTTCTTTTCTTGCTTACCCTCTTCCAGACAAACCCGTTCCGCTAAACGATAAACTACTGCTGGAATCAGATGCCAATATCAATATCAAGCTGTTGTCAGACAATTATTGGGTTTCACCCTATATATCTGCCGGAGTTGGAGCATCCACATGGAACGGATACTTTGGCGCATATATACCTACCGGGCTCGGGCTGCAGGTAAATTTTTTCGACGCCACTTATCTTTTTCTCCAGGCACAGTACCGTATACCCGTAGCATCTAATACTACGGCAAGTCACCTGTTCTATGGATTTGGCATTGCAGGGAATATCGGTAAGAAAAAAGAGCCGGTAGTGCTGGCACCTCCACCACCTCCGCCTCCGCCTGCAGATACAGATAACGATGGAATCATTGATTCACTGGATGCCTGTCCAACAGTAGCGGGCCTCGCACAGTTCAAAGGTTGCCCGGATACTGATAAAGACGGTATTGAGGATAAAGAAGACAAATGCCCTACGGTTGCAGGTCTGGCGAAATACCAGGGTTGCCCTATTCCTGATACGGACAGTGATGGCATAAATGATGAAGAAGACAAATGCCCGACTGTTGCGGGTCTCGCGAAATACCAGGGATGTCCGATACCTGATACCGACAACGACGGTGTGAATGATGAAGAAGACAAATGTCCTACCATCCCCGGTGTTGCTGAAAATGCAGGTTGTCCGCTGATCAAGTTTAATGCCTCAAACGTGCAGTTCGCTTCAGGAACCTCCACCCTTACCAAGACTTCCAAAACCGAACTCAACAAGCTGGTACCGATCATGAACACCCAGTATCCCGATATCAAAGTGTCCATTGAAGGTCATACCGACAATACGGGCAGACCCGAAACCAACCAGAAACTATCCGAAAATCGTGCTGCTGCCGTGAAAAAATACCTGGTCAGCAAAGGCATCAGTGAGGACAGGCTTACCACGGTGGGTCATGGCGCCGATATGCCGATAGAAGACAATAAGACCGCCGCCGGCAAAGCAAAGAACAGGCGCGTGGAGTTCAAGTTAAGCCAGTAACATATTAGACAATTGTTCATTTGAAAATTACCTAACGGCCCCCGCGAGTGCGGGGGTTTTCTTTTACATAATGATATTACCGTTCAAAAAAATTGGTCCTGCAGTTTATCCATACTTTACTTCTCCAGTAAAAAATAGTTTATATTGTAAGTCGATTGACTGTTTTGAAAAACCCCAATACCATAACCCGAATCCAGGAACGCATTGCGCTCAATGATCAGTCTGCCTATAAAGAATTGTTCGAATTATTTTATAGCCGCCTGTTAAGACTGGCTTTCATCATCACCAGGAGCCGGGAACTTGCAGAAGAAATTGTATCTGATGTGTTTATCCGCCTTTGGCGAAACCGTGATAAAATAGCTGAAATAGAGAACCTGAAGGTTTATCTATACGTAGCCGTTAAAAATACTTCCCTTAATTATTTCTCCAGGTTAACAAAAACCCGTACAGTCAGTCTCGATGACCTTGATTTTGAGCCCGTTCAACCCTTTGCAGATCCAGAGCAGGCGCTGATCACCAAAGAAATGAATGCCAGGATACACCTGGCGATCCAAAATCTTCCACCAAGGTGCAGGATCATATTTAAACTGGTGAAAGAAGACGGACTTACCTACAAGGAAGCGGCAGAAGTTCTCCACCTGGCCGTTGGTACTATTGATAATCAACTCGTTCTGGCCATTAAAAAGCTTTCCAGGGCGCTGTTTTATTCCTACCAGAAAGAAAAAATCTGACCGCATTGGGGGTTCTTCTTTTTTTTGTTGTCCCTGACATTAATGGGCATTCACTCTCATTCTTCTGAGGAAAGATTTTACATATTGCTGTCAAGGCAGTTGGCAAAATCGATCAGTCCTGCTGAAAAAGAAGAATTGTTACAAATTCTGCTGGCTTATCCCGAACTAAGGTTCAAGGCGGAACTATTTCAAACCATGTGGAGTCCTGGCAATAAACAAATGACTGAGCAGGATCCCGACGAAGCTTTTATGCGTCATCTCCTGAAGTACAGGACAGATTTTCTTCCTTCTGTGGATAATAACACCAATGAATACCCGATACCATCCGCTTCAATCTGGCAAAATAAGTGGGTGTTATCACTGTCGGCCCTGTTATTTATATTTTTCGCCGGCCTGCTGGTCAACTACGCGCTAAAGGAAAAAATAACCGTACCGTCTGCTCCTGCCATCAGTTCCGTAGTTACAAAATATGGCGACAAAAGCAGGATCACACTTCCTGACAGCAGCCGCGTCTGGCTCAATGCAGGATCCCGCCTTGACTATGTAAATACAGATTTTACGAACAACAGGCGCGAAGTGTATTTGACAGGCGAGGCGTATTTTGAAATTATTCATAATGCCGCAAGCCCTTTTATTGTGCGTTCCGGTAATATGCAGATCAGGGTGCTGGGAACAACCTTTAATGTAAAAGCCTATCCCGAAGAAAATAATATGGAAACCAGTTTGATTAAAGGATCTGTTGAAATCAGGATCAACAACAGGCCCGATGATATCTATATATTAAAACCCAATGAAAAACTGGTAGTGAGTACTGAAAGGCCGGAAAGAAAAAGTGAAAGCAACGCTTATAAGCCTGCATTGATCAAAGAGTCAGGTGATATCGTTGCATTAAAAAAAGTGGACTATACAGAAGCGGAAAAACTGATTATGGAAACTGCCTGGGTTCAGAATAAATTTGTTTTCCGGGCGGAAAAATTTGGTGACCTGGCGGTTAAAATGGAACGCTGGTACGGTATTAAAATCAGGTTTCGGAATCCGGGAAAAGAGGATCTTATGTTCACGGGTATATTTACAACAGAAACCATAACGCAGGCATTAAATGCCATGCGGGTGGTTCATCCGTTTAATTTTTCGGTGGATAAGGACACCATCTATATAGACTGATACCAAATACAATGAGCACTATGCATACAATGACTGCTTATCCGGGGGATTTCATTACAGATGACCTGTTCATTGAACACCCGGGAAAAATGGAAAAGATTAGGACAGGAAAAGGATATAGCGGATATCGACATGCGGCATGTAAGTTTTTAACGATGATGAAACTTATCCTGGTGCTTTCGCTTTTCTTCACGATGTATGCAAGTGCGGGAACGAGGGCACAGAATATTACGATTAACCTGGATTCGGTGGAACTTAAAAAAGCGATTGAAGAAACACAGGCTAAAACAAGCCTTCGATTCCTGTACAATGAATCTATCATCCCGAATGGGAAAATAGTCAGCATAACCGCCAGGAATATGCCCGTATCTGAATTTCTATCCCTTTTCTTTCGCGGAACAGGCATTGGTTATAAGATGATGGAGAACAATCTCGTTGTGCTCACCAGTGAAGGACTTTCTTCGGCTACAGTGCCTGACAGAACCATCAATGGCCGGGTTAATGATGAAAATGGTCAGCCGGTGGTGGGTGCATCTATTACCGTGAGGGGACAAAACAGGGGAACCATTACTGAAGCGGGTGGAATTTTTTCCCTCAGCGTTCCTGAAGATGCCATACTGCTGGTTACTGCAGTAGGCTATGAAACGCTTGAAGTAGCAGTGAATGGAAGAACAGATTTCAACCTGGTGCTTCGACAGGCGATAAAATCACAGGAACAGATCGTTGTTATCGGATACGGTGCCTCAAGGAAAAAAGACCTTACGGGATCTTCAGTAAATATCAGGGGAAGTGAAATTGCCAACATACCTGTACTTACCGCAACACAGGCTATACAGGGAAAGGCTGCAGGTGTACAGGTGGTAAACAGCGGCGCTCCTGGCAGTGCACCCATTGTAAGGATCAGGGGAACCGGCTCTATATTGGGCGGCGTTGAACCCCTGTACGTGGTAGATGGAATTATCACCAATGACATCAGGAATATCAATGCTGCTGACATCCTCACCGTTGACATTCTTAAAGATGCATCCTCAACGGCTATTTATGGTGCAAGGGCGTCAAACGGTGTTGTGCTGATCACCACCAAGGCTGGTACCAGCGGTAAAGTGAAAGTGAGTTATAACGGACAGGCCGGTGTGAGAATGCTGACCCATGGTGTAGATATGTCGGGCCCCAATCTCTTTGCCATCTATTCTAACGATGCCGCAAAGCGCGCCTGCTATTACTGCTGCTGATATTACCGGTTCCACATACTGGTATGAAGAACTGACCAGGCCTGCGATGTTCCAGAATCATACCCTTTCTGTCAATGGAGGAAAGAACAAATACAAATTCTATGCTTCCGGTGGATACCTGAATGATAATGGGATACTGATCGACAATAAATACCAGCGTATCACGGCCAGGTTCAACCAGGAATTTGCCGTAAACAGTAAACTGAAATTTGGAAATAATATCGGGTACAGTCATTACGATGCCGATAATAAACCCTATAGCCTTTTTACGACGGCTTATATTGCCGCACCAATTTTTAACCCGTATAATGCCGATGGCACATATGGAAATACAACAAAAAGTGATGTGGGTAATCCTATAGCCACGTTAAAGAATACCAATGACAGGAGTTGGGGCGACAGGCTGCAGTTTTCTCTCTGGGGTGATTATAAGATCATGAAAGGACTCTCTTTCCGTTCATCCTTTGGTATCGACCTGGAACAGAATAATGGCTGGAATTATGTTCCTGTTTATTATACGTATACTGCAGGAGGGGCACCAGCCGGACAAAAAAATGAACGCAGCAGTCTGTACTTTTCGAGGGATAGTATTTACCACTGGACCTGGGATAATTTCTTTACCTACGATAAAACTTTTGGAACTGACCATAAACTCAAAGTCATTGCCGGTCATACTGCTGAAAGAAGGAACGGATGGAGCAATAGTGCAACAGTATTTAATGTCCCTTTTGATGAAAATGAATGGATAAGAGATTTTACAGATACCAGTGGTGGCCAGCAGAATATCAGGGTACCGATGGCATTCCTATTTCAGGCGGGAATCATTTTTCCTTCGGACCAATTATTCTTTCATGGACCGCTATCTCATTAACCTCACATTCAGGAGGGATGCCAGCAGTAATTTCCCATCATCGAAACGATGGGCCAATTTCCCTTCCATTGGTGTGGGTTGGGTCATTTCAGATGAGTCCTTTATGGCAGGGCAAAAGACCTTTGACGTGTTAAAGCTAAGGGCCAGTTATGGATTGCTTGGAAATGACGCGATCGCGCCGGGTCAGTTTTATCTCATTCCTACCGAAAGGCTCTATGCATATTATGGATCCAACAGGATCAATGGAACCACCGTACTGGGAATAAAAGACCCGAACCTTCAATGGGAGGTGGCCAAGGAATTTGACATTGGCGTGGAATTTTCCATGTTTGGAAAAAGGCTGACCGGTGAAATTGATTTTTATCATAAACTCGCTACCAAGGCGCTGTATACAATACCGCTTCCTTCCATTGGTTTCGGTAGTACCTTCCTCACCAACGCGGCGGATGTGCTGAACCAGGGCCTGGAAGTTTCACTTGGCTGGAATGAAACGGTGAATGAAAGGGTACGATATTCTATCAGGGGCAATATCACTTTCAACAAAAATGAAGTAAAAAATATCGGGATCGGTAAAGCATTGTACGATGGAAACCTGAATAACGGCTACCTGGCGACAATAACTGATGTAGGACTGCCGATCGGTTCCTTTTATGTTTACAAAACAAATGGCATTTACCAGACTGCCGATGAGGTCAATAATTCACCCCACCTCCCCAATGCCCAGCCAGGTGACTTTCGTATTGTAGATACCAATGGAGACAAAGCCATTGACGAAGATGATAAGGTAGCTGTCGGTTCCGCACAACCCACTTTTTACTATGGCCTCAACAGTACGGTAAACTGGAAGAAATGGGACTGGTCACTCGATATTTTCGGGAGCGGCGGTAATAAAGTATACAATGCCAAGAAGGGTGTGCGGTATGGGGGCAATTACAATGTCGAATACGATGTAGCCACTTACCGCTGGATGCCCGGATCTAACGAGAACGAATACCCGAGAGCTTTTAATGGTACTACTGTACCTACTGATTATTTCGTGGAGAGCGGATCTTTCCTGAGGATTAACAATATTACCATGGGGTATACTTTCGGTACAAGTAAATGGAAATTGCCCGTCGACCGGCTACGGTTGTATGTCAGTGCACAGAACCCGTTCATCTTTACCGGGTACACCGGCTTTACTCCTGAAATGCCCGGAACACCGCTGGCTTCGGGTATAGAGCTCAATATATACCCTGTATCCGCAACATACTTACTGGGAGTCAATTTGCAATTCAGATGATAAATGAAACGACGCATATGAAAAAATCATTTGTTTATACGAGCCTCATCATATTCATGTTATTGTTCACGATTTCCTGCGGAAAGAACTTCCTGGAGGAGCCTCCGCGAACGGTGACTATTGACGATCTGGTTAATAATCCTGAAGACGGAGCACCACGACTTACGGGTGCGGTATACAATAAACTGTACGACTGGAACGTACATACGTTTTCATGGATTGGAATTTCCAGCATTACTTCCGATGATGCCGATAAGGGCAGTGAGGTAGGAGATGCAGGAACAGATAAGGATCTACTTGATAACTGGACATTTGATGCCAATAGCTTCTCTTTTAATGAAGAATGGATTGGACTTTATGAAGGGATCGGACGGGTGGCTTATGCCATAAAATATATTGAACAGATGTCCCTTCCACAGGCAGACAAAGACCGGTATATTGGCGAGGTAAAATTGTTGAGGGCATATTTTTATTTCTGTCTCGTACGTATTTACGGAGGTGTTCCTATAGTAGATAAAGTACTTGAATCCCAGGCTGATATTGCAGCAGCCAGTGTTCGTGCTTCCAAAGAAGAAATCTATGCCTTTATAGAGGCTGACTGTAATGAAGCCCTGGGAAAATTGCCTTCGGTTATTCCTTCTGAAGAGAACGGAAGAGTATCAAGGTGGGCAGCACTGGCATTATTGTCCAAAGTGTACCTATACCAGGAAAAATGGGCTTCGGCAAAAGCTGCAACTGACCAGATTATTGCATCAGGTAGATTTTCCCTTCTAAGCGATTATGCACAGATTTGGAGAGAAGCTGGTGAGTTTTCTTCTGAATCCATCTGGGAAGTGAATGCTGTTGCCACAGGTCCAACCCCCAAAGGTGTTCAGCAATATTCCAATGTGCAGGATATCCGTCCGCGTGGATGGGGATTTAATACTCCGTCACTAAGCCTTGTGAATGCGTATGAAGCGGGAGATGTAAGGAAGGATGCTACGATCATGTTCAGGGGCCAGACATTGTGGGATGGAGAAGTATATTCCAGTACTGCACCAAATGAGAGATATAATTACAAGGCATACTTCAGCAGGACAAAAGAGAGTTATAGCGGTGACCAGGACCAGTCGAACAAAAACCTTCGCATATTCCGTTTAGGTGAAATATTTCTGATAAAATCAGAATCTGAAATGGAACTAGGCAACCTGGCAGTAGCTGACAGTTTCCTTAACCTTATCCGGGTTAGGGCAGGACTCGCAAAGCACACACTAACCACGAAAGATGAATTGAGACAGGCAATATACAATGAACGGAGAGTGGAAATGGCGTTCGAGCATGACCGCATATTTGACTTAAGGCGTACAAAAAGGGCAGGAGTGGTAATGAGAGCGAATGGGAAAAATTATATAGATGGAAAACATGACCTGTTTCCTATCCCGCAAATACAGATTGACCGCAGTGATAACAAATTGGTTCAGAATCCTGGATATTAAATTAACAATATAAGTTCATTATGCTGACTATATTTAAAAAAGAAATTACTGCCAGTCGGCAGCGTCGAAAAAATATCCGGGGTTCACCCTTTAAAAACGTAAACAATAAATATGACTTTATCACCGAACAAATTCAATTAAAACTATGATTATGAAAAATGTAACTTCAAAATTCCCATTAGTAGTTTCGGGAATTCTTCTGATCGGACTTGTTAATATTACATCTTGTGACAAAAATGATGATCCGGGATTACCTCCAATTGGCGGGTATAATACTTCTGACGAAGTTGCAGCTACTAATAATGTTGCGAAATGGACATTTGATGGAACGCTAACTGAATCAAAAGCTAATCTTACCGGAGCCTCTACGAATACTGCATTTGTAGCAGGTAAAAAAGGCCAGGCTTTTGAAGGATCTTCAACACAGGCAAGGTATGCCATTTATGATGTTAATGCAGGTGTTCAGAATAGTTCCAGCCTGTCTTTAGCTTTCTGGATTAAGGCACCTCAGAATGAACCCAATACTGCTCCGGATCCAGTCCAGGGTAAGGGTGTACAAGGTATTTTTGCATTAAACAATACTGCTGATTTCTGGGGAGGCATTAATCTCTTCGTGGAAAATTATAACACAGTAGCAGGTCTTCCAAACCCTGATACCTTAAAAATTAAACTGCTGTGGCAGAATAAAAGGGCAGGTGTAGTTTGGCAGGGACAGGATCCACAATTCATTATACCTGGTGGCGTTAACCAATGGATGCATATAGTATTTACCTATGATGCAGCAAGTAGCATTGTAACAGTATACAAAAATGGTGTCAAAGGTGGATCAAAAAGTCTGACCGGTCCTTATGGTCCGTTTGATGGCAGTAATACACTCTATGCTAATGATCCCGGTGCTGCCACTGGTAATCCTAATGCAGCTCCTTTGCATGGTGCACTGCAATTTCCTGTAGCAACGAAAATGGTGATTGGTGCTAACCAATTCAGTACCAATCCTTCATTGGGATCTGCAGGTGCTCAATCATGGGCCACTACGTTCCGCGGCTTGCTGGATGAATTCAGGATATACAATAAAGCCTTAACAGCATCAGAAGTTGAATCCTTATTTCAACTGGAAGATGCGGGCAGATAATTTTCTGTATAAAGTAACGGAAGGTTGCCATTTGGCAACCTTCCTTTTTAATTTGAAGTGATGTATAGGATTTTTTCAGCTATAGTGTTGGTTATTGCTTTTACCTGCTGTACCAAACAGGATAATCCACCTGCAAGCAGTGTATTTACCGTTACAAGTGTCGCTTCTGATGGGATAGTGGTGAATCAAAAACTGATGGATGTAAGTCCGCTTCCCACAATCAGTATCAAATTTTCAACTCGTATAGATACTCTTTCTGCTAAAGATCAGGTTACGTTGATCGACAATTTGTCAAACAATGTTCAGGTTAGTTACAGTTTCACAAGTAATGACAGCGTAGTCACCATTGTGCCCAGGGCACCCCTGGCATACTTCACTACTTTTGTGGTACACGTTAATGGAAATTTATTATCTGCTGATAAGGGTACCCTGTCTAATCCGGGATTTAGCACATTAATCACAAAACTTGATCCAGCAGACAAATTTCCGAGGATCAGTGATGCGCAATTAATGGATTCTGTTCAACGAAGAACCCTGACTTACTTCTGGAATTTTGGGCATCCCGTAAGCGGTATGGCCAGGGAAAGAGACAATAGCGGCGACCTGGTCACCACAGGAGGAACAGGATTCGGGATTATGGCAATCATTGCCGGGGTTAACAGGGGATTTTTAACACGGGCAGAAGGACGTGACAGGATTTTAAAGATTTCCGACTTCTTACTCAATAAGTGCACGCGTTATCACGGCGCATTTGCACATTGGCTGAATGGCGCAAACGGAACCACTATTCCTTTCAGTACAAATGATAACGGCGGTGATCTCGTAGAAACATCTTACCTGATTCAGGGGCTGCTTGCAGCAAGGCAATATTTTGACCAGGCGGATCCCGCAGAAACTTCGCTCCGCGCCACGATTAACACCATATGGGAAGGTGTGGAGTGGGACTGGTACAGGAAAAATAATGAGAATGCATTGTACTGGCACTGGAGCGCTGATAAAGGCTGGATCATGAATATGCGCGTCCAGGGCTGGAATGAAACACTGATCACTTACATCATGGCAGCTTCGTCGCCCACACACTCCATTCCCCTGGAGGTATATGACCAGGGATTTTCCCGGAGTGGAGGAATGCGAAATGGAAAGTCATTTTACGGTTATACGTTACCGCTAGGACCGGATTATGGAGGACCTTTGTTTTTTGCACAGTATTCTTTTCTTGGGATAGATCCTAACGGGTTGAAGGATAAATGGGCAGATTATGAATTACAGGTAAAGAACCACAGCCTGATTAACTACGAATATTGTGTGGTGAATCCCCGGAAGTATTACGGATACAGTGATTCGTGTTGGGGGTTAACAGCCAGTGACAATGCGAATGGGTATTCTGCCCATGCGCCTAATAATGACCTTGGCGTTATCAGTCCGACCGCCGCTTTGTCCTCAATGCCTTTTACACCGAACGAGTCAATCGGAGCCCTGCATTATTTTTATTACAAGCTTGGTGATAAGATATGGAAACAATATGGCTTCGTTGACGCTTTTGAATTAAACAGGCCTTGGTTTGCCAATTCCTTCCTGGCAATTGACCAGGGACCAATCATAGTGATGATAGAAAATCACCGCTCCGGCTTGCTTTGGAATCTTTTAAAGAGCTGCCCCGAAGTCAAAACCGGAATGAAGAAACTGGGCTTCACCGCGCCGTATTTGTAATTGGCGGACTTGTCCACCGAAGCTTTAGCGAAGGTGGATTTGCGGATTAACGAATTGACGAATTCCTGAATTTGCGACTATGCTATTGAAACTTAATCGGCCAAAGGTAACGCTGTAACAACGCGATGATCGGCCTGTCAAACTAACGAACCGAAAAAATTGAAAAATTGAAAATATTTTATTCATTTCCTCAATTTCACTTCCACATTCTGCACACTTTAAAACTGCCAAATTAATCAACAGCATGTTACATGCTGCTGATGATTAATTACTCTTCATTCTTTTTCTTTCCAAACAATCTCTTGAAGAATCCTTTTTTCTTTTTAACGGTATCGGCAGGAGGGAACTTGTCGCCGGGTTTTAGCTTATCATTTTTCTTGTCTTCATCGTCATCTATTTTCTTGGATTCCGTGGTGACTTTCTCTGTTCCATCACTGACCGGAACATCGATGAAATCAGAAGAGGAGCCGCTGCCTGCATCTTCACCTTCAGCCGGAGGTGGCTGGTCGCCTCTGGTGAGCGCTTCATAATCATAAACGGCTTCATTCTGTAGTATGTCGGGAATAGAAAACCTGGCAGCGGGATCGATGTCCAGTGTTTTATCTTTATAGACTTCCTGGAAAAAATATCCCCATGCCGGCATCGCCATCTGTGCACCACCTGTCGTGTTCAACAATCGCAGTAATGGATCATCGGCACCCACCCATACACCAGCAAGCAGTTGAGGCGTGAATCCTATAAACCATCCATCGGCATTATCATTGGTAGTACCGGTCTTGCCGGCCACTTCACTGGTTATTCCATAGGCACTTCTCAGTGCACGGCCGGTTCCGAAATCTACTACACCCTGCATCATCTTCGTCATCACATAGGCATCAGCTTCACTGATCACTTCCTTACTTTCCGGTGTAAAGGTGGCCAGCACATTTCCATTACGGTCTTCTATACGCGAAATAAAAATGGGTTTTACATTAAAGCCCCTTCCGGGGAACATGGTATATGCCCTGACCATTTCAAACAGGGAGATATCTGCAGAACCCAGTGCGATGGAAGCTACCTGTGGAATTTTACTTTCTATTCCGCACTAACTGCGCAAAGTCAATCGTCCTTTGTATACCCAGCTGGTTGATCAGGAATACTGCACCCGGGTTGCGTGAATAGGCCAGGCAAACAGCCATCGGTCCGCCTTTACCGTCAATCACTTTCCG
This sequence comes from uncultured Sphingobacteriales bacterium, assembly GCA_963707255.1. Classification (GTDB taxonomy): domain Bacteria; phylum Bacteroidota; class Bacteroidia; order Chitinophagales; family Chitinophagaceae; genus Pollutibacter. Next base: position 313,269 of record CAVPPM010000023.1, on the reverse strand, counting down.
CCCATATCTATCGGGCCAGCAGGAAATTCTGTCTGCGGAGTCGTAGCCATTCATCACGCCAACTGTATACAAAATGGGTTTGAAGGTTGATCCCACCTGTCGTTTCGTATTGATATTAACGTGATCGAATTTGAAACTTTTGAAGTCAATACCACCGACCCATGCCCTTACTTCGCCGTTATAGGGATCCATTGCCAGGAAACCGGTCTGCAGCATCTGCTTGTGGTACTTGATGGAATCCAGGGGAGTCATCATTGTATCCTTTTCCCTTTTTGAATTCCATGCAAAGACTTTCATAGGCACCTTCTGGTTAAAAGCTTGCCCGGATCTCCTTCTTCATCAATCTCATCCTCTTTCAGGCTACGCCAGCGGTCGCTCTGTTTCATGGCATTTTCCAGGATGGTTTTTCCGTCTTTGGTTGTCCAGATAGATCCCGTTTTAATATTGGGCTGGTTACTGAATACCTTTTGCAGATTCTGCATATGCCTGAAAATCGCAATCTCTGCATACTCCTGCATGCGTGGGTTGATGGTAGTATAAATCTTCAGGCCGTCCTTATAAATATCATAGGGATTTCCTGTTTTCGGATTCTTATTTTCCTTACACCATTTCTTGATCTCATCGCGCAGCACTTCCCGGAAATAAGGTGCAATACCACCGTTTTCATCCATGCTTTTTATAATTCAGCTTGATGGGTTTGAATTTCAGCCTTTGCTGCTTCTGCCTCAGGTAGGAAATCATTACGCACCATCTGGTCTGATCACCGTATTTCGGCGGTCAAGTGCTGCTTTTGGATTTCTCCGCGGATTATAAATGGTATTTCCCTTGAGCAATCCAACCAGTACTGCTGATTCTTCCACACTGAGCCGGTCCGGTTCTTTCTGGAAATAAGTCCGGGCCGCATTCCGGATTCCATAGATCTCGTCGCCATAGCTCACCATATTGAGGTATAGCGATAATATTTCTTCCTTGGTAAAATTCCTTTCCAGTTTGATGGCAACGATCCATTCCTTGAATTTCTCAATGATCCTCATCGCTTTATTTTCAGCATCCCTGGTTGAGCAGGTTCTTGGCGAGCTGCTGTGTGATCGGTACTTCCACCACCTTCCTGACCAAGAAAAATAACCACCCGGGCAAGACTCCTGATATCGATTCCCGAATGCTGGTAAAATCTTTCATCTTCTGTAGCAATCAATGCCTTCACCACATTCTGGGAAATATCCTGGTATTTTACATTCGTCCTGTCTTTGAGATAATATTTTCCCATCAGGGTTCCGTCGACTGCATAGATCTCTGAAGATGATAACATCGAAGGATTCTCCAGTTCAGCCAGTGAAGGGAGTTTGCCAAAAACACCAAAGTTCACCATGATAATGAACAGTATGAAAAGACCCCAGGCCAGCACGAAGATCTTCCAGAATGTTTTTATTGAGTTTGACATATCGTTCAATTAGACAGAGGGTTATTATTTTCCTGAAAAATTCTGCTTATACAGTTTCAGGTATTCATTAATATCTTTTTTGTTTTTCAGCAGTTCAAGGTTGTCGGGTGTGATGACAAAAAATGAATACTTATCTTTTGGCATCCACGGAAATAGTTCTGTTGGTGCGCCAGTCCTGATCTTATCCATATAGTCCTGTGCGTCTACAACATTGGCAAAAGATGATATGGTGACCATTTTCCGGTTGTCATCCAGGTTTACATTCTGCACTTCCAGTGGAGTGCTGTAGTATTTTTCCCTGTTGAAACGGTTAAGCGCATTTCTTGCTTCGTTCACATAAACGATGTCTACTTTATCAAGCAGGAGAATGACCATATGTTTATCAGCGGGCCTGAACATATATCCTTCCATCTTTTTCTCCATCACCGGCACTTTGAAACTGGAGGTGTCTGCCTGCCTGGTGATGCCTTTTACAGGAGTCTTCACCTCTGCCGGTCTTGTTCCCGTTTTTTCAACCTGTTCTTTTGGTTTTACTTTCACCGTTTCTTCAATGATGGCGATACTGTCTTCTTTGGCACGTTCAACATTCAGTTTGGTAAGATAGTCTTCAATTTCACTTCGCTTTTGCAATACCTCAATCATCGTCTCCGCCTTGGCACTCATCGGAGATTCATGATACAGGGCGATCAGGTTTTTCAGTGTCTGGATGGCAAGACTGTCCTGCCTTGTCTTTACATAGTAAACCGATTCAATGTAGAGTAACTGGGGCGACCAGAAGTTTTCACCATAGAGACTGTCGGCTTTCTTTTTGTCATCCAACGCCTTTTGAAAATTTCCTTCAATGAAACTGTTATAGATCTCTTCATATTTTTTGGTGGCCACGGTTTGCATCAGGGTATTTTCTTTCTCTACAGTAACAGGATCATTGATCATTCTCAGGAAACGGCTCTGGCTGAAATTCTTTGTCATATAATCCTTGTAAAAGGCAGCCTTTTCCTTGTTGCCGGATTTTTCATGGCAATAGTATAATCCAAATAAGGTTTCTTCGGTGTATGGTGAAGTAGGATATCGGTTCAGTAAATCTTCACTGTATTTGATGAGTGATTCGCAGTCGCCGATCTTTTCCCTGAATATTCTCGTCAGTTCATGTAATGAAAAGGCAATGGTATCATTGGATGCTTTCAGCATCTCAGGTGTAAGCGGAATATTCAGGCTCAGTGCCTCAACGGTAAGTTCTTCCGGTGCCGCCTTCGTGTTCACCGCGGTAGCAGTTTTGGTTGCATCAATGTCGGGAAGTGTTGAGGCGCCTGCAGGCTGTTGAACGTCCATCCCTTTTGCCCTGCGCCAGTTGTCAGCATTTGGCCTGTTGCCCCAGGTCACTTTAAACTGACGCTGCCCCTGGGCCTTCAGAGAGCTGTTATAAAAATACCATTCACCCTTGCTGGTATTTCCGGCAAAAAGGTCGGGTGCCTGCTGATTATCGTCCAGTCCTGCAATGCGGGTATCCACGGTGGATGTGCCAATTGCATTTTCTTCTTCCTTGAGACCACGTTCTTTCCGCAACTTTTTCACCAGGCTTTTTACATAATTATTTCTGTCCTGTTCCGGCATATTCGCAAGGCGTATGAGGCTGTCTTCAATCCTGATATTTTCCATATGCCCATACACGTCGGCAGCAAGTTGTTTTCGCTCCTGGGTGATCTCTGCATTGGGAATGGAAGGATCCGTAATATCGAGGCTGTCGTAACCGAAGTCGGCCAGCGGATACAACCTGCTTTCATACGCCAGGTCTGCGAGCAAGAGCCAGGTCCCGGTCTTAAATGACGGATCTGCCGTATTATACTTTGCGCTTAGTTTGAGGTATTCAATGGCCTGGGGAACCTGGTTTCTTTTAAGTTCCATCTGCGCCGCTGCGTAATAAATGATATGGCGATACTCTTCATATTTGTCCCGCTTCGCCATCTTCATCAGTTCGGCGATATTCATGGCAATCCTTTTTTCTTCGTCCTCCCCGGTGATCAGCCTGATCTGGTTGATACGCGCATAGGCTTCCATGATAGGATCGGTGGTATGGACGATGGTTTTGCCGTAAAACTCATAAGCATCATCATCTTTCCTGCTGTTTTCCAGCATCTGGGCAATCAGGTATTCCCATCTTGACTTTTCCTGTATATCCGTGGCATTGGCCAGGGCCTTGGAAAGGTAAAATGCGGAACTGTCATAGATGTCCTGCTGGTAGAACCAGTAGGCTTTAAGTTCGTCCAGGTCTTTTTTAAGTCTTGCAGGAAAATTCGCATCCTGGTTAAGCGTCGCAATAATGCTCCAGGCTTCATTGTATGATTTCTGTTCGATCATGGTGCGCGACAGCCATAACATGGATTCGTTGCGCGCAGGCGGATGGCCTAAAGTGGTGCTGACAATATTGTCCTTTTCCTTTGTAGAGATCGTGTATACATTACCGCTAGTATTGGCATTGCTGCCGATGGATTTGTTATAGCCTATTTCATCTTTGTTCCGTGGCTGGAAGGCAAAGTTGACATACTGGAAAGCGATGGCTGCGGAATCAAAATTCTTTTTAAAGAAATAGGCCTTACCCATCATCAGGTACAGATCATCCACCCAGTCGTTCCGAAGATCGTGGAGCAGGATGGCATCATTGCATTTCAACAGCACGGAGTCAAGGTCCTGCGACTGCTCAGCGGTATTATCCAGGGAGTAATTATAGAAGGAAAGAAGTTTGGAAAAATCATCCCTGTTTTGCATCCTTGCACCGGCTACCACTTCATTCAGGATCCTTTCCGAGTTAAAGACAAAATTGTACCGGGTGTTGAGGTTCTGGTTGGCCCTTTTTACCGGGTTGAATTTACCGGTGGTGGATTTTTCCGAAGCCAGGGTGCGGTTCTCGAATTTCTTCGGTTTATCCAGCTGGACGCTGGCGCCAGGCTGGGCAATAGCCGCTGAAGGCAACATCCATAGAAGGAGGATTACCCCACAGATTAAACCAGGGAAATTGAGTTTCATCAAAGGAAAGTCCGATTTGGGGTAAAATTACGGTCGAATCTGTTGATTTTGCAGGTGTTGGCTGTTAAAATGATAACGCCGGGAAGATAAACTATATTATCCCCCGAAAACATTCATAACCAATTATCCTGCCAACAATAAAATTGAAATAATTTCCTTTTATTACGTTATTTAGTAGGAAAGACTGAGGATGGCGAAATTGATAGATACAACAGCAACTTTACAGCGATTAAGGAACAGGTATCGCCTGGTGATCATGAATGATGATACCTATGAGGAGGTAGCTACCTTCAAACTCAACAGGTTAAGTGTATATATCGCTTTGTGCACAATTTTTGTTGTATTGGTGGGGCTTACCGTGGCGTTGATCGTGTTTACACCCTTAAAATATTATATACCCGGGTACGGCAGCCAGTCGGAGCGCATGGAAATGGTGAACATGAAGATTAAGGCCGATTCCCTGGAGCAGCAGCTCAGGTACAGGGAGGCCTACTGGGAAAATGTGAAGCAGATATTGAGCGGGGATGTGCCCGAAAAAAGGGATACTGTTCCCCTCCAGGTTCCGAACCTGGAAAAGACAGATGACTAGAAAAACTACAAAAACCAATAGCCATGTTCAACGCAAAATCCAAATCTGAAGAAATCATTCCAAGCTCAGGCCCTTCCGGAAACAGTTTAATTGGCACGGGCACCACCATTACGGGCGACATTGTCAGCAACGGCGATGTCAGGATCGATGGTGTTTTAAAAGGAAATATCCGCGGTGCAGCCAAAATCCTTATCGGCCAGGATGGACTGGTAGAGGGAGATGTCGAAGGTCTTCACGCCGATATCCTTGGGAAAGTGAATGGAAAAATTAAGGTAAAGGAATTACTGAACCTCCGGGGAAAAGCGATCATAAATGGAGATATCCGTGCCGGTAAGCTCCAGGTTGAGCCAACGGTAACTTTTAACGGCAAGTGTCATATGGGCGCTGAAGCCAGTGTGGTGGAAATGCCGAAGGATGAAATAAAACATGCTATCGCAAAATAAGCAGCAGGACAAAAAGAACAGCAATAAACAGATCTTATACGAATACGCAGGAATGGCTACGCAATTCCTGGTGGTAACCGGTATAATGGTCTTTGCCGGTCTGAAAGCCGACCAATGGTTGAATTGGAAACTGCCCATATGGGTCTGGGTGTTACCTTTGCTGGCTATTGTGGGGATGATCTATACAATCATCCGCCGTATCTCAAATAAATAGCTATGTTCAAAGGTTCTCCCGCAAGGCCCGTTTTGATTTTTTTTGTTATCCTTAATGCGTTGATCGTTGTTTTTCGCAGGAAACTCAATACCTACGGGTTTAATGTGGATGTGTTGATCATCGGCAATATCATCGTATTTGCGATGACGGCAGCATCCCTTTTCATATTGGGCAGGGGACTGAAGGCCACCAATACCCCTGCATTCCTTCGGTCTGTTTACGGAAGTTTCATGATCAAGTTTGTGTTGGTGCTGGTCACCGTTTTTTCTTACGGTTACATTAATAAGGGTAACCTGAATAAACCATCGCTTTTTACCATGATGTTTTTATACCTGGTCTATACGTTTATCGAGATCAGGACACTGTTGAAGTTGAGTAAGACGGGAAAAAATGGCTAAGCAACAGGCTCCCCTTGATGCATTGAAGGACTATATTCCGGAAGGGACATTTGAGAGGGTCAGCACATTCCTTCATCAGTACCATATCCACCTCACCATTACAAGGCAGCGTACTACAGTATTGGGAGATTACCGTAATGCCGTACAGGGAAAGAACCACCGCATTTCCGTAAATGGCAATCTTAACAAATATGCTTTTCTCTATACACTGATCCATGAAATTGCACACCTCCTGGTATTTGACAGGTACGGTCACCGGGTAGCCTCACACGGAAAAGAATGGAAGGCCCAGTTTTCAATGCTGTTAAAGGATTTCCTGGAAGAGAATGTATTTCCCGCCGACATCCGCGAAGCGGTAGGTCGTTCACTACGTAATCCCGCGGCAACAAGTTGTGCAGAAGACGATCTCTTAAGGGTGTTCCGTAACCATGATCCCCATAAAAAAAATGTCTTGTTCGTGGAAGAGGTAGAGGAAGGAAAATTATTTGCCCTCCGGGACGGCCGGATTTTTAAAAGAGGGGAGCGCGTCAGAAAAAGATATAAATGCACGGAGCTATCCACAGGAAAAGAATATTTATTCAGCCCGGTATACGAAGTAAAGCGCACAGAACTTTAAAGCGATAGATTTGTTCCACACAAAACTATCTGCATGAAAAAAATACTGATCCCTCTCTTTCTTTTTTTCACTGTACAAAGTTCGATTGCCCAAACTGATAAAGGTGACTGGATGGTAGGAGGAACCTTTAGCCTGAATACGGCAAAGAATAGTACAACGATATCCCTGTCGCCCAATGCCGGATATTTTTTACTCGATAATTTTTTACTGGGGGCAAAGCTGGGCTATGAATTCAGCGAACTGGGAACCACCAAAATTTCCGCTTTTGACATTGGTCCCTTTACGCGTTATTATTTTAAGGGAAACAAGGCAAGGCCATTTGGAGAATTCGACCTCGATTTTCAGAGCGCAAAACTTACCACAGATCTTGGCTCAAGTACCGAATCTGCAGTGGGCTTTTTTATCGGGGCAGGAGTGGCGTTGTTCCTTAATGAAAATGTTGCGCTGGAAACAATTATGGGATACAAAAACACCAAGGTCGAAAACAAGTCGGGTACCGGTGGGTTCAATATGCGCCTGGGCTTCCAGGTCTATATCAACCGGCTGGGAAAACTGGTGAAGTAATGTATCAGAGTTTTTTCAGCATCCATAATGCGCAACCAAAATGGCCGGTATCACCAAGCGGACCATCAAGGTATTGGAATCCGAATTTTTCATAAGTCTTTAATGCTTTTTTCAGTTCCGGCATAGTTTCAAGATATACCTGGCGGTAGCCAAGTCGGGCTGCCTCCGCGAGACAGGCCTCGATCATTTTCTTACCCAGGCCCAGGCCCCTGGCTTCCGGTAAGAGATACATTTTAACCAGTTCGCAGGTACCCTCGGGCAGTCCGGCAGATGGATATATACCACCGCCCCCTACGATTGAGTTTCCTTTTACGGCCACCTGGTAATAGGACCCTGGTTGCTGGAATAACCGGTACAGATCATCGGTAGTGGGATCAAAGTAAACCGTGCCCGGCCTGTCGGCCCCGAATTCTTTAAGGGTATCACGTATTACCCTGGCGATGGCGGCATTGTCTTCGGGACGGAGATCCCTGATCAGGATGTCTGCTGCAATTTCATTTACCATCCGGCAAAAATAGGCGACCCCGATAAATAATAAAACGAAAGCCGGCCTTTACGGGCCGGCTTTTTAAGAAATATTTATATAGTTACTGAACGCTGAAGACAGCAGTTCCGTTCACTGGAGTTCCCTGGATCACCTGGGTACCCGAAATTTTCAGGGTAGACGAATTGAGTTCGGTAATCGTAAACGTCTGCGCGGCCTGGCTGATATCATCAATGATGATCTTGGTATCATTTTCTGTCAGCTGCCAGGTCCCTGAGGTTGCTATATCGGGATCACCTGAATTGCATTTGGTGGCTCCTTCTGAAACCGTATAGGTACCATCGTCTTTAAATGTCCAGATATTATCCCGCTGGCAGGCAGTAAGAACGGTCGTGAATACACTTTGCTCGGTGCCGGCGATAACAGCCAGCAGATCAGTCTGCTTCCAGCTCCTGGCCAGTAACTGGGCCCTGGTCACGGGTAAAGGAACGGTATCCTCGTCTTTATCACAGGATATCCCGATAGCCAGTATGGCGATAAAAAGAAAACTTGCGATTGACCATTTATTCTTCATAATATTTTTTTAACAGAAGAATCAGCTTATCCAGGCTATTACGGTATACAATACGGAAACTGCGAGGATAATAAAGGCCAGGAATGGTTTGTGTGCATTTTTCATAATAAAGGGTACTATCGTTATAATATATGGACTGTTAACGTTTTATGTCTTGAATTATTGTTTTGAAATCAGTGATTATTGTTTAATCAATAATTTTGCCACTTTTTCAGATTGTTCTACCTGGATCACCACGGTATAGACACCCTTGTTCAGCCTGGAGACATTTATTGTTTTGGTGAAGGAATCTGTTTCCTTACTGAAAACTTCTGTCAGCACGGGCCTTGAGGATATATCATACAGCGTCAGCGTTGTCCTTCCCCTGGCTTCTGAGTCAATAACAATATTCACATTACTGACTGCAGGATTCGGATACATGGAAATGCGGGGAATAAATGTCCTGATCCCGCTATGGATCACTTTTACCACAACATCCTTACTGGTTTTTGCTCCATCATCATCGGTAAGGGTGAGGCCGAACTCATAAAATCCCGGAACAAGGTTGGCAATAATGGTACTGGCAGAATCCGGGCTGAATAATTTCGGAGCTGTCGGACCTTTTTTATAGTCCCAGCTGTAACTGGTGATCACACCATCCGGATCGTATGACTGGTCGGCACTCAGCATGGTATTTTGTGCACCTGTTGAAAGGGTAACGGTATCAGCCACCTGTGCCAGCGGCGCTCTGTTGATCTTGATCACGTTTACCGTGATGCGGTCCGTATGCACACCTCCCCGGTTATCCATAACTGTAAGTTCAAAAATGTAGGTGCCCTTTCTTAGTCCGCTCAGCGGGGCAACAGACGTTCCGATACTGGTCAGCGTAAATTCATTCGGACCCTGGATTTTTGACCATTTCCAGCTTACGATATTTCCATCGGGGTCGTATGAACTCCTTCCGTCAAGTGTTGCACTGTTGACAGGCAAAATAAGTTCGATGTCTTTTCCCGCATTGGCCACCGGAACCACGTTGGTAGGCGTTGGTGTTGGCGTTGGTGTTGGTGTAGGTGTCGGTGTCGGTGTCGGTGTCGGTGTTGGCGCTGGTGCAGGAGCAACCACTGCGGCATTCACTGTAACGGAAATGGTATTGGTGTGCATCAGTCCCAGGTTATCCGTAACCGTGAGTTGAAATACATATACGCCTTCTACAAGTCCGCTCACCGCGGTTTGTGCAGCGTTGGACTGTGCAATGGTTGATGGCGCCGGGCCGCTTTGCTGGCGCCAGTACCATGATGCTATCGATCCATCAGCATCAGCAGATGAACTTCCGTTCAGGGTAATGCTGTTCACCGGCAGTGTTATGGACTGGTCACCGCCCGCATTGGCCACAGGGGCAATATTGGTGGGCGTTGGTGTAGGTGTAGGTGTCGGTGTCGGTGTCGGTGTTGGTGCTGGTGCTGGTGCAGGGGCAACCACTGCGGCATTCACTGTAACGGAAATGGTATTGGTGTGCACCAGTCCAAGGTTATCCGTAACTGTGAGTTGAAATACATATACGCCTTCCACAAGTCCGCTCACTGCGGTTTGTGCAGCGTTGGACTGTGCAATGGTTGATGGTGCCGGGCCGCTTTGCTGGCGCCAGTACCATGATGCTATCGATCCATCAGCATCAGTAGATGAACTTCCGTTCAGGGTAATGCTGTTCACCGGCAGTGTTATGGACTGGTCGCCGCCTGCATTGGCCACAGGGGCAATATTAGTGGGCGTCGGTGTCGGCGTTGGTGTAGGTGTAGGTGTTGGTGTCGGAGCAGGTGCAGGGGCAACCACTGCGGCATTCACTGTAACGGAAATGGTATTGGTGTGCATCAGTCCCAGGTTATCCGTAACCGTGAGCTGAAATACATATACGCCTTCCACAAGTCCGCTCACTGCGGTTTGTGCAGCGTTGGACTGTGCAATGGTTGATGGCGCCGGGCCGCTTTGCTGGCGCCAGTACCATGATGCTATCGATCCATCAGCATCAGCAGATGAACTTCCGTTCAGGGTAATGCTGTTCACCGGCAGTGTTATGGACTGGTCGCCGCCCGCATTGGCCACAGGGGCAATATTGGTGGGCGTTGGTGTCGGTGTCGGTGTCGGTGTCGGTGTTGGCGCTGGTGCTGGTGCAGGGGCAACCACTGCGGCATTCACTGTAACGGAAACGGTATTGGTGTGCACCAGTCCAAGGTTATCCGTAACCGTGAGCTGAAATACATATACACCTTCCACAAGTCCGCTCACTGCGGTTTGTGCAGCGTTGGACTGTGCAATGGTTGATGGTGCCGGGCCGCTTTGCTGGCGCCAGTACCATGATGCTATCGATCCATCAGCATCAGCAGATGAACTTCCGTTCAGGGTAATGCTGTTCACCGGCAGTGTTATGGACTGGTCGCCGCCTGCATTGGCCACAGGGGCAATATTGGTGGGCGTCGGTGTCGGCGTTGGTGTAGGTGTTGGTGTTGGTGTTGGAGCTGGTGTAAGTGCTGCGTTGACTGTAACGGTCACATCATCGGTGGCAGTTGCTCCGAGATTATCCTTAACGGTTAACCTGAAGGTGTAGGTTCCTTCGATCAGGTTGCCGGCGGTGGCTTTGGCGGTATCGTTGTTCGTAAAACTAGCCGTGCCAGGCCCCCCTACCTGGCTCCATGCATAAGAGGCAATGGTTCCGTCCGCATCTCTTGATCCGGATCCGTCGAGATTTACCGAATTATTCGGCAATGTAATGGCAATATTGTTTCCGGCACTGGCAACGGGTGCACCGTTAACCACCGCTCCATTTCCCACTGTTACCGCACGAAGTAGGTAACTTCCATCGGTATTCCTTCCCCTTATGGCTAGGGGCAACGGATACCTGTAGTTATTGGGGTCTTTGATGATGAGCACCAGGGAATAATTCCCGGCTGCTACCGTCAGGGGGAGGGTAAAATTATCCTGCACTGCCGTGGCAGTATTACTTGGCTGGAAGAGTTTTAACCTAAGGGAGGAATTTCCGGTCCATACTGCTGTACCGGCCGCATTCCTGAGCTCATAGGTGACATTCCAGTTTTCATAAATAGGAGCAATACCCACATTTTTCCAGTTCAGGTTGATGGTAAACTGTGCCCCGTTCAAAATATTAGTGGTAATAGAGCCCCCTTCCAGTAACATACGGTATCCTGCCATCTTAAAGGCATTGCGTACACTGTCGCGCCCACGGATATCCTGATCTTCTTCCCCGCACCAGTTGCCGTTTCCGATCAGGCTCGCGTGGTAGAATTTTACCTGGCGGGGCAGGTCCCAGAAAGGATGCGGACCTCCTGAAGCTGTTCCGCCGCAGGGGCCTTCACCACAGATAAGAGCATATTTATACCGGTTCATTGTAGCCGTATCGAAACGCATACCATTGTATACGGTTGGATTTCTTTCCAGGGAATAATTGATATAATCATAGGTCCAGCCCCAGTTCATTCTTTTCCAGCCAATCTTACCCCAGCTATTGGAAGCCGTTAAGGCATGATAACCCACTTCAGGCGGCACCTGTGTATTGGCCAGCCTGTTTCCATCGTAGGCAGCATGAGGAATCACCAGCGGGTAGTTAGGGAAGGCAGCGATATGGGCGTCAATAATATGTATCATGGACTGCGCCGAAGGCTGACGTCCGGCTGGATAATCCGCGGGTGAATTGATCACATTGGCATGATTCCATTCTCCCCAGGAACCGAAAATGCCAATATCCACATAGCCGATGGCATTGCGGTATGGCACCCCGTTATAAGATGTTGCATTGATATGTGCTGCCAGTGCATTCAGCAGCGCCGAAAGCCTGGACTTAAAGTTTGGTGAATTGTAGTTGGGAACCCAATGGTTGGATATAGGGGTGACCCAGTCACGACTCGTAGAAACTTCCTGCTGCATCAGGTTGTGCAGGTACAGGGGATAGGTCATATACGCGCCGCCTGCAGATGGACCCTGTCCGCTGCCGGGGTGAAGGGCCATAATATTAAAAGAGAATTTCCTTCTTTTCGAGATGGCATCATTCATCCTGCTGTCGAAAGCAGCCCAGTTATACACACCCAGCGAAGTTTCTAATTGCCACCAGGCAATGCCGGAGCGAGAATATGCATCATAGGTAACAGGAGGGTTTGAAGACTCGGTAGGATTACCGATCAGGTTGGGTGTATAATCGTCGTGCCATTGCTCTGCTCCGCGAAACGGGGCTATGATATCAGGATCAGAAAAAGGAATGGGATTAAACGAAACAGGAGAGGTCTGTCCTGTAGTAAAAAATGAAATAACTAAAAAAATGGAAATGAAAATCAACGACTTGCCGGAAACAAAATAGTTCAATCCCACTGTGTCTCTGAGCGAGACTACGTTAAAATTTGATTTCATAGCTTGGATGTTGGATGTTGGATGACCTCCAAACTTCCCAAAATACATGCCAGAATTTAACAACAGTTTAATATACACGCAAACGTGAATAAATAAATTCTCAATGAAAATTTCCGAAATGATACATACGCTTAACCCTAAGGTAATTAAAGTACTATTACGTATACCTGAACGAGCATTTACGCGTTATAGCACCATGAAAGCACCTTGCATATCTGGGGATAAAAGTTTAGTTTTGCCCATCTTTCCGGCCACAACGGGAGGCTTCCTCCAATTATCCTCTGAATTTCAGGACGATAGCATCGACGGTGATCTATCTATTGCGCTTACCCATATCTCCTTGAATACCCACGTAATTACACGATTTTAAATATTGCCGCTATGACTAATGGTTTGAAAAAAACATATATAACTCATTTATTGTCAACCGTATTTTTGTTGACCTTATTTTCCTGTTCCAATACAAAAAATATCGTTTACCTCGGCGAGATAACAGACTCCAACATCAAGTCGCCCTATAAACAAACGGAATCAAAAATCCAGGCTAGTGACCTGCTGAGTATAAACGTCAGCAGTCTTAACCCGCAGGCCTCTGCGATTTTCAACGCACCGAACGAATCCAATACGGCCTCGGGCATGACCAGCCAATATGGACTGACGGTAGGATACCTCGTGAACGACAGCGGTTTTATCCAGTTCCCATTTCTTGGAGCCATTAAAGCGGAAGGCCTGACCAAGACCCAGCTCAATAAAGAGCTTGTTAAACAATTAACAGATAAAAAACTTTTGATCGATCCCATAATCACCATCAGGCATCTAAATTTCAGGGTGAGTGTACTGGGAGAAGTGACAAGGCCTGGCGTATTCACGGTTCCCAATGAAAAGATCAGCATCCTGGAAGCATTAGGAATGGCAGGTGACCTGACCATGTATGGACTTCGCAGTAATGTATTACTGATCAGGGAAGACGGCAGGGGAGAAAAGGAAATCAGGAGGATCGATCTCGGATCTAAAAATTTATTGAGCTCACCATATTATTACCTCCGGTCAAATGACGTAATATATGTAGAGCCATCAAAAAATAAAGTACAGCGTGAAAAGAACCTGATGGTGTTTCCTATAATCATCAGTCTGACCACACTGTTTATTATTGTGCTGGACCGGATTAACTTTTAAAGCGAAAACAAGTACATATGTCTACCCAAAAAGAAAACTCACTGGAGCGGGAGAAAAGCGGCTTACAGAAGGTGATATTTAAGTATATGCCTTATTGGCCAATGTTCCTTACGATCATGCTATTGGCATTCGGTGCCTTATATTTCTATATTAAGGTGACACCACCTTTGTATGAAACCGCCGCCAGCATCCTGATCAAGGACGAGCAGAAAGGACAGGAGGATTCAAAAATGGAAGAAGTACTGAACCTCTTTGGTACTAAAAAAATTGTGGAAAACGAGATCGAGATCCTGCAGTCCAATGAAACCATTGGCAGGGTGATCCGCAAAATGAGGCTGTATGCTCCGGTTACCGCTGAGCTGGGTTGGAACGGTATGATCGCAAGATCAGCCTATCTTACCAGCCCGATCATCATTGAAGTTCCCGAGCCTGAGATCCTGAAGAACACCGGCAAGATTTATTTTGATTATAATGAATCCAATAAGACCGTACTTATTGAAGGCACGGCATATCCGCTCGATAAATGGGTACCTACCAAATACGGACGGATGCGTTTTCTCAAGAACGACAAGTTTGAAAAATTTCCGGATTACCAGGCTACCGCGTTTTATTTCACCCTGATGGATTTCAACAAGGTGATTAAAAACATTACACAGTCGCTGGTAATCTCCCCGGTTAGCCGCCAGTCGTCTGTGGTAAACATGAAGATAAAGGATGAAACCACCAAACGCGGTGAAGAAATCCTTAACCAGATCGTGGATGCTTACAATTTCGCGTCCATCGAAAGGAAGAATGGCGTGGCAGCTAAAACGCTTCGATTCATTGAAGACCGTTTGAAAAATGTAAGCCTTGAACTTGACTCAGTGGAAGGAAGTATTCAAAAATACCGCGACCAGGCAGGAGCCGTTGACCTGAGTGAACAAAGCCGTTTGTACCTCCAGAGTATCGAAGAAAATGACCGTCGTGCCAATGAAATCAACATGAAGTTATCTGCCCTGGATGAAGTGGAGCGTTATGTTGTTTCAAAATCAGATAAAGTGGGCATTGCTCCCGCTACAGTGAACATAGACGATCCATCGCTGACCCAGTTGCTCACAAAGCTTAACACCGCTGAATCAGAATACCAGCGCTTGCGCCAGACCACTGCGGAGAACAACCCAATCCTCCAGTCCATTCAGGATGACATCAACAAAACAAAACCAAGTATCCTCGAAAACATACGTAACCAGAAAAAGACCCTGCAGGCAGGAAAGGCATACATCAACCAGGTGAGTGGTAAGTATTCTTCCATGGTAAGCACGATCCCGAAAAAAGAGCGGGAACTGGTGGAAGTAAGCAGGCAGCAGAATATAAAAAATTCGATTTATGCATTTCTTCTGGAGAAAAGAGAAGAAACGGCTTACTCTATCAGCTCGGCATTGCCGGATTGTTATATGATCGATAAACCAGCGTCGTCCCTATACCCGGTAAGCCCCAAGAAACCATTACTCGGATTACTGGCCCTTGTATTTCCTTTTGTGATCGGGGGATTGTTTATCAACATCAAGGATTCCCTGAACCAAAAAATTCTTTATCGAACCAGTATAGAACAACTGACCAAATTCCCGATCATCGGCGAACTGATTTATGAGAAACTCGACAATCCGCTGGTTACTGCCGGTACCGACAACAGTTTTCTCAGCGAACAATTCAGGCTGATCAGGACCAGTTTAAAATACCAGGGCACTCCACAGGGAAATACAAAAAGAATTCTGGTGACGTCTTCCATTAAGGGAGAGGGAAAGAGTTTTGTTTCTTCCAATCTCGCCATCAGCCTTGCGAAAAGCGGTAAGAAAGTGGCGTTACTTGAACTCGACCTGCATCAGCCCAAATTATCCAGCATGATGAATATCGGTAAGGAAATCGGTTTGACCGACTACCTGTCGGGCAAAACCACCATGAGTGAGATCATCTTTGAATCCTATGTTCATCCCAACCTCAACATACTGCCTGCCGGGCATCTTATTCCCGAACCTTCAGAGCTGCTGGGTAATGGAAAACTGGAAAAACTTCTCGAATATCTCGACGCAAAATATGACCATGTCATTATTGACACGGCACCGGTAAAAGCAATTGCCGACGCATTAACCATTGCGCCGCTGTGTAACCTGGTGATGTACATTGTTCGCCATGATCATACACCGAAGGCACATATAGAATTGCTGGACGACGAAATGAAATCCTTCCATATTGAAAATGTTGCCATCATATTTAATGGTGTCAAGAACAGGGGATATGGAAAATCCGCATATGGTAATGGCTATGGCTATGGTTACCATGTTAAGTCGTCATATGACGGCTACAAAAAGAAAAAGAAAAATGCGGCCTGACAACCAGGCAACCTGGTTCATCGATTGCAGCCAATGAAATTTGAGATAGTCCGATCCCTGGTCACCGCCAATTGAAACAGGAAACTGTTGATGTTGAAGTGTATAAAAAACGAAAGTGAATTGTCCGATTGCTTGAAATATTTCATACGTATTTCATGCTAACCCGTTCTGATATGAGTGCAAGAAACCACAATGCTTTACCCCATCCTTTTGTGACGGTTTTCATGGCCGTATACAATACCGGTGAGTACCTCAAACTGGCTGTTGACAGTATTTTATGCCAGACCTATCCTCATTTTGAGCTCATCATCGTGAATGATGGATCCACAGATAACAGCCATGATATTATTTGTTCTTTCCATGACGAAAGGATCATTTATATCAAAAACGAGGTAAACCTCGGGATCGTGAAGTCCAGGAATATGGGTATCGACCGAATGAAGGGTTCCTATCTTGCCGTTCTCGACAGTGATGATGTGGCTTTTCCTGACCGTATCGAGAAACAACTGGCTTTCATGGAATCGAATCCGGAATACGGGCTTACCGGGACGTATTTCAATGTCATCAATGGAGAAGGACTGGTCATCAACAAGGTAAGGTTTCCCCTGGAGGATGCAGACATCAAGGCATACCTGCACCTGGGTAACTGTTTCTGCCATTCTACTGTGATGGTACGTGCTTCCCTGGCGAAAAAATACCGGTATTCTGATGCCAGCCTGCTCGCAGAAGATTATCGCCTGTTTTTGGAGATGGGCGATGAGACCAGTTTTGCCAACATTCCATTCATCGGATGTTATTACCGCGTGCACAGAAAAAATGTGAGCTACCAGATGAATACTGAAATGTATTCCTCTATTAAGGAGATCAACCGCCAGAACCTGCTGAAATTAAATATTCCTTTTTCAGAAAAACAACTGGATATACATAGTCATTTTCTAATCTTTAACGCCGACTTTTTTAATGACCAGGATAATTTTAACCAATTGGAAGACTGGGTTAAAACACTGATAGCGTCAACACAGTCGAATGTTGATATGAACCGCCCGGTAATCTTTAAATTTCTGCTTCATCGATGGTTTGTGATCTGTTACAAGAAAAAAATGATACAAAGAGTATTATTCAGCAACCTGCTTTTTACTTATAAAATGAAATATATTTCTGTGATGCTGGCTGAAGCGTATGACCACAGCACCAACAGGTATCTGAAAAAACTTGGAAGGGCGGCGGTATTAAGTATTAAGTAATAGAAAACATTAATAGATCATCATTGAACGGAATAGTCAAATTGAAATCACTTCTTAATACCGAACTGGTAAGGGTATCATTTTTAAACGGAATCTCCACCGTTGTAAAAATGCTGACCGGCCTGGTCAGTATTAAAGTCATTTCAGTGATTATCGGCCCTGCAGGTGTAGCATTACTCGGACAACTGACCAATTTTTCAACGATACTGCTTATCGTCGCCAATGGAGGCATCAACTCCGGGATAACAAAATACCTTTCCGAGCATTCAGATGAAAAAGAGAAATACAATCTTTACCTGGGTACAGGCTTCTGGATTACGATGGTGTTTTCCGTAATCACCGGTATGGTATTGCTGTTTGGAGCCGGTTACTTTTCAGAGATCATTCTCAATGACAGGAAGTATACTCTGGTATTTTACATATTTGGCGGTACCATCATTTTCTATGCATTGAATGCCCTTTTGATCTCCGTTATTAACGGGTTCAAAGATTATACAAGGTACCTGCAGGCGAGCCTCCTGGGCAGTTTCATCGGGCTGGCTTTCACTGTCACTCTTTCTGTGCAATTTGGAATTATGGGCGCACTGATCTCTTCAATAACTTTTCAGTCGGTCGTGTTCCTGCTCACGCTATTTATTGTTCGCAAGGCACCATGGTTCAATGCAAAATCTTTTGTCAGGCTGTATGACCGTGCCACTGCCAGTAAGCTAAGCCACTATGCTGTTATGGCGTTGGTGAGTGCCATAACGGTTCCCGGAAGCCAGCTTTTTGTAAGGGGATATATTTCCAAAACACTGTCTATTCATGAAGCGGGATTATGGGAGGGACTGAACCGTATTTCGATCATGTATCTTTTTGTGATCATGACTTCGCTGAGTGTATATTATCTTCCAAGGCTCGCAGAACTGAAAACAAAATATGAAATCCGCAATGAGATCTTTAGTGTATATAAACTCATGATCCCCTTCCTGGTTTTCTGTGTGGTGGTGATTTATTTTGGAAGGGATCTGCTTATTCATCTCCTGTTTACGCATGAGTTTAATGGCATGCATTCGCTTTTTGAATTTCAGTTATTGGGAGATATCCTGAAAATGTGCGGATGGGTTCTGGGCTATGTACTCATTGCCAAAGCCATGACCAGGGTGTACATTTTTATGGAATTATTAAACTTTGTCAATTCCGTGGTGCTGGGCATTTTTTTTGTAAACAAGTTTGGTACCTACGGAGCCACTATCAGCTATGCGCTCGTGCACTGCATATACCTGGTGACCATGCTGGTCATCCTGAGAAAAATAATTTTTATTAAGAAACCCCGGAAAATATAAACTGGATACATTTTGTTAATCATCGCGCTCATATTAGGTTCACTTTTTCTTTACGCCCTGATCGTAAAACCGGAGTATGTTGCCGTGGTATTTTTTACCATCACCATTGCCGACATGAATGCTTCCCTTGAAGGGTTGCCGGTAAATATCAGGGCCCTGCTCGGACTTGCACTTTTTGCAAGGACGCTGTTGCCAATGAACGTTTCTGAACACGAATCCTTCTTTGCCACACCGGCAAAATATATTGTCATCTTCCTGTTATACACTTTGGCGTTAAGTGAATTTTATGACCTGCTCACTTTTGAATACGTCAGGACCTGTGCACTCACTTTTATATCAGCGTATACCGGGTATTATTTTTTCTTTAGATACAACAACACCAGGCTGCTGAAAATAAGCCTGTTCATTGCAGGTATAATTTGCTTTTCTGACCTTGTCTACACCTATGCGCGGGAAGGCGAATTTCCCGTCCTCCGGATTTATAAATCATTGCTGGGTATTCCGGAAACGCTCAATGAAAACGGTCAGATTGTGGAAGTGATCAATCACGGTTTCTATGGACTGATCTGTGGTATGTCATTTACCGTACTGCTGGCCGAGTACATTAATGGAAAGCTGGCCAGCAAGATTGCCCTAATAGTGCTGCCGGTGATGTTCCTCGGCGTGTTAATGTCTACCTCAAGAAGTGCATTGCTGGGTGTATTTGGAATATCATTCTTTATCATTGCCCGTGAATTCAACAATAAGGCCAGGTGGCAGCGGGCTGCATCACTGATCATGATCATATTCAGTGCACTGATTGTGTCGCTGATTGTTTTTATGTCGATCCAGAGCCTTTTCGCCCTCGACACAAAGTTTATGGAGGCGATTACGGACCGGCTTATTGATGAACCAATCGCGGTACTCAACAAACACCTCGGGCTGAATTATAATGTGAATGCACTGGGTGCCATGGAATGGCGTACCGAAGCTTCATCAGATGCCCTTGGCGCATTCCTTGACCTTAAGACGGTGGAACAGTTTTTTGGCATCGGATTCTGGGGATATGTCACCAGGAACCTCGGCCATAATAATCTTCCGCCACATAATGGACTACTGATGCTGCTGATAGAATTTGGTATTACCGGACTGGCATTCTGGAGTTTCATGATGTATAGTTTCCTGGTCAGGTCCTTCAAGGTGAATGATATGACCTCACCCATTTCCATTGCCATCATATTCATCATACTTTTTTCCCTTGCCAACAACGCAGAGCTGACGGGAAGTATAATGTTTCTTTTTGTAAGCACTTTGATTGCAGAAAATAGTTTTTATGCAAAATCACAACCAAAAATTATGAGCCTTGCGCAAACCTGAAGGGTAAATACACTTCATCACGAATAAACCAATGAAAGATAAAAAGCTACTATATGTAACACCGGCATTTCCGATAGGGGGTCTTGAAAAACTTCTTATCCTGGTGGCCAATTCCCTGTACCCTGAATACCGTTACCAGAATGTAGTCAGCCTGAGTTCCAATAATGTTCTGCAATCAGAGCTTAATGAAAATATCAGGTTCACGGCTGAACCCCGCAAATCAAAATTCGATATTGCAGCGCTGAGGAATATCCGCAACCTGATTGCGCGCGATAATCCCGACTGTATCGTGTGCCTGAACTTTTTTGCCTTTTTTTATGCAAGGGTGGCCATTGCTTTTACAGGCTCACCGGCACGCATAGTGGTGATCTACCAGACTACCATCCATGGCAATAAAAAAGAACACCTGCTGCACAAGATGTACGTGGCCATGTTGCGTAAGAAAGATATTGTGATTGCAGCTTCAGAAAACCAGGTAAAGTATACGCTGGCGCATTTCAACATTCCACAGGAAGCCATAAGAATTATTTATAATGGCATTGACCTTGACTACTGGTCCCTGCCACCGGCCGATTTTGATGTGGACGCTTTTCGCAACAGGTACCATATTGCACCCGGAGCCAAAGTGATCCTCCTTGCTGCCGCTTTCAGGCCTGAAAAAAATCACCTTGGCGCCATCAGGGCACTCAAAATTCTACGGGAAGAAAAAGGTGAGCATGTCTGCCTGTTGCTGGCAGGAGAGGGGGTAATGAAAAAGCAGGCCGAAGATCTCGCCCGTGAACTGAAGATATCGGACTATGTGATTTTCGCCGGACCGCAGAAGGACCTTCGCCCGTTTTACTGGGGTGCCGATTTATTTTCTCTTACTTCCGACAGTGTCGAAACTTTTTCCATTGCCGCACTGGAAGCCATGAGCTGTGGACTTCCCGCGGTATTAACCGATATCGGGGGTGCAAGGGAAATGATATCAGAAGGCCAGAACGGTTTCCTGAGCGGATCAGACGATAAATCACTGGCTGAAAACTGGCAGAAAGGAATCCATGCCCGTTTTGATAAAGCTTCCATCCATGCCATGATTGCATCAAAATATGACGCTAAGGCAATGGTGATGGAGTATAAAAAATATTTTAATAAATGCTGAGAAAGTTGCCTGACGATATGGGGAAAGTGTCCGGAGCCGATCCTTTGGTAAAAAGGATGCGTTCGCATACTGCCCACGGCAACAGGCATGCATTTACGGCACGCGGGTTGGATGAAAGACTATTTTTTCTGCTCATCCTTGTCTATCATATAGCCATAACTTTCCAGGGTATCGATTTGCTGGATGAAGGCTTTCATGCAGTATTCTACCAGCGGATATTCAGTGATCCTTCATCCGTCCAGTACAGTTTTTTTTATTGGTTCTCCGGTATTGTGGGAGGCGCCATGTTAAACATTGCACCGGAACTGGGACTGTGGGGTTTAAGACTTGCAGGAGCCCTGGTGAGTGTTGCAACTATTTTGATTGCCTACCGTTTGTTGAGGAACTATATACCTTCTGCCATCCTGCAGTCTGCCATTGCCATCCTTGCTCTTTATATTAATACAGAACCCAAGGATATTCATTATAACACTATTTCTGCCTTACTTTTTTTTGCAGCCGCTGCGTTAATGTTTTTCGGTCTCACCAAAGAGCGGAAATTCCTGCTGTTTTTGTCGGGTGGATTGCTGGCACTGAACGTATTTACCCGCCTGCCCAATATCTTAGGAGCAGGAATGGGAATCGCCATATTGTATAGTGGGTATGTACTCGACAGAAAGCGAAAGGACATCATGGTTGGCATGGGATACTTTATTTCAGGATTTCTGATCTCAATCGGATTGGTGCTACTGGTCATGAAAATGATCGGGCACCTGGAGATATACATCGATTCCATTAAATTTTTGTACTCCCTGACCACTACAACAGGGGAGCAGGACGGGCTCTCCGGAAGTTATGGTATCAGCAGGTTATTTTATGTGCTGGTGAAACAGCATTCGATGTCCATATTACTGGTGCTGCTGATTGGCACAGTAACCGTCCTGTACAAGTTCATCTCCGATACTACGATAAAAATTGGTGAGCGGCATTTTGATGCCAGTATGGTGCTTCCCTTTATCCTTACCATTACACTACTTTGGTTAATGGTCAGCGGCAGGATTAACCTGCAGTACCTTACCTACCTTTTTACCGGCATCAGTGTAATTACGTCAGCCATTTATTTATGGGGCAATTATTCCCATGGCGAAAAACTGCTGTCATTGCTGGGGCTTTTTATTATGGCTGTTCACCCGTTCGGAAGCGCTCCCGGTATTATGACAGTGATGATCTATTCCTTATGGATCAATTTTCCCATGGCCGTAGCCATGCTTTGCAGGCTTGCCGGGAAAGATTGTGAATTCAGTGTAAGGATTGGCCGGGATTCATGGAACCTGTTCATTAACAGGAATGCATACCTGAAAAAGACCCTGCAGTGGAGTGCTGCAATGATACTGGCACTTTGCCTGCATCATATTTTTGTGTTCCCTTATTTTTATGATAAGCATTTTCGTACTGAGATGACGCATGCGATCAACAGCCCGGCCACGAAGTACATTTATACTTCCAGGGGCAGGGCAACGGCTATTAATGAAATGCTGGCGGCCAGTAATAAGTTTATAGCCAAGGGATCATCTGTACTTGCTTATGATGCCATTCCCATGTTTCATTTTATGACAGGAACCCGGCCCTTCCTGCCCAATTCAACGCCGATGTTCTACACGAACCAGCAGTTTGCCAATGAACTTAACAGGGCCGTCGGAAATCAGGGCCTGCCGGTAATTGTTCAGCAGAAAATATATACCATTCACGAAGGCAGCGGATGGCCGGAAGATGTTGTGGAAAACAGTAACCTGCAGGGTGCCGTGAATGACAAACGTAATTTGATTTTCAATAATTTTTTAGCATCCAATAATTACCGGGAGGCATGGTCCAATAATGTTTTCAGGATACTTGTTCCACCAGGAAAAAATGACGGTCGCTGAGGCAGCGAACCAGGGAAAAACTTTTTGAATGAAACAACAGGACTCTATTTTGGAAAATACCTTCACAACTCACTCCACCGGACCTGGCGGTGCGGTGTCATTGTCGTTTATTCCCGAAAAGTTCCGGCACTTTTTTCCATTGAAGGGTATCAACAATACGGTATTTTTTGCGGCTATTTTTCTATATCATGTGGCGATCATCTTCCAGGGAATTGATTTGCTGGATGAAGGGTTTCATGTCAGTTTTTATCAACGCATCCTGGACGACCCTACCTCAGTACAATATGGATTTTTTTACTGGTTCACGGGCATCGTCGGTGGATTAGTACTGAAGTTGGTCCCCTGGCTTGGATTGTGGGGTTTGAGGTTTGCCGGTGTATTGGTCAGCATGGCCACCATCTACTCAAGTTACCGGATGCTGAAAAATATTGTACCGCGCGGTATATGGCAGATCAGTGTGGTATTGCTGGCCTTATATATCAACGACGAACCAAAGGATATTCATTATAACACGCTTTCCGCTTTGCTGTATTTTTTTGCGGCATGGCTGATTTATACCGGGCTTAAAAACAGTAAACCACTATTGCTCCTGTTTTGCGGTGTCCTGGTAAGCCTCAATATCTTCACACGCCTGCCCAATGTACTCGGTGTGGGAATGGGCCTGGTCATCATTTATGAAGGGATCATTGCCAGGAGAAAGATTTCACAGGTCATCGGCTATTTACTTATTTATGCAGGCGGACTAATCATTGCTGCTGTTTCCATTGTGGGCATAATGAAAATGATCGGTCACTTCGATGCATATGTGGATTCCCTCAGGTTTTTATTTTCCCTGTCTACCACATCAGCCAAGAAGGATGGACTGGCCGGCAGCTACAGCCCCTTCAGGATGATCACCCTTCCGGCTAAACAGCATTTTATTTCCATTTCACTGATCATATTTCTTATGGCATCTCTTGTCATTGGAAAAGTTTTGTCTGATGAGGCACGAAAATCAGGATTTAAAAAATTCAGGCCTGATCTGCTGATGTGGGGATTGCTGAGTGTTGCGGCAGTCGGCATCATCTTTACTAACAGGGTAGTATTGAAAGATCTTACCTACCTGCTTACAGGAATTTCAACGATTACGGCAGCCATTTATATTCTGGGATCGTTTTCATATGAAGAAAAACTGCTGGCATTCCTGGGATTATTTATCATGCTTGTACATCCCCTTGGCAGTGCACCGGGGATCATGACAGTAATGATTTATTCATTATGGATAAGTTTTCCCATGGCCATGAAAATGCTGACAGATGTGTTCAGCCAGGATATAACGCTAAACGGACAATGGGGCAGCCTGAGATCATTCAGGATAAAGCTGGAACAGTCCTTCCTGCAAAAGGCCTTATTGTGGATGGGAATGTTTATCGTGGTTGTCTGCGTACGACATATTATTATTCGACCCTATTTCTTCGACAGGCATAACCGGTTCACGATGTTTTCCGGCATCAGCAACAACAATATGAGGTTTATCTATACCTCTGGAGGCAGGGCAAAGGCATTGAATGAACTGCTGGAAGCCAGTAGCAGGTACGCAAAAAGGGGAGAAACGGTGCTGGCCTATGATGCTTTCCCGATGTATCATTTTATGACTGAAACGAGGCCGTTTTTATCGAGCCCGGCGCCCTTATATTTTACCACGGGGCATTTTGAAAATGAGATGAACAAGTCTACGGCGAAAACAGGATTGCCGGTAGTGATCAGGCAAAAAATCTGGATGGTGCATGAAGGCAGTACATGGCCGGAGATCATTTACACTGGGGAAAATCTGCAGGATGCACTCAGCAAGGGACGTAATGAAATTTTTACGCAGTTCCTGGCAGATAACAAATACCAGGAAGTGTGGTCCAGCCCATATTTCAGCATTTTATTACCAGGAACGAAACTAAAGCCGGCAAATTAGCCGGGTGAATAACCGATACCTAATTAATGAAAAAGAAAGTATTAATGGCAAGTTGGTCCTGGGAACCGGTTGGAGGCGACTGGACATATATCAATAATGTCAAGCGACTATATGAGGCCAACGGTTATGAAGTAATACCTTTCAGTACCTACATCGAAGGGAAAACTGAAAAAAGGGATTATTTCGTAAAGGCATATGATTATAAAAACCTGAATAATAACAAAGGCATCATTAACGGCCTGAAAGCCATGAAAAATTCAGTGGTCTCCATAGAAGCACTTAATAATATTGACCAGATCCTTGATGAGCATGAGATTGCCTTTGCACACCTGCATATCATACATCACTGGATCACGCCGGCCATTATATGGAAACTGAAGAAAAGAAATATACCGGTGATCTGGAGCCTGCATGAATATAAGATCATCTGCCCCGAAGGAACTTTTGTTTCAGGCGATAAGGTTTGTGAAAAATGCCGTAACGGTAAGTTTTACCATTGTGCCATTAATCGTTGTAAAAAAGGATCCTTTGCATCCAGCCTGCTGGCCAGCATTGATGCTTATTATTATCACCGCAGCGGCGTTTACAAGAAGGTAGATGCATATTTATGCCCATCTGAATTCCTTCAGAAAAAATTCATTCAGTATGGATTTCCCTCCTCGAGGATGCATTTGAGCAATTTATGTTATGATATCCCTTTTGTGGATGACTATATCAGCCGGTACAATGGAAATGGACATTCCTCCACGAAGGAAAAATACATACTGTACGTGGGGAGGATTGAAACCATCAAAGGCATTGAAACCCTGCTGAAAGCGGTGGAAGGCACGGAGGTGAAATTAAAGATCGCCGGCACCGGTGCCTGGTTCGATTCAATGAAGCAGTACAAGCAGGAAAAGCAAATGGATAACGTCGAAATCCTTGGTTTCCAGGACAAACAGTCCGTTTTCCGGTTGACCATGGAAAGTTCGTTTGTGGTGTGCCCTTCTGAATGGTATGAGAATTATCCGTATTCGGTTATTGAAAGCCTCCTTTTTTCAAAGCCAGTAGTAGGGGCGGATATCGGGGGTATACCCGAACTTGTGCTCGATGGCAAAACTGGTTTTTTACACCAGCCGGGAGATGCTATGGGATTGAGGAACAGGATCATGGAGTTATGGAATGACGAAGATTTGGTACAAAGTCTTGGCAAACAGGCACGAATACATGCTTTTAGCCGGGTTAATTTTGATAAACACTGGTCATTTCTTGAAAATATTATTGATAATCTAGCGTTTATGGGTAATTAAACATTACTGTTTTATTTTATATAAGCGCTTAAAAATTAGCAGATGAAAGTGGCGATTATTGGCACCAGGGGAATTCCCAACAACTATGGCGGGTTCGAACAATGTGCCGAATACCTTGCGCTGGGATTGGTGAAAAGGGGGATTGAAACAACAGTGTATAGCTGGCATGATCATCCTTACCAGCAAAAAACATGGAAAGGCGTTAATATCGTACACTGCTACAGCCCGGTCAACAAGATTGGTGAGATAGGGGAGTTTATTTACGATTTCAATTGTATACGCGATACCCGTAAAAGGGATTTTGATGTTATCCTTCAACTGGGCTATACCAGCAATTCCGTTTTCTGGTGGCTGTTCCCGAAGTCATCCGTCATTACCACCAATATGGACGGTTTTGAATGGCAACGTACCAGGAGGCCCAAACCCGTGAGGAATTTCATACATTATTCGGAGTCCGTGGCTGCAAAACACAGCCACTACCTCGTGGCCGATTCTATCGGCATCCAGCAATACCTGTCGGCAACGTATAAACGGGATTCTGTGTATATACCTTATGGCGCCTTTATGTTTGACCAGCCCGATACGAAGGCACTGGATCAGTATGGACTAAAGCCGGGTGAATACGATATGCTGATTGCCAGGATTTTCCCGGAGAACAGTATCGAAATGATCCTGGACGGAGTTGTCAGGTCGGGCCGCAAGAGGACATTCCTGGTGATCGGGGGGCATGAAACGGAATATGGGAAACACCTTGTTTCCAAATTTGGAAAGCATGATCATATCAAATTCCTTGGGGGAGTTTATGATATTAACGTGTTGAATAACCTTCGATACTATTCATGCCTGTATTTCCATGGCCACACGGTAGGCGGTACCAATCCGTCATTACTGGAGGCAATGGCGTCCAATGCACTGATCTGTGCACATAACAACGTATATAATTCTGCGATCCTCGGCAAGGATGCATACTACTTCAACAATTTTGAAGACGTGTCTGCCTTGATCTTAAGTATCGATAAAAGCAATCATCAGCAGATGCTGACGGCAAATGCAGAGAAGATCAGGAATATTTATTCCTGGGACATTATAACAGATCAATACCTGGCGCATTTTGAAAAGATTGCAGGGGCCATAAAGTATGAAAAAACTGTTTTTAAACAGGTAGGCTGATCCGGTTTCAACGGAAATAATTTTATGAGGAATTTATCTTGTACTGAATGCAATGAACCAGCTGCCAAAGGCGGTACAAAATTATATACGATAGCCGGCGGAGGCCAGGGTAGTTTCGAAGTAATGGTATGTAATAAGTGTGGCAATATTTATACTTACTGGGACCAGGATGTAAACCTCCAGGAGTACTATGATGCCCGCGATTATACGGTAAGGGATACGTCAAAAAGCATATTTTACCGGATACAGGAGTTTGAGTACAACAATGTATTGCAACGAATCCGGACCCTGTCCAAAAAGAAACCCGTAACCCTGCTTGATTTTGGTGCAGGGAAAGGCGTTTTCCTGCATATTGCGAAAGCAGCAGGTTTTGATGTGAAGGGCGTGGAAACATCGCTTCCACGGGCAAATTTCGGAAGAGAACAATACGGCCTCACCATTGATACGAATGAATTTTCATCCGGCCGTATTTTCAGCCATAAATTCGATGTGATCACTTCGATTCATGTGTTTGAACATATCCCGGAGGCATTACCGTTGATGAAGGAACTGGTGGCAGGGAACCTTGAAGAAGATGGCATTTGCATGTTTGAAGTTCCTAATTTCAACAGCTGGCAGTCGGCCTGGGCAAAGAATACCTGGATGCATCTGGATGTACCGCGTCACATCAACCATTTTACACCGGATAAGTTCCGGTCTTATCTTGAAGAATCGGGTCTGAAAGTTGTCCGTACGTCTTATTTTTCCTGGCATATGGGCATCATCGGAATGTTGCAGAGCCTGATGCATTTTTTTGGTTATAACGGATTTATCATAGCCGATATAAAATTGATTAAAAGTAAACGCTGGTTAATTTTGCCGATCATGGCGCTGCTGCCATTTGCAGTTGTGCTGGAAGCCATTTCGGCAGCTGTTAACAAGGGTGGAGTTATACGTTGTTACGGAGTAAAAAAACAAGGATAAACGAGAAAGATAAACCATGAATAACAGCAATAATATTAATGTAGGCGTCATCGGTTATGGCTATTGGGGTCCCAATATTGTCAGGAATTTTTTTGGCGCAACAGATTGTACCGTAAGAAAAGTAGCAGACGCCAGGCCGGAGCGCCTTAAGCTGCTGAATAAAATATTTCCCTCCATTACAGGGGTCGCAGATGCGAATGACATTATCAGTGATCCGGTGATTGACGCTGTGGTGATTGCCACGCCGGTATTTACGCATTTCGCGCTGGCTAAAAAAGCGTTGGAAAACGGTAAGCACGTGCTCATTGAAAAACCAATGACATCATCCGTTGCAGAAGCTGATGAACTCATTGAACTGGCGGCCAGGAAAGGGCTTACGCTTATGGCCGACCATACCTTCCTGTATACCGGGGCGGTGGCCAAAATGAAGGAACTGATCGAAGATAAAACCATCGGCACACCTTCCTACTTTGATTCCACAAGGATCAACCTGGGTTTATTTCAGCCGGATGTAAATGTCTTGTGGGACCTTGCGCCGCATGATATTTCCATTCTGACCTACCTGATCACGGAATTACCCGAAAGCATTAATGCCACGGGGATCTCTCATACCAGGAACCATATTGAGAATATTGCCTACCTGACGGTAAATTACCAGTCGGATTTCATTGCCCATTTCAACTGCTCCTGGACCTCGCCGGTAAAGGTGAGACAGACCCTGATCGGGGGAGATAAAAAAATGATCCTGTACAATGATCTGGAGCCATCAGAAAAGGTGAGGGTGTATGATACCGGGTATAATATGAAGTCAGAAGAAGACAAAACGCGGATCATGGTCGACTACCGCACAGGCGATGTGTTCATTCCGAAACTTTCCGGCCGCGAAGCACTGGCGGGAGTAGCCGAAGATTTTATCCAGTCGGTATGCCTGAAAAAAGAACCCCTTGCCAATGCCATCCTGGGAAGGCAGGTAGTGAAAATCCTGGAAGCGTCGCAGGAATCGATCAAGAATAAAGGAAAAGAAATCAAGATACGTTAGATATGGAAATCATTACCATTCAGAATGAACGCCAGTCATTGAATAATGTCAGTGTAGGCAAGGATGTCAAAATATTTAATTTTGTAAATGCTTATGGCTGCAGCATCGATGACGGCAGCAAGGTAGGGGCATTTGTAGAAATACAAAAAGGCGCTACCATTGGTAAGAATTGCAAGATCTCCAGCCACAGTTTTATCTGTGAAGGAGTGCATATCGAGGATAATGTGTTTATCGGTCATGGCGTTATGTTTACGAATGACCTGTTTCCAAGGGCAACCAATGAAGACGGCAGCATACAAAATGAAAGTGACTGGAAAGTGGTGGAGACCACCATTAAGAAAGGCGCTTCCATTGGAAGTAATGCCACCATCCTGGCCGGAATCGTTATTGGCCGTAATGCACTGGTTGGGGCCGGTGCCGTAGTTACCAAAGATGTTCCTGATAATACTGTTGTTGCAGGTGTTCCTGCCAAAATAATAAAAACCATATGAGTACAGCAACTACTAACCTGATGAAAAAGATTCCCTGCCTTGACCTGAAAGGTCAGCACGACCAGATACGCAGGGAGGTTTTTGAAGCATTCGAGAAAGTGTATAACGCCACGGCATTTTCCGGTGGACCTTTCGTGGAAGAATTTGAACAGCAGTTCTCTTCTTTTTGCGATGTCAAATATTCTGTTGGCGTAAATAATGGAACCTCCGCACTTCACCTGGCTATGCTGGCACTTGGGATCGGCGCCGGTGATGAGGTCATTATTCCTGCCAACACCTTCATCGCCACTGCCTGGGGTGTTTCCTATACCGGAGCCACTCCTGTTTTTGTAGACTGTCACCCGGATACCTGGGAGATCGACGTTAAAAAGATCGAAGAAAAGATCAATGCCAAAACCAAGGCGGTGATTGGCGTACACTTATACGGTCAGCCATTCGATATTGCACCGGTTGATGCGCTGTGTAAAAAACATGGATTATTTCTGCTGGAAGATGCCGCACAGGCACAGGGTGCAAAATACCACGGTAAGCCCGTTGGCGGATTTGGAGAGATGGCCTGTTTCAGTTTTTACCCGGGCAAAAATCTTGGCGCCTGTGGGGAAGCCGGAGGTATAACCACCAATAATGAACAATATTATAAGCACCTGCAAAGCCTGCGCAACCACGGTTCTGTAGTCAGGTATTACCATGATGAAATTGGTTACAATATGAGGATGGGCGGACTCGAAGGCGCATCGCTCAGCATCAAGCTCAAATACCTTCCTTCCTGGAATGCACGTCGCAGGGACATTGCTGCATACTATCATCGTAATATCAGCAATCCAAAAATTACCATGCAGGTTCAGCCTGCAGGACATGAGTCAGTATTTCACCTCTTCGTGGTTACCACGGAAAACAGGGATGAACTGATCAAATACCTTAATGAACGCCAGATTTTTCCCGGGCTTCATTATCCTGTTCCCTGCCACCTGCAAAAGGCATATGCTTCTCTATCCTATAAGAAAGGAGACTGCCCGAATTCGGAATACCTTGCTGAACATTGCGTATCACTTCCAATGTACGCGGAACTGACTGACCAGGAAGTAGCCTACGTGGTGGATATCATCAATTCATATTAACTGCCTGATGCCAAAAAAACTCATCATATTCCCCTGCAATGGAAATGGCATTGAAGCGCTGGACTGTATTGATCCGGCGGAATATGATGTTATTGGTTTCATAGACGACAATTTTGCGACCAAGCAGGGCTATGCCGGCAAACTACCCGTGGAAGACCGGTCGATGCTGGAAAGATATCCTGATGCTATGGTGCTGGCAGTACCCGGTGGGCCTGCTAGTTTTCAAAAAAGAAAGGAACATATTGACGGCCTGGGGATTAAGGAAGAAAGGTTTGCCACGGTTATACATCCCTCTGCCGTGATAGGCAGAAATGCGCTTGTTGGAAAAAATTCACTGGTTATGGCCGGGGTGGTGATCACCAGCAATGCCAGGATCGGTGATCATGTATGCATACTTCCCAATTCTGTTGTTCATCATGATGCTCACGTGGATGATTATGCGCTGGTAGGTTCTTCTGTTGTTATTGCAGGGGGAACGGTTGTGGGCAGGAACTGTTATATAGGAAGCGGCAGCAACCTCATTAACGGCATCAGCATCGGAGATTTTTCACTGGTGGGTATCGGCAGCAACGTGATACGAAGTTTTCCCTCACGGTCAAGGATAGCCGGAAATCCGGCCAGAGAAATTCCCTTAAAAAATGTTTCCACCCATGGATAGGATACCCGATATAAGCATTATCATTCCTTTCCTGAACGAGGAGGACAATATCGGATTCCTGTCGGAAGAGCTCTGCAATTTTGTGAGCCGGCAGAAAGATATACGATTTGAAATCATCCTGGTCAATGACGGTTCAACCGACAGGTCCGTGGAAAAGATATCAAAGACGGAATTTCCTTCCGGTACGAGGCTTATTTCACTGTCCCAGAACTACGGATCTCATGCCGCGCTCAGGTCAGGTGTGATGCATGCCGTGGGGAAATACATAACTTTTATTTATGCTGACCTCCAGGACCCGATAGACAATATCGTTGACATGTATGCGAAAGCGCTGCTGGGAAATGAGATCGTCTGGGGTTACCGCCAGCAGACACAGAATTCCTGGTTTGAAAAAAAATTCTCCGGGTTTTATTCCGGGCTGATGCAACGGTATGTAAACGTAAGGTACCCGTCGAAGGGATTCGATGTAGTGCTGTTTAACCGCAAGGTCGCCGATTCGCTGAATAAAAATATTGAATCCAATTCAAGCCTCTTCTTACAGATACTCAACCTGGGATTCCGGCAGGATTTTATTGAATACCAGAAAATCGCCAGGAAGGCCGGAAAATCAAAATGGACGCTGGCAAAGAAAATAAAATTGCTGATCGATTCTTTTGTGGCCTTCTCGTATACGCCAATCAGGCTGGTATCTTATATCGGGATATTGTTTTTTATTGTGGGGATATTCTGGACCACCTATATCATTGCCCGGAAACTGTTGTATGACAACCTGGAAAGCGGGTGGCCGGCACTGGTATCCATACTGATGATCGGATTTGGTATTACCAATATTTCGCTCGGCATCATTGCTGAGTATCTTTGGAGAACGCTGGATGCCAGCAGGAAGCGGCCGGTATTTATTATTGATGAAATTATAGAACTGAATTAATTTGATCAAAGCCATTACCTTTTGTTTCTTCTATGCCCTGCTTAATGTTAGCGGGGCAGCCATTATTAAATATAACCTGAAAGGAAAATCTCTGGTTGCATTTAATGACTGGATAAGATTTCTTTTCCAGGCCCAGATTATCACGGCCTTTGCCATCATTTTTTTATCGGCACTTGTACTGTTTAAAGCGCTATCATCCGGCAATTTTACATTTATCATACCTGTTGCAGTGGGGATCAATTTTATTCTTACGGTGGCGACAGGATACTTTATTTTCAGGGACCAGCTGACGCTGGGGTCTTATTTTGGACTCCTGATGATCATCGCCGGCATTATCATTTTAAGTTTAAATAATTCAAATCATGGATAATAAAGTTAGGAACAGTGTGATCCTGGTAACCGGCGGTGCGGGTTTTATCGGATCTTATGTGGTAGAACAACTGATTCCGCTGGAACCGGCTAAGATTATCATTATCGATAATTTTATCAGGGGCAGCAGGCTGAATATGAAAAGTTTCCTGGATAATCCCATCGTGGAAGTGCATGAAGGCGATATCAGGGACGCGGTATTGATGGATAAACTTGTTTCGGGCACTGATTACGTATTTCATATGGCAGCATTGAGGATCAATGCCTGCGCCGCTAACCCGCGGGAGGGATTTGACGTAATGCTGAAAGCCACATTTGACCTTGCAGAATTATGCGTGAAGTATAAGGTGAAAAAAGTCATATACAGTTCAAGTGCTTCGGTATATGGACTGGCGCAACATTTCCCAACACCGGAGACAGATAATCCATACAATAACCAGACTTTTTACGGCGCTGCTAAAATGTGGGGAGAACAACTGTTCAGGAGTTACAAATTCATGTATGGGCTTGACTATGCAGCACTGCGTTATTTCAATGCATATGGCCCCCGGATGGATACGGATGGCAAGTATACGGAGGTGATGATCAAATGGCTCGATTGTATCCGTGATGGTAAACGGCCGCTCATTAATGGTGATGGCAGCACATCAATGGATTTTGTATATGTCAAAGATATTGCGCGTGCCAATATTGCAGCACTGCAGGCAGATGTAACAGATGAAAATTTTAACATCGGCAATTGCGAGGAAACCAGCTTAAAGCAACTGCTGGAAGCCCTTCTCGCTGTAAACAATTCATCGCTGGAACCCGAATTCAGGGCCTCCGATGCTGTTAATCCTGTCAGCCGCAGGCTGGCAGATATTTCCAAGGCAAAAGAGCTGCTGGGATTTTCTCCAACAGTCAGCCTTCACCAGGGTCTGGCGGAACTCAGCGAATGGTATTTTTCAAAAATTAAACAGAACCAGACGGCATGATACCCATAGCAAAACCTTATCTCACCACAGAGGAAGCACAGGCCGCGTATGACACTATTTTAACCGGGTGGATAACCCAGGGACCCAGGGTTGCAGAATTTGAACAGAAATTTGCTGCTTACACCGGGGCAGAGTATGCTGTTGCCGTGTCTAACTGCACCACGGCCCTGCACCTTGCCATGATTGTGGCCGGAATCCGGGCAGGAGACGAAGTGATCTGTCCGTCGATGAGTTATATCGCCACGGCAAACTCCATTAAATACGTTGGCGCAACACCGGTATTTGCAGAGATCAATCCCTGCAACTATAACCTGGATATTGCTGATACGGAAAAAAAGATAACCGCTAAAACAAAGGCCATATTGCTGGTGCACCAGATCGGTATGCCGGCAGATATTGATGCCTTTTCCAAACTGGCGGAAAAACATTCGCTGGTACTGATTGAAGATGCTGCATGTGCTGCAGGATCTGCATACAAGGGGAAAAAAATTGGCAGCCATTCCAGCCTCGTGTGTTTTTCGTTCCATCCGCGGAAAGTCATCTCCACCGGTGACGGAGGAATGATCACCACCAATAATGAGGCTTATTACCAGAGAATGAAATTGCTCAGGCAACACGGTATGTCAGTTAATGATCGTGTAAGACATGAGTCTTCCAAAATATTGTTCGAAGATCACCTTGAAGTGGGGTACAACTACCGCATGACGGATATCCAGGCATCCGTTGGGATACATCAGTTGAATAAGCTCGACTGGATTATCAGTGAAAGAAGGAAAATTGCCATGAGGTACCACGAGGCATTCAGTGATATCGATTTTATCCGCCTTCCTGTGGAGATGGATGGATACTTCAGCAATTACCAGTCATACAGTATTTATTTACTGCCAGGCTGCCCGGTTTCACGAAATGAGATCATGCAGAAATTGCTGGATATGGGCATTTCTTCCAGGAGGGGTATCATGACGTCGCATCGTGAAACAGCTTATAAGGAAGAGTGTAAAGATCTGCATCTTCCTGTTTCAGAACAGGCTGCAGACAACAGTATTATTATACCCTTGTATATTCCGATGACGGATGAAGAAGTGAATAAAGTAATACATGGTTTAAGGGAAATTTTAACCGCGAAATAGGTTAAATTTGTGCTTTCGAAAAATCTGATATTAAATGATTAAAACCGGAATTATTGGCATCGGCAAAATGGGTATTTCTCATCTTGCCATCCTGGGTGCACATAAAGATGTTGAAGTGGCTGGCGTATGTGATACGTCGAAAATGATGCTGGACGCCATCGAAAAGTATTCACCCTTTCCCTGCTTTACCGACTATCGCAAAATGCTGGATACCGCAAAGCCAGACGCTGTTGTTGTGGCTGTTCCCACCAGGTTCCATGCCAGTATGGTGAATGAACTACTTGACCGCAATATTCATGTCTTTGTAGAGAAACCTTTTTGCCTGACTGCAGATGAGGCTCCCGCATTAATTGAAAAAGCAAAGAACAAAAAACTGGTTAACCAGGTCGGCTACCATAATAAATTTATCGGTACGTTCAGGGAAGTAAAGCGCCTTGTTAAATCAGGCGCCCTGGGTGAAGTGTATCATTTTCATGGACAATCTTTTGGTCCGGTAGTGATCAGGGCAAAACAGGAATCATGGAGAACAAATCCAGAAGAGGGCGGGGGATGCCTGATGGACTATGCATCGCATATCATCGATCTCATAAACGATATATTATCGCCCGTGGAAAAAGTCAGTTCCAGCCAGTTGAAGAGTATTTTTTCCAGGGAGGTGGATGATGCCGTTTATGCCATGATGGAATTAAGGAACAAGGTTTCGGGTATGCTTTCCGTTAACTGGAGTGACGATACCTTCAGAAAAATGACGACCTCCATAACACTCAACGGCAGCAAGGGGAAAATCGTCTCAGATGCCAATGAACTGAAAGTGTATTTTAAAGACAAAGAAGCTCCCGCCGGATACAATACCGGGTGGAATGTAAAATATGTTACTGATCTCACCGATCCGGTTGACTTTTATCTCCGCGGTGAGGAATATAGTGCCCAACTGGATTATTTTATTGCTTCGGTAAAGGGCACAAAACCAAATTTGATTAACACCTTCGAAAGTGCTGCGCTGACTGACAAGGCTATTTCGATGATACGTAAAGCACAATCCTGAAAAATGGAAAGAATAATTTTTGGCGATAACCAGTTTTTTGCGGTTAACCATATCTCTGATGACAAGGCAATGGCACAGTCTATCCGGTTCAGGGAAGATTCAGCCATTATCCATACACTCGATACTGCACGCAATGCCGGCATAAATACCTTCATGTGTACAACCCACGAACGGATTGGAAATATCTGTGATATCATAAGGGAGCAGCCAGACAAATACCGGGGTTACAAGATGTTTCCCTGTATGCCTTATGCGCATAAATATGCCAACGCCGTAACCGAACTTGGCGTGGCGGGAACACTGAAGAAATTTGTTCCCGGTAATTTTGTAGGATCGATGTTCAAGGGTGGGGTAGCCTTTTTATCCAAGGATTACCTTTCTATAATGGAACTGCTGGTTGACAGTGAGATGAAGATGTTTAAAGGGATCGATACACCGGTCATTTTTCTACAGAATGTCATCACAGATTTGCTGTTGGGGATGCAGATGAAAGAGGTGCTGGTGGCATTTCATGAATATGTTAACAAAAAGTATAATGCAGAAGCCGGGTTCATTACCATGAATATGCCCATGCTGCTGGATGTGCTGGAAGAGGGAGGCATAAGGAATCCTATCATTTGTTCATCTATTAACAAAGTGGGTTTCAGGATGTCCGGTGGAAGGGAGTTATACGAGAATACATTGAAAACCAGGCAATTCCGGGCCATCGCCATGCAGGTACTCGCGGGTGGTGCCGTACCTGCCAGGGAAGCAATAGAATATGTTTGTTCCCTGCCTGGTATAGAATCCATACTGTTCGGTGCTTCCTCAAAGGTTAATATTCAGGAGACTACGTCCCTGATACAACAATATGATAAGAAAATCTTCACATCTTAATATCTAGATTACTTGCATATGTGTAGAATATACTATATTTTTACTTAGTATTTCTACTCTCTGTTCTATGTCTAACCGCTCGTTCTGCTCCATTTCCTATACTTGCCTTTAGCATTTGCTCGTATTATCCAATACTTAGGAATAGTCAATTCGTATTTACTATTACCCTAAACGCAAGAAAGAAATGAACAGGTTGTCGTTTTCGTTTTATCGTACCCTATTATGGTTGTGGGATTGGTTTACTCTTAATTTGGTATTCTTTTTCATCAGCAGTAGTATATCCAGGGCTGATGCATTGAATCAAAAAGAATATATCCACTTTTATTATGTATTCAATCTGGCATGGCTGGCCTCTGTCTATGCCTCCGCATTATATTTAAGCAAGAACTGGCTGAGTTTTGAAAGTTTCTTCAAGCGTACGCTGAAGTGTTTCATGCTTACCGTATTCCTTCTTTTCGTCTTCATCTTTGCTTACAAATTTGATTACTCCAGGTTGTTTATATTCTCCTGCCTGATATCATTTGCCGTAGTGTTATTGTGTAACAGGCTGGTGTTTCACATTCTTGTTCAGAAAGCAAAATCAAAATTGAAGAAGAAAGTGGTGATCATCGGCAACAATGAAGTTACCCGCAAACTGATCAAATATTTCCGTGACGAATCTGAGCTCGTGGAAGTAGTTGGATGTTTTTCTGATGAAAAACCAGAGCAGGTGATAGAAAAGGTTAAAGTGGGTGCCGAGATGCAATCTGGTGGTAAATCAGGCAGAACATATTTCAGGACCAATACATCTGCCGTACTCGCCAATAATGGTGCGAACCATATTTATGACAATCATATTGTACTGGGCGACAAATTTGAAAATGATTTCAGTTTCGGAAGCCTCTGGAGAAGGGAAAAAGCCGAAGTTGCGGTTCCCATCATTGGTGGATTAAGGGACTGCCTTTCGTTTGTGCAGGAGAACGATGTTACTGAAGTATATTCCACCCTTTCACCTGAACTGAATCCTTACCTGTATGAACTTGCACAC
This sequence comes from uncultured Sphingobacteriales bacterium, assembly GCA_963707255.1. Lineage (GTDB taxonomy): Bacteria > Bacteroidota > Bacteroidia > Chitinophagales > Chitinophagaceae > Pollutibacter. The sequence goes on along the minus strand of CAVPPM010000023.1, from coordinate 274,999 downwards.
AAAGCTGAAGAGCAACTGGTGCACTTCAAGTTTGTACTGGACTACAAATTATTTGTTAACAGGAGTTTCCATATAGATTTTGTTGACAATATGCCGGTGTTATCACTTCGCAGTGAACCACTGGAAGATACCGGTAACAGGATCCAGAAGCGCCTGCTCGATATCGTGGTAAGTACACTGGTCACCATTTTTATATTGTCATGGCTCACCCCGATCCTGGCTATCCTTATCAAGCTTGAATCAAGAGGTCCCGTATTCTTTAAGCAGCTGCGTTCCGGAAAAAACAATAAACCTTTCTGGTGTATTAAATTCAGGAGCTTAAGGGAGAACCCGGAAAGTGATGTGAAGCAGGTAACCAAAAATGATTCCAGGGTCACCAAACTGGGAAGGTTCATGAGAAAAACGAATATTGATGAACTGCCACAATTCCTGAACGTGCTGATTGGCAACATGTCAGTAGTTGGACCACGCCCGCATATGCTTAAACACACGGAAGAGTTCCAAACGATGTATGACAAATATATGATCCGTCACTTTGTGAAGCCGGGTGTTACCGGTCTTGCACAGGTTAAAGGATACCGTGGCGAGATCAAGGATATTGAACTGCTCAGGAAAAGAATTGAGCACGATATCTATTACCTGGAGAACTGGTCATTGATGCAGGATTTCAAGATTATCCTGTCCACCATTTTCGTTTCTTTCCGGGGCGACAAGAACGCGTATTAACAACAAAGATTTATTCCAGATAATTGACGGACATGCAGCACTGCATGTCCGTTTTTTTATGGCTGGATTTTTACCTGCGATCGCTTAAAGGCTTTATATATTTCAAACCATATCACCGATACAAAGCCAAATAACATGCTGATCAGCAGTGAGTATGCATCTGGCCTGCTGAACCTGAAGAAACTGGTGAGCGGATCAATATACAGCAGTAAGGCAGTTATGGTAACAGTGATAGAAATGATCATCAGAACAAGATTATTTTTATAACCTGCTGTGGTAATAATAGAATAATAAAAAGACCGGTTCACCAGGGTGAGGCATATATTGGCAGAGATAAGCGTAATAAAGACCATGGTCCTTGTTGTTTCCTCATCGGCACCGAGCTGTATGGCATACTGGTAGCAAAACAGCGTTCCTGCAGTAATGGCCAGACCCTGAATAATGCTGGTCAGTAATTCTTTCCAGTTAAAAAACGTGGTGGTAAAGGGCCTTGGTTTTTGAAACATGATATTCTTTTCGATCGGCTCGTTCTCATAAATGATGGAACAGGTAGGTCCCATGATGAGTTCCAGGAAAATGATATGTACAGGTGAAAAAATGCTGGGATACAGCCATCCAAGGGCCAGGGGGAGAAATACGGTAAGAATAATCGGGATATGTATGGAAATAATATACTGAATCGCTTTTTTAAGGTTGGTATAAATCCTCCGTCCCATGGCTATAGCGTCCACCATTTTGGCGAGGTCGTCATTAATGATGATCAGGGAAGCGGCTTCCCGGGCAATCTCTGTTCCCTTTTCACCCATGGCAATACCAATATGAGCTGCTTTTAGTGCAGGTCCGTCATTCACTCCGTCACCCGTCATGGCCACAATCTCACCGTTTGATTTCAGTGCATTAATGATGCGAAGTTTGGCTTCCGGAAACATCCTGGCGAATATGTGCGCCTTTTTAACTTCCTCACTTAACATAGTCTCATCCATCGTCATGAGTTCTTCGCCGGATAAACATTTGCCAGGGTCGCGGAAACCAATCTGCCTGGCGATCGTTTCTGTAGTGGCCTGGTTATCACCGGTAATTATATTTACGGTTATGCCTGCCTGGTAGAAAGAAGCCAGTACATCCGGAATATTTTTCTTTGGCGGATCATAAAATGCCAGCAGGCCGATAAAGCTGAATTTGAAGTCCTGCTGCTGTTCGGGAAATTGATCACTATTGAAGGTTGTTTCACCTACAGCAAGAACCCTGTAGCCTTCGGCCGACAAAACATTTACCGTATTTGAAATATATTTCCTTTCGTCATCATTCAATACAGATGAAGCCATGAGGGCTTCGGGTGCACCTTTGGCAGCGATAATTCTTTCTCCCGCACTGTTCCTGAAAACATGTGTCATCATGGGAGGATGTCCGGACAAAGGATATTCAAAATACATGTTGAATAGCGGTCGTTCATCTTTAGTGCTGGTTAACTGGTATGCCTCATGCAAAGCCTTTTCCATGGGATCAAATGGAATGGGCTCACTGGCCCACATGGCATAACGGACAAGTGCTTTTTCATCATCATCAATTTTTTCTGAAAAATTCACTGTCTCCCGTTTATTCAATGCGGCCAATTTCGCCAGTACCATACTGTTCTCGGTAATGGTACCTGTTTTATCGAGGCCGATAACTGTTGCACTGCCGAGTGTTTCTACCGTCTTGGTCTGCTTTACAATAATCCCCATGGTCATTAACCGCCATGCACCAAGGGCCATAAAAGTGGTAAAGGCAACAGGGATCTCTTCCGGTAAAATACTCATCGCCAGCGTAAGCGCTTTAAGCAGGCTATCCAGGATATCGTAAGACCGGCTATAGTTAATGATCCATACAATGAAAAAAACGACCACGCCGATGATGGCCATCTTTTTGACAAAATTGGTAATCTGGATCTGTAAAGGTGTTTTTTCTTCTTTGATCTCGGTGATATTTATACCGATACCCGCCAGCCGGGTGCTGTTACCGATGGCCGTGACCCTGCAAATGGCCAGTCCGCCAGATACCGATGTACCCTGGTACACCCTGTTATCTTCGGAAGTTTCATTTTTATAAAGGGGCACGGATTCTCCGGTAAGAATAGACTCATTGATAGAGAAATCATTTGATCTTATAATGATCGCCGTCAGCAGGAACACCCTTTCCTTCTTCAATGATCATCATGTCACCCACCACAATCTCTTCACTGTTGATTTCTTTTTCCATGCCTGCCCTGATTACGGTGGCACGGGGCTGGGTAATTGATTTCAGCGCCGCCAGGGCATTCCTGCTGCGTGAATCCTGGTAAAGTGAAATTCCTGCCACCAGCACAATAGAAATGGCCATGAAAATGCCTTCCGCTTTTTGTCCACCGATAAAATAAATCACAGAAGCAGCCAGCAACAGGATAAACATGGGCTCTTTGGCAAGATCTTTTACAGCCCTCAGGATTCCATTTTCCTTTTTTTCAGTAATGATATTGACACCATGTGCTGAACGTGAAGCCAACACTTCATTTTCTTTTAAGCCGGCAATTCCATTGAGCGTTTGATCCATAACGGACTTTCTGGTTAGAATTGATGTACAAGGGAAACACAGGGTTCGGCAAAATCAATAAACCCTTCTGATTTCAATTCAATTAATTTATCCCTGATCCGGTAATAGCTTGTAGATGACTTCACCTCCATCGTGAAAAACCGTTCGCTGACTTCCTCTGAATCACATCCCAGGTCCAGGAAAATCTGCTGAAGGTCTTCAATGTCAGATTCCTCATCAGTGACAACAACCCATACGGTGGAATTTCCGGAAGGAGCCAGCGTTTCCTGGAATACCAGCATTTCTTCTTCATCACTGTAAACGGCACTGACGATGTCATCCGTGGCAATACCTGGAGTGTAAAATGGAATATCCGTAATCCTGTATTTCCCCATCTCGGGATTCAGTGTTTCGGCACGCAGGATTTCCTGTACTTCCTGGTCCAGCAGTTCGCTGTGAAACCTGAATAAAATTTTAACGGTCTGGTGTTGATCAGGAGCAGTATTCATCAGGTGGTTTTAAAGCGTCAACCCTCCACTACGGTATATTAAGGTACAATAGTTACGGGAGTCAGAGTTTGAAAAAAATATTCTTTCTGTACAACCAGAAACACAATAACCATTCCAGCATAAAAATGAATAGTGAGGTTATGATATTCATAAGGTGGACTTCCACCCCGGCAATTGTCATCAGTCCGTTGCTGAAACTTCCCACATAGTCATTGAACCAACGGTGGCCCACAATCTCAAAAAAAAGGTAGATGAAAATTGAATTCATGCCGATAACGGTAAAGAACCTGAGGTGCTTTTTATGCTGCCGAATATCCACCCACCAGTATATCAGTGCCAGCGCCAACAGGCACCATCCCAGTGTTGCAAGGGTAAATGAACTGGTAGCAATTCTTTTGATAATAGGCGTGATGCCAGCCACATCCAATACATATCCTGCCGCCATCGTAATAAAACCCCAGGCGACCAGTACTTTTATTTGTCCCTTATGTTGCAACAGGTATTTTCCTGCCATCGAACCTGCGATGGTATGCACTGCGGTGGGGATACAATTGATTGCCACCCATCCGTCCTTATTGATTTTATTCATGAGCACCAGGTCCATGTAATTACCGAAATTATGCTGGTCGGTGAATGGCTGATCAAATCCCGGTACATGCGTTAACCGATATAATAATTCCGTCAGCACTAATAGAAAAATACAGGCAATGGCCTGGCGGGTATAAGACCACCGGAATATTAAAAAGGCGAGCAAAGAAGTAAACGAAAGTTGTGTGAGCACATTCCATAATTCAAATGACAGGCTGCCATCTGCCTGCACTGCATAGTTCAGCACGCCCCAGAAAAAAAGCCAGAAACTTCGCTTGAGTGTTTTGATGAACAGATGGTTCCAACTGGCCCCGAGGTGCCGCTGTTTTTCCAGGGAAAATGCCATGGCGGCGCCGGCCATGAACATGAATGCGGGTTGCACCATATCCCAGAACCTTAATCCATGCCAGGGATGGTGAAAAAACTGCTGAATGATGGAAGAATATACGGGTCCAGCTTTTATTTCCTCAAGGTGCTCGTACAGCCTGGTGCTTTCAAGTGCAAGTAACACCATGATGGCGCCGCGCATCACATCGAGGGATAAAAGCCTTGAAGAAAGGTTGGATGTTTTTTCCATGGAATGATGCGGCCGTCAGTTGACGGTTGACTGTTGACGGGTTGATTGTTTTGTCGCAATCAGTATCTCAGGCAACGGCTTTTTTGACCAGTGCTGCAGCTTCGCTGAGAAGAATGGCACTTTGTACCTTCAGTCCGCTTTCATCAATCAGCTTCTTGGCTTCCACAGCATTGGTTCCCTGTAGCCGTACAATGATCGGAATATTTATATTGCCCATGTTCTGGTAAGCATCAATAACGCCCTGGGCTACACGATCGCAGCGTACGATGCCGCCGAAGATATTGATCAGTATAGCTTTTACATTGGGATCTTTAAGGATGATCTTAAATCCGGCTTCTACTGTCTGTGCATTGGCCGTACCGCCTACATCCAGGAAGTTTGCGGGTTCTCCGCCACTGAGTTTGATCATGTCCATGGTGGCCATGGCAAGCCCGGCCCCGTTCACCATGCAACCCACATTGCCATCGAGCTTAACAAAATTCAGGTTGTATTTTCCGGCTTCCACTTCAGTTGGGTCTTCTTCGGAAACATCTCTCAATGAAGCCACTTCCGGATGACGCATGAGGGCGTTGTCGTCAATATTCATTTTGCAATCCACGGCAACAATTTTATTGTCGGCTGCCTTGAATAAAGGATTGATCTCAAGCATGGAACAATCAAGCCCCACATAGGCATTATACAATTTGGTAACAAACTTTACCATGTTCTTGAAGGCTTCACCTTCAACGCCGAGATTAAAGGCGATTTTCCTGGCCTGGAAACCCGACAGTCCGCCTCCCGGATATACCCATTCGCGGAATATTTTTTCAGGCGTATCATGGGCCACATCTTCAATATTCATTCCGCCTTCCGTACTATACATGATCACGTTCTGGCCTTTTGTGCGGTCGAGCAGTATAGAGAGATAAAATTCTTTTCTTTCAGTGGGGCCATCGTAATACATATCCTGGGCCACCAGTATTTTATTGACCACTTTTCCGGCCGGACCGGTTTGAAGGGTAACCAGCGTACCTCCTAAAATCTTCTTGGCGATATCGATGGCTTCATCGGCATTTTTAGCCACTTTTACGCCATTGATGCCGGTTTCCCTGATGGTTCCTTTTCCACGGCCACCTGCATGTATCTGGGCCTTGATAACCGCAAAACTACTACCATACTGGGTTTTGATCTGGCGATAGGCTTCTTCCGCTTCGTGGACACTATTGCAGGCAAATCCTTCCTGCACTACCACATCAAATTTTTTCAGTAATTCCTTGGCCTGATATTCGTGAAGATTCATATGTTCTGCATTTTGGCGAAGATAACAAAAACAGGCCGGAAATGATCGGGGCAAAGTCATGATGCCGGTGAATGATTCGGCAAAATAGTGAGGCCTACCGGATGATGGTGATATAGCCCGAAAGTTTGCTGGCGTTCTGCACTTTGAGGTCGATAACATAATAATAGGTTCCAGCCGGCAGGGGAGATCCATTCCTGGTGCCATCCCACGGTTTTGAATACCCGATGGTCCGGTAAACAATCTGTCCGGCAGTATTATACACTTCCATCACACAGGTCTCAAAAATGGGCAGCAGGTCTATCTCCCAGAAATCATTGTACCCGTCACCGTTAGGCGTAAACGTATTGGGGACTTTTACCGTTTCAAAAACTTTTACTATTGTTTCATCCGAACTGGAACCGCATCCCACATTTGAAGTGACCTCAAGGCGATAGGCCCGGTCTGATGGCGGGTTTACCATGGGCCTTACCGCCGTTGGATTGGCCATATCGGTTATCGGCGTCCATCGAAAACTTGTATTGGTGCCCGTTATCGTCGACTGCAACTGGGCCGGCCTGCCTTTCAGCATTTTTATATCCGGACCTGCATTGGCCACCGGCAACTTGTAAACATTGACATACACTCTTCCGGTGTCATAGCATTCATAACTGTTGAACATGGTCACTTTGTAGGTGGTGGATTCTTTTGGCCTGGCCATGGGATTGGGAAGGGTGTCATTGCTGAGCGATGCTCCGGGTTCCCATTTATATCTTGTTCCGCCAGACGCATTGAGCTGGATTTCCTGGCCCTCACAAACATTCAGCGGCCCCTGGATTATATCAAGCCTGGCAGCAGGATATACAATAAGGTTTGTGGTATCATAGCCCACTCCGCATCCATTAAAAGTGGTTCCTTTTACGATATACATCCCGGTATTGTTAAACTGGACATTAGGGATTTTTGGGTCCTGACGGTTGGAAGTAAATCCCTGTGGCCCGATCCATTCATATTTGCTTCCGCCAGAGGCAAAAAGGTTCACCGTTGAACCAAAGCAACTGAATACATAATTGGTAGCCTGGATAAAAGCACCGGCGGAACTGTTCACCGTGATATTAATGGGTCTGGAAGCGATCCTGCAGGAGGGGACATTGATGTTCCCGCCATCGCCGATCAATAAACGGTAACTGTAATTTCCACTGCCGGACCTTGGCCTGGTATAGGTGGCTGAAGTGGCACCGGGAATATCTGCCCAGTTGCGTCCATAATCATTGCTGAGTTGCCACTGAAGCCTGGGGTTGGCATATCCTGCCGTATAGATGGCCTGGAGGACAAAATTCTGGTCCAGGCTTTCACAAAAAACAGTATCCGTAACCGTTATACCGTTTATGCCTGCAGAAATTCTCGGCCCGCAGGGTCTTAACGCAATGTCATCAATGGCCAGGTCATTACCGCATCCTCCCGGAGCATTATTGGTGATCCTGATAACGAGGGAGGATACACCTATCGGCGTATTGATATAGGTTCCGTATTGCGTCCACTGGGGATTTTCCCGGTCGGGTATTTTGCCTGTATTATATGTAGTGATAACCGTTCCAGTAACAGTTTCAATGGAGAAAGTCAGGTCGGGCTCAATGCCGTTTCCGCCACAACTGGTATTTTTCAGGACATTCATGATATAGGCAGAAAACTCATAAAAAGTATTGCCGCACAAATTGGTCACCGTGTCTACATAAAAAACACCCGGTGTATTGGAGGCATTGACAAGCATATAAAATCCACCAGCATCATTAGGGGTATGGTCTCCCACCACCGTGAGCCAGGTGCCATCAAAACATCCAAAAGAAAGGTTGGTTATCGTGTAGGCGCCATCGTTCGGACAACCACCGGCGTAATCATAGTTTGTTCGCCCCGGTGGCAATGGTGCCCCGTTACTGCCGCTGCCAAAATCGATCATCGCTACCGGATCTCCAAGGCTGCCGGAACATAATTGAGACCTTCCCGTTATGGACAGTAAAACACAACAGCATAAAGCAATCACAGGTCGCATGAAACAAATATACACATTAGGCGATTTTTTCCATAGCCATTACTACAACTGTAGGGAGAATTGATAAATAGCCGTCTCTTTGCAAACAATTATATATTTGTCGACCTAATTTTACGACATGTCGATAGTTACACAAATCCAGGAAACAGTTCAGTATATCAGGAACTTATATCCCCAGACACCTGAGGTGGGCGTGATCCTGGGAAGCGGACTGGGAAACTTCAGTAAGGAAATAGCCATTGATATAGAAATTCCATATGCAGATATTCCTCATTTTCCTGTCTCCACGGTCAAGGGTCACCAGGGAAAACTGGTGTTTGGATGGATGTCGGGCAAAAGGATCGTTGCCATGGCCGGGCGCTTTCATTACTATGAGGGATATGATGTGAATGCCATCGTATTCCCGATACGGGTAATGAAATACCTGGGGATCAGGTTATTGATGATCTCCAATGCAGCCGGTGGTGTGAATCCTTCATTTGAAGTGGGCGACCTTATGATCATCAGGGACCATATCAGTTTTGCCACGCCCAATCCACTGATTGGAAAAAATGAAGATGAACTGGGTCCGAGATTTCCGGACATGAGCGAACCTTACCGCAAAAGCATTATCAGGACCGCCCGGCAGGTGGCAAAGGATGAAGGTATCCATATTCATGAAGGCGTTTACTTTGCCGTAACAGGCCCAACTTTTGAAACCCGTGCTGAATACCAGATGATCCAGCATATGGGCGGCGATGCAGTGGGCATGAGCACGGTACAGGAATGTATTACGGCCAATCATATGGGACTTCCCGTATTTGCCATGAGCGTGATTACAGATATGGGTATCACGTGAAGAAGAAAATGTAATAACCCATGAAGAAGTGCTGGAAGCCGCTAAATCCGCTGAACCAAAACTCACTGCCATCTTCAGGGGAATAATAGCCAAAGCCTGATTTATCAATTTTTTACCAATCCTCCTTCAGGGTTTGAGTAATTTCGCTTTCTGAATATGGTAGTAAAGCTGATCCCCTTTTATTTACTCCTCCTTGCGGGAATACTGGCCCAACAGGAAACGATGGCCCAGAACCCCTTTAAAGGCGGAAGGATGCCAATGGGTGGCGGCCGGCCTATGTCGGGGAGCAGCAGTGATTCCATCAAATTTGAGAAACGGAATTTTTCTGATGATTCTGTAAGTATCCGTTACCGTTTGCTCGATACCGCACGCTTTCGTTCTTTCGATAATTCGATCAATGATTATTTCGATAAAGTACCCCTTGATCCTGACGATATACACCTCGGTAATAATGGCACAGCTGCACGTTCCCTGATGTTTTCGCCAAATATGAAACCTGGATGGGATCACGGTTTTCATGCCTTCGATGTATATAGTTTTTCACTTTATGATACCCGTTTCATGACCACCACCAAACCGTACACCCAGCTTACCTATTTGCTGGGCAGTAAGGCGGAGCAGAACATCAGCGTGGTGCATTCGCAGAATATAAAGCCCGACTGGAATTTTGTTTTTGAATACCGGTTGTTGAATGCCCCCGGATTTTTTAATTCCCAGAATACCAACCATAAAAATTTCCGGTTCAATACGAATTTTGTTTCGAAAGACAGGCGATACAACGGGTTCTTCATTGTCATGAACAACAATCTCCAGTCTTCCGAAAATGGTGGAATCGTCAGCGATACATTCCTGGTCAATAAAAATCCGGCATATAACGATTATTTTAATATACCTACCAATCTTGCACAGGAGCCCTTTTCCAGCAGGGACCTCTTTAATGTTACGCTGAATACGGGAAACAAGTATACCAATACTGCGTTCCTGTTCAGGAACCAGTATGATTTCGGTAAAAAAGATTCCGTTACCACCGACTCCACCGTCACGAGGTTCTTCCTGCCCAAATTAAGGTTTGAATATACGGCGCAGTTTGGCACTTATCGGTTTCTCTACCAGGACGTGCAGGGAGTCATTGACAGTAGTTTTTATGCCGATAACTATGAAGGAATGACGGATCCTGCAGATACTGTATACTATAAACAGAAATGGTCCGAACTGATCAATGACTTTTCCATCATACAGTTTCCTGATTCTAAAAATCCGCTACAGTTCCTTAAACTAGGGGCGAGCTTTCAAAACCTGTCGGGAAAATTTGCGCAGGAAAAGGATAATTTTTACAATTTCCGGGCACATGGGGAATACCGCAACCGGACTAAAAACCGCAAATGGGATATGCTCCTGTTCGGTGAACTGTTTCTGATCGGTCGTAATTCAGGTGATTACGGTATGCATGCAAGCCTTAAAAGAGACCTGGGAGTAAAATGGGGTTTCCTGGAAACCGGGTTCAAAAATACCAGCCGTTCTCCTTCTTACCTGTTAACCCGTGCTACAGGCTTCCCGGTGAGTTTCAATGCAGGCCTCAATAAGGAAAACATTTCTGAGATCTACGGCTCTGTGGAAAATCCACGGCGTAAGTTCAGGCTGAGTGCCAACTACTACCTGGTCAGCAATTATACTTACCTGGAAGACTTCAACAGGGTGAAACAGGAATCTTCAATCTTTAATCTTCTTCGTATTGGTGCCAGTAAAGAGTTCAGCCTTCGCAATCACTGGAAATGGTACATCGACATATACCTTCAGACCATAACAGGCAAGCCCCCTGTTAATGTACCGCTGCTGTATACACGAAACCGTTTTGCCTATGAAGGAAGTGTGTTTCGCAACCTGCTGTTATCCACGGGCTTTGATATTCGTTATCATACACCCTATGAAGCCAGCAATTATTCACCTGTACTGGGGCAATATTTTTACCAGGATAAACTTCAACTGACACTTCGTCCCGATATCGCCGCGTATGTGAATTTCAGGATTCGCAATTTTACCGGGTTTACCCGCCTGGAAAACCTTAACACATTGACATTCAATAATGGTTTCGGATTTAAACAGAGCAACCAGGAAATAGCGCTGTATCCTTATCCCGGGCTGCTTTTCAGGTTGGGTATTGTATGGGATCTTGTCAATTGATGTAGACCCACGGCTTTAACGGAAGTCCCTTGTATATTACCATTTAAGTCTGTACTTTTGCATTAGTTCATGAAGAAATTCCTGGCCATATTACTCATCGGTTTGTACATTACCACCACCAGTGGTGTGGTGCTGAGTATTCACTACTGTATGGGAGAAGTTTCAGGTGTGGCCATCGGACATACGCAAAGCAACAACTGTGCAACCTGCGGAATGGATAACCAGGGTTGCTGCCATGATGATTTTAAGGTAGTTAAGGTTAGCGACAATCACCAGGCTCCTTTAATGGCCGATGACCTTCAGAAGTTTTTTGTTCCGGCTCCGGAACCCGTTACACATCACTTTTCATACTTACCATTACGGTCAGGTAGTTACCATTACCAGGCACATGCTCCGCCTTCCCCGGGATCCCTGAATATTTTATACTGTGTTTTCCGGATCTGATAATGATGGTTCGATCCAGCTTTACCGTTCTAATGCTATTGAATTATTATTATCAATTAAAGAAAGATCATGAAAACAAATCATATTATTCTCTCTGTAATTTCCCTGTTTCTCTGTTCAACATTATTCGCACAGAAGAAAGAAACCGTCAAGGTCTGGGGTAATTGTTCCATGTGTAAGAAAACCATTGAAACTGCCGCCAAATCTTCCGGTGCCAGTGAAGCCGACTGGAATACAGAAACCAAGATCCTTTCCGTTTCTTACAACGGCGAAAAAACAAACCTGGCCAAGATAGAGCAGGCCGTGGCCATATCCGGGTATGATACTAAAAACTTCACCGCTCCTGATAGTGCATATAACAAACTGCATTCCTGTTGCCAGTATGATCGCAAAGTCGTTGCCGGCACCGTCAGCAATGTAAGCCTGACCACCGCAGCAAAATCTGAAGATTGCTGCACTGATGATAAAGGTGTCAAAACGATGGACTGTTGTAAAGACGGCAAATGCACCATGACCGATTGTTGCAAGGATGGCAAATGCACCATGGACAAAGACGGTAAAATGGCGGATTGCTGTAAGGATGGCAAATGTACGCCCGGCAAGGATGGCAAGTCTGCTGATTGCTGCAAGAAAGCTTAATCTACATTTTTGAACGTTATAACAGGGACAGCATTAGTGCTGTTCCCTGTTGTTATATATTTTAAAAAGATGAAAAAATTACTAATTACCATAACGGCCCTCGTTTTTATGCTGCCCCTTTTCTCACAGGTAAAATCAGCAAAATTGCAGGCCAGCGGGCTCACCTGTGCCATGTGTGCCAAAGCCGTATATAAGGGTTTGGAATCTCTAAGTTTCGTAGACAAGATCGATACTGACCTTAATCAATCTGCATTTTTGATCACCTTCAAGGAAGGAACCGATATAAACATCGACGCTTTAAAAATGAAAGTGGAAGATGCCGGTTTTAGCGTAGCCAGGCTTGACATCACTGCCGTTTTTGAGAAAGTAACGCTGGACGGTGATACTCATGTAAAAATAGGTGCAAATAACTATCATTTTGTAAGCAGCAATAAGGTGCTTACAGGTGAACAGAGTTTCAGGGTTGTGGATAAGGATTTTCTACCGGCAAAAGAGCATAAGAAATATTCATCCCTTTCAACAATGGAATGTGCCAGAACAGGTGTGGCAGGAAAATGCTGTACTGAATCGGGAATAGCCCCTGCAGCAAGGATTTATCACGTGATCATTTGAGGGTCATGAAAGTATTATTTTCTTTATTTCTTTTATTGCTGTTGTCTGAGCAAACAACCGGGCAGGAGTTATTTGTGTCTACCGAACCCGCATCGAATATGCCAGCCGGTTCAGTGGAACTGAAGTATGCCGGAAAATTCATAGAGGGCTATCATAGTAATAAACTGGAGCAGCGCCACATGCTGGAATTTCATGCCAGCCCGGGTAAAAGATTAATGGTCAATGTTGGCACCACCATTTCGGATATGTATTCATATCCCGTAATTCGTTGGGAGTCGGCCAGGATTTATGCCAAATACAGGTTCTACAGCAATGATGAAGTTCACCGGCATTTCAGGGCTGCAGCATTCCTGGAAGGATCATACAGTGTGAATGAGCCCTACTATGACGAAATTTCTTTTGACGGAGACCAGAGCGGCGTGCGTGGCGGTATAATACTGACGCAGCTGTTGCATAAACTGGCTGTTTCTTCCACGCTGTCGGTGAGCCAGGTGCTGCAGCCTGAAAGGTGGGAGGAAGGACCATCGCCATATAGTTTCCAGTCTTTTAATTACAGCCTTTCCGGGGGATACCTGCTCTTCCCAAGGTCATATAACAGTTACGAACAAACGAATATCAACCTTTACTTCGAAGTCCTGGGCAGTTCAAATATCGGGAACAATAAGTATTTCCTGGATATGGCGCCTGCCATCCAGTTTATTTTCAACAGCAATACAAAGCTTAACTTTGCTTACCGGTTCCAGGTAAATGGCAATATGCACCGTATGGCAATGAATAGCTACCAGGTTAGCGTGGACCGGACCTTTCTTAATGCATTTAAAAAGCGCAGATGATCCCCGTGTTGAATGTGATCAGGCAATTCTTCCGTAGCGTCCGGCGGTTCTTTAAGAAGGACTGTTGTAAATAGGGCGGGTCTGCGATTACTGATTTGTTGTTTTTCCCCAATAATAGTATTGTTGCCTTTGGCAAATGAGTAAAACCATTACGCGGACTGTCTGGCTTCTTTCTCTTGTCAGTTTGTTTACAGACATGGCAAGCGAAATGTTATATCCGGTTATGCCGGCCTATCTGCGGGAAATTGGATTCTCTTTTCTGTGGATCGGAATCCTGGAAGGCTGTGCAGAAGCGGTCGCCGGGCTCAGTAAGAGTTATTTTGGTGCTTTATCTGACCGTTCGGGTAAACGTCTTCCATTTGTGCAGTGGGGCTATGCATTAAGTGCATTATCAAAACCGATGATGGCTTTTTTTACCCATCCCTTATGGATATTTGGTGCAAGAACCACCGACAGGTTAGGGAAGGGGCTGCGTACCGGCGCAAGGGACGCTATGTTAAGTGATGAAGCTGCTTTGGTCAACAGGGGCGCTGTGTTTGGCTTTCACCGGTCCATGGACACCCTGGGTGCCGTTCTGGGACCATCCATCGCATTGCTCTTCCTGTATATTTACCCTGGTCATTACCAGTGGCTTTTCTACCTGGCTTTTTTACCGGGAATACTCGCCATATTCGCCACTACGCTGATTAAACCCAGGCAGTCTGTTCCATCAGGCAGGGAAAATATTTCCCTGTTACAGGCATTTCATTTCTGGAAACAATCAGGCAGGGAATACCGTGCAATAGTGAGGGGACTTCTTCTTTTTGCCTTATTTAATAGTTCTGACCTGCTGCTTTTGCTTAGGATCAGGGAGTCAGGATATAGTGATACAGCCGTGATCGGGATATATATTTTTTACAATCTTGTCTATGCTGTATTGGCGTGGCCATTAGGAAGACTGGCAGATAAAGCCGGATTGAAAAAAGTCTTCATTGCCGGGCTTATTTTTTTTATGATCACGTATACCGGCTTTGCCTTTGATCATTCACTAACAGGGTTCATCATGTTGTTCATATGTTATGGCATATATGCTGCGGCTACTGAAGGCATTTCGAAAGCATGGATCACCCAAAAGGTAAAAACCGAAGAAACGGCAACGGCTATTGGAACCTATAGCGGATTTCAAAGCATCGCATCATTATTTGCGAGCAGTTTTGCAGGATGGTTATGGTATGCATTCGGTCCGGCAACGGCATTTTTATCCTCTGGCATTATTAGCTTAATCGTGATCATTTATTTCATGACACAAAAAGACTAACACCTGGCGCCGATGACTATTTTTTATAGTCTTCCCTGACGGGACTGAAAACATCAATAACCGTACAATCAGAAAAAGCAATCGCAGAATGCTGAACATTTGAGGGAATTATCCTGTAATCACCATTTCTCAGAATAGTTTTTTCTCCGCCGATGTCCATTTCCATTTCACCATTCAGCATATAGGTGATCTGTTCATGGGGATGGTGATGAAGACCGAGTATACTTCCCTTTTCTATATTAACAAGTCCGAAGGAAAGTTTATCACCATGTACATACCTGCCGGAAATGCCTTCCGCCAGCAACTTTGAAGTGATATCAGCAATATTATTCATACGATTATTGTTCAAAAAAGCAACACTTGCGCCTACCCATTCTTTGTCTTTGTTGTACCTGACGCCAATCATTTTTCCCTTACTGAGCCTGCTGAGGTTGGTAGCAAGAGTGGGACGGGCATCGCCATCTTTCCAGATATACATCATGCGTATCTCCACTTTGGCTCCAACATCCGGCGTTTTAATCACATCAGCATATTTTACCTTGCGCTGAAGTATCCAGTTTTGAGGCTCTTCCACCTTATCAATATCTTCCGGCGTCACATCAATGACAACACCTTGTCCGGCGAATGAAAACAATGGCTTCAGCACATAATTTTCGAGGTCGGCAGGAGCTTTTTTTATTTCATTCAGGAAGAAAGTTTCAGGAACATAAGGATGGTCAATATATGGCAGTGTGAATTTGCTTATCCTGTAAAACCAGTTGGGGTGCGGGATCCATTGTACATTCCAGGGCTGTGTGATATCAATGATGTTTCCCAGTTTCTCACGGTTGGCATGAAGGTCGTCAAAAATGATCCGGTTATATATCCTTTCTATTTTGGTCTTTTTGCCGTCATTCATGTAGTACAGGTCAAGCCCTTCGGCTATAAGTTCTGTAATGCAAACAGGCTTAATGCCGAGGTATTCCTGGGTACAATAAAAATCAATCCTGGTTTTTTGTTCATGAGGTTTTATCTCCAGCAATATTACATTCTCGGCTGCCGAATCACCAAGAATCACTTCCCGCAATGCATCAATATAAGTCTCCTTGTTGTAGCCATTAAAATAGTGGCTGTAATTTTCCGGAATACTGAAATGCCTTCGTAATACCTCAGGGTAATAAGCCTCGAAGCCATACAAGGTGGGGAAGCCCTGCATTTCTATCAGTTGCGGTTCCAGTTCCCCTTTGCTGTTTTCACAGATACCAAAGTCGAAGGCGATGAAATGCGAATGGTCATTCTGGTTAGCAACATTGTCACCCGGAGGAATGGCTCTTTCACTGGAAGCGGCAAAACCCTGCTGAACGATGATATCAATGATATACTCACAGGTCTTGATGATCTTATCACCAAACCATTTGGGAATAAATTCCGGTGTTTCTGAAATCCTGAAATCAATGGCGCCCGGAAACCTGCTGTTAAGGTCTTCAAGAAAAGCCTGGTATTTTTCATTGGTGAAAGAAGCATTATAAGATGCTCTCAGCGAAGGAACCATGATAATGGGTTGATGATTTACAAACTTTATTGCTGCCCCTGCACTTAACCGTTCAGTCTTTCAGCACCCATGATTTGGTGTACCGACTGGTCCAGAAAGTTAGGGAGAATATGCGAATAGGTCCAAAGGATCTTGTCCGGATCATTTAAGTGTTCGATCATCTGTTCCCATTTTTCGTAGCCATGGCTTTCAATGACGGTTTTTTTCTTTTCCTCCGTCTGGAGGTACATGCTCATACCAATGGCATCAGCTTCGGGATGAAACTGTGTGCCAATCATAAATTCATTAAAGCGTATCGCCATTATGGCCCTTTCCAGGGGTATATGGGGCCTTTCCTTTTCAATACAAAGAATTTTAGCGCCCATTTCCTTAAGTGTGTTATGATGGGGCTGTATCACCTGGTAATCACGGCTGTCGACCCCGTAAAAAGGATCATTCAGTCCGTCAAAAATGTTTTCCTGTTTCCCTTCCTGTAGCATATGCATGGGAAAAACGCCAAAAGCCGTTGATTTTCTCTTGGTAACATGACCTATTTTATAGTGACGGCAGGCCAGTTGAAAGGAGTGACAGATAAAAAACACATTCTTTTTTACGATATTGGCGACGTCATTATTCCATTTTTCCACCTGGTGCAGCCAGCGGAAATAGGCTATTTCCCAGGCGGTGTTCTCCGATTCCAGCGGACTTCCCGGTCCGCCACTCGAGATATACAGATCATAAGAGAGGTCGGGGACTTCATTTTTCTGCCTCACATCAAATTCATCCCAACTGATGTTAAGCTGATTGGATTCTCCGTACTGGTTGAGGATTTCCCGGATACATCGCATACCCTGGTTAGGGTGGCCTTCATAAAGGTCCAGGATAGCTATTTTCAACTCATTATTGTCGTCCATAAAATCACGCAAAATTAATATTTTTTTGCGGATAGATGGGATGGCATAGTGTTAATCCGGTTTATGCTCTCCTCAATAATGGAGGAGGATAAAATCCCGGTTTATGCCCGCGATGTATAGTTTGTGACGGTATTTTCCGGTGATATTACTGAAGGCTATTCATGAAACTGTTCAGTTCTGACAGGGAAACCACTTTCGGGTTTATCTTGATATGCTCATTATTTTTTGTTTCAAAATCCTCTGTACCCAAATAATAAGTATTGTTGATAGAAGAGACTGATATGATCTTCACCGTTATTCTCTGTGGAATATTTCCGGCTGAAAATGACTTTTCATTTTTATCCTGGTTCATTTCAATGAGACCGTTCCGGTCATTGAGCAGCAGATACATTTTAGTATTTGCGTTGGTAAAGATTTTGGGCAGGGTGCCCTTAATGGTAATGGTTTTTCCAGTCTCCACCGCCTTGCCGGCCAGTATCCATGGAAGCTCGCCTAATGACATCGAGTATCCTCTCTTTCCGCTAAGGTTACCCGTGGAAATCTCCCCATTTGCAAAATTAACCCAACTGGTACCCGGCGAACCTGACCTGTCTGCATATAACTGGTAGCCTGCCTGTGGGTCTGGCTGGGAAACAAAAAGCGTTATTTTTTTACCCGGTGCAACAACCAGTTCCTGTCCGTCTTTATAAAAAATTATGCGGATGGCGAATGCGGTTTTTAATGCCTGGTCACCAACTACGCCCGTGATACGGTTCTTAAGCATTTTACCCCTGGAATCCAGTAAAATCAACCCTGAACTGCCCCTGCCTGCAGCAGCATTACCGGATTTATCGAGGAATGCATTTTCCGGAAATTGTATAACGATATCGTTGCCGATGGCAAAAGACTGTTTTCTACTGATATCTTCAATAATATTTTCAGTAGGCTGTGTTGATAGAGTGTCAAGCAACTGTTGGAAGTCGGATTTTCTTTCGGTTGTAGAGTTTCCTACCCAAACAGTATCGGCCGGATCTACAGAACTGATGAAAACATCTGAACTGTCTTTATTGCAGGATACTAGGCCGCGAAAAATGTCATGGTCAATAACGGAATCCATACCCTACGGAAATGGGAATTCCGGGAAGCTAATAGCTGGATGGAGCTGTTGCCGGCTTTCATTTTCATAGTTAAAGACTTTAGGTAATGGAGACAAGGGAAGTACTCAACGTTGTCTGCCTGCATTCAATTTGTAGCGTAGCCCGAACAATACACCCCAATTGGAAAGGTATTGTTCAAAGGGAGCAGCTGCCGAGGCCTGGTTGTTCAGGTAACGACGATAGTAAGGCTCGGCAAAAACGTCCAGGTCTGTAGCCACTGATTTGATCACACTGGCGCCGGCGTAGATACCAAAGCCCAGTGAATTATTGAATTGTGAAGCCGGATCCTTTCCTGTTTGTGACATCGGCAGGCCGGTGGTATCCAGCATATCACCATGAAATGAAGACCTGAGGTTGAATATGGTACCACCCTGTACGGCAATAGTTAACCCCGGATTCCGGACCTCATAGGAAACCAGCAGGGGAATATCCAGGTTACGGTAGCGGTTATTGGTTTTCTTAATCCTGACACCGGTTACTTCCACCTGTGAAGAATCCGATATATACACGGTATCACCGGGTGCCCTGACAATAGTGCGGATGGTCACCACAGTGGTGATTCTTCTTTCGTGTTCATTGCGGTATTGAAAACTTTCATTGAACTGCGAAAAATGAAAACCGGTTTTAATCAGCCAGGCATCAGATATGTTCTTCGACACGCGTACTCCGGCAGAATAAGAAAGGCCGAATTTTTCCGTGCTGTCTTTTTTTGCTAATATAATCGCTTTTGCCGGTCGTTGATTCCATTTTTTTATGGGGAAAGTCTATTCCGCCGAATACTTCCAGGTACCAGTCATTCCTGTTGTTTCCAAATTGGGGACATTCAGGTATCACGATGGCATTCCCAATGGAGGATCCGGTTTCCAGTGTTTCTTCTGATAATGAAAAAAGTGGTGGCAGCGAAAAGTAAGCCGGTACTGTTCTCCATTCAGCTGTGCACATTTTTTGGATAACGTTGTTTCTTGTTCCAGAATTTTCCATAGCCCTGCGTACTTGCGCGTTGAAGTTCAGTTTGCTGCAAAGCAGATCCACTTTCAAATGATGCAGATTCCATAGACAGATTTCCGGAAAATTCATTTCCCTCTTTGCCGGTAGGCGTCAACGGGTCTTTAGCCTTTTTATTCAATGCAATCTTGCCTGCTTCATTGCCGGCATCAAACTTTTTATGAGAAGGAGCGGGTGTGGAAGAATTACCTGTAACAACGTCTTCCTTCCGGGGAATTTTATTCCCTGGAGAAACTGGCACATTATTTATTGTATCATGGGAAGCTGTACTGCGTTTGTCAATCAGGACAAGTGATCCGCTGATAAAAATGAGCAGGATCGAAAGGATCACCCAAAAAGAGAGGGGCTGGTCGCCATTTTTGTTTTTTGCGTCCAGAACCTTCTTCAGCAACCCTTTGTCTACCGGTGAAGAATAACTGTAAAGTCTGTTTTTCCAGTTATATTCCGGTAACTGATTGTTCATGCTACCATTACTTTGTTTCGTTCGTATATAAGTTTTTGTAATAAGCGTCGGGCCTTCGCCAGTTGTGACCTGGATGTACCTTCCTGGATGCCCAGCATAGTAGCGATTTCCTCATGTGAGTATCCGTCGATTACATACAGATTGAACACCATCTTATAACCGTCAGGAAGCTGATTTATGATTTTCAGGATTTCTTCTTCGCCCAGTTCCCCATAAATGGCGGGGTTGAATGAATGACTATCCAGTACATTTTCATGTATTTCCCTGAAATGTATTTTTTTCTTTTTGCACGCCCGGATGGCGGTATTCACTACTATCCGCCTCATCCATCCCTCCAGCGGGCATTCAAATCGAAACTGGTTCAGATTATTGTAAATCTTCACCAGCGCCTCCTGCAACACATCTTCCGCTTCACTATTATCCGCAGTATAACGCCTGCAAATAGTCAATAACCTGCCCGCATATGTTTCAAAAAGCAAATGCTGGCATTTGGTATCATCAGCGATACATCCTTTGATTAATTCACGTTCAGTCAGAAAATCCAGTTTTAGCCGGTTAATAAAGTTGACGGAACTACTTTAAGGATGAATGGCTGGCCATTCTCTTTCTGATCCTGTAAATAGATAATCCGTTGCCTGAATGCAGACAAGGGCAGGTTGGAACTTACTTTACTTCAATTATGATGCCACCTGGAAATCAGAGGCCTGCGAGGAATTGGTTACCAATGAAATCAGCTACGCTTACGAGGTTTTTGGTTTCTTCAAATACTTTGAGCTGCCTGTCTGCGCCGGTACCTTTTTCAAGAATTTTATTTACCATTTGAAGAGCGGGCCTGCAGCCAAGATCATCGGCTACATCATCAATAAAATCCAGGAGTTCATAGATGAGCACGCGGGTATTGACTTCTTCTTCCTTTCCAAAATCGATCAGTTGCCCATCGATTCCATACCTGGATGCCCTCCATTTGTTTTCATTGACCAGTTGACGGGGATAAATGATGAAGTTGAGGTTCTTTGATCGCAGCTTATATAGTTTGGCACAGATGCATTGGAAGATGGCGGCAATGGCAATGGTATCATCTGCTGTCAGCGGAACATCGCAGATCCGGAATTCGACCGTGCCAAAGAACGGATGCACCCGGAGGTCCCACCAGATCTTTTTTGCATTATCAATGCAATTGGTTTTGATCAGGATATTCACATAATTCTCATAGCTGCTATAGCTATCGAAATAATCCGGTATGCCTGTACGTGGAAATTTGTCAAATACCTTTGTTCGGAAAGATTTAAAGCCGGTAAGCCTTCCTTCCCAGAAAGGAGAATTGGTGCTCAACGCAAAAACGTGGGGAAGAAAATACCGGGCCGAATTGGCAATATGTACGGCCATTTCTTTGTTCGGCATGCCCACATGCACATGCAGTCCGAAGATGAGGTTGCTCCGGGCGGCTTCCTGCATTTCATTCACAATTTCCCGGTAACGCGCATGGTCGGTAATCAGCTGGCTTTCCCAGTGACTGAAAGGATGCGTGCCCGAAGCACCCATCCTGAAGCCCAGTCCTTCGGCTATTTCGGAAATGGTTCTGCGTAATGTGGTAACATCTTTATAGGCTTCTTCAATATCCTGGCAGATATCAGTACCCACTTCCACAACGGCCTGGTGCATTTCGGCCTTTACCTTGTCCCTGATGATCTTCTGGCCTTCCGTTACAATCTTCTGCTCATGGCTTTTCAGTTCCCTGGTCTGGGGATCCATCACCATATATTCTTCCTCAACGCCGAGGGTAAAATGTTTGTAACTGAAATTTCCCATTGTAATTAACGGTTGGTGATTAATAAGCCAGCAAATGATGATCAGCTAAACAATGGTGTTTTATCGGCACTGCGACGGATGTATTCACCCCAGGTCAGATTATCCATACCTTCTTTCTGGTTCTCCGCCCTTTCAATGGCATAATTCGCAGCCGTTTCCACCACCCAGTCGAAATTTTCCTGCCCTACACTTTTAACTTCCGCATCAGGTGCCGGATTGCAGAAGTCAATGGCATAAGGAACGCCGTCGCGCAATGCCAGTTCAACGGTATTGAAATCATATCCCAGGAATTCGTTGATCCGCAATACGATGTATTCCATTTTTTGCAATAGCTCGGGGGTGGGACTAAAATCAGCAACATACCGCAGGTGATGAGGATTGCGGGGCTCATAAGGCATGATTCGTACATGCTTTCCGCCGATGCAATAGCAACGGTAATATTGGTCAAAGACGATTTCTTCCTGCAGCAGCATCACCAGCTGACCGGTTTCTGTATGTTTCTGGAAAAAATCATCCATACTTTCCAGCCGGTAAACATTTTTCCATCCACCGCCGGCAAAGGGTTTCATATAGGCCGGAAAGCCAACATAATCAAATATGCCTTTCCAGTCGAGCGGATAAGCAAGGTTACTGAACGAATCATCAGAAGTATCATCGGGAAGATCCCTTGAAGGCAAAATCACGGTTTTGGGAACCGGCACGTCTATTTTTGTAGCCAGTGCATTATTGAAAAATTTTTCATCGGCACTCCACCAGAAAGGGTTGTTGATCACCGCGGTTCCGCTGATGGCTGCATTTTTGAGGAACGCACGGTAAAAAGGTACATCCTGGGAAATCCTGTCGATAATGACAGCATAACCGGAAGATTCTCCCTGCATAACCTTATCAATACGAACGGGTTCTGCTATAATCCCGGAAATATTTTTACTGTTTACGCGTTCAATAAAAGCTTCCGGGAAAGAGCGCTCTTTTCCAAACAGGACACCGATCTTTTTCATTGAAATTATTTTTTGAGTGATCTGGAAAGTGGCCGGGCAGGGTGGCCTGCAGGCGGGATTAGCCAAATATATTTTTATCGAAACAAAAAAACAAAAAAGCAGCAGTATAATTTGTTCAACACTGGTTTATATTTGAAGCTTATGCTTATGCCGAAAGAAACCGCGATCATTGAAGAAAGGCACACCATCCATTCACAGCATCTTCACCGGGACGTAATTATAGACTTCTACCTTCCCGTGGATATAAAGGATCCATCCTCCATGAGCCTGTTACTGGTCAATGACGGACAGGATATGGAACGTATGGGGTTCCGGCATATTCTCGACCATTTGTACCTCGACAATGCCATCAGGCCGGTTGTTATTGCGGCTATCCATGCGGGAAAGGACCGTAAAACGGAATATGGGACGGCAGGACTGCCCGACTATAAAGGCAGGGGCGGAAAGGCAGGCTTGTATACGGAATTTGTGCTGAAAGAACTGCTTCCTTTTATCCGGAACAATTACCAATTGCATTCATTTACGGATAAAGCCTTTGCCGGATTTTCCCTGGGAGGTCTGATGGCACTGGACATCGTTTGGGGACATCCGCAGGAATTCAGCAGGGTGGGTGTTTTCAGCGGATCACTGTGGTGGCGAAAGGTGGGGCTCGACGACGGCTATATGGAAGAAACCGACCGGATCATGCATATGCGTATCAGGGAAGGAAATTATGCCCCCTGGCTGAAGTTCTTCTTCCAGACTGGTGTGCTGGATGAAACGGCCGACAGAAATAAGAACGGGATCATCGATTCCATTGATGATACGATGGGACTGATAGAAGAACTGGTGAAAAAGGGGTATGACAGGGAAAAAGATATCGTTTACCTGGAATTTGAAGATGGCCGCCATGACGTGGCCACCTGGGGAAGAGGGATGAAGGTATTCCTGAACTGGTGTTATGGAACGGATCGTAAACCGGCAGAATAAAGAATAGAATTTTATTAATATATCAAAAAAGAGGCTCCTTCAAAAGGAGCCTCTTTTTAATATGTGTTCTATCAGGTATTAGAATGAATACCTCAGGGTTAACTGGCCCCTCCAGCGGGTAGAAAGGTAATTGCTTCCCCTAACATCAAGAATATCTGCTGCCGGAGCGTTATTCATATTCCTGTAGGTAAGCCTCGGCGTCAGGGTACTGCCGGTAACCCTGTATCCTTCCATACTGATGAGTGAGAAAGCATCCACACCTGGAGTTACATATACACGTCCCCATTCACGGTTCAGGAAGTTGGTAAAGTTAAACATGTCAAATATCACGGAGAATGAATGTTTGTAATCTCCTTTACCCAGCACAAAATCCTGCTGCACTTTCAAGTCAACAACATGGCTCCATGGAAGTACAGCGCCATTCCTGTCTGCAAATTCACCCCTCCTGGAATTCAAGTAACTGTCGCCGCTGATGAATTTATCCAGGGCTGTCCATTGCTGGGCTACGGTATAGGTAACACCTCCGGTAGTATATGCTTCTGCAAACCTTGCCCAGTCGGCCTGGTCCCTTGGAATATAAATCAGGTCGGTTGATTCACCATTGGCACCGTTCTGATCATAAATCATACTGCGGCTATATACATAAGAATATGGTGTGCCGGACTGACCATTATAGAAAAGAGTGACCGTAGTGGCCAGTTTTTTACTGAGGTATGAGAATTTTTTGGACACATATGAATTAAAGCGGTGTAACTGCCCGAAATCAGAGCGGCTCAGTGACACATTATTGCGTCCGTTTTTGGCTTCCACAAAACGCCACTGGGAATTGTTCTGTGAACTTGTACCATCAAATAGCGTGTATGCGTCTCCGTAAGAATAAGTGAAATTGAAGGCAAGTCCTTTGGAAAAAGCCTTATCGATTGCTGTAGTGAAATTATAAGTATATCCTTTACTGCCCTCGCCATTAGCGATCAGGAAAATCCCTGTTGAATAGGGGTTTTGTATTCCAGAAACCGCAGAGTTAAAATCAAACCGGCTGTAGGAAGTTGATGTACCGTTTATTCTGAGATATACATCCTGTCCTAATGCATTTTTTGAGGCAGGTGCTGCATACAGGTTATAATAAACGATCTCATTGATATTTTTCTGGGCCAGGAAGTCCACTTTCCATGTCCAGCCTTTGCCCAGGCTTTTATCGAATCCGATTGATCCTTTTAATACCTTAGGCAGTTTGAAATCTTTGGCAATAAGGTCTATCTGCCCGGAAGGAGGATTTACGGTCAGACCAACGTCAGTAGGATCATACTGGTCATATGGGTCTTCGCGGAATGTGATATTAGGATTGTTGACATTGAAACCTCCCACGTTTACGCCGGTGTTATTATATACACCGCCCGGCCATACCAGCGGAACACGGCCTGTGAATGCGCCGATACCACCACGAATTTTAAGACCGGGTTCCGGTTCATAGGTAAATCCAACCCTTGGGGAAAGACTTAGCTGGGCCTGTGGACGCTGGCCTGAACGGGCGCCCTGCATATCCCAAAACTGTGATATGACAGGAACGGCATTATTATTAAAAAAAGTATCTACGTTGGGAGTGGTCAGGAACTCGAAATTATCCACACGAACACCAAAACTCAGTGAAAACTGGTTTGAAAAATTCCACTGGTCACCTGCAAAGAATCCCATCCTCAGGGTTTTGAATTCCGTGCCGGCAGCGCTACCATCGCCAATTTTGTCATCAACCAGGGAGTATGAACGGGTATATGCCGCAGGACGTAAATCCTGGAGCCAATCGTTCACAAAGTTATAGGTATATGTCCCGAAATTGTCCCTGATGAAGAGGTTGTATGATTTACTGTATTCCATATCAACACCGAATTTGAATTGGTGGTTTCCTGCAGTGTATAGGAATTCATCAAAAAGGGCGATATTATTCTGCTTGAGCTGGTTACCTGTAGAGAAATTCTCGGTACCAAATACATAACTGGTTCCATTGACCGAATTCAGTGTGACCCTTGGAAATGCCTGGCCTAATGGATCCCTGTCGTCCAGAACATTGGTATATGTCAATAACAGTTTATTGCTTACCCTGTTGGAGAAACGACTCAGCAGCTCCACGGATGCTGAGTTGGTGGTACTCGGGAAGAGGTAACCATTATTAAAGAAGTTGATCCTCGTTGATGTGCTTCCGGTGGTAAGGGAACGTTCTGATTTTGTATACCTGTAGGATACGTTCAGACGGTGCACTTTATTTATATTCCAGGTAAGTTTGGCAGCGACCTTATCACTGTTCAAAAGGTCGGGAATATTAACATAGTCTCCCGCATTATATCCATAGGATTCCAGTTTTGAATAGATCAGGTCAACAGAATCTTTGAAGGCCTGTCCGGGCGGGGTCCGGAAGGTGGAAGCATCAAAAGGCTGTGGCCTTTCATCTCTTTGGAATTCACCGCTGACAAAGAAGAACAATTTGTTTTTGATGATCGGGCCACCCAATGTAGCCCCGAAAATATTACCCTGGAAATCAGGAAGCCTGATGGCGTTTTCTTTTGGTCCGGTGGGTGTTTTGCCGGCAAAACTCTCGTTCCGGTTAATCCAGTAGGCCGATCCCTTGAATTTATTTGTACCGCTCTTGGTAATGGCATTTATTGTGCCACCGGTAAAATTACCCAGGGCAACATCATATGGTGATACCCCAACCTGGAAAGATTCAATGGCATCGATACTGATGGGGGATGATCCCGTCTGGCCGCCATTTGTACCTGACTCAGACAAGCCAAATACATCGTTATTTACGGCGCCATCAAACATGATCTGATTGTAGCGGTTGTTCTGGCCGGCAATGGATATACCACCGCCAAATGTAGTCTTTGCCTGTGGTGTGAGACGTATGAAATCGGAAAGGTTTCGTCCCACCGTGGGTAGGTTTGCCATCCTGTCGGGTGTAATGGAGGTTTCCACACTGCCCTTGCCTATCGGAGGCGATCTTCTGCTGGTAGTGACCACCACTTCATTTAATTGTTTTGAAATGGGGGCAAGATCAAAATCCACTTTCTCTGTTTCCCCAAGATTCAGGAAAACGTCGTCCACTGATCCTGAACTATACCCAATAAAGGAAATTTCAAGGCGATATGGTCCGCCCGGCTGAATATTATTAACCAGGTACCTGCCATTGGCAGCGGTCCTGGCAGTAGTTACAGTTCCAGTAGGGACATGTATTACTTTTACAGAAGCGCCGGTAAGGAGTTCGCCCGATGTGGACTTTACAACCCCCCCAATATTACTGGTCGTAACCTGTGCGATACTGCCTGAACTAACCAGCACCAATGCTACTAAAACAAGACATTTAATGAGCCTGTTCATTATAAGTGAATTTTAAATTTCAAATGGATCTATTTACCTGTCATCCAGATTTTTTAAACCGAGGCAAAATTAAGGGAATTCACCATTTGACTTTTCACATTGCATTAACATTAGGTTATTGCTGATGAGCAGATCTTGTTCACAGGGTACAAAAAAGGTATATAATGCTTGTGATGGCGGAATAATTACCTTTGCATACTAAATTTCAGGAAGTATGTCATTAGACAGTATCAGTGATGCCATTAAAGCCATCGGGAATGGTAAAATGGTGATCGTGGTGGATGATGAAGACCGCGAAAATGAGGGCGATTTTATTACGGCTGCACGAAATGCCACTCCCGAAGTGATCAATTTCATGAGTAAATATGGCCGGGGCCTGATTTGCGCTCCCCTGCTGGAAGACCGGTGCGATGAACTGGGACTCGAACTAATGGTGAATAATAATACTGCCCTTCATGAAACGGCTTTTACCGTTTCTGTTGACCTTCTGGGGCATGGCTGTACCACGGGAATTTCTGCGCATGACCGTTCCAAAACCATCCAGGCCTTGATTGATCCGTTGACTAAACCGTCGGAATTGGGCCGTCCCGGTCATATTTTCCCGCTCAGGGCAAAAAGAGGCGGGGTTTTAAGGCGATCCGGCCATACCGAAGCGGCCATTGACCTGGCCCGACTGGCCGGCTTTGAACCCGCCGGCGTGCTGGTGGAAATCATGAATGAAGATGGTTCCATGGCCCGGCTTCCTCAACTTACGGAAATGGCCAGGAACCTGGATATGAAGATCATTTCCATTAAAGACCTGATCGAATACCGGCTGCAGACAGATTCACTGATCGAGGAAATCGTGAAAGTGGATATGCCTACCAAATATGGTCATTTTACCCTCATATTTTTCGTGAAAGAAACAGCCCTGAAAGCGGCGAACACCTGGCCCTGGTGAAAGGAAGCTGGGAGAAAGACGAACCGGTACTGGTAAGGGTGCATTCGTCTTGTTTTACCGGTGATATCCTGGGTTCGCTTCGTTGTGATTGTGGCGAACAATTGCATCAGGCGATGGAAATGGTGGAAAAGGAAGGAAAGGGAGTGGTCTTGTATATGAACCAGGAGGGCCGGGGTATCGGGCTGCTGAATAAACTGAAAGCATACAAACTACAGGAAGGCGGAATGGATACTGTTGAGGCAAACCTTCACCTGGGTTTTCCGATGGATAAAAGAGATTATGGTGTAGGAGCCCAGATCCTGAGGTTCCTGAATATTTCCAAACTAAAACTGATCAGCAATAACCCCAAAAAACGAGCTGCACTAAAAGGGTACGGACTGGAAATCGTTGATTCCATTCCTATTTGGGTCACCCCTAACTCTCATAACGAGAAATACCTGCAGACAAAAAGGGACAAGATGGGACACACGATGTAGAATGTGGGAATTGGGGAATGTGGTGAATGTGGAAATGCAAATGAGGTAATACACATTTTAGCACTTCTTGCCACGTTGATTATTTAAAAGAGATTCGTTTTTATTCACTTTGTCTGGTGAAGATTCGCTCCGCTATTTTTTGGTTTCCATTATACAGTCGACATCTTTGGTGTAAAATCGATAGGTTTCGTCAGTTCTTGTTTAGTGTGTTCGCCTGAAATACGTTGACCGTTTTTGACCTGACGGTTAAACGATATTGCCTGGATATTAACCTTGCCTTGGTGGATGCAGTTGCCGGACAAAAAGCATTATGCGCCGGATTCTCCGAAAAATCTGAAGCGACCAGACTGCAATAATTATGGCGTTGTTTTAGCCGTCAACTGACCGTCAACCCTTACTTTCCCGGATCAGATTTTGAAGAATCCGCTGCTGCTGCAGGGTTCGTTTTATTCCGGCTTCGGAAGATATGATCAAATTCTGTGCGATAGGAAATGTTGCCGCCGGTGCGGTCGCGGCGACCGGAAGTGGACATCGCATCATAACTGCTCCGGTAAAAAAAGGAAGTTCGGAACCGGCCGTCAGGAGTGATTTTATATTCCACATTCACATCCGGTAAAAATAAAAATGATTGCGTTGCCACTGCGCCTGAAGCAGCACCCGTGGCACTGAAATTAAAATCGCTGCCGAAAGAAATGATCAGGCGGTTGTTGACCATCGACTTGATGAATTGAAGGCTCACGTTCTCCCGGTAACTGTCGGTGGAAGTAGTTGCAGCCGCATTATCCTGGTAGCTGGCTGCCATTCTCGAATAATTAAAATTGACATCCACCGATGATCCGAAAATTTTATAAAAGAGATTCTGTACACTGTTGGAAAGTATACTGTTGATCACACCTGAAATGGTATTATTGATCAATTCCTGGTTGATATCTGTGGAAACTATGGCCGCCTGCGGTGCGAAACTTTTGAAGACAATAAGGTATGTCGATTGTTTGCTCGCTTCATTCTGATCGCGGTTGATCGTTTTGATCATATTGTCGACCGACGGATTATTTTTTACCGAACTGTTGGCCGGTATCACGATTTCAAAAGTGGGATTAGGTGCACTTAACGTACCCGATAGATTACACTTTACAATGATATCACTGATCTCATTCATTACGTCTGAACTTACACTCGACACACCGCTTTTATTGGATTCATCAAACAAGGAACTGATCCTCACTTTTTCAGCGAGGTAGGTGGCATTTACATTGATTTCTGCATCATAAGGATTTCCCGTCCAGCTGAGATAACTGCCAGATCCCTGTTCCAGCGTAAACGGTTTATTGAATATCTGCTGAAAATTAAAATTGTAATAACCGCGATCAATATTGTACCGGCCATTCATGACCATGGTCTCATTAGTGCCGGTAAGGATCTTAATGCTGCCATCACCTGACGCAGTAATACTGTCGCCCGTTTCTTCATCCAACACAACCGCCATTTTCAATAATGTATTGGCCGTCAGGTCAAGGTCGATAGACAGGTTGGTTTTCGAACCTTCCAGTGAATCCACATTCATTTCCCTTCCATACTGTCTCCATACAATGTAATCCACTTCATCACTTTCACGGGAAGCTCCCGATGTCATAATGGTAATCCGTGAACTATCCACAGGCTCACCGATAACCGTCATTTTCATAGCGGATTCCGGTCCGGTCAAAGCAAAATTCAGTCTCGCTATGGCGCTTCCATAGAAAACATCATTGTTAAGTTTATTGGTGTTCATCACCAGCAGTTCTTTGGATGATGCACGGAAATTATACACCATATCCCTGAACAACCGGTGTCTCAGCGTTCCACTGACGGTGCCGGTATAGCCATACTTGTCAGTGATCGTAATGTCACCAATGTCAAGTACGCCAGGTCTGAACGTTATCACCGGATTTCCAAGTTTATAGTATACCTGTGTGTAGTCCACTTTCACTCCGCCATCCAGGATTTTTACGGTACCGGTAAGGTCTGGCGCATTTAAGCTGCCCGACAACCTGAGATTTCCCTGCGCAACACCATCCATCTCTGAAAAAACAACGGCGAGGTATTTTTTAAGGATTGATAAACGGGTCTCATTGAATGTCAGCATTAATATCCATGGTGCGGTTCGAAGAATCCTTTACATTGATATTTCCGCTGACCTTAAAATCATAACCAGGGTTTTCTGATACCAGGTTGAAATTTGCTTTTTCATTGACATTGTCCCAATACCCATTGACAGAAGTGATGCCAATGGAGTCATCCTCAAAATAAGTTTGTTCCGTCTGGGCATTGAGGTACACTTTTAATTTATTCAACGGATCTTCTACCGTAAGTTCTCCGCTGGTAATGCCCTGTATCCTTGGTTCCTGCATTACAAATGGCAGGATGTCTCCCAGGTTTACACGGTGAAGGCTTGCGATGATATCGTGGGTATTTCCAAGCTCAGACGGAATAGAGGAAATGAGGATCTCCTGTTCACCATTGGTCATCCTGATTTCACTTGCATCTACAACCGATTTACTGATGGTCAGTTCACCGTTTTTATCGATCCGCCATGTTTTCTGGTTGAGTACAATGGAAGACGGATTGAAATGAATCCGTATACCATCTTCAAGGTGAGATACCCGAACCGAAAGATTGGCGGCATTGATGGCCTGGTTTGCCGAAGTGGATATGTTGATATCAGACACATCACCTCCGGCGAGTATACTGATCTCCGTGGAAGGAAACTGCAGGCTGTCATTAACCGTTATTACTCCGGCCCCCGACTTTACCCTCAGGCTGTCGCTATTGCCCTCACCATGAAAAGTAAAATCCCTGAATTCATATTTTCCATAACTGGCCTGCGGAATATTTACATCCACAAGAAAAATATCTTCTTCTGTATTCAATGTGGATGCAATCACGGAATTATCAAATCCTGAAAGCTTCCTGTTGAATAACTGGAGATACTGATCGATATTCCTGAGCTCAGCCTTCAAAGTAAATTGTTGGTTAAGACCTTTCTTGTTATTCTTTTTGAAATAGGTTGGATAGTATTTGCTCAGGTAGGTATTAATTCCATCAGGCAATTCAGTGAGTTTGAAATTTCCATTCAGCGTAATATCCACATCTGAATTTTTTACTTCAATCTGCCTTTTATTATCCACCAGCATGGAATAGAGGTGCAGTGTATCGAACACATAGGTTTCATCATCCCTGGTCAGGGCAACATCGAATAAAGAAGCTTCGCCGATAAAATCATCCACTGACTTTCCCAGGAAATTCACTTTGATCTTACCGATGACACTCATCTGCTCACCGCTAAAATTAATGGCCTTCAGGTTGGCCCTTTGTATCTCGGCGATAACGTTGAGCTCTGGTTGTTTCGGATTATTTAAATTGAAAAATCCGTTCAGCACAGCCTTTGCATTGGGATCATCTACGATAGCCTCTCCCGTAAATTGCTTCTTCTGAAGTTTTCCGTTAAGCGTCACATTCCGGTAGAGGTATTTATTAAATTCGATGGACATGACCCTGCCGTTAAGCTCGATGGCTCCCGATGTTTCAAAGCCCGTGCCTTTGATCGACCCGTCGAACGCGATATTGCCCAGCACTGACGAATTAACGAATTTTCCCAGCGCAAAACCACTGGTGTTGACAATCCCTGAATAGGAAGGTGATTTGCCTTTTGGAAATTTCAGGTTCACATTTGCTGACATGGTTCCCAATGCGGTCTCGATATTTCCGGCCGTATTGAAGTCACTGATGTAACCCTTGAAATTTCCTTTAAACCTGACATAACCCAATGAAGCCAGGTCCGGGTCCTTAATTGTTTTAATAGATGGAATAAAAGCAACTGCATCTTCATAGGTAAACTTTAATTCCCCTGCATTGAAGTCAATCAATGTTTTATTGATGTCAGGAAGTCCGGTCATTCTTAAGTTTCCGGTCAGGTAAGCCGTTTTCCCGTGTTCAATGCGGATGTTCCTTGCCGAAATATTACTGACCGTTCCCGCAGCAACGCCATTTACCTGCAAGGTGCGGTTCATATCTTTCAGTTCTGGCGCGAAGTAGGCAATATCTTTAGAACTTATGGTGCTGTTGGTGAAATTTGCTTCCATCCTGACACTGTCGATATAGTTTCCCATATCAGTGTTGAAATCACTATACCGCATGGCATAATAATTCCTGAGCCTGCTGTTAGGCGTCTGCAAGTCAAGATTTTTAAAGATCATTCCTTTTGGATGGAATGTCATATTTGCCCTGAGCCTGTTCACCGTAAAGCCCGATCTCTCTTTTGTCTTCAGGTCTATTTTGGCCGACATGGTATCCCTGTTGATACTGAGGTTGGTGAAGGTTCCCGTGATCCCGGAAAAATCAATATGTTGCGGATCAAAATAATCATAGGGTTTGCGCGTGCCCGCATCAGACCTGAATACACCTTCGTTTATGCTTAACCGTGATACCAGGACATCCCATTGTTCGGCATTCCAGGGTATATCGTCTGTAGCCCTTCTTTTCCTGGAGGCGGTAACAGTATCGGATGGCTTCTTCCCGTCATAATCAGTCATTGAAAAATATGGCTTGTTGATGACCAGGGAACTGATGAATATTTTTTTCCTGTTGAAATTGATTTCATCAGCGACCAGTTCCAGTGAACCAATGCCGCCGCGGAATCCCTGTCCCACCCATTCATCCTCACTGATGAAACGGATATTTTTCAGGTCCACTTTATTCAGCAATAACTCTATTTCCTTAGCCGTGGTATCTCTTGGTCCTTTGGGAGCAAAAGCGTCGACAATAAACTGGTAATTCCAGACAGAATCTTTTCTAGACAAAAATACGTTGGCATCTTCAAGGCCCAGGTATTGCAGTTCCACCTGTTCCTGCAAAAAGAACCAGTCCGTGATCTCCATTTTCAGTTTACCGGCATAGAGCAATGTATCTTTCTGCTGGTCCTCAATGAGCGTTCCTTCGAGGTTCAGTTTGTCAAAAAAGCCAATACTGATACGCTTAACCGAAACCTTTGTGTTCAATTGTTTGGATAGGCGGGAAGTGACCTCCGATATGAGCAGGTTCTGGCCCCATTCTGTCCGCAACAAAACCACCGCAATAAGAAGCAGTAAGATGATGGATAAGAGGATGCTGCCAATTATTTTCAGAAGTCTTTTCAGGAACGGTGATTTAAGGGCTAAAATAGACATTAGAGGCCACAAATTCGATAACCGCCGTCAAGGATTAACAAATTGGGTGAATAGCTGCTAACAGCTTATCCTCCAGGAGAATGCAGGGTTAAAATCCAGCCGCCGAATCATTGCCGCGTTTATCGGCCACGGCAGTAAGTTTCTTTTTGTTGATAATGATGAGTTCTGTTTGACCGATCGGCTCTCTTTTTCTGAAAGTATATCCCATTTTTTCCATGGCTTCAATGGTGGATTGCGGGAAATCTTCTTCAACAAAAACGACGTCAGGTTTCCATTGGTGATGGAACTTGGGCGAGTTCACTACTTCTGATGGACTGAGTTTGAATTCAATCACATTGACAAGGCTCTGAAACAGCGAGGTGGTAATGGTGGTACCACCCGGTGTTCCAACAACGATAAAAGGCTTTCCCTTTTTTAATACGATAGTGGGGGTCATGGAACTCAGCATTCTTTTGCCTGGTGCAATGGCATTGGCTTCGGTACCCAGGGCTCCATAAATATTTGGCTGTCCGGGTTTTGCACTGAAATCGTCCATTTCATTGTTCAGGATGAATCCTGCTCCCTTCACCACGGTAAATGAACCATATCCTCCATTCAATGTGGTAGTAACGGCTACCGCATTGCCCCATTGGTCAACAATGGAAAGGTGTGTAGTTTCTTCACTTTCGGCGGAAATATTGCCATGTCCCGTCGATTCACTATTCCCTGCCTTCCCGGGCACATAATCCTTCATCCTTTCTTCCAGGTACCCGGTGCTGATGAGTTTTGCAACCGGAACTTTTACAAAATCTGTATCTCCCAGGAATTCTGACCTGTCAGCATAAGCCCTTCTTTCCGCCTCAACCATCAGTTGAACGGCTTCGGGAGAATGAAATCCTTTGCGGGCAAGATCTCTGTGCTCTACCATTTTCATCAACTGAGGTAAGATGATACCTCCCGAACTCGGTAGTGGCATGGTAACCACCTGGTATTTTTTATAAGGAAAGACGACGGCCTTCCGTTCTACGGCTCGATAATTCTTAAGGTCCTCAAGGCTGATGATCCCATTGGATCGCTTCATCTCCTCTACGATAAGTGTTGCAGTTTCCCCTTCATAAAACCCCTTCATTCCCTGGTCACGGATGCGAATCAGGGTATTGGCAAGGTCAGCCTGGATCAAAGTGTCGCCTTCTTTCCAGGCAGACTGCTTCACATATGCAGGAGCTATGCTGTTGTAGCGCATGAATGTAGGCTTCACATTATTCAGTGACCGGGCAAGCCTTTCCGTTATCACAAAGCCTTTTTGGGCGAGGTCAATGGCGGGTTGTATGAGTTGTTGAAAAGGCAGCCTGCCGTATTTTGCGGAGGCAAATAACCCGGCCACGGTACCCGGAACGCCGCTGGATAAATGACCATAGACACTCAGGCCGGGCACTACATTGCCGCTACTGTCGAGGTACATATCCCTTCTGGCCGCGGATGGCGCTTTTTCCCGGTAATCAATGGCCAGGTTGGTCCCGTTTTTCAACCTCCCCACCAGGAAGCCACCACCGCCGAGATTGCCAGCCGTGGGATATACCACGGCCAGTGCCAGCTGGGTAGCTATGGCCGCATCAACAGCATTTCCTCCCTGTTGAAGGATCAGGGCGCCTACCTGGCTGGCCAGCGGATGCGCTGAAACCACCACATATTTCCGGGCAGAGAGCTGTTTGGAAATGGTGTACTGGTAGGGATTCACCGAATTCACCTGGGCACTGGCCAGTCCGGTTATACATAAAAAGAAGATCAGAAAATTCAACCTGGTTTTCATGCGCTAAAAGTAAGGAATGGTAAATATTCTCTGCCATCATTTCCATATCATGGGCTTTGTTTATTTTCACGCCTTCCTAAAAACTGATTATGCTGAAATCCCGGACGCTTATTTTCTTATACCTATTTGCCTCTTTCACCAGCTTCGCCCAGTCCGTACCTTCCCCAGACCAGTTCCTTGGCTATCCGTTGGGTTCGAAATTTACTCCTCATCATAATATAGTGCGGTATGTTGAAACCCTGGCAGCGGCAAAGCCCGATATGATGAAGGTCTATCAGTATGGTAAAACCTACGAGGGCCGGCCCCTGGTGGTGGCCTATATCTCCACTCCCGAAAATATCAACCGGCTGGATGCCATTAAGGCAAATAATCTAAGACTCTCAGGATTGTCGCGCGATAAAATGGCGCCCTCCACAGATATGCCTGCCGTTGTTTGGCTGAGTTATAACGTGCACGGCAGTGAACCATCTTCCAGTGAAGCAGCAATGAAAACCTTATATGCGCTGCTGGATCCTTCCAATACCAAAACAAAAGCCTGGTTGAAGAATACCGTTGTGATCCTGGATCCCTGTATAAACCCGGATGGCCGTGACCGTTATGTGAACTGGTTCAATTCCGTCTCATCGGATGTCCCCAACCCCGAAGTACAGGCAAGGGAACACCAGGAACCATGGCCCGGCGGTCGCACCAATCATTATAATTTTGACCTGAACCGCGACTGGGCATGGCAGACCCAGGTGGAAACTAAACAGCGGCTGAAACTCTATAACGAATGGCTGCCTCAGGTGCATGTGGATTTTCATGAGCAGGGATTCAATGAACCTTATTATTTCGCTCCCGCTGCAGAACCCTATCATGAAGTCATCACTCCCTGGCAAAGGGAATTCCAGGTAATGATCGGTAAAAACAATGCAAAATATTTCGATGCCAACGGATGGCTGTATTTTACCAAGGAGAGGTTTGACCTTTTCTATCCCAGTTACGGTGATACCTATCCAACCTATAACGGCGCTATCGGGATGACCTTTGAACAGGGTGGCATACGGGGCGGGCTCGCTGTCATTAATGAAGACGGGGATACATTAACACTGGCCGACAGGCTCGAACATCATTATACCACAGGTCTGTCAACCCTGGAGACAGCCTCTGCCAATGCCGCGAAGCTGGTTTCCGAATACCGCAAATTTTTCAACGACGCGGCCACCAACGGCATAGGAGAGTACAAAACCTTCATCATTAAAAATGATGGCAGGGAAGATGTACTGTCGAATCTCAAATCTTTTCTTTCTGTTAACGGGATCAGTTTTGAAGCTGTAGCTACAAATAGAACGGTAAAGGCCTACGACTATATTACGGGAAAAGAAGAAACCCGGAACCTTGAACCGGCAGATATCCTGATCTCCTCCCTGCAGCCGAAATCCGCACTGGTAAAAGTTCTCTTCGAACCACGGTCACGGATAACCGATACTGCAACTTATGATATCACTGCCTGGTCTGTGCCCTATGCATGGGGTCTGCAAGCTTACGCGATGAAGGAACGAATGAACGGTGCGCCATTTCAGGATAAAGCCAAACCGGCACCGGTACAGGGTGCCGAAGCACCTTTGGGCTATGCGATTCCATGGAACAGTTTTACAGGTGCACGGCTGCTGAGTAAATTATTGCAGCAGAATATTAAAGTCAGGTATGCCGAACAGTCTTTTACCATTAATGGCAAAACCTTCGACAGGGGGACCCTGATCGTTCTGAAGACCTCTAACAGTAAAATGGGTCCGGGATTATTTTCAAAAATTATCCAGTCGGCAGAAGAGCTTGGTATCCAGGGCACGGTTACGCCTGTATATACGGGTTTTGTCGACAAAGGCTATGATTTTGGCAGTCCCAATGTCCGTACCATCAAAAAACAGCGAGTGGCATTGTTTACGGGTGACGGAATAAGTTCAAATGCTGCAGGGGAACTCTGGTATTACTTCGAACAGCAGCTGAACTACCCGGTTTCGCTGGTTAATGTGGCTTCTGCCAATTC
This sequence comes from uncultured Sphingobacteriales bacterium, assembly GCA_963707255.1. Lineage (GTDB taxonomy): Bacteria > Bacteroidota > Bacteroidia > Chitinophagales > Chitinophagaceae > Pollutibacter. Next base: position 237,295 of record CAVPPM010000023.1, on the reverse strand, counting down.
CATGAACTGGCACGACTATGACGTTGTTATCATGCCGGAAGGCAGTTACCGGTTCCTGAATGAAAGGTCACAACAGGACATGTTGAAGCAATGGGTTACGCAGGGTGGCAAGATCATCGCCCTGGAAACGGCAGTGTCGCAGTTGGCCCAGCTGGATTGGGGTATAAAACAAAAGGGTATGGATGACCGTAAGGACGATGATCCCCAGAAACCATATGAAAGGCTGAAGCAATATGAAAACCGGGAGAGGGATTTTCTGCCCAACACCATCCCGGGGGCAGTATACAAACTCGAACTTGATAATACCCATCCGCTTGCCTTTGGTTTCCCGAAACACTATTTTTCCCTTAAAATGGACGATAAAATTTATGAATTCCTGAAGGATGGATGGAATGTTGGCATCATAAAGAAGGAGAATTATGTGAGTGGTTTCGCCGGGAGCAAAACAAAAATGAAATTGAAGGACGGGTTGCTGCTCGGCGTTCTGCCGATGGGTAGGGGGAATATTGTTGTAATGGCAGATGATCCCGTTTTCCGGAGTTTCTGGGAGAACGGAAAACTCCTTCTGGCCAATGCAATTTTTATGGTAGACTAAAAAGTATGCAGTAATGAGAACTTCGCGACGTCTGTTATTCCTGATGACTTGTCTTTATGCTTTTACCTGCCCGGCACAGCCACCGGTTGGTTCCAATAGTGCCGATATTTTACTGAGGATGCAGAAACTCAAAGTGCTGGGATCAGTTTTATACATTGCCGCTCATCCTGATGATGAAAATACAAGGTTGCTGGCCTGGTTGTCGAAGGAAAAATTGTACCGTACCGGTTACCTCTCGGTTACGCGCGGGGATGGCGGACAAAACCTCATCGGTGAAGAACAGGGTGTGGCCCTTGGCCTGATAAGGACCCAGGAGCTACTGGCTGCCAGGAGGATCGACGGCGCTGAACAGTTCTTTACACGAGCCTTCGACTTTGGCTTTTCGAAAAGTACAGAGGAAGCATTTACGATATGGAATAAGGAAAAAATCCTTGCTGATGTGGTATGGGTAATCCGGAATTTCAAGCCGGATGTCATTATCACCAGGTTCCCCGAAGACAACAGGGCGGGGCATGGTCACCATTCAGGTTCGGCTGTGCTTGCCCGTGAGGCATTCATTGCGGCGGCTGACTCGTCAAAATTTCCTGAGCAATTTACATACGGGGTACGCCCATGGAAAACAAAACGCATCCTGTGGAATACGTTTAATTTCGGTAATACCAATACAACTGCAGAAAACCAGTTCCGTGTTGATGTGGGTACCTACAGTCCATTGCTGGGAAAAAGTTTTGGGGAGATCGCTGCGGAAAGCAGGAGCCAGCATAAGAGCCAGGGATTTGGCGTGCCTTCTTCCCGGGGAACAGCGATGGAATTTTTTATTCCCACTGGTGGAGATACACCCAGGAACTCCCTGCTGGACGGCGTTGATACCACGTGGCAAAGGGTGGAGGGCGGCGTAAGCATTAACCAGGAAATTGACCGGATCATTTCAACCTATTCATACACCCGGCCCGACCTTTCCGTAAAGCCGCTCACTGTTTTATACAAAAACCTTAGTGCACTGAAAGACAGTTACTGGAAAATTCAGAAACTGAAGGAAATCCAGTCGCTGATCGAACTATGTTCCGGATTATTCCTGGAGGCATCAAGCCAACAGGCATATGCCGTTCAGGGCGATTCCCTGCGAGTCAATATCAGTGCCGTCAACAGGGGCAGTGCAAGTATACAATTAAAGAAAATCGGCATCGACTATCTCGACACATCGATGACGCAACCCCTGGTATTTAACAGGAATCTTACTTTCCAGAGAAGATTATATGTTGATCAGGGCAAGGAAATATCACAGCCATACTGGATCAGGGAAGCCATGGAAAAGGGTTCATTTAATGTAACAGAACAAAAGATGATCGGGAGGCCTGAAAATTCACCTGCTTTCAGTGCAGAATTTGTCGTTGACATTGAAGGGCTTGAATTGACCATATCCAGGCCAGTTCAGTATAAACATACTGATCCTGTTAAGGGCGAGTTGTTCCAGCCACTGCCTATTGTGCCGCCTTTGTCTGTAAATACCTCGCCGGGAATTTTACTGTTCAGTAAAAACCAGCCGTCGGTAAAAAATTATACGCTGAGTACCACGGCGTATACAAATATCCTGCCTGCAAAAGCGACTATCCATAACCGTTCTACAAAATCCGAACAGGATGAAAAGGATTTGGATTTTTCGCTGGCCAGGGGGCTTACAAAGAATTTCTCCATTCCGGTAAACAGCAAACTGTTGAAAGACCTGGAGGTTGACGCCATATCTTCCAGTGTCGAGTACAAGAATGAACAACTGAGCCAGGCCAACTACCTGGCCATGGCCAGCATCAATTATGACCATATTCCCGCCATCCGTTATTTCTATCCCGATGGCGTAACCGTGCTGAACCTTGATATAAAGACTGCCGGGAAAAAAGCCGGTTATATAAAAGGTGCAGGCGACAAGATTCCTGAAGCACTGGAACAGTTGGGATATGAAGTGACCTATCTTACAGAGACCGATGTCACGGATGAAAACCTGAAGAAGTTCGATGTGATCATCACCGGGATAAGGGCATACAACATACACGAATGGCTGAATTCTGCGTACGAAGTGTTGATGAATTATGTAAAAGCAGGAGGTACGATGGTAGTGCAGTTTAATACCAATAGTTTTGTGGGTCCGGTAAGGTCGTCAAGAATAGGTCCCTATGATTTCAACATCACCAATTCCAGGGTCACCAACGAAGAGAGCGCAGTGGAATTTTTAGATAAAAACAGCCCGTTGTTAAACTGGCCCAATAAGATCACCAGTAAGGATTTTAATGGCTGGATACAGGAAAGGGGTGTTTATTTTGCTGACAAATGGGCGCCTCAATATAAACCAGTACTTGCCATGAAAGACCCGGGAGAGACGGACAACAGGAATGGAAGCCTGATCATGGCTGAATATGGGAAAGGCCGGTTTATCTATACCGGCCTGGTATTATTCAGGCAGTTACCTGCCGCAGTGCCCGGTGCTTATCGTTTATTTGCCAACCTCATAGCGAATCCTAACAGGAAATAGCAGTCGCTTGTTTATAAGTTTTCAGGAAGTCATTTTTTAACGGAAACAGCATTTGTCAGTTTATGAATAAAGAAAGAAATGGCCGGTCACCACAGTTTGGCCTTGTTGCAGGTGTGGCTGCTGGATTACTGGTAGGCGTAATTTTCAAGAAGCTTGCCCTGGGTTTATTGCTGGGAATTGTTGTAGCCTATTTGTTTTACAGATCAAGCAATGACAATGGAGACAGAAAGTAAGCCGCCCATTTTCAAGCACTGGAGTGGCTGGTACATTACTGTATTGGTGATTTTGGTGGTGCAGATCATTTTATTCCTGGTGATTACCAAAACCTTTTCATGAGTAGTCTTGACTGGATTATTTTGGCAGTTACACTGGGCGGTATTATACTTTACGGAGTATATAAAAGCAATACCAGCAGGAACCTCGATGGCTATTTCCGGGGTAATCGTGAAATGCCCTGGTATATGGTGATGCTGAGCATCATGGGTACGCAGGCAAGTGCTATCACGTTTTTATCTGCACCGGGACAGGCCTATACGGATGGCATGCGATTCGTTCAGTATTATTTTGGTCTTCCTCTGGCCATGGTGATACTTTGCATCACCTTTGTTCCCATTTTCAGGAGACTTAAAGTATATACGGCATATGAGTTCCTGGAAAAAAGATTTGATGTAAAAACAAGAACACTGACCTCTTTTTTATTCCTTGTTTCGCGCGGATTGTCAACAGGCATCAGTGTTTATGCGCCTTCTATCATCCTTTCTTCCCTGCTGGGCTGGAACATTTACTGGACTAACCTGTTCATGGGCGGATTGCTGATTATCTACACCGTTTCAGGCGGCGCCAAAGCTGTTGCCTATACGCAGAAATTGCAGCTTATCATTGTGTTTATCGGGTTATTTGTAGCGGCCTATATATGTGTAAGTCTTTTGCCTGAAGGAGTGGGCTTCACCAATGCTCTTGAGATCGGGGGAAAGATGGGTAAAATGAATGTGATCACTACAGGATTTACTGAAAAAGGATATGACTGGACTGACCGTTATAATATCTTCAGCGGATTGATTGGCGGATTTTTCTTTATGCTGTCCTATTTCGGAACAGACCAAAGCCAGGTGGGCAGGTACCTTACGGCATCATCTGACAAAGAAAGTAAGATGGGCCTGCTGATGAATGGTATTGTGAAAGTGCCGATGCAGTTCCTGATCCTGCTGATCGGAATACTGGTCTTCACATTTTACCAGTTTAATCCATCACCGTTGCTGTTTAATACAGTGCCCGTTCAAAAAGCAAGAAATACCATATACAAGGATACCATTGACGTATTAATGACCGAACACCAAAAGCTTGCGGCATCAAAAAAAGATGCCGTTACCCTTTTAAGCCAGGATCTTATTCAAAATAAAAACAGTGATTCTTCCGTGGCTAGGCTTTCGCGCTTAAATGAAAGCCAGGAGCAACTACGGACCGAAGTAAAACGCGTCATTGTGGCTTCCAAAGCAGATCCGGAAGCCAATGACACCAACTATATCTTCCTTCGCTTTGTGGTGGATCACCTGCCCAGGGGACTTGTGGGTTTGCTGATTGCCGTGATCTTTTTGGCAGCATGGGGAAGTATTGCTGCAGCGTTAAATTCGCTGGCATCAGCCTCCGTTGTTGATTTTCACAAAAAATTCCTTCATAAGGACCTCACTGAGGAACAGGACTACAGGCTATCCCGCGGGTACACACTGTTCTGGGGATTATTCAGTGTTGCGGTAGCACAATTTGCAACAGGTATGGGTAGCCTTATCGAAGCAGTGAATGTGCTCGGATCATGGTTTTATGGCGTTATCCTTGGTATCTTCCTGGTCGCATTTTATGTAAAATCCGTGCGCGGAACAGCGGTATTCTGGGCCGCTGTTATTTCACAGGTACTCGTGCTCGTTATATACTGGAAGGGCAGCCTGGGCTGGCTTATGGCTTACCATTGCAGGTGCATTTATGGTAATCTTTTTTGCCTGGGTCTTACATTTTATTTTTCCTAAAAAGGTGATTACTGCATAACATAAAAAAAGAGGAGCTGATGTGTCAGCTCCTCTTTTTTTATCGGGCAGTCATTATTTTAAGGTAGCCAGCAGTTTATTATTCAAGGCAACATAGTCGTCATTCTTTGCAACTTTAGCAAGTTCAATCGATTTATTGGCTGCTGTAATTGCTTCAGGCTTTTTACCCATTTTTGCCAGGCAATTGGCTTTCTGATGATAAATCCAGAAAGCATTTGGATTCTGCTGGATGGCCTTATCGAACCATTCGTTGGCCTTGTTCAGGTCTTTGCCGGTTTCCAGATAGTACATGGCCGACTGGAAATAAGGTTTGTTGTCCTTATTCATTGCGTTATCAATCTGTGCAACGATTTTGGAATCAATATCAGCTGTAATAGGAAAAATGACGGCAGTTTTATCCCATAATAATACCATATCAAGACTGTTGGCCTTTACATTATCAAACATTATGGTAAAGCTTTCAATGCTAAAGGGCATTGATTCAGCCTTGGCCTTTAACCTTACAACGTCCTGGTCAGCTTTATAGGCAGCAGGTGAGGTTACATCGGTTTGCTTTGTAATGATTACGGTCCATTCTGTTGCACCGGGTATGGACAGCAAACCATAGGTTCCGGCAGGAACTTTAGTGCCGCCAATGATGACTTCATCTCCAAATTTCAATGTAGTGGCCGAGTTTGCACCGGTGCGCCAAACTGCATTATAAGGGACCAGGTCACCGAAAACCGTCCTTCCTTTAACATTGGGGCGGGAATAAGAAAGTTCTATGGTAGACAGGCCAAATTCCTGTTTTACGGTTTGGGTAGTAGAGGGAGATGGCGTCTTGATAGATTGGGCATCTGCAAGAAGCAGTCCGCAGGAGAGGACAGTAAAAAGCATTAATTTCTTCATGGCAAAACTATTTTGCGCAAAAGTAAGGATTACTTTCTCGAAATAAATAACGGGAAAAGCCGGCAGGGGTTAAAAAACGATGGTATAACTGGTTCTAAGCCTTGAATCCGTATTATAAACGTCCCATGTAGGTCCGTCTTTCAATACCCTTATGGCCTCTTTATCATGCAGGATACCCAGGGATTTCTCAATCCTGAAATCATATAACCTGCCTTTTTCAGGATCAACATAGAATGAGACGGTTACGGTACCCTTCAGTGGAATCGCACCTGGTGTTACGGGTACCCGCAGGTTATTTTTAATATAAATTTCATATAAGGACCAGCCGTCAGCAGGTTCCGCATGAGGCATTGTAGTTTTTTCTTCCACATCTCCGGTGTCTTCTTCCGCTTTTGCAGTTTTCTGCCTGCCGTCACGCACCACTGTTTCATTTAATGCTGACGAAGAGGTCTCCAGGTGAATCTGCACCGGATCTGAAATGGCCTGCAGGGTGACCTTCTTTTTGTTGTATCCAACGGATATTATATCAGTATAAAGAATACTGTCTGACGAAACCATACTAAACCTTCCCTGAACGTCAGTATATGTTCCCCGTCCCTGCGCATTCGTTATCCTGATACTGGCATAGGGAACAGGTTGGTTATTTTCATCCGTCACCCTTCCCTTGAAATAATATGATGGTGCTGAACTGTTTTGCCTGGCGGAGGGCGCTGATGTTGATGGTGCTGATTTTGCGGGGGCAAACTTTCTTGCGTCAGCAATTTTATCTTCTGACACAGGTGCTGCTTCATTTTTTGAACGTGCTCCTGCCGCTGCAATATCGGCGTCTTTTGGCAGGGAGCTGATCCCGGGTGTTGCAGATTTTTCTTTAGCCAGCTTTTGTTTTTCAACGCTGGCCACTGACATTTTTTTGTCTTGCTGGTCAGCTGCAGACACAGAAGGCTCATTTACTTTCAGTTCAGCTGCTGCCACAGAAGGCGCATGCATTTCTGTTTCAACAGTTTTCCCTTTATCGCGCTCACCGGATATCTTCGGACTGACCGCAATGCTTTCGGGAACGGCAAAATTTCGGTTAGCCGTAGCCGTTGAATCATATGCAGGTGCCATTTTTGCTGTCGGCGTATCTGTGGCCGGAATCTGTCGTAGTTCTTCATTTTTCGCCAGCGTGGGATTCTCTGCTATTGGTTTGGAAAGATACCAGGCTGCGGTGGATGCGCCCAGGACCAGTATGAGCATCGCGGCAATTCTCCACCAGCCAAACCGTTTTTTGTCACTGGCCTCTGTGCGTTCCGATAGTCTCTGCCCGAGTTCAGCCAGGTCACTCTTTACATCAATGGCAGTAGCGGCAAAACCTTCCATGGCATCAGCCAGGAAGGGATCATCAAGGGCAGCTTTTTCTATACGATGCATTTCTTCGGGGCTCATCCTGCCCTCCAGGTAGCGTCGTATGTCATCGCTGTTAAAATCGCCGTATGTGTGTTGATCACTCAATGTTCTGGATTATGTTGTTTTTTTTCCATACAGAGCCTCAGGTTTCTTTTACCATTCTGTATCTGGCTCCTCACCTTATTCCATTCCAGTCCTGTCAGCGCTGCAATTTCATTATAACATTTGCCTTGCAGGTAAAACAGCCTGACGCTGCGTTTTTGCTCTTCGGGAAGGGTTTCCATGCAATCTTCCATCAATGTCAGCTGTTCCTCCCGGTCCATTACGCCGTTATGATGCACATCTTCCGAAGATTGCATAAGGGATATGTCGATATCTGCCGTCCTGACCCTGTTTTTTTTTCGCAACTGCATAAGGCAGTGATTTTTGGCCAATACATGAAGCCAGCTCCTGAAATTATCCACTTCATGTATCCTGAGCTTGTCCACGAGTTCTTCAAAAATATTCATTACAGCATCCTTACTCTCTTCAGGATCATGAAAATATTTCAGGCATACACCATACACCAGGTCCATATACCGCTGGTAAAGAACAGCGAGCAACTGAAGGTCAGCTGTTTGCCTGTAACGCTGCACCAGTTCCTGGTCACTTCGTTGATCACCATGTATGACTTTCAGTATGCCCATTCGCCCGACAAATTATCATTTTTTTTAAGTAGACGTATGTAAAAAGATTTTGGTATGCATCCTGCTGAAAAATCTTGCTTATGCGCTACATCATTATGTTATTGCTGGGCCTTGCTACGATGCAGGCCTTTCAGCTAAAAGAATCTGTCACCATTACAGGAACCATAACTGACACCGAAGGCAACCCGGTAGAAGGGGCGAGTATCATTGTTAAAGGCACGAAAATGGGAACAGTAACAGACCAGTCCGGCTTTTTCACGATTACTATTCCTGATGAAAAATCGATTATTGTTATTCGTTGCGTGGGCTACGAAAGTCGTGAAATAAAGCCCGGCACTAAAAGGAAATCTGTCGATCACATTGAAAACATCGGAACAACACCTTGAAGAGGTTGTGGTTACCGGTACGCCGCCGCACAACAAAAAAGATATCACAGGAAGCCAGCAAATAGAGGGCAAGGCAGCCGGGGTCGACATTTATACTCATGGTGCCCCTTCAAGGACCAATAATAAGAATCGCTTGTATTCCCAGGGGCCGTCTTATCAGCCCGGCGATTATAATCGTGAGGGGTACGACCGTATTACGGAAAATAATTTCCGGAAAGTGGCAGACGAACCCCTGTCCACTTTTTCCATTGATGTGGACGGGGCATCATACAGCAATGTCCGTCGATTCCTGAACAATAACCAATTGCCGCCTGACGGCGCCGTAAGGGTAGAGGAGATGATCAATTATTTTCAATACGGTTACGCACAACCGAATAATGGTGATCCCTTTGCCATACACACCGAAATGGCGGAGTGCCCATGGAATGAAGAACACCGCCTGGTAATGATTGGACTGCAGGGCAAAAAAGTTCCCATGGAAACCCTTCCTGCGTCAAACCTGACCTTCCTGATTGACGTATCAGGTTCAATGCAATCGCCAGATAAACTGCCGCTGGTAAAATCATCGCTCAGGCTGCTTACCGACCAGTTGAGGGAAGAAGATATGGTATCGATTGTAGTATATGCCGGATCTGCCGGACTGGTATTATCACCCACCAGCGGAGGGGACAAGAACAGGATCATCAATGCCATTGAACAGCTCGAAGCGGGTGGGTCAACGGCAGGCGGACAGGGCATCAGGCTGGCTTATGCCACCGCAAAAAGAAATTTTGTAAAAGGTGGAAACAACCGTGTGATCCTTTGCACCGATGGTGATTTTAATGTTGGCGCCAGCAGTGACGACGAATTGGAACGGATGATCGAAGAAGAAAGAAAATCCGGCGTATTTCTGACCGTACTTGGATTTGGTACTGGAAATTACCAGGATGCCAAGATGCAAAAGTTGTCAAATAAGGGTAATGGCAATCATGCCTATATAGATCAGCTCAGTGAAGCAAAAAAAGTCCTCGTGAATGAATTTGGTGGAACCATGTTCACCATTGCCAAGGATGTGAAGCTCCAGATAGAATTTAATCCTGCATATGTCCAGGGCTACCGCCTGATCGGTTATGAAAACAGGATGCTCAACAAGGAAGATTTCAATAATGATATCAAGGATGCCGGTGAACTGGGAAGCGGCCATACCGTAACTGCACTGTATGAAATTATTCCTGCAGGTGTTCAGACTGAATTATTGAATAGTGTGGATCCGCTTAAATACCAGCAAAACAATCAGCCTAAAAAAGTATTTAATGAAGAGATGATGACCGTGAAGTTCCGGTATAAAAAGCCGGATGAAAATATCAGTAAACTGATAGTAAAAAATGTGAAAAATAAATATGTGCGCTGGGAGAATACATCAGATCAGTTCCGTTTTGCTTCTGCCGTTGCACAGATGGGAATGTTATTGTCGCATTCGGAATTTAAAGGAAGCGGCAGCTATGAATCGGTGATAAGAATGGCCAGGTCGGCCGTTGGCAAGGACCCTGGAGGTTACCGGGCGGAGTTTCTGACCCTTGCAGAAAAGGCCTCAAGGCTTTCGGGAGGATTGTCGGGAAGGTAGTAGTTGAGGGTTGAGAGTTGAGGGTTGAGAGTTAACCCTCAACCCCCAACCCTCAACCCTCAACTACTTATACGCTGGATGAAACCTGATCAGTGTGTCTCTCAAAAATTCCCTGTCGAGGTGTGTGTAGATCTCCGTGGTAGTGATGCTTTCATGACCAAGCATATCCTGAACTGCCCGGAGGTCTGCACCTCCCTCTACCAGGTGAGTGGCAAAGGAATGCCGTAAAGTATGGGGTGATATGTTTTTGGAAATGCCGGCTTTCCTGGCCAGTTCTTTAATGATCATAAAGATCATTACCCTTGAAAGCTTTGTTCCTCTTCTGTTGAGGAAAATAAAATCTTCGTTTCCTTTTGCTACGGTGATCGTATTTCGGGTATGGGAAAGATAAAGCCTGATATATTTAATCGCTTCACTGCCGATAGGGACCAGTCTTTCTTTGTTACCCTTGCCGATCACCCGTATAAAACCTACGTCAAGATAGAGCCAGGAGAATGAAAGGTTCACCGCTTCACTCACCCTCAGTCCGCAACTGTACATCGTTTCAATGATCGCCCTGTTTCTTTGTCCATCTGGTTTTGAGTGATCAATTTTGGCGATCATGGATTCTATTTCATCAAAACTCAGGACTTCAGGCAGGGAACGTTTTAATCTTGGTATGTCTACCAGTTGTGTTGGATCCCTGGTCAGCAACTGTTCAGCGATGCAATATTTGAAGAAACTACGGATACCACTGATCAGCCTGGATTGAGAAGAAGCAGTCATGCCAAGTTCAGCGGCCCATTTTATAAATGCCTGTAACTGTTCCATGGTCACTGAAGCAGGCGTTGCCTGGGTATGATACAGGGAAAGATACTGGATAAGCTTGTCAAGGTCACCAAGATAGGCATCCACTGATGCAGAAGAAAGAGATCTCTCAAGTTGCAGATGCGCTTTGAATCCATTCCGGTATGGTTCCCACATAGATGCAAAATAAAATTTTTGTACGTACAATGGTTTAATTCATATTTGCCGTTCATATTGTACTATGGTACCCGTTAATCTCAGATCATTCAGGCTAAAGGTCAGGCGGTACAAGAAAAGGATGAGAAGTTTCCTTACACGCCTTGAAAAGAACCCGCCTAAGAAACTCGATGAGTGGACTGTTGCAGCTGACAAGGCGGTTTGGCAGGAAACGGATTGCCTGAGTTGTGCGAATTGTTGTAAAACGATGAGCCCCACATTTACACCTGCCGACATAAAAAGGATTTCTCATCACCTGGAAATGACTCCATCTGAGTTCAAGAAAAAATATTTATATAAGGATGATATCGGTGACTGGATGAATGTACAGCAGCCTTGCCAGTTTCTTGACCTGAACACAAATATGTGCGGGATATATGAGATAAGGCCTGCAGATTGTGCTGGATTTCCACATCTTACCAAAAAGAAAGCAAAGGAATATCTTCACGTACACTCACAGAATGTAGCATATTGCCCCGCCACGTACAAAATGGTGGAGAAAATGATGGAGATGGCCACCCTTAACGGGCATAAATTGTATAACACCATCATCAAACCCAAGTAACAAGAGACGCAGAGAAGGCAAAGACGCAGGACACAAAGACGCAGAGAAGGCAAAGACGCAAAGTATACTCTGTCAGGTTTCAATCACTCTCAACACTCAACCCTCAACTCTCAACTAGATGTAAACGTCTTCCAACAGGAAAAACTCGTGCTGTGTTTTTTTGAGTACGATCGCAAGCACATCAAACTGGATTGGTCCACTGCACCCGGATTTTATCATAAACAGTTCAGCCGCGCGTAACAGGTTCATCATTTTTTTCCGGTGTACACTTTCTTCGGGTAGCCCGGCAGATCCTTCCACTAAAGTTTTGACTTCAATAAAGTGAAGTACGCCGTCTTTCCTCGCGATAATATCCAGTTCCAGGTGGCCATGCCGCCAGTTATTATGCAAGATCTCGTATTCCCTTGTTTCAAAATATTGCCTTGCCAGCATTTCACCTGTCTGACCGGTGATTTGATGTTTAGTCATAACCCCATTGTAATTATCTTAGCCGCACAATAAGAAAAAGATGTTTCCAATTAAAGGCAAGGTACAGCACTACGCATGGGGCGGAAAAGCATTTATCCCCGAATTACTTGGTATTTCCAACAGTGAAGACCTGCCTTTTGCGGAGTACTGGATGGGCATACACCACCAGGCTGTGGCCACTGTGCAGTTATCTGGCAATGCCTATACAGGACTTGAAAACCTTATCAGATCTGAACCGCGGCGATACCTGGGGAAGCGGTTGGTACCCCTTTTTAATGATCTTCCCTACCTGCTGAAGGTCCTTGATGTTAAGGATATGCTTTCGATCCAGGTACATCCGGCAAAGGATGAAGCCTTGGAAGGATTTGAAAGAGAAAATGCCGCAGGCATTCCCCATGATGCCCCTAACCGGAATTACAAGGATAAGAACCACAAGCCCGAAATCATGCTTGCCCTCGGAGAATTCTGGTTATTGCATGGTTTTCGTAGTGAAACTGATTTAGCAGAACTACTTGAGAATAATGAAACGCTGAATATACTGCTTCCGGTTTTTGAAAAGGCCGGATACAAGGGACTTTACCAGTACGTGATGAATCTTCCCCAGGATGCCGTGGACAAAATGCTGCAGCCACTGGCAGAGAAAATATTGCCATTGTATGCAGCAGGAAAAATTCCAAAGTCAGATCCTGATTTCTGGGCAGCCAGGGCCATGATCACTTACCCGGGAACCATGGACCGTGGAATATTTTCCATTTACTTTTTTAACCTGGTCAGGCTCCAGGAAGGACAAGCCATATTCCAGGGCGCCGGAGTACCGCACGCTTACCTGGAGGGACAAAACATTGAACTGATGTCGAATTCCGATAATGTATTGAGAGGCGGACTGACCCCCAAGTATGTTGACGTTAATGAGTTGATGAAGCATATCCGCTTTGAAGCGGTTACCCCGGAAATTATGGAAGGTATGAAGGGTCAGATGGAATCAAAGTACCTGTGTCCCGTACCCGACTTCAGCCTTAGCAGTATATATATTCCTGCCGGTGATAAATATGAATTCATCGCCGATGGTCCCGAAATATTATTTACCCTTAGCGGTAAAGGTGTAGCTGAGGGTTCGGGGAGCTGGCCTATGGAAAAAGGCAGGGCATATTTTGCCGCAAACGGTGAAAATATTATTATCAACAGCCATGAAAGCCTGAAACTGGTGAAAGCCTGGGTACCCTGATAATTCACATTAAGGGCTAAAACTGTGGACTTAAAAAATGGGCGGGCAAGAATTATTGGCTATTTTTGCCTCCTAAAAGAAAAATGGTATGAAGCTTAGCAGGAATGTCGTGTTCAGTTTTGTCTTACTGGTGCTGATCGCGGCCCTTTACCGGGTGATGCCTGGACGGCCATGGGGTTTTGCCCCGCAAATTGCTATGGCCTTATTTGCAGGATCTGTCGTTAAAGACCGTAAATATGCTTTTGCCTTACCATTACTTTCCATGTTCATATCTGACCTGCTGTATCATTTATATTTTCTTTCAGGGGCCGGTACCATTCCCGGATTTTATGAAGGCCAGCTGGCCAACTATGTCCTGTTCGGCCTCCTCACCGTGGTAGGATTTTTTATTAAGGAAAAGAATATACCAAGCATTATAGCCGGTTCAGTTGCCGGTCCGGCCCTGTATTTTATAACTTCAAATTTTTTGGTTTGGATGGCAGGCGCCGGATTGGCAAGGCCCAAAACACTGGAAGGTTTATTGATGTGTTATAATGATGCGCTGCCGTTTTTCCGGACCAGCATAGCAGCCACACTCTTCTTTAGTGCCATTCTTTTCGGATCTTATTACCTGTTGACAAAACCTGTTAAAGAAGGCCGGACAATCTGAGCCATAAGATTACTTTACCATAGGATCTGTCAGGCGCCACACGAGTTTATAAATGCGCTTCCATTCATTCCAATCAGACTGATTATACTGTCCTGCCGGACTCATAACCCTCATCAATTTGCAGGTTATGTCCATCCGCTGCTTCAGTTGCCAGTTCATCGCACCTGTTATTATAGGGGTTGTCTGCATGACCCTTCACCCACACGAATTTTACATAATGATCCTTCGCCAGGGCGTGATACTTTCTCCATAAGTCGGCATTCTTCTTCCCACCCTTAAAATCAGATTTTATCCAGTTATTCAGCCATCCTTCTGACACTGATCGAACAACATACTGGCTATCGGAATAAACAGTGATATTCAATCCCTTCTTTTTGAGTGCTTCCAATCCGGCGATTACACTCATAATTTCCATCCGGTTGTTAGTGGTTAATCGGAATCCGGCGGACAATTCTTTGGCCACACCTTTCCATATCAATATCGTTCCATAACCACCTTTGCCTGGATTACCGCGTGCGGCTCCATCGGTATAGATCGTGAGCCCCCTGTCATTTATCATCAAACATGATTTCTCCCTGTAAAAATAACACCGCATCCCCGCTCATCAGGACCCTGTCGCCCTTCAATGAACAGTTCAGCCAGCCCTTACGTGCCGACAATTGTATGGCACTGAATTCCGATTTCCCGGTCTTCATGTTCCAGTATGAGGTTAACATGCAGTGGGCAGATCCTGTTACCGGATCTTCGTCTATGCCTGACTGTGGGAAGAAACACCGGGATACAAAATCCACGCTTTTTCCGGGAGAAGTGACAATAAGACCCCTGGAACGGAGTACACTGAGGGTCTTGAAATCCGGTTTCAGGCTTTCAACTTCTGATTCATTGCCCAGTTCTACGAGGTAGTCAAATTTTCCCTTATATACGCTGGCGGGTGAAATGCCGAGGCCTTTAAAAATATTTTCGTCCGGTCCTTCCACCAGCATTGGAGTATCTGCCGGAAAATCGAGTGTAAATTTTCCGTTCTTTTCCTTGGTTACAGTGAGCCAACCGCTCTTTGAAAAGAAACGAATCTGCGGACCCTGGTGATGTAGCACCTGGAAATAAACAAAAGCTGCAGCCAGGGTGGCATGACCACAGAGATCTACTTCAACAGTAGGGGTGAACCAACGTATCTGGTAAGCATTTTCATAAGGAACGATAAAGGCAGTCTCAGCAAGGTTATTTTCATTGGCGATCAACTGCATTACGGGATCCGGAAGCCATTCAGTAAGCGGACAAACAGCGGCGGGATTGCCATGAAAAGCTTTATCGGTAAATGCATCGGCCTGGTAAACAGGTATTTTTTTCATATCATCCGCATTTTAAAATTGTTGTTTACACCTGGAATACTCCAAGTTTCATTTCCTGGTCCATTGGTCCCTGGTTAACCGCGGCAAGACACTCTGAAAGAATATTACGTGTATCACCCGGATCTATAATTGCGTCTATCCATAACCGTGATGCAGCGTAATACGGTGATGTCTGTGCCTGGTATCGTTGCATGATTTCCTGCAAAAGTTTCTGTTCCTCTTCAGCCGACACTTCTTTTCCTTTTGCCTTCATACCCGATACCTGGATCTGCAAAAGCGTTTTTGCTGCCTGCTCACCACCCATGACGGCAATTTTAGCAGATGGCCAGGCAAATATAAACCTGGGATCATAAGCTTTTCCACACATGGCATAATTACCTGCGCCATATGAATTGCCAATGATAATGGTGATTTTGGGAACTATAGAATTGGCTACGGCATTGACCATCTTAGCGCCATCTTTGATGATACCTGAGTGTTCACTACGGCTTCCCACCATGAAACCGGTGACATCCTGTAAAAACACAAGGGGTATTTTTTTTTGATTGCAATTCAGGATAAACCTCGCAGCTTTGTCGGCACTGTCATTATAAATAACACCTCCCATCTGCATTTCACCCTTTGCACTTTTGATTACTTTACGCTGGTTGGCAACAATACCAACCGACCATCCGTCTATTCGTGCATACCCGCAAAGAATGGTTTTGCCATAGTCCTGTTTGAACTGGTCAAAATCCGATTCATCAACGATACGTTCAATGATATCGAGCATATCATATGGCTTACTGCCATCGACCGGCATGATACCATATATTTCAGCGGGGTCCTTCACCGGTGCTTTGGGAGCAGTCCTGTTGAATCCCGCATTGGGAGAATTTCCCAGCCTGCCTACCAGTTTTTTGATTTCGTCGAGGCATTCTTCTTCAGAAGAAAATTTGTAGTCTGCAATGCCGGAAATCGCATTATGCGTTTTTGCTCCCCCGAGGGTTTCAGAATCTATATCTTCTCCAATAGCGGCTTTCACCAGGTAGGGGCCGGCAAGATAAATGGAACCTTTACCTTCTACCATCAGTGTTTCATCGCTCATTATCGGCAAGTAGGCTCCCCCGGCAACACAAGCGCCCATCACGGCAGCAATCTGTGAAATCCCCATGGCACTCATCTTTGCATTGTTCCGGAAGATTCGTCCGAAATGTTCCTTATCAGGAAATATTTCATCCTGCAGGGGAAGAAAAACACCGGCGCTATCCACCAGGTATATTATCGGAAGCCTGTTTTCCATGGCAATCTCCTGCAGCCGGAGATTTTTTTTGCCCGTAATCGGAAACCATGCCCCGGCTTTTACGGTCTGGTCATTGGCAACGATCATGCACTGCCTGCCGCTGATATAGCCGATGCCGGCAACCGTTCCTGCAGAAGGGCATCCTCCATATTCCGGGTACATGCCATCTCCGGCAAAGGCGCCGAGTTCGGTGAATGGCCGATTTTTATCCCGCAGGTATTCTATGCGCTCACGTGCCGTCAGTTTATTTTTTTCATGTTGCTTTTCAATAGCAGACTTACCGCCTCCAAGGCTTACCTTTTCCCATCGTTGCCGCATGTCACTGACCAGCAGTTTCATGGCATCTTCATTTTTATTAAAAGTCAAATCCATTTGGGTGGGTTATGTGTTGAGGGTAATTTACTGATTTAACACCGGAAGGATAATACGTGACGGGTTTTTGAAATCATGATAAATCAATTTTCCCGAATCCATGCTGAATCCAGTGCGTTCTGACCGTAAATAAATGAGGAAACTAAAAATGCAAAGCTTAACAGCAGTATTTTCATGCTGTAAATTACGGATTACGCAATGCCGATTACGTATTCCTGAAAAAAAATCCTTACCCGACAGACGAACTTTGGCAGACTTTGCTTTTCTTCCAACGCACCAAGGTAAATGCCATCCACCTTCGCTAAAGCTTTAGTAAACGAGTCTGTAATCGATATTCCGCAATCCGTAATCCACCTTCGCTAAAGCTTCGGTGGACAAGTCCGCAATCCGTAATCTCTCATAAACGCCATGCATTTATGGGATCTATTCCACCCTGGTTATCTTAAGCATATTGGTAGGCAGGTGTAACTGGATGGGAATACTTCCTGTGTTCACCACAACATTTCCTTCATGAAGGAATCCGCGTTCTTTTAATATCTGGATCTGGTCCTGCACAATATCATCCATGCTTTCTTCCTCATCATAGAAAAATGCCCTTACACCCCAGCTCAGGCTGAGTTGGTTAACCAGGGTTCTTTCCTTGGTAAAAATATACAGTGGTGCCTTGGGGCGATAGCTGCTCAGCATAAACCCGGTATACCCGCTTTGTGTCATGCCCACCAATCCATCGGCATTAACGTCTTCTGCAAGCTTACAGGCATTATAACAAATGGCATCACTGTGAAAAGTGGGAGAGTGGGGCAGCGGCTTCAGGTCTTCTTCCCGGTTATAACGGTATTCTTTTGTTTCCACTTCAAGTATAATCTTACGCATGGTTTCCACCACCAGCACAGGATGTTGTCCTGAGGCAGTTTCACCACTAAGCATAACCGCATCTGCACCTTCAATAACAGCATTGGCCACGTCGGTAGTCTCACTCCTGTTTGGTTTGATCCTGTCGATCATGCTTTCCATCATCTGCGTGGCTACAATCACGGGTTTTGCGCGGTGAAGGCATTTGCGGATGATCTGTTTCTGGATCAGCGGAACCTGTTCAACCGGCATTTCCACACCCAGGTCACCGCGGGCAACCATGATACCGTCTGATTCGAGGATGATCTCACGGATATTGATCAATGCCTCTGGCTTTTCGATCTTGGCAATGACCTTGGTCTTGCTTTTCTTTTCCGCCAGTTTGCTCTTGATGATCACAATATCTTTTACGCTGCGCACGAAAGAAAGCGCAACCCAGTCAAGTTTTTGTTCAATGATAAACTCAAGGTCAACCAGGTCTTTTTCCGTTAAGTGCAGGAAGTGAAATTTTTGTATCGGGCAGGTTGATGCCTTTTTTCGAAGAGATAACGCCTCCCATGGTGACCATTACTTTTACATCACCTTCCTTCGTCACTTCCTTAACCTGCACTTCAATCTTTCCATCATCGATCATGATCTTGTTTCCGATCTTCACATCACCGGCAAGATTTGGATACGATACATAAATCTTTTCCAGTGTACCCACACATTTTACATTGGTAAAAGTCAGGATATCACCTTCTTTTACCAGGAGCGCATTATTTTCAATTTCACCTACTCGGAGTTTAGGCCCCTGGAGATCTCCCAGGATGGAAATATTAAAGGGCTCGGTGCTGATTGATCTTACGGATATGGTCAATAATCGATCGCCTTGTCTTCATGGTTACCATGAGAAAAATTAAGCCTGAAGACATTCACACCCGCCCTCACAAGCTCAAGCAGTTTATCGTATGTGTCACAGGCCGGCCCTACAGTAGCTACAATCTTTGTACGGTGTACGGTATGCTTGATACCGGCATCACGGTCCATCTCTTTATGCAGGTACTTGGCAATGTTTTTACTCATAATATTTATTTTGGTCTTTTACCTGGAGAGGATTTTTACGATCTTCATCCATTCGTCGCTGATCTTTTGTTTTGCTTTAATGGCCTTGTCGAGCGGTGTATAATGCATCCGGTTATTCATGATCCCAACCATAACGTTGTGCCTGTCTTCTATCAGGCATTCAACAGCGGCATATCCCATCCTGCTGGCGATCAGCCTGTCAATACAGGTGGGAGATCCACCCCGTTGAATATGCCCGAGGATACAAACCCGGATATCGGCCATTGGGTAACCGCTCCTTGATCACTTTGGCTACTTCATTGCTCGCCGCCAAAATCATCACCTTCGGCCACAACAACCAGGTTCACCAGTTTTTTTCTTTTTTCTTCTTCCAGCAGTGACTTCACCAGTTCTTCCATATCGGTCTTTCGTTCCGGAATCAGAATATTTTCTGCACCGGTAGCAATGCCGCTGTGCAGCGCAATATATCCTGCATCACGCCCATCACTTCAATGATGAACAACCGGTCATGTGCATCTGCGGTATCCCGGATCTTATCAATGGCTTCAACAGCGGTATTCACAGCAGTATCAAAACCGATGGTGAAATCAGATCCGGCAATATCCTTATCAATGGTTCCCGGGTATTCCAATACAGGGAATATCGAATTCGTTGTGAAAAAATCTGGGCACCCTTAAAGGATCCGTCACCGCCAATCACCACTAAGTCCGTTAATACCTCTTTTTTTAAGATTTTTATAGGCTTTCTTTCTTCCTTCAGGACTGAAAAATTCTTTACACCGGGCTGTTTTC
The DNA here is from genome assembly GCA_963707255.1 of uncultured Sphingobacteriales bacterium. Lineage (GTDB taxonomy): Bacteria > Bacteroidota > Bacteroidia > Chitinophagales > Chitinophagaceae > Pollutibacter. The sequence continues at coordinate 217,568 of CAVPPM010000023.1, read as the reverse complement.
AAAATGGTTCCGCCGCGCTGGATAATATTGGCTACACTCCGTGAATCCATGGGAATGATATCATCATCAAGTAATCCCTGGAATCCTCGCATAATACCAAATACTTCAAGTCCGTGGTATAGCCCGGTCCGGACTACCGCACGTATACAGGCATTCATACCAGGCGCATCTCCACCGGAAGTCAATACGCCAATCTTGCTTACTTTTTTATTCATTCCAATTATATTGGTGGATATTTTTCGGCAGGCTAAATCGTTTAGAATAGGTTGTTAAGCGTCAAAAATACACAATTCCGGCTTAACAGGTGCGTGAAGATAAGATGCTTTTCTTCAATAAATATTATGGGGAGGCTGACTGTGGAAAATTGTAATGTTTTAATATTACCATCACGGACATGACAAAAATACTACTGACGGGAACAAATGGTTTGGTTGGACAATACCTTCTCAAAGCACTAAAGGGCGGGGATTATATAGTGTTGGCTACCGGGAAAGGCCCGCTGAGGGTACCCGAACTGATATTTCCCGGAATGAATTACCGTGAACTGGATATTACCGACGGCCTGGCAGTAGCTGCAACAGTCAGCGAATTTCAACCGGACCTCATTATCCATGCGGCAGCCATGACGCAGGCAGACCAATGTGAACTCAATAAAGTGCATTGCTGGAACAGTAATGTAACGGCTACCCGTTTTTTACTGGAGGCAGCCAAAAAAACTACCGCATTTTTTATCTACCTGTCGACCGATTTTGTTTTTAACGGTGAAACAGGCCCTTACCATGAACAAGACGCAACCGGGCCCGTCAATTATTATGGCAGTTCAAAGCTGGCTGCCGAAAAAGCCGTAATGGAAAGCGCGCCGCAGTATGCCATAATCAGAACTGTACTTGTTTACGGGCAAACAGCCGATGGAACCAGGAGCAATATCATTACCTGGGTAAAAAAGGAACTTGAAAAAGGCAATAAGATCAGGGTAGTGGATGACCAGGTCAGAACACCTACCTATGCGGCTGATCTCGCCGAAGGGATTTTACAGGTGGCACAAAAAAGAGCAGCAGGTGTATGGCATATTTCCGGTGGGGAAACATTCACGCCTTACCAGATGGCCCTTGCTGTTGCAGAAGAACTTGGTTTGGATAAAACACTTATTGATAAAACGGATGCATCTGCATTCAGCCAGCCTGCCACCAGGCCGTTGCGGACGGGTTTCATCATTGATAAGGCAAGGCGCGATCTGGGCTACCAGCCGCTGTCCTTTGCTGAAGGCATTCGCCGGATGCTTGCAGGCCCGTCTTAAGCCATCGGTTCCCGGGACCAGAAGATATTATGTACACCATCACTGTAGCTTTTCAATTCTTCATAACTGACAGGGGTAGCCGAATTTTCGTCACGGATGATATAACCGCTGAATCCCAGCTTCATCATAAGGTCTACATATGCCGATGGTGATTCGTTGATCGATTTCATAATAGCCGGTGAAAATTCACTGAAAACGTAACGGGTCCTTGAAAGGGTAGTTGCGGCTCCGCGCAGTGCTGACATCTCGAAGCCTTCAATATCTATTTTGAACAGTTCAACGGGTGCGGCCTCCAATCCATGGCTTGACATAAAGCCATCAATCGAAATGGTATCCACTTCATGAAAAGTCCCGGTCTTGCCATGGTCTACCAGGGAGTGCCGGCCCATATTATAGGATTTGTATACATGCAGTTTCATTTTGCCTTCCTTTTCAGCAATGGCATTCTGAAAGGCTTCAATATTGTCTGCATGATTGATCCTGATATTTTCACTGAGCATCGCAAAATTAAACGGATGGGGTTCAAAGGCATAAATCTTCAGTCCGCATTGCTTTGCCATTACTACACTGTACCAGCCTATATTGGCGCCGATATCGAGCATAATGCCACCTTTCCTGAGATTACACCGGTTTACAAAAAAACGGTTGACATAATCCTCTGCATAGACGCCATATTTATAAGAAATATCTTTTCCAATACCATCTCTTTTGTGCGATTTAAAACGCAGGCCGTACTTTTCACAATTAATGGAAATTTCTTTTGTCCATGGCATTGCAATGATGGCAAGATGCCTTAGCCTGTTCAGGAACAATCTGGTTTTTTCAGTCAAAATGTGATGTTTTGGCAGTAGTGATTCTTTATGTCATCCTTCACTGCAATATATCGAAAGGTTGGTCATGTCTCCTAAAAGAAAACCGGCAGGTTTAGTTCATCATCAGAATGTTGACACTGCGCTGTAATATATTGAAGGCGATCTCTGCCATAAGATTCTCCCTGTCGAGCGTAGGATTTACTTCTGTTATTTCGAAACAACAGATCTTTCTCACCTGCATGAACTTGGAGACCAGGTCCTCTGCTTCCCTTTCTTTCAAACCGTTTTCAACAGGCGTACCCGTTCCCTTGGTGATGCCTGAATCAAGGCAGTCCACATCAAAACTGACATAAATATCCGTGCAGTCCGATAAATACCTCACCACGGAACGCACTATATTTTCCGGCCCTTTCCTCCTTAATTCGCTGGTAGTGATCACCTTCATGCCGTATTTTTCGATCAGGAATTTTTCTTCTTTTTCATAATCCCGTAATGAAATAAAAACGATGTCTTCCGGTAAAACTTTGGGATGAATTTTGCCGAGGTGTTTAAGGTTGTTCCACTGTTTTTTCGTGTTCTCGTCCAGGTCATGGACCTTGGATTCTTCATTGTCTTCGTCTATGGAAATGGATATGGGCATTCCATGCATATTTCCGGATGGCGTGGTATAAGGGGTATGAAGGTCTGCATGCGCGTCAATCCAGATGACCCCAAGTTTGGATTTTGGCTTTGCCATTTTCAAACCCGCAATGGTTGCACCTGACGTACTGTGATCACCACTCAGTACCACCGGGAAAAAACCGGTTTTCACTGTTTCCATAACGGCCTTGCTCACACGCTCATACATCGTGGTGATCCCGCCGATCCTTTTGGCGTAGGGCGACTCAATAGGTTCAAATAATAATTTGTTTTCATGCTGCACCTTCTCAGAAGGGAAATGAATAAAAAAATTACTCATAAAATCCAGGGCAGCAATTTTGATGGCATCAATACCAAGGCTCGCACCGCGTGTACCTGCACCTATTTCCGAAGGAACTTCGATCAGTTTAATATTTTTCATACAAACAAGCTTGCGCAAATTAAGAATTATGGCTGACAGTTGAGAGTTAAGCTTCATATCCATTCACCCTCAACGCACAACACTCAACCCTCCACTACAAAGGGATTTATTCCATTGATCGTTCCCGCGCTTTGGAGCGGAATAAACCGCGCAAATAATTCTTCACTATACCAATGTTCTTCCCTGGTTTTCCTGATCACCTCCCTATGCGTTGAAAGCTGGTAGGCAAAGGATTTCATGCTTTCCAAATTTGTCCAGATGCTAAAAGTGGCCTGACGAAAAACGGGCATTTCACCTATGCCCACCGAAAACTGTAGTCCTTCGGTTTTTCGCATTTCATGTTCAACAGGGGCAACATTTTTCCAGAAGGCAACAGCTTTGGAGGGCCTTATGCTGGCCCTGGTCAGTACCGCAATAACGCCATCTTTAACGGCAACATTATCGGGATTCTTAAAAATTTCACGGCCGCCCCATTTTCCATGTGCCGTTACAGGTTGTAATATAATTGTCCAGGTCTCTGCACCAAAAACGGCCCACCAAAAAGTAATGAACTTTCCATAGTACCATTTCTTCCAGGATGCATAATTGTCTTTCAGTAATATTTTTGAATAGTCATCGGAATCATTAACGGTGAATATTCCGTATTGATTCCAGTCGGGATGAAGGTCAAAAGTTCCGTTCTTTCCACATCCCAGCAGCCGAAAAAAACCGGACCGCCTGTTGAAATAAAGAAAAGGCCTGAAGATGCCCATGGCCGTCAGGGCAAAGAAGATATACCGGCTTTTATAACGGGTAAGTGTAAGTATTGCGGTCATGAAATTAATTCTCGCCCATCCTGAACATCCTGGCACCTCCGCCAGGTCCTCCCATTTCACTCATAGGCTTTATATCATAACCCTTGGGAATCTCAAAAGTTTTATCGTCAATCGTTGCATCCAGTTGCACCTTCGTGACCACCATATGCACTTTCATTCCATTTGCCCGTTGCATTTCATATTCCATAGGAAATCCTTTCACCAGTTCCAGTCCGTTCATCCCGCCCATCATTGCCCTGCCCATGCCGCCTCCGGCGTTCATGCTAAATCCTTCTGCCATCTGAAATTCGGGGCAATACCAGACCGTTGACTCACTAATTTCACCCTGGCGATTCTTTGTTTTGATAATCGCTTTTTTACAGGTATAGCCTGCAATTTTTTTGGTTTCCTCCGTATATACTACTTCAGGTGCCGGCGGTGGAGCAATATTTATTCCCATTTTCTGAAGGGAATCCACTCTTTTTGCCCTGATCGAATCCTGCCTGGCCTGCCGGATCTTATCGTCCTCTTCGGTGGAATAAAAACCCATCTTCCTTCCCATCATTTCCATGAGGGTCGTGGTCTTTTTATTCTTATGATCGGTGATGGTGATATTGTTTCCAAAATCGCTGGTGGATTCAATTTTTGTCATTTCCCCTTTAAAATAAATGGTGGAGCTGAGGTCCAGTCCGCCCATTCCACCGAAATTCATCACACGGTCCCCTTCCTGTGGTGCACCACCCGGTGCGCCGGCCCCTCCCGGGTTTTCAGGAAAAACGATCTCGGTTTGTGTTTTTACCACGGCCTTGTCCACTATCTTTTGAGCGTTCAATGAACCCCAAAGAATCAAGCCCACGAGGAACAGGAAATATTTCATAACGATGAAGGTATGACGAATCATTCATGAATGGCCAGCACCGGCAGGTGGCTGTGATAGGCCAGTTTCTTGGTATGACTTGTCGTAAACAGGTTACTCAGGAAACTATGCTGCCGGGGAACGGTGATAATAAGGTCGGCGTTCCTGTCTGTGGCAAACTGGTTGATGGCGTCAGTGAAATCAAACAGCCGGATGAAGGCATATTCCGGTTCGAACCCCGATAACAATTCATTCATTGCTGCTTTTTCCTGCTGGTACTCTTCGGTAATTTCAACATAATGTTCAGTATCCACATTCACTACATATAACTTGGGGTTAAAGGTACTCAGCATTCTACGGAGGTTTTTTACCGGTGTTGTGGATTTCACACTTTTCATATCACAGGCATAGACCACGGTACGTATTTTTTTATAGCTGGCGGATGGCGGTACTATCATCACCGGGCAGAAAGCCATGTTAACAGCACCCAGCGTGCTGCTTCCGATCATGACCTGTTCAAGCCTGGTGGCGCCATTAATGCCCATGATCACGAGTTCGGCGTCTTCCTCCCTGACAACCTTTTCCAGGCTGCTGAGAAAGGCTCCTTCCATCGCAATACAACGGATATTGATACCCGTTACCCCCGGCAACTCAGCTTTCATATTCTCCATTGCGGCTATGGAAATGGATTGCCTGGCGTCAGGGTCAGATGTAATGGGCGTTCCATCGGATCCCGAAACAATCTTGTCATAGCTGTGAAATAAAATCAGTTCACAACCCGGTAAGTCATTGGCCATCCTTATGGCAAACCGTGCTGCATTCTTTGACGTATCTGAAAAATCAGTTGGGATAATAAATTTTCTCATGCCTGAATTTTTAGAAAGTTAGCCGTTTAAAATATAAAATTAAAATACTCTTGTCATTAAGATTCGCTATTTCAGTAATTTAGCCGCTCAACAGAATGACTGCCTTTATGAAAAGTATTGCCTGTCTTTTACCATCCCTTTTCTTTTTCCTGCTTTCTGCCATTTCCCAGGATAACCTGGTGCAAGCTCCGTCCATTATTCCGGCGCCCGTGGATATGCAGCTTGGAAAGGGTTCTTTTAAGGTAAGCGCTTCCACTGCCATAAGCAGTCCGGCCAAACATCCCGAGTCAAAAAAGATTGCCGAAATGCTGTCTGCAAAATTAGCAACTGCCACAGGATTTTCCATCCCTGTCAGGGAAGGCGTTATGACTGCAGGGATGGGGAATATTGTCCTCAACCTGAATTCCTCTCCTGATAAAGCCATCGGCAACGAAGGCTATAAACTCAGCATCACACCCGGTTCTGTTAGCCTTACCGCCAATACCCCGGCGGGATTATTTTACGGAGTACAAACCCTGGGTCAGCTGATACCCGTTACCAGCACCAAACAAGGTGCCACAGCCGAAGTATCATTGCCGGAACTTACCATCACCGATTTTCCCCGTTTTGGCTGGAGGGGATTAATGTTCGATGTCTCCCGCCATTTTTTCACCAAAGAAGAAGTGAAGCGATATATCGATGACATGGTTAAATACAAGTACAATCTTCTTCACCTTCACCTGACCGATGACCAGGGATGGCGCATAGAAATAAAATCACTGCCACGGCTAACTGAAGTTGGTGCATGGAACGTGAAAAAGACCGGAACCTTCGGTACTTTTTCCAAACCTGATTCTACCGAGAAAAGAGACTTTGGCGGATTTTATACCCAGGCAGATATCCGTGAACTGGTACAATATGCAAAGGAGCGTTACGTAAATATTTTACCTGAGATCGACATTCCCGGGCATAGCCTGGCTGCTCTCGCGGCTTATCCGGAACTGTCCGGCACACCGGGAAACTATAGTGTCAATTCCGGTGAGAAATTCATGGAGTGGCCGGCCAGCGGGCATTTCTACGGACTGATCGACAATACCCTCAATCCTGCCAAGGAAAGTGTATATGTCTTCCTCGACAAAGTGTTTACGGAAATAGCGGCACTTTTCCCGTTTGAATATATTCATATGGGGGGCGATGAAACGGCCAGGAATTTCTGGGAAAAGTCCGATGATATTAAGAAACTCATGGCTAAGGAGAAACTGAAAAACCTGGACGAGGTACAAAGCTACTTTGTGAAAAGGGTAGGAAAGATCATCGCTTCAAAAGGCAGGAAAATGATCGGGTGGGATGAAATACTGGAAGGCGGACTGGCACCCGGTGCAGCGGTGATGAGCTGGAGAGGAATGAAAGGTGGAATTGAAGCGGCAAAACTGGGCCATGAAGTGGTGATGAGTCCTACCACCTTTGCCTATATCGATTACATGCAGGGCGACAGGCTGATGGAACCGCCGGTCTATGCCAGCTTACGAATGAAGAAGGCATATACTTTTGAACCCCTGCCAGACAGTGTGAATCCATCCCTGATTAAAGGCGGCCAGGCAAATTTATGGACCGAACAGATTTATAACCTGCGCCAGGCGCAATATATGACCTGGCCCCGCGGCATGGCTATCGCGGAAGCCGTATGGTCTCCCAAAGAAAAACGTAACTGGAATGATTTTGTGAAACGTGTGGAAGCTCATTTTCCCATGCTGGATGCTGCGGGAACAAAATATGCTCCCAGTATCTATGAGCCGGATATCAAGGCCACAAAAGACGGTGCAAACGGGTTGAAAGTGGAACTGATCAGTGAAATAGAGGGGGTCGACAGTTATTACAGCTTTGACAATTCATGGCCGGATAATTTCTATCCGAAATATACAACGGCACTGACCGTCCCGAAAGATGCGGTAACCTTCAGGGTTATCAATTACAGGGGCGGAAAGCAGGTCGGAAGACCAATGACAATTTCCGTGGCCGACCTGCGCAAGCGTGCGGGCTATTAGGATTGCGGATTGCGAATTGCGGATTGCGGATTCATAGGTTTGATTATCACTAAGAATCCGTAATCCGTAATCCGCAATCCGCAATTATCTATCAGCAGGATAGATAATTGACGCTTTTCGCCTTATCTCATCCAACACTTCCATCATTTCGAGGGTGTGGTCAAGTGTCATGACCGGACTTTCGGTTAGGCCTTTCCGAAGGCAATCATTGACGTGCCTGATTTCATACTGGTATCCCCATCCTTCTTCTTTATCGAAAGGAATGACCTGCCTGGAGTCTACACGGCCGGGATAAAATTCAATGGACGTCGAGGGTTCGTAAAACCTGCTGGTTAAGCGGATCCTGCCCCTGCTTCCGCTGATATCGGCTTCCGTCTGGAGGTTCGATAAAAAAGTGGAGAATAACTGGGCCATGGCGCCATTCCGGTACCTGAACAATATAGCACACTGGGCATCCACTCCCGTTGAAGACGGTGTCATCGACGCTGTAATTTCATCCGGTTTACCAAGGAAGGAAAGTGCTATAAACACATTGTACAGGCCAATGTCGAGCAGGGTGCCTCCGCCAAGTGAAGGATCATACATCCTTTGTGCTGCCGGCTCTGCCGTCATAAAACCAAAGTTCACCAATATAGACCTGATCTCCCCGATGGAGCCGCTATCGATCATCTGCCTGACCTTGGTAAAATGAGGCAGGAACCTTGTCCATAAAGCCTCCATTAAGAATATCTTTCTTTCCCTGGCCAGGTCAATCATTTCCCTTGCCTGCCATGTATTGATGGCAAAGGCCTTTTCACATAACACAGCCTTGCCGTGCTTTAGGCATAAAATAGTATGCTCATGGTGATGAGAATGGGGTGTGGCAATGTAAATCACATCTACCTCTGGATTGGCGGCAAGCAAAGCATAATCATCATGAATATACCTGGCGGGATACTTTGCTGCAAATTCCAGCGCATTGGATTTGGAACGGGAAGCTATGGCTACGAGTTCCGCATCCTTTACCAGCATAAGATCTGCGGCAAACTTGGCCGCTATCTTCCCACATCCCAGTATACCCCATCTGATGGTTGACATTAATGATATTTTCATCAAAATAAACAAAAAGATTTTACGCGATCTTTTGTTTATCGGGTAGTCAGGACATTTATGTTCTCCACAGCCTGTTGATAACTTTGGCGTGCCAATAACAAGAACTGGCCTGCATTTCGCACACCTTTGTCAGTGTGTATAATTGGTGAATTCTATCCGGGCGTAAAGCCAAAACCTTACTTTATTTTACACCGCTTAACATCATTACAATACTTCAACATAAATACTGAATAGTGCGTTTAAAGAGCTTAGAAATCAAGGGATTCAAAAGTTTTGCAGACAAGACAACCATTAATTTTGATGAAGGGATCACCGGCATCATCGGTCCAAACGGTTGCGGTAAGTCCAATATCGTGGACTCGATCAGATGGGTGATCGGCGAACACAAGATCAGCAACCTGCGGAGTGAAAACCTCGAAAGCCTGGTGTTTAATGGTTCCAAATCCAGGAGTGCATCAGGGCTTGCAGAAGTGAGTCTTACCTTCGAAAATACCCGCAATCTGCTGCCAACGGAATTCAGCACGGTAACCGTTACCCGTAAATTTTACAAAAGCGGCGAAAGTGAATACCGGCTGAATGATGTACAGTGCCGCTTAAAGGATATCCATAATCTCTTCCTTGATACGGGTGTCAGTACCGACTCATATGCCATCATTGAACTGGGCATGGTGGATGACATCATCAAGGACAAAGAGAACAGCCGTCGCAAGATGCTGGAACAGGCTGCCGGTATCAGCATTTATAAAACCCGGAAAAAAGAAGCCAAACTTAAGCTGGATGCTACCGAGCAGGACCTTGCCCGTATCGAGGACCTGTTGTTCGAGATCAATAACCAGCTGAAACAGCTGGAGAACCAGGCAAAAAAGGCAGAGAAGTATTTTGAGATAAAAAAGGAATATAAAGAAGCCAGCATAGAACTGGCCAAAGCAGCGCTGGAAGGATTTAATACCACCTATAAAGACCTGACTGACCAGCAGGAAACGGAGACCGACAGGAAGGTACAACTGGAAGCCCGGATCGCACTGGAAGAAGCGGCCATTGAGCAGGAAAAGCTATCCTTCATTCAGCGAAAAAGAACTGCAGGACCTGCAGCATGCTTTCAATGACCTGCAAAATACCGTACGCAGTAAGGAAGGTGAGAAGAACCTTGCTGTCCAACGTTTACAATACCTGCGAGAAAGGGAAGGGTCGCTGAAGCAATTTCTGGAAAAAGCAGACGGACAACTGAAAGGGATTGAAGAAAGTATTGCGTTTACTTCAAGGCAGATTACTGAGGAAGAACTGAAGGTGCAGGAACTGGAGGAAAAGCTGGAAAACCTGCGTGAAAATGCAGAGGAAAAAAGAAGGGTATTTGATGAAAAAAGATATTCCATTGATGAACTTCGAAGAAACAACCAGGCCCTGCAGCGCCAGCAGTTCGAAGCTGAAAAACAGGTAGCCGTTGCCGATACTTCGATACAGAATCTGCAAAGTGCGCTGCACCAATTGAAGAAGAACAGTCGAACCGCAGGCTTCAGATCCAGCAGGTGACCACGGAAAAACTTGAAAAAGAAGCAGGAACTTGAAGAAAAGCGGACCGATCTTCAGCAATTGCAGGAAAAACATGAATTTACCAAAGAACAGATCCTGCAAACCCAGGCCATACTGGAACAATTGCGGAGTGAACTGGCAGATGAAAGCCGTAAACTGGATTCCAAGAGAAATGAGCATGACCTGCTGAAAAGCCTGATCGATTCCATGGAAGGTTATCCTGAAAGTGTCAAATTCCTGCATAACAATACCAACTGGAACCATAATGCACCGATACTTTCCGATATCATTTATGTAAAGGAAGAATACCGTGCTGCACTGGAAAATGTGCTGGAACCTTACCTGAACTATTATGTGGTGAACGATCTGCAGGAAGGCCTTGCAGCGGTTCACCTGCTGGATGCTAACCAGAAAGGAAAGGCGAATTTCTTTCTGCTCGACAAACTGAATGGGGTACCGTCCGGCGATCATGAAATGCACCAGATTGAAGGAACCCTCCCTGCATTGAGTGTGGTGGAGTATGATGCAAAATATGCGAGCCTGGTCAAATACCTGCTAGGCAATGTACTGATCGCAGAAAATGAAGATGCACTGGCCAATTCAAACGGTCATGTGGTGATTGAAAAACACGGTAAATATGTAAAAGGAAAATATTCACTGACTGGTGGAAGTGTTGGACTGTTTGAAGGAAAGAAAATTGGTCGTGCCAAGAACCTGGAAAAACTACAGGATGATATAGCGGCCCAGGAAACTGTGGTAAATGAACTTAAGGCAAAAATCCAGGCAAGACATAATGAAGTAATCAGCTTCAATGAACAATTGAAAGAAAACCTGATTAGGCAAACCCAGGAGCAGATCAACACCTTTACAAACCAGGTCTTCGGCTTACAGAATAAACTGGAAAACCTCCTGCATAACGAAGAGAACAGTATCCGTCGGGTCGCAGAACTCCAGGATCAGTTGGAACAGAATATGGACAGTATCTCCAGCGTCAGGGATGCTTTGGAAAAGTACAATTTGCAACTGGATGAACTGGCCATTAAACTGCAGGGTGTTGAGCAGGAATATACGCTGGCAGAACAGGAATACAATTTTGTGAATGCATCTTACAATGATGCAAATCTTCAGTTTACCCGCCAGCAAAGCAAGGTCAATGCACTGAAACAGGAATCCGATTTCAAGAACAACCAACTGCACGACCTCCGGCAGCAGATTGATAACAGTACGCTGCAACTGGATGAATCCAGTTCAAATATCAACGAAACTTCCGTCTTGCTCGAAGAAGTGCAATCATCACTGGTAACCCTGCTTCAGACATAAGGAAGAAGAAGAAAAGAGGCTGAATGAAACCGACCAGGCCTATTATAATCTGCGCAATGCACTCAATGAAAAGGAAAGTGAGCTCAGGCATAAAGTGAAGGATAAGGAAATGGTAGACCAACTCCTCAATGCCATTAAGGATAAGGTCAATGAACTTCGACTTCAGCTTGCCGGTATTAAGGAAAGGCTGAGTGTTGAATTCAGGGTTAACCTGGACGATATTCTTGATGAGGCAACGAAAGACGGAACAGACACAGGAGGAATTACAATCAGCCTGCGACCGCATGAAGAAACGCCTGGAAAATATTGGTGAAGTCAATCCAACCGCCATTGAGGCTTTCCAGGAAATGAAGAAACGTTACGAATTTATCCTGGAGCAGAAGAACGACCTGGTTACGGCCAAGGAAAGTCTGATGCAAACCATACAGGAAGTGGAAGTGACCGCCAACCAGAAATTCCTGGATACTTTCAACCAGGTCCGGGAAAATTTCCAGAAAGTATTTAAAGCCCTATTTACCGAAGAAGATACGGCTGATATGATCATGGAGGATCCGACCAATCTTGCAGAAACAGGCATCGATATTGTAGCCAAGCCAAAAGGTAAACGGCCAACATCGATCACACAGTTGAGTGGTGGAGAAAAAACACTGACCGCAACGGCATTGCTGTTTGCCATCTACCTGATCAAGCCTGCACCTTTCTGTATACTTGACGAGGTGGATGCACCACTGGATGATGCCAACGTACATAAGTTCACCAATATGATCCGCCAGTTCAGCAAGGAATCACAATTCATCATTGTCACCCATAACAAGATGACCATGATCAACGGTGGATATCATCTATGGTGTAACCATGCAGGAGGCTGGTGTGAGTAAGCTGGTACCGGTGGACTTCAGAAACGTGAACTAGTACCTAACCATTAGACATATAGAAGGATGCACTCATAAGATGGTGTATCCTTTTTTTTGTTTCACCTTTTCTATTCGTAAATTCTCGTACCTACAATTTTATGACTCTCCAGTTTGTCCATCAGCAGCAGGAACCGGTACCTCAGTACACTCAGGTCTGCATCCTCCACACTGGTCTGGATAAGGATCAGCTCCACGTTCGTAATCAGGCCCTCTTTGTACCTTGTCTGGGCCAGCTTAAAGGCTTTATTGGCCTGTTCTACGGTGATCCTGCTGTTTTCCAGTTTTTGTTCCAGCGTATGATAATCCTGCTGAATACTGGCCAGGTCTTTATTGATGGTGGACTCCAGCGTATTGAGTGACAATCTCGCTGTTTCAATATTTACATCGGTAAGTTTTTGCTGCAACTTGGGCCTTGAAGCGGAAAAAATCGGGATGCTTACGCCAACACCCGCTCCACCCGCAAGTTTCATCTGGTTGATCTCCGGTTGTATGCCGTTACGAATGCCACCATTGGCAGAAGCAAAAATACTCGGCCTGTTGTTGATCATGGCGAGCTGCCTGTCGTAATCCAGCAGCTCTATTCTACGGGTGATCAGTTTTGCTTCGGGATTGTTGTTTTTCCAGTTACCCGATGACGTTAGTAAGGGAATATTTTCTTCAAATGCCGCACCGCTTATTTTATTTTTAAGATCAGTTCCTGTAAGCCATTGGAGGGTGATAAAGTTTTTTTCCTGGTTGCCCTGCAATTCTTTTAGTATGTTGTCGGAGTTGGATGTCCTTACCTGGGTGGTCAGCAAATCATATTCAATGGCGTCGCCATTTTTCAGTTTGGCCTGGATTATTCTTTCATTTTCTTTAAGGATCCTTAACTGGCCTTCCTGCACCCTGATGGCATTGGCAGTAAAAAGAATATTATAGTACACCTGGGCCACCATATAGGCTATCGAATTCTTGTTGTTGTCAATATTGTCCTGGGTGAGAGACTGTTCAACATTATTTCTTTCCAGCTGTGTGCGTGTCTTTCCAAAATCGTAGACCAGCTGGTTCACTGTTAGTCCGGCTGAGTAATTGTTATACGGCTGAAATTTTACTTCCTTCCCGCTAAAGGGAATGGCCGGGGAGGGCGCAATGTATCGATAAGAGGCATCACCGTATAAAGTAGGCTGGTAATTGCTTTGAATCAGCTCTCCCTTTACATCACTCACACGGAGTTGCTCCTCCAGTTCTTTGATGCGTGGAAAATTGGTGACTGCCTGTTGTATCAATGCTTTCAGGGTGGTATCGGTAATCGGGTTTTGCTGTGCAAAAACACCATTTACCAGAAAGGATAACAACAGCGCGTAGATTAGTTTTTTCATCTTGTAATCATTTTATTAATATGCGGCTTCCATCGCTTCTTTGACAGCTTTAGTATCCATCACAGGTTTTTTATAACCCGGCATTGGCAACACCCTGATTTAGCAATCACCATCTGGGTAATCTGCTGAATGCGTAAGGGGAGAGAAGGTTATCCTCGTAAATATAAGATCAGTTACTGAGGTAATTATTGCGGTTTTTGTGAAAGGTCCAGCCCAGGTTAAATTCAATGAAATCAGCGGTTCCTGCGTGTGCTTTAAGACTTGGACCAACGGAAAAATGACGGTTGAAGAATAGGTATCGAAGCCCCAGCCGTTCATAGAAAAGGGTGGATTCTGAATTTTCGCGGTTATGATGAAGGTAAACACCCAGGTTGATGGGAATATACAACCGGTCGGTGATATACCATTCCCAACCGGTATAGACACCATAACTGAAATTTGCAGAAAAAGCGGATGCACCAGCGACACGATGTGTACCCCCTGAACTGTAGGTGAGGTCAACACCCAGTCCCAGTTTATATTTATAGGAAAACTGGTATCCCAGGAACAGACCGGCCAGGTTTTTATATATCAGTTCCTCGCCGGGGTTATTCTGTTTCATTCCGGAAGACGTATAAATGCCCAGCGATACAAAAGGTGTAAAGGGAGGAAGGGTATTGAAATTGTCTTTTAGCGCATGGTCTATTTTATATTGGGCACTGAGCTGAACAGGCATCATATTAATGCCCGCGTTAGGTTTTTTGGTAGCGCCGTTTGAATAATGTTTGTAACCAAGTCCAATTCCGATCTGCCAGTTCCTGGTCATTACATATTTCGCCTGGACGATGGCGTGCAGGTAGGCGTTATAATGAGAACTGATCATCAGGTTTTGCGGATTGGTGAGGGTATCATACGGGTTGAAATGGAAAGACAATCCAAGGGCCAGTCCGTAAGAAAAATTCCAACGGCTGATTTGTTTGGAAAATGGTATTTCAACAAATCCGAAAACTGAAATGGGAGCGCCGATGACAGGATTGTGAAACGTGGAGGTCATAATTCCCACTCCCAATAACGGCCTGCGGTAAACGCTGTGATAAATGGAGGATGTTTTTATTTCCCAGCCATAGCGCAGACTGATTCCATTAAAATTTGAACTTTTTAAAATGGCATTTACCTTCGGATCATCATCAATCGCCAGTATCCCGCCATGCTCAAAAGCCAACTGCAAATAGCTGTTACCCCTGGTTTTATGCAGGGCAACAATGCTGTCGGTATGGCTGACAGGTTCCAGGTTAGAAGAATCCTGCGCAGTCAGTTGACAAATTCCTGTCAACAAAATCGCCAGGCTAAAGATTTTTTTCAAGGCGTAAATCTACGCATCGCCCTAATTTAAAATAATGCTACAAAGGATGATTTATGTCATCTTTTTCAGGGCCATTCTAATTTGGCGATCCGGCCGTTAGCACCAGCCATGAATATGGATTTTCCGGTTCGTGCTTTTTTGCACACATGGAAACTTTCCGTACTGATGAGCCTCCAGTTTTTTGCACCGTCTTCGGAAACATCAATACCCGAAGTTCCGCAGGTGATCAGCCTGTCTGCCGTAATAAATTCGACACAGGAACGGTAACCGTGGGGCGGCACTACCGGACTGTTCCAGTGCTTGCCCATGTCGTTACTCCAGGTACAGTTCTTAATGCTCGAGGTATCATTGGTAAAATCTCCTCCTACAATCACGATATTTGATTTCCTTGGAGGAACATTCCAGATGGCCAGCGAATTGGCACCGGTGGTTTCTCCACCCTGCAACATGGGGATATCCATCCATTTTTCGTGTATTAGTAGCCGTGACCTCGTGCCGCCGGTTACCACTATGGCTTCCAGGTTGGATAGTCTCCTGATATTGGTGCCACTGGAAGCAAACATTGCTTCGCCTTTTTCTGCCGGCATCATTCTGGTGGACTGGTATCTTTCCCAGCTATTGCCAAAATCATCTGTCCGTACCACATAAATGCGTCCGTCAGACAGGGGGTCACCAACCGCTATGCCGTTACCGTTATCCCAGAATTCCATGGCATCAAGAAAAACACCTTTGGTACTGTCGGTGTAAACCAATTTCCAGCTTTCGCCGCCATTAAAGGTTTTTAGCAGGAAGGCCGGTTCACCTACCGCCATGATCACTGCTGTTTTTTCATCAAAGGCTTCAATGTCGCGGAAGTCATTTTTTTCAAAACCTTTTACCTGGTACCACTTCCAGGAACGACCACCGTCTGTCGATTTACCGACCGACCCTGAACTGCCACTCACCCAGATCACCTGGTCATTCACAACACTCATCCCCCTTAATGAAATATTTCCCCTTTTTTCCAGCAGTTTTATTTCCTGCCCGCGTACCATATGAAAAACAAATAACAGAAATGCCAAAGTGATTGATAACCTCATTTATGCAATGTAATATATTTTGATTTTCTTCTTCTATAAGGAGCAGTCATTGTTATACCGACCCTTACCCGCCATGAGAACGAATTGTTCAATTTCCTTTACTTTGCAGCCATAAGATTGCCAATGCCAGAATTATTCAACTATGGAACCGGAACCTTAACGGTGTCGGTGGCTATACAGCTCGCTTCAGGAAAAATGCAAGGGGTCATTGATGCGGATGCAAGGGAAAATATCATCCGTTCCCAGCATGCGGTGGAACAGATTGCCAGGGAAAACAAAACGGTCTATGGAATCACCACCGGGTTCGGGATATTGGCCAATACTAAAATTTCGGAGGAAGATACCCGCCTGCTGCAATATAAAATTCTCCAGAGCCATAGTGTTGGCGTAGGGGAGCCCATCCCCGAAGAACTCGCAAAGCTGATGCTGATCACTAAAGTGCATGCATTGTCAAAAGGCTATTCCGGCGTTCAGCTGGCCACCCTGGAAAGAATCTGCTGGCATATCGACAACGACGTAATACCCATCGTACCGGAGAAAGGCAGTGTAGGCGCTTCAGGCGACCTTGCACCGCTGGCACATTTGTTCCTTCCGCTCGTAGGACTCGGCGAAGTAACGTATAAGGGTAAACGATATCCATCTGCCGTACTGCTCCGCGAACTCGGGATGGAACCGGTACAACTTGGTCCCAAGGAGGGACTTGCACTGATCAACGGCACGCAGTTTATCCTGGCCTATGCGGTGAAATGCTGCCAGCTGCATGCATAACTGCCTGGAGGCGGCAGACATTATCGGTGCCATGAGCCTCGAAGCATTAACGGGTACAAAGGCGCCTTTTGATGAACGACTTCACCAGCTGCGGCCATATGCCGGCAATAAACTGGTGGCACAGCGTTTACGAAAACTGCTGGCTGGTTCTGATATCATGCAAAGCCATATAGATTGTGGCAGGGTGCAGGATCCCTACTCCCTGCGTTGTATGCCGCAGGTACACGGTGCATCACGTAATGCCTGGCTTCACCTGAAGGAGCTGACTGAAATTGAACTGAATGCAGTAACAGATAACCCCATTATATTTTCTGCAGACGATACCATCAGCGGTGGAAATTTTCACGGGCAGCCGCTGGCATTGCCGCTGGACTATGCCTGTTTTGCCGCTGCCGAAATCGGTAATATTTCTGACCGGCGCTGTTACCTGTTGTTGGAAGGTAAGTGGGGACTGCCTATGTTACTGATGCAGAATGTTGGTCTCAACAGTGGTTTCATGATTCCGCAATACACCACGGCGGCACTGGTGACTGAAAATAAAACACTTGTGTTTTCCGGCCAGTGCAGATAGTATTCCCACTTCACTCGGACAGGAGGATCATGTCAGCATGGGCAGCATCAGTGGAAGAAAATTATTCCAGGTGATTAAAAACCTGGAGTATATACTTGCCATAGAACTGATGAGCGCCTGCCAGGCCATTGAATTCCGAAAGCCCTTGAAAAGCAGTCCCATACTGGAATTTACACATGATTTTGTCCGGGACTTTGTTGGTTTTGCCGAAGAAGACAGGATCTTTGCTGATGATATCAACAGCATCAGGGACATTATCAGTAATCTTTCATTTGTTGAAGAAGTCAATAAAAAAGCATCATCCCTCCAACTCGAATTAAACGAACACTATGGAGCATTCACAATATAATTCGTCCATTCGCGAATCCGCCAATCCGCCTCTGGGCGCCGAAGCATTAGCGAAGGCGCCAATTCCCGCGACCCCAACCGGCACTACGCTAAGTTGCAAAGGCTGGATCCAGGAAGCGGCACTTCGGATGTTATTGAATAACCTCGATCCGGCAGTGGCAGAACGTCCGGAGGACCTGATCGTGTATGGTGGCCGGGGCAAAGCAGCTAGAAATCATGAGGCCCTGCAACTGATCATTCGTTCTTTACGCGATCTTGAAAATGATGAAAGCCTGCTGATACAAAGTGGTAAACCCGTTGGCATACTGAAAACCCATCCTGATGCACCTCGTGTGCTGATCTCCAATTCACAGCTCGTCCCCAACTGGGCCAACTGGAAACATTTTGATGAACTGGAAAAAAAGGGCCTGATGATGTATGGCCAGATGACAGCGGGATCATGGATCTATATAGGATCACAGGGTATCGTACAGGGAACCTATGAAACCTATGCTGCTGCAGCCGATAAACATTTTGGCGGATCCTTAAAGGGAACCCTGAATGTGACTGCCGGACTTGGTGGGATGGGCGGAGCACAACCCCTTGCCATAACCATGAACGAAGGTGTTGCACTGATTGCGGAAGTGGAAAGATGGAGGATCGAAAAAAGACTGGAGACAAAATATCTCGATGTCATGATGGAAGATATTGATGAAGCCATCGATCGTGCACTGTCTGCAAGAAAGAATGGCGAGGCTGTATCCATCGGTGTTGTCTGTAATGCGGTTCACTTACTGGAACGGCTAATCGAAAGAAAGATCGTTCCGGACACACTGACCGACCAGACTTCTGCCCATGATCCGCTCATCGGGTACTGGCCGCATACCATCTCTTATGAACAGGCCAGGATATTGCGTGAAAAAAACCCTGATCAGTATATTGACATGGCTTATGATTCCATGCGAAAACACGTGGAACTGATGCTGGCACTAAAAGATATGGGCGCCATAACTTTTGATTATGGAAATAATATCCGGGCCAGGGCAAAAGAACGCGGACTGGAAAATGCCTTTGATTTTCCCGGCTTTGTTCCTGCATATATACGACCGCTGTTTTGTGAAGGAAAAGGTCCTTTTCGCTGGGTAGCACTGAGCGGTGATCCTGAAGATATTGCTGTAACCGATGAGCTTATTGCAGGCATGTTCCCTGAAAATAAAGGGCTGCAGCGCTGGCTGAAACTGGCAAAGGAAAAGATTGCCTTCCAGGGACTCCCGGCCAGGATCTGCTGGCTGGGACAGGGAGAAAGGGAAAAGGCGGGACTCGCGTTTAATGAACTCGTAAGTTCAGGTAAGGTAAAGGCGCCAATTGTAATAGGCCGTGATCATCTCGATACAGGGTCAGTGGCATCGCCAAACCGCGAAACCGAATCCATGCTCGATGGAAGTGATGCTGTCGCCGACTGGCCCATCCTAAATGCCTTGGTGAATACTGCCGGTGGTGCATCATGGGTGAGCCTTCACCACGGCGGTGGTGTTGGTATGGGATATAGTATACACGCAGGAATGGTGATCGTGGCAGATGGCACTGCGGAAGCTGCTGCAAGGCTCAAACGAGTATTGCGCAACGATCCGGGCATGGGTGTCATTCGTCATGCAGATGCGGGTTATACAGAAGCGAAAATCACGGCGCATAAACACGGACTCGACCTTCATGAACGCCTCGAATAATCAGAGTGCATTCATCAGTTTGATGACAAATGCTCCTTTCTCTGAAATATCACCCGGCCTCAATATTGATAAGTCGATCAGTACATCCTTTCCCTGCTGTTTCCAGGGAATATTTTTGGAAGAACCAAGCACGGTAAGTTTAGCCTGTGTGGGCAGAGTAATATCCCGTAAGGTAAGTGCAGTACGGTATGAGGGAACGATGCAATACAGGTCTTTGTTTCTCCTGGTGAAAAAGCATTCTATACTGGCTGTATCCTTATTGGGAACCACCATTTTACTAATGCTATATCCGGCCATAAAACTCGCATCGCTTTTTTTCCGCTGTATACCAGGGCTCCACTGGTAAGAATGTTTATATGCTTCTGTCGTGTAAATGGCTTCCCCATTTATTTTCAGCCAGTCGCCCATATCTATCAGCCGTTGTTGCATGATGACCGGGATTCTTCCATCGGCCGTTGGGCCGATATCCAGTAAAAGATTTCCACCCCTCGCGACAATATCACATAGCAGCAGGATCAGCTCGCGGCTTGATTTGTAATCGTCCAGTTGTTCATTCCTGTTATATCCATAAGAATGGCCAATTCCCTGGCTCTCTTCCCACACGATAGATGCATCCATTCCACTACCATACTCGGATGTGGTATAAGTGGCGCCGGTATTTTTTTGTCGGGTATTTCCTCCCCACCGGTCATTGACCACCACATCTTTGGCTACCGGTGATTCATTGAACAGCCATGCCAGCAGCTTTTCACTTTGCCACGCAGTATCCGGAAGGTCCCATTCACCGTCAGAGAATATTATGGAAGGTTTATATTTTGTCACCAGGTCCTTGAACTGCGGAAACATGTGATCCGTAACAAATTTCTTTTTATCCTTCAGCCATAATGGATTGAACCATTCATACAGGGAATAATAGTATCCCATCTTTAAGCCTTCGGCCCTCACGGCATTCGTCAGGTCGCCCAGTAAATCCCGTTTAGGCGTTCCCGTTACTGCGTTCCATGGGCGGTTGAAATCGCGGTCGGCTTCCGCACTGTTCCAAAGGCAGTACCCTTCATGGTGTTTGGATGTGAGCACCACGTATTTGGCACCGGATCTTTTAAATACATCGGCCCATTCACCTGGATCGAACATTTCAGCCCTGAACATGGGTTCAAACTGCGGGTATTGAAAATCGGCCCCGTAATTTTTTGTATGGAAATCGATGAATGGTTTATTTTTTTCATGCAGGCGGTACCAGTACCATTCTGCATAACTGTCGCCACTGTTAGGGATGACAGGAGCGTAGGAGGGAACAGCATAAACGCCCCAGTGAATGAAAATGCCAAACTTGTCGTGGTGAAACCACTCCGGTATCTTTCTTTTATTCAATGATGCCCAGTTGGCTTCATAGGGTTGTGAAAAACCAGTGGCGCAAATAAGGGTCAGCAGGAGCAGGAGTAATTTTTTCATAAACAAGGCTGTTCGCTGAAGATAAATATTTTCAGTAAAA
This sequence comes from uncultured Sphingobacteriales bacterium, assembly GCA_963707255.1. Classification (GTDB taxonomy): domain Bacteria; phylum Bacteroidota; class Bacteroidia; order Chitinophagales; family Chitinophagaceae; genus Pollutibacter. Next base: position 196,339 of record CAVPPM010000023.1, on the reverse strand, counting down.
AGTGTTGTTGAAGTATGACTGGTCCTGTTTTAAAAAAGGCTGAGTTGCTGCAATGGAGTGGATTTGCGGGGAATGATCACGGGTGTATAGGCAACTTCAAATACTTCTGTTTCCTGGTATCTCGAGGCGACGCTGATTTTCGTATGGCCTGCTTTTTCCCTGAAAAGCTTTTCCACCAGTAAGGGATCATTATTGTTTTTGGAAAGGTGGGCGAGTATCAGGTGATGGAGGTGTGCGGGTTTATATTTTATAAAAAGGTCGAGGGCCTGGATATTGGATAAGTGACCCAGTTTTCCGCTGATTCTTTTTTTCAGGTATACCGGGTAATTTCCGTTGGCCAGCATATCCTCGCAGTAATTGGCTTCCAGGAATGCGGCATGGCATTGCTGGAAATGCTCGATCAGGGGCTGGCATACAGAACCGATATCCGTAAATATGCCAATATTCACGTTGTTTCCTGTGACCATAAAACTATGGGGATCACAGGCGTCATGAAACTTGGTAAATGCTTTTACGGACAGCGAACCAATAGAAATGGTCTGCCCTCCTGAAAAATAATTCAACAGGTGATGCTCTACCGGGATCCTGCTCGATGTGTAAGTTGATTGCGTAAAATATACCGGTATCTGGTGCTTTTTAGAAATACCGGGAATGCCGGTGATATGGTCAGCATGCTCATGGGAAATAAAAATGGCTTTCACTGTTGATATTGAAAGCCCGATCCTGTTCATTCTTTTCTCCGTTTCGCGGCAGGATATTCCAGCATCTATCAAAACGGCTTCCCTTTCATTTCCAATGTAATAGCAATTGCCGTTACTACCGGAATTCAGGGAGGTAATGAACAGGGACATATGGAGATAACATTATTATTTTACCAGCTTCACGCCAACTGCATTTGGGCCTTTCTGACCCATTTCCACTTCAAAGCTTACGCGATTGTTTTCCTTGATCTGGTCTACCAGTCCGTTAGCGTGTACAAAAATACTTTCCTTGGTTTCCTGGTCAACAATAAACCCAAATCCTTTGGTTTCATTGAAAAAGGTTACGATGCCTTCACGAATACCATCGGCGGGATTAAAATCAGCCTGTTTGGGAACGCCGATCTCGATGTCTTCCAGCCTGACCTGCCTTCTTTTCGGATCCGGTGGTGTTGAAGAAAAATTACCATTTTCATCAACATAGGCGATCATGTCGTCAAAACTTTTACCACCCTGTTCTTTGGCCAGTTCTTTACGCTCCTGTTTTCTTTCTTCTTTTTCCTTGCGAAGTTTCTGTTTTTTCTTTTCTCTTTCTTTCTTATTCCATGTTTCCTGTGATTTGCTCATTCTGTATATTTAGTTAAAAGGCCTGTTGTTAAAATGTAAAAAGTAAAGCACAAAGGCTTTACATCAGAATACAACGAAAAAAATGTTGCGGATTCATGTAAAGATAGCGTTATTCTCCTGCTTTTTCAAATAAAGTATACCCTCATGCCTGCTGCATTTTAACTGTTTTTGATTAAATAACTACATTTATGCGCCTGTTATTTACCGGGAAATATCAGCAAAGGAGTTATCCTTATGCCCGTAAGGCAGCATTTAACCCATTAAAAAATAAAGTATCCTGATGATTCAAACGCTCAACGATTTTAAGAGGCCTTTTTTCATTGGTATTGCAGGAACCGGAATGAGTGCGATTGCGCAATATCTCAGGGGCGTGGGAAAGCAGGTGTCTGGTTCCGATCGTTATTTCAGCAAGGGTGAAGCGGATGACATCCGCCAAAAACTGGTTGCCGAGGGCATCGGATGTTTTGTACAGGATGGATCAGGGATTAATGACCAGACCGACCTCATCGTAGTGTCAACGGCTGTGGAAGACAGCGTACCGGAAGTCCAGAAAGCAAAATCACTGAATATCCCGATCATCAAAAGAAGTGAATTGCTTGCCCTGATCACTTCATCCAAAAAGACGATCGCCGTTGGCGGCACTTCCGGTAAGAGTACTACCAGTGCCATGTTGTTTGATATCCTTCAGTTAAACGGAATGGAGCCCAGCATCATCAGTGGTGCGGGCCTGGTCAGTATCATCCGGGAGGGTAAGATCGGAAATGCAAAAGTTGGCCGGGGCGAGTGGCTGGTGATCGAAGCAGATGAAAGTGACGGATCAATTGTACAATACCATGCCGACATCGGACTGTTACTGAATGTGGACAAGGACCACAAAGAGATTGATATCCTGATGGATATTTTTAAAACATTCCGGCAAAACAGCGGCAGGTTTATTGTGAACAGGTCACATCCCCTTGCTGCATCATTATCCACCAATGCTGCTGCAGATTTTGCCGTGGATAAAACCGCAGGCGCGGGTTTTACTGCGGGCAATTTTCAGCAGTCGGGCCTTACTGCCCATTTCACCATTAATGACACTCCCTTCACCATGAATACCATCGGCCGCCACAATATGGAAAATGCGCTGGCGGCCACTGCTGTTGCTGCAATGATCGGTGTGCCGCTTGAAGTATCGGCAAGGGCCGTTGCGCATTATGAAGGAATATACCGAAGGCACCAGGTACTGGGCACCAGGAACGGTGTCACGCTGATTGATGACTATGCGCATAATCCCGTTAAGTGTGCCGCGTCCATTGCAGCCTGCCAGCCGGTATCAGAAAAACTGGTCGCCTGGTTCCAGCCTCACGGGTACGCACCAACGAAGTTTCTGCGCAGCGACTTTTGTGATGAGATCGGCCGGGTAATGCGCAAGGGTGATGAAATTTGGATGAGCGAGATATTTTACGCCGGGGGCACCACTACTAAAGATATTTCGGCTGCCGATCTTGTCAATGACCTCAGGGAAAAAGGACATGATGCTTATTTCGTGGAGGACCGCAACCAGGTTTTGGAAGCGATGAGACCACATTTTACGGGAAATACTGTATTGTTGCTGATGGGTGCCAGGGATCCCTCCCTGGAGAAATTTGCCCTGGAAGTTTGGGAAAAATTGTAATGATCAGGCTCATTAAAAATATCAGCCTTCTCTGTGGTGTTCATGCGCCGGTGCAGCCCCTGCGCAATGAAGCACTTGCCCACCTTCCCGCAATATCCGATGCATGGTTAACGACGGAAGGCGCTGTGATCACCGGCTTCGGAAAAATGAATGATAGGTCCATACCTGATTTTGCATCGGGCGATCCAAAGGTGGAAATTATAGATGCTTCCGGAAGTCTTGTGCTTCCCTGCTGGGTAGATTCCCATACACATCTTGTATTTGCTGCAAGCCGTGAAAATGAATTTGTGGATAAGATCCGCGGGCTTACCTATGCCCAGATCGCAGAAAAAGGCGGTGGCATTCTTAATTCGGCGCAGGAAACTGAATGAGACTTCAGAGGATGAACTGTTTTCGACTGCATGGAAAAGGCTGCAGGAAGTGAAAACAATGGGTACCGGTGCGATCGAAATAAAAAGCGGTTACGGGTTAACGTTAGATGGAGAGCTGAAAATGCTGCGTGTGATCCGGCGGCTGAAGGAAAAATCAGGGATGCTCATCAAAGCTACCTTCCTGGGTGCCCATACCTATCCCGAAGTGTACAGGAACGATCATGAAACATATTTGCAACAGCTGACCGAAGAAATGATTCCCCGGATTGCAGCGGAAAAACTGGCGGATTACATTGATGTTTTCTGCGAGACGGGTTTTTTTTCCCAGGAGGAAACCCTAAGGATCGGCAGGGCCGGACTTCAGTATGGCCTGAAACCAAAGATTCATGCCAACCAGTTGAATCTTTCAGGTGGCGTGCAGGCAGGAGTGGCCCTGAATGCGATTTCTGTTGATCACCTGGAAACAATGGATGATGAAGCGGTGGAATGCCTGGCGGGATCGGCAACCATCGGCACACTACTTCCCACTGCTGCTTTTTTTCTCCGCATGCCTTTTCAGCCCGCCAGGCAATTGATTGATGAAGGATGTGCCATTGCACTGGCCAGCGATTATAATCCCGGTTCATCCCCAAGTGGTAACATGAACCTGGTATTGTCGATGGCCTGCATTGGGATGAGGATGTTGCCGGAAGAAGCGATTAATGCGGCTACCATGAATGGCGCATTTGCCATGGAAATTGACCGTGAAGCGGGATCTGTCGCTGTTGGGAAAAAAGCTAATTTGATCATCACAAAACCCGTTTCATCCCTTGCTTACCTGCCTTATGCGTTCGGAAGTAATCTGATCTCACGGGTATTGATAAACGGTGATCCGGTAGCATGAACGCTATCTTAACATAAAACATTACAATGAACGGCCTGTCCAATGAATGGCTATTGATAATTGTCTGTGGAATGGTGGTGATCTCCTATCTGTTCAGTGTGATCAGCCGGTATATTCGTATTCCTTCCGTACTTCTGCTTCTTTTTGCAGGGGTAGGCCTCCGGGCATTGACAGATGCAGCCGGCATTACAATAGCGCTACCCGCACCATTGGTACAGTTGCTGGGCATAGTTGGACTGATCATGATCATATTAGAAGCTGGTCTTGACCTGGAATTACGCAGAGATAAACTCAGCGTGATCCGGGATACATTTTTTTCCGCCCTGGTAATTCTTATTTTTTCAACATTCATTATTGCCGGGATATTACATTATTTTCTCGCCGAAGAATTTACCAAATGTATTGTTTATGCTCTGCCGTTATCGATCATGAGCAGTTCGATTGTAATTCCCAGCATACATGCGTTAACGGATAACAAGAAAGAATTTCTTGTCTATGAGGCCTCTTTTTCCGATATCCTGGGTATACTTTTTTTTAATTTTTTGGTTGCAGGAGAGAAACTGACCATTACCTCTGCCGTTGTCTTTTCAGGCAATCTTTTGCTATCAATAGTATTGTCAGTGTTTTTTTCACTGGTGCTGTTTGTGATATTGGTGAAAAGCAGTTTACAAATCAAATATTTCCTGATTTTTGCCCTCCTGATCCTTATTTACGTTTCCGGTAAAATGCTGCATCTTCCTTCGTTATTGATTGTATTGGTATTCGGTTTGTTCATCAATAATATGGAGCTGATCAGGTACCCGCTGTTCAAAAAATTGTATCCGTCGCCACAACTGAAGGAACTTCGGCATCTTTTACATACGCTGACTGCAGAATCATCTTTCCTGGTGCGGACCTTCTTTTTTATCATTTTCGGTTTCTCCATCACCCTCGGCTTCCTGGAGAATAAAGAAGTATGGCTGATCGGAGGCCTCATCGTTTTGGCCTTGCTGTTAGTAAGGTTCCTGTACCTTCGTTTTTTCCTTAAGACCAATGTTGTGCCCGAGACTTTTTTTATTCCAAGGGGATTAATTACTATTGTGCTGTTCTACAAAATCCCCGAACAGTTCCGCTTATCTGCATTTAATGACGACATTTTGTTCTTCATTATCCTTACAACCGGGCTGATAATGACTTTGGGAATGCTTTTCTATAAAAAACCTTCATCCGATATTGTAGAAGACCAAAGCTTTTACGAACGGCCTCAACGAATTGAACAATTATGAAACATTTCCGGTACTACTCTAAACAGGATGTCTTAAACATTACCCGGCTGCGACGGTATGAAACAAAAGTTGGGGAATTGTTGAAAACGGTTGATCCACAGCTTTCCATTGCAGCACAACTGGAAGCCAGTCCGGCCCGTTTTGTGCTTTTTGGTATTCCGGAAGACATCGGTATCAGGGCCAACTACGGGACGGGCGGTGCCGATACTGCCTGGGTACCATTCCTGCAGTCACTCGTAAATGTCCAGAGCTCCGACAGGTTATCCGGGGAGGAACTGCTCCTGCTTGGACACTTTGATTTCAGTGACGTGGAACAGTTGATTGAGCTTAATGCACGGAGCCAGGAGGAAAGGATCGATGCCCTTCGACATGCAGTAGCCAATATCATTGACGAAGAAGTAGAGGAAATGGCAAAGATGATCGTCGCAGCCGGCAAGGTTCCCATTGCGGTGGGAGGTGGCCATAATAATGCTTATCCACTGCTGAAGGGTGTTTCCAAACAGTTATACAAGCAGGGAAAAATATCAAAACCACAGATCAATGCCGTGAACCTTGATGCGCACGCTGATTACAGGATCAGCGAAGGCAGGCATAGCGGTAATGGTTTCCGTTATGCCATTGAAGAATCTTTCCTTAAAAAATATGCCGTGATCGGTCTCCATGAGAATTACAATTCCCAGAGCATGATGGATGACCTCTATAGCAATATCAATATTCTGTACAGCTCCTTTGAAGATATTTTTATCCACGAAAAACTGAATTTCCGCCAGTCGGTGGCACAGGCTTTCAATTTTACGGATGAAGAATTTATTGGCGTTGAACTGGATCTTGACAGTATCCGGTCGTCTTTATCGAGTGCAATGACACCCGTAGGTATTACAGGTATACATGCCCGTCAGTACGTATCCTTTGCCGCAAATTATCCCAAAATCGCCTACCTGCATATCTGTGAGGGCGCTACCAGGCTGGATTCTGGCCGGGAAGACGACCAGACGGGAAAGATGATCGCTTACCTGGTGACGGATTTTATTAAATCAAGTAAATGAGAAATTGATAATGTGCAGATGAAAATAGATAATATGCAGGTTTACAGATTCCTCTGAAGCGGGACAAGTGTGCAGATGTGCAGATTTCCGGGCAGATTGGCCTGGTGGAATTCAGCCAGGCCAGTTGAATGGTGCTAATTTTTTGTTGTAATCCTGATTACGCCGTTCTTCGCGTTTTCCCCGTATTGTTTTGTTGCATCAGCTCCCTTCAGGATATCAATTGAAGCAATTTTATTGGGGTCCATCGTATTGACGAGATTTTTTGTCGTCACAACGCCGTCCACAATATACAGCGGCTCAGGTCCGGTTATCTTTAATTGCAGGGAACTGTCACCCATATTGCCCTGGTTAGCCCAGATCCGGATCTGGCTGCCCGGTGATGTTGATGAAAGATTTATGGAACCCTGGTGCTGATTGTTGTGGATGGTTACCGTTTCGCCATTAGTGGTATTTTTTGAAGTGGAAACACTGGTTGATTGATTATTGGAATTGGAGGTATTGACCGTAGTGGATACATTGCTGCTTACGTTATTACTGATATTGGATTCCACATTACTATTCACAACGGTGTTAATATTGGATTCAACCTGTATATTATTGCTTACTGATGCAGCTCCTTTCGTTGAGGCAGCCTTTGTTGGCGGAACCGCAGGGCTTGCCGGCGTACCTGGCTTCACCGGAGTTTCTTTAACGGGCGCAACGGTTGTACTAACGGGTGAAGTTGCCTTCACTGGAGAAGTTTTCGTTGGAGCAATTACCGGGCTGAGTGGAGAAACCGGGTTTTCAGGTGTGAGCCTTGTGGGCGGTGCGTTCGGGCTGACGGGTTCTACCGGCTTCTCTTTAGATGGCGCTGCTTTTTTTGCAGGCGGTGATTTTTTTGGAACTGAATCCAGGCCGTTGATTTCATTATTCACAACTGTGTTGGCTGAAAAATACTGATCAATTGATGCCAGGATATTTTCTGCGATCAGTCGCTGGTTAGCGGCATCTGTAAAGAAGCTACGGTCTTTTGCATTAGTAATATATCCGCATTCAAGAATTACTCCCGGTCTGGTATTTTTGTCGAGTACATATATCCTCTTGTCTGATTGTTTGGCCATTGGCTTTGCTTTATAAACATCAGACAAATTTTTTAAGAGGATCGAAGCCAGCCTGATATTCTGTTCTGCAAGAGCCGGATTATCTTTTGCTATAAACGCCTCAAATCCTGATGCATCGAATGTTTCGTATATTTTCGCCATCTGCCGCGGAAGTATGTATAGAGATAAACAGGTCGGCTTTTTTATCAGCAACAAGCTGCACTCTTTCCGGAAGCAACATCGACTGGTCAGTTTCCCTTGTCAGCAGGATTTCCACATTCGGATTTTTATTTGTTGCCTTTATGACTTTTGCAATTTGCAGACTAAGGTTTTTTTCGAATAGACCTCCTCCAACTGCTCCATTATCCGTTCCTCCATGTCCTGCGTCAATGACGACAGTGATTTTTTTCGGCAGACCGGTTACAGGGTTGGAAACTTTTGGTTTCAGTGTGAAAGCCAGTAAAATGCAGGTGGCAATAATCAATGCAGAAATGCGACTCAGGTAATTCATACCGGGATTTTTGGATTTATTGATCATGGTTAATCGTCTTTTAATGGAGTTCTGAAAAAATGGATTGCTCAACAGGTGATTATATTGCGGATAGGTGGTTTGAAGGATCAGTTCGGCAAACGCCGCACTGTCTTTTTCACCGATGGCTTTTCTGTCTGCAATAAATTCATGGATCATATTCAGTTCCCTGCGGATCAGCCAGAAGAATGGATTGATCCAGCCTGCCACGAGAACAATCTGGAGGAATAACTTATCATGGGAATGATGCTCCCTGACATGAACCATTTCATGTTCAAAAATTCTTTTTCCATTGGGAGTACTGATATCAATCTCGTAATTCCAGAAAATATATTTAAAGAATGAAAATGGCGTTCCCTGTTCCCTGGTGTTGAGCAGGCGAATATCATCGAGCCGAATTATGTCGTATTTTTTTGTCATGCCGATGATCCTCGTGATGGCCATCAGCAGTATACCCATCATCATCATCGACACTACGATAAAGCAAATGGATAGCATGGTTTCCGGAGTAATATTCGGAGATGGCGGGGGTGTATATGCGGCAACCCGTTCATCCGTTCCTGAAACTACCTGCAGCGCTGAAATAATCCTGTTTTCCTGTTGTGGCGATGTCTGGATGGGAAAAGAAATTAACGGCATAGCGAGGGAGAACACTACGGCGGCCAGCAGATAAAAGCGATTCCATTGATGAAAGACCTTATCCTTCAGGGCAAGTTGGTAATAGCCAAATAATAATCCGGAAATGATCGTGACCTTTAACAGGTAGTATGCGATGGCCATCATTTTTTCTGGTTTTTAAGTTGCTTCAATAAAAGTTCCAGGTCATCCACAGAAAGTTTCTTTTTGTCGACCAGGAAAGAAACTACATTTTGATAGGAGCCTTCAAAATATCCCTTCGCAAGTCCGCTTAATGTCATATTGGAATATTCATCCATCCTGATGAGTGGATAATAATAATTATAGCGGCTGGGGTTTTTAATGCCGACAAACTTCTTTTCCACAAGGATTTTCAGCAGCGTCGCTACTGTATTGTGATGTGCTTTTGGGGAAGGCATGGCTTCAACAATGTCTTTCAGCATACCTCCGTTATCCAGGCTCCAGAGTGCCTGCATTACCTGTTCTTCTGCCTTGGTCAATGTTTTCATCAGAACTAAATATTTAGTCTAAGATAACTAAAAATTTAGTTCTTCAATAAAAGAGCGGGATTTTTTTTGTTAAATAATGTTTATGCCTGCAATATGATTATCGCGGGGGAGTTATTTTTTTTCCAGCAAATCCAGCATGAATGCATATTTCAGGGATGTCAGTTTCTGGCGTTCAAAGCGTCCGGATTCACCACCGTGCCCTGCACCCATATTGCATTTGAACAGTACCGGGTTGGTGCCGGTATTGTATTCCCTGAGTTTCTGCACCCATTTGGCCGGCGAAAAATAAGGTACCTGTGTATCATTTAATCCGCCCGTGGCAAAGATTGCAGGATAGGCTGTTTTCTTTATATTGTCATAAGGACTCCAGCTCAGCATATAATCGTAGTATTCCTTTTTGTTGGGATCGCCCCATTCATCGTATTCGAGTGTGGTGAGCGGAAGATCCGTATTGAACATGTCGGTAATGACGTCGGTCCATGGAACTTCTGCCAGTACGCCACGAAATAAATCCGGGCGCATATTGGTAACCGCCGCCAACAGCATTCCACCTGCACTTCCACCATTGGCAAATAATCGATCGGGAGAAGTATATTTTTCACTGGACAGGAATTGTGCGCAGTCAATAAAGTCGGTAAAGGTATTTTTCTTTTTTAGCAGCTTTCCATCTTCATACCAATATCTTCCCATTTCCTGTCCGCCCCGTACATGTGCAATGGCATAAACAAAATCACGGTCGAGCAGACTGATCACTGAACTGTTGAAATAAGGATCAGTTGAAATGCCATAGGATCCATAGGCATATAACAATAAAGGACTGCTGCCATCTTTTTGAAACGTGTTCTTTTTGTAGACAATGCTGACCGGCACCATCGTACCATCTGTAACTTTTGCCCAGAGCCTTTTTGTTTCATATTTCGATGCGTCAAATCCTCCGCCTACTTTCTGCTGTTTGAGGAGTTGCTTTTGTTTTGACACCAGGTTATAACCATAGTCGGTTGGCGGTGTGGTGAGACTTTGATAGTTATACCGGATACTGTCGGAGTTATAAGCATCTGTCGCCATGTTCATATCGGCCACATAGGCTTCTTCGCCAAAATCAACCTTGTAAGTACTATTGTCTTTCCTGTTGACGACTTCAATTTCACTTAATCCCCTGGTTTTATACTGCGCCACAATATAATGTTGCAACACTTCAACGTCTTCCAGCAGGGAAGAGTCCTTGTGAGGCAACAGGTCTTTCCAGTTGGCGATACCTGGAGTGGCTACAGGAACGGTGACAAGTTTGAAATTCTTTGCATCCTTATTGGTAATAATATGAAACAGGTTGCCTTCAAAGTATGAAGGGAAATATAAAACATCCTTCGTCCTGGGTTGGATGAGTACCGGGTCCGAATCCGGATTATTGGCGTCCAGCCATCGGGCTTCGGTGGTGGTGGTGCTGGAAGAGGTAATGAAAATATACCGGTTGTCTTTTGAAACCGAAAGTTCAACTCCATAAGTACTGTCCTTTTCTGTATATAGTTCCTTGTCGCTACCCGGATCTGTACCCATGACATGTTTCATCACTTTGTATGACCGTACGGTATGATCGTTGAGTGTGTAATAAATAGTCTTGTTGTCATTTGCCCAGGCAAGGTCAGAAGTGTTGGATAGTTTGTCGGCCGCATACTGACCCGTATTGATGTTCTTAATATGGATGGTGGACCGCCTGTCGCCCGATGTATCCGCAGCATAGGCAATCCAGTTATTATCGCGGCTCACAGCTTTTTCCCTGACCAGGAATATCTGTTTGCCACTGGCCAGCTCATTTACATTGAGCAGGATTTCTTCGGGTGCATTCAGGTTGTCTTTTTTACGACAGTGCAACGGGTATTGTTTTCCCTCTTCATAGCGGATATAATACCAATAGCCATTTTCTTTTACCGGAAGAGATGCATATTGCTGGTCGATCCTTGCCACCAGTTCATCATAAATCGCTTTCTGAGTTTTCTCCGTATGCTTCAACATGCTTTCCGTATAGGCATTTTCAGCGTTGAGATGATTGATCACGGTACTGTCAGATGAATTGCTCAGCCAGAAGTAGTCGTCGGATCGCTGATTTCCCTGTTCGTTAAATACCTTGGGATTCTTTTTTGCGACAGGCGGCTTAACGGCCCCGGGTGCAGTATCGTTGCAGGAAAACACAAAAAAGGCAAGTGCAAAAAACAGGAAAATTCTCATGGTAATAGTTAATGATTGATGAGCCGAATTGAAAACAACCGGATCAAGATAGTGGAAAATGCAAAAAATCTTCCATTTATCAGCAGATTAGCGCTCTTCTGTAAACACATACGGCTGAATTCACATTTTTCTTTTTGTTTCCTCACCCTGTATCGTGTATTTCCTTAATTTTCACCCTTCTTCCGTAATCATAAAATACGATTGTCGATATGCCAGATTTCCAGGTGAAAAAGCAGCCGAAAAACTATGATGTTATTATTGTTGGTTCGGGTGCAGGAGGCGGCATGGCCGCTTATATTTTGGCCAATGCAGGCGTTAAGGTCTGCCTTCTCGAAGCCGGTCCCATGTATGATCCGGCCAACAATGTGACCCAGCTAAAAAATCCCTGGGAATCTCCACGCCGCGGTGCCAGTACCAAATTCAGGCCCTTCGGAGATTTCGATGCCAGCTATTGGGGATGGCAGATCGATGGAGAACCATATACCAAGGCTGAAGGAACCAACTGGGACTGGTGGCGCTCAAGAATGCTTGGAGGCAGAACCAATCACTGGGGCAGGATATCCCTGCGATTTGGACCCAAAGATTTTAAACGAAAAAGTATTGACGGGCTGGGTGACGACTGGCCGATAGGTTATGAAGATATCAAACCGTATTATGACCGAATCGATAAACTCATTGGCGTATTCGGTACCAATGAGGGCCTGCCCAATGATCCGGATGGAATATTTCTTCCGCCACCAAAACCAAGGCTGCATGAACTGATGATCAAAAAAGCGGGTTATGCGGCAGGCGTTCCGGTGATCCCGTCGCGCTTATCCATCCTCACACAAAAAATAAATGAGGACCGCGGTGCCTGTTTCTTTTGCTCGCAGTGTAATCGTGGCTGCCAGGTGTATGCCGACTTTTCTTCATCTTCCGTACTGGTAAAACCGGCTATCAAAACGGGCAATGTTGACGTCATTCCAATGGCCATGGCCAGGGAAGTGCTCACCAATGAGCAGGGACTGGCCACCGGTGTTTCTTATGTCAACAAAGACGACCTGATGGAATACCAGGTGATGGGACGATCCGTGATCCTTGCCGCCAGTGCATGTGAATCCGCGAGGCTGATGCTGAATTCAAAATCAGACCGACATCCCAACGGCCTCTGTAATTCCAGTGATGTGGTGGGAAGGTATCTGCATGATTCCACAGGTGCAGCAATGGGCGGAGTGTTACCACAACTTTTCGGCAGGAAGAGATATAATGAAGATGGAGTTGGAGGTATGCATGTGTATTCACCCTGGTGGGGCGAAAATAAAAAACTGGATTTCCCCCGCGGATATCATATTGAATACTGGGGAGGCATGGGACAACCTGCCTATGGTTTTGGCTTGGGTGTGGAAGGTCTGAATGGAAAGTATGCGGTTAACGGAAAGAAAAAAGAAGCCGGCGGATATGGTGCTTCACTGAAAGAAGATCACCGTTTCTTTTATGGTGCAGGCGTGGGTATGGCAGGCAGGGGAGAAGCCGTTCCAAGTAGGGACAGTACCTGCACCATTGATCCTGCAGTAGTGGATAAATATGGCATACCGGTGCTGAAATTCAATGTCAAATGGAGTGGGTACGAAGTGAAGCAGGCAAAACACATGAAGGAAACCTTTAAAGAGATCATGCATAATATGGGCGCTGTCATTACCTGGGGAGACGATGGTCCGGATAATGATTATGGTCTTGAAACACCAGGTAAAATTATCCATGAAGCGGGTACGGCAAGGATGGGCTCTGATCCCAAGACTTCCGCACTGAATAAATATAACCAGGGGCATGATTGTAAAAACCTCTTCGTAGTGGATGGTGCTGCATTCACTTCCCAGGCAGATAAGAATATCACCTGGACCATCATGGCGCTTTCCATGAGAGCGTCTGAATACCTGATGGACGAAATGAAAAAGAAAAACATTTAGCCTGATAACGATATCGCATAACCGAATTTAACAGGACTTTCCAAATTACACATATGGACAGAAGAAAATCATTAAAAACCCTTGCCGTAGGAACCCTTTCTGCCGGATTACTTTTAGATGCCTGTAAAACGGCCGACAAGAAAGCCGAGGAGGCCAAAGTTCCTGAAGCCAAAGTGAATGAAGGCGGGGGAGCGCCGGGGCTCGACAGGCAGCCGGAAGAAATTGCCCGCTATAAGGAAGTTACTTCCACAACCTTTTTTACGCCTCATGAAATGGCCACCATTACCGTTCTGGGGGATATCATTATTCCAAAGGATGATGTAAGCGGCAGTGCCTCAGATGCCAAAGTTCCTGAGTTCATCGAGTTCATCGTGAAGGATATGCCTTCACACCAGGTTCCAATGAAGGGCGGACTTCGCTGGCTGGATTTGCAGTGCGTGAAAAAATATGAAAAAGCTTTTAAAGACTGCAATGCACAGCAACAGTTGGAAATGGTTGATGCCATTGCTTACCCGGCGAAAGCAAAACCTGCCATGGCGCAGGGCGTTGCGTTTTTTAACCTGATGAGAAACCTTGTTTCTACTGGTTTTTATACATCGGAAATAGGTGGTAAAGACCTTGGATATGTGGGAAACAGGCCTAACCAGTGGAACGGCGTGCCGGATGATGTGTTGAAGCAATACAATCTTGCCTACACGGAAAAAGAGCTTAAGGAATGTGTCAAATTCCCTTCATAACTATACCAAACGTTGAATAGAAAAAACAAGGATTATGCAAAACGCGAATAAGCAGAAAAAGTATGAGCGCCGGAAATTCCTCAGGGATGCATCGCTGGCGGTAGCAGGATTTACCATCGTACCGCGGCATGTTTTAGGAAAAGGATTTATTGCCCCCAGCGATAAACTCAATATTGCTGGTATCGGTGCCGGAGGTAAGGGTGAAAGTGATCTGGCAGAATTTGCCAAAAGTCCAAAGGCCAATATTGTGTGCTTTGCAGATGTTGATGAACGGCAGATTAAGAATTCAGTGACCAGGTTTCCCAAAGCAACACGTTATAAGGATTTCCGGGAGATGCTGGAAAAAGAAGGAAAAAACATTGATGCAGTATCCGTCTCTACGCCAGACAATACACATGCAGTAGCTGCATTGCCGGCCATGCAAATGGGTAAACACGTTTATGTACAGAAGCCGCTTACCCATGATATTTATGAAGCCCGTGTGCTCACCGATGCGGCAAAAAAATATAAGGTGGTGACACAAATGGGCAACCAGGGAGGATCAGGTGATGGTGTGCGCAGGACAAAAGAACTCATTGATGCTGGAATGATCGGCGACGTTACCCGCATTGATTGCTGGACGAACAGGCCGGTATGGCCACAGGGAATCCCCACACCTACGGGAAAGTTTGATATTCCTAAAGAACTTGACTGGGATTTGTGGCAGGGACCGGCAAAAGCAATCGATTTTAATCCTGCCTATCTTCCTTTCAACTGGAGAGGATGGTGGGCATATGGAACAGGTTCGCTTGGTGATATGGCCTGTCATATAATGGATCCTGTGTTCAGGTGTGTGCCGATCGATTATCCTACAGATGTAGAAGCCAGTATGGCAACAATATGGTCTAAGATGTGGGATGATACACAAAATCCGGATGCTTGTCCGGCTTCTTCCATCATCCACCTGACCTATCCACGGAAAGATGGAAAGGGTAATGTAAAAGTATCCTGGTACGATGGCGGATTGCTTCCACAGCGTCCCGATGAACTCGGACCGGAAGAAGCATTCGGCAACTGGGATGGTGGTGTATTGTTCACAGGAACCAAGGGAAAATTACTGGCGGATTGCTATGGTGCAAATCCAAGATTACTGCCATCATCAAGAATGACGCAGGATACACTGCCTAAAGAAACCATCAAACGCGTTCCTGAGGGGCACTATGTTCAATGGGTAAATGCATGTATCGATGGATATGGAAAAGGGTATACCTCTTCGCCTTTTGATTTTGCAGGTCCATTTACAGAAAGTATCCTGGTGGCAAACCTGGCATTGAGGGCGTTCACCCTGAAGAATCCAAAACTGAAGGGATGGGACGATAAATGGCTGGGACGGAAGAAATTGCTCTGGGATGCAAAAAATCTTAAAGTCACGAATTTCGATGATGCCAACCAGTGGGTAAAGAGAGATTATCGGGAGGGTTGGAAATTAGTGTAAGGCCTTTGGCCGTAGGCCATTAGCGGATTGTCGGATTAGCGAATTAGCGGATTGAAATAAAAAACGGATCATAACATTTATGATCCGTTTTTTAATGTATTTAATGCGCTAATCCGCCAATGCGTTAATTCGCTAATCTTTTCTTGCCATCAACCAAAGAAAGAAAAACAGGAAGAATATGCCCAGTCCTGATGCACCCCATAAAAACATCGTCAGTACCTGCTGTGCCGTAGTGGAAAACAACATCACCAATACAATGATGAGGTAAATAACATAAATGAAAACAAGGGTTGATATTCTTTTATCCATACAGGGGATTTATAATTCAGGCCCAAATATCCAAATAAAATGGATTCGTGCCAAATTGCTTTAGAAAACCGGAGCTTTTAATACAAGGCCCGATCCTTTGGCCACCTTATCGAATTCCTTTCTTGCTTTAGCTGCAGCATTCATATTTCCCCTCGCAGTATAAGTCATTTCAAGGCCTTTCAGTGACCAGACATTATTCGGATTAAACTGTAAGTCCTTCAGAAATGCTTTTTCCGCTTCTTCAAACCTCCTGCTTTTCAGCAACACCTGTCCCAGGTAAGGCAATGGCGGCAACACCCAATCCTTGGGCTCATTATAGATCATATTTTCTTCCAGTTCCACCGCCCTGGATAGCTTTTTACGGCGGCTTCATAATTGCCCTTTTCTTCCTCGATAATTCCATCCAGCATGCTATAGGCCACCTCTGCTCCCGCATAAGCAGTATTGAATGCGCCCATCCTGATCTTCAGGTCTTTATCGGCGTTCATCAGCCTGCTGATCGTTTGCAGATGTTGGGAGGCTTCTTCCGTTCGTTTGGTTCGGGCCAAAGCAATTCCCTTACCGAATGCGGAAAGAATTTTCAGGTAGGCGGAACTGTCAGGAACTTCGGGCATCGCAATAAGACTGGCCCATTCTCCAAACCTCACAGCAGAAAATATTGGCGTCTGTGCCATGTAATAAACATACTCACGGAAAGGCGGCGTCGTAGTGTAGTAGTCTGCCGGGATCACCTCTTTCAACTCGGATGACCTGGCAGCGGAAGTTGCCCGGTCCCCCTTCATCATGGCACAGGCTGCCAGCATGTGGATATTATGATGCTGGTATAAAAAGGCAGCATTGACTACTGTGGGGTACAATTTCAGGTACTGGTCATATCCTGTTACAGATTCCGCATTTACCCTGATCCCCTTGTCATAATTGCCTGTTCTGATATAAATATGGGAGGGCATGTGTACCATATGGGAAGCGCCGGGTGCAAGGCTCCCCAGTTTATCTGCACTGTTCATCGCTCTGCCCGGTGTTGCCGAAGCTTCTACCGCATGAATATAGTAATGGTTTATCCCGGGATGATTTGCTGATATTTTCAATCCTTTCTCCAGCAGTTGAACGAGTTCGCCTGTCCATGGTTTTGGTCGCTGGTCATGCTCGTACAGGTCCCACGGGTGGATCTGCATGAGCGCATCCGCATATAATGCTATGACCTCCGGTTGGTCGGGATATTTATTGTACACCGCTGCCATGGCATCACGGTAATCGATGTTGAGTTTGTCCTGCCTTTTCGATGTGTCCGGTGAATATCGTTTAGCCAATGCCGTTATGAGATCCTTTTCCATTTCGGTGAGGCCATTGCTGAATTTTAATGCTTTTTCCATCGCGGGAAATACCCCTGGAGACGCGGCATATCCAACGTCATTGATATTGGGCCCATAGCTAAGGGCTTCTGCCCAGTACAGCATGCCGTTTTCAGGGTCAAACTGTTGTGCTTTCAGGAAGGATCCCAGCGCCTCAATGATATGAAAGGAATAGTAAAGGTTCATGCCCTGGTTGAAATACACCTGGGCACTGTCACTCTTTGTTCTGATCTTCCACTGGTGCTGGCCGGTGCCCGGAAGCAGGGGTATATCTGAAGGAGAAATTAATTTGTCCCTTGCCGGGAAACAGGAAATGGCCTTGAGTTTTCGGAGCTCAATTTTTTTTAACTGCGTATTGCCGGAATTATCCTGCTGTAGCGGGTGCAGCAATAACAGCATTACACTAAAAAGGACGGTGAAATAGTACTTCATACACTGTTATTTTCGCCTAAAAGTTAAGAAATAACCGGATTATTTATATCCGTTAAACCATATGTGTGCCGCAGTACCGGCAGGAAAAGCTGCTTACCATAAGGATTATCGCTATTCACCATGATAAACCTGTCCTTAACCGTTAGAATATACTACCTTTTAGATTCTCCCCCCTGTCAAAGCGGTTCCGATTTTTTACACTTAAACTTTTCACATGAAAAAAGTCCTTCTTTTTTGCATGCTCATACCTGTATTGGTAATGAGCCAGACCAAAAATGTAGTCAACACCAACCGTGTTTTTGCAAAAGTCGACAAAGTCCTTGAATTTGAAAAAGCACTTGCCGCTCACAGCCAGAAATACCATACGGGCGACTGGAAATGGCGGGTATCGGAAATTAGTTCTGGTCCGGATGCAGGTGGTTACCTGATCTCCGAAGGACCCGTAAGCTGGGAACAACTGGACAGCCGCGGGAATCTTGGCAACGAACATAACGTTGACTGGAACAAAAATGTTACCCCATTTCTTACAGACCGGGGTAGTTCAGGTTATTCTGAATACGAAGATAGTTTGAGCACAATTGGTATTTCCGACTATGCTGATAAAATCTACATTTTACATTTTATCCCAAAACCGGGACATGGTAATGTCGTGTATGATGCGATTAAGAAATTTGTGCCGGTGAATAAACAAAAATCAGGCGATCTCGTAGCTACCTATTCCCAGGACGGATCCTTCGCCATCGTATTCAGGATGAAAGATGGATTAAAAGAAATGTCCGCGGGATACAGACCGGATATCAAACCACGTTATGAGGCTGTCCATGGCGCAGGTTCCTTTGAAGGATATATTCACATGCTTCAAAATGATTTGGAGAAAGTCTGGGGTGAACTGCTGTTTTACCGGAAAGACCTGAGTTCTAAATAGAAGCTTTCCATAGAAAAAGCCTTTCTCCATCGGGAAAGGCTTTTTTATTTTGTCGATCAGATCAGTCATTGGATAATAAAAACAGGGTAGTAGAAATTTTACATGTGATCATTTTTAAAATTCAACCACGGAATAAGCTTTATTGTTGGCATAAGGCCCGCCGGGATACCTGGCTGAATAATCCAGGTTAAGCCAGTATTCTCCATTTTCTTCTCGGTAATATAATCCGGTCAGATTTTCCTGTGCGAACAACTGCAATATGGCCGACTGGAATTTCAGGAATGTTGTTTTATTTCCGCAATACAGTTCAGGATAAACGTGATCCACCGACAGTACCATCCTTGTTTTAGCACCGATGGATTTCATCGCAGCAATCATCAATATGGTATGATCGTCACAATCACCCGCAAGCCCTGCATCAATCGTCTCCATGGGGGAGGCATAGTATTCGTCACGCAGCGGATCAGAAACATACTTGAAATTCTGGTTGATGTGCTTGAACAGCGACAGTATCCTCACCACGTTTCCATACTGACGGTAATTTTCATTGAAGTATTTCACGGAATTGGTTACCGCAAACATTCTCACCATGGAATCCCGCTGGTTGATCTTAGCCTTCATGCCCTTAACAGCCTTGTCGACTTCGGAGTCAAAAAGCGATGGTTTCACCAGGAAAAGGTCCTTTTCTTTCTTGGTGCGTTTGCTCCAGTTATTTGCCACCAGGTTCTTGTAATCCATCACTATACCACTGACGGTATAGGTATGGGTAAACATGTTAAACAGGAAGATAATGCCCACCATGAGAAAAGAAGGGATGATCAGCGGGCTGAAAATCCATAATACGAACCGCACAAATAAGAAAGAAATGGTAATGGCAATCAACAGGTCGGCATTAAATGTTCCGATGATTACCGGGGGAATTACCCTGTTCACCATAGGTGCCAGCGGCACAATGGTTAGCAGTCCCAGAAAATGCAGAAAAAATTCCCAGGCGATTTTACGCTTGCTTTTCAATTCTTCCATGGCACACTTTAAGCAGATTACACAACGGATTACACTAAATGTAATTATTTAGACTGAATTCATCCCGACTGTGTTGCAAAAAAACTCATAATTTTTTTTATTCATACTCATCATCTTCCTCTTTGGGCATGAAAGTGGCATTATATGCCTCCTGCCATGCTGCTACGGCATCATCACTGAGCAATTCAATAATATCGAAAATGGGATCGGTTTTCTTCTTCCATTCCAGCGTTTCCTCATTCTGGAAACGGGACAGGAACACACAATGATCACTTTCCACATTGATCTTAATCAGGAAATGACAGCATCTTTCTTTTCACGAATCAGGTAATAGCAGGAAGGTTCCAGCAATGCATACGAGTACATATTCATTTCAATTTAAGCGACAATAAAAAATCGGGTCCTAAGTATCAGAATTTATGGGCTGCAGACATTTAATGGGTAGTAGAGCAGCTAAGCAGAAGGATATTGTTTCATAGGAGGATCGTATACCGAAAATACGAATTCCCGGCTTTTTCACAAGGGGATTTTCCACCCAAATTCATGTTTTTTAGCAGATATTTGCACATATTATTGATAATCAACTACTTGGACCTCACCTTAAATGCTGGTTAAATCTTTCTACCCGGGAGATTAAATGCAGGCTTGTGAATATCCAAAATGTTAATTATCTGATTATCTGACTAAATTCGCACGCTCAATGTACCTATGGCAAAAGAAAAGGAAATCCCAACCAAAGAAATTAGTGGCTTTGAATATACTGAAGACTCCATCCGGAGCCTCGACTGGCGTGAGCATATCCGCCTGAGGCCGGGTATGTATATTGGTAAATTAGGCGACGGCAGCAGTCCGGACGATGGCATCTACGTACTGGTAAAAGAAGTAATCGACAACTGTATAGATGAACATACCATGGGGTATGGCAAGCAGGTGGATATCCGGATTGAAAACAATACGGTTTTTGTCAGGGATTATGGCCGGGGCATTCCGCTGGGCAAAGTGGTGGACGTAGTCAGCAAGATCAATACCGGCGCTAAATATGACAGCAGGGTGTTCCAGAAAAGTGTTGGATTGAATGGAGTGGGAACAAAAGCGGTTAATGCACTGAGCCAGTATTTCAAAGTCACCGCATTCCGTGAAGGCAAAGAAAAAACTGCGGAATTTGAAAAAGGTGTGCTGGTAAAAGAATATAAGGAAGGCAAATCGGGGGAATCCAACGGCACGCTGATCACTTTCATTCCGGATGACAGCGTATTCCGGAATTTTCATTTTATTCCTGAATACCTGGAAAACCAGATATGGAATTACTGTTATCTCAATGCAGGACTGATCATAAATTACAACGGGAAGAAGTTTGTCAGTAAGAATGGCCTGCTCGACCTGCTGTCCCGGAAAACCAATGAAGATGAGATCCGTTATCCCATCATCCACCTGAAAGGGGAAGATATTGAACTCGCGCTCACCCACAATAACGAATACGGAGAAGACATTTACAGTTTTGTCAATGGGCAGTACACTACCCAGGGAGGCACACATGTGGCAGCTTTCCGGGAAGCCTATGTAAAAACGATCCGTGAGTATTTCAAGAAAGATTACGATACTTCTGATATCCGGCAGAGCCTGGTGGCAGCCATTTCGCTGAGGGTACAGGAACCTGTATTTGAATCGCAGACGAAAACAAAACTGGGCTCGCAGTATGTTTTTGAAGGCGGACCGAGCATGAAAAATTTTGTCAGCGATTTCATGATGCGTGAACTGGATAATTACCTCCATAAGAATCCGGCCGTCGCTGAAGGATTGAAAAAAAGGATCGAACAAAGTGAAAGGGAAAGGAAGGATATGGCCGGTATTAAAAAGCTGGCCAACGAACGGGCAAAAAAAGCCAACCTGCACAATAAAAAACTGCGGGATTGCCGGTTACACTTTAATGCAGAACCTCCCGCGAAGAACAGGGAGGAATTCATGTCGCAGCAATTACTGACCACCATATTTATTACCGAGGGAGATTCAGCGAGTGGATCCATTACCAAATCAAGGGATGTGGAAATACAGGCCGTATTTAGCCTGCGTGGAAAGCCGTTGAACTGCTTTGGCCTCACCAAAAAGATTGTTTACGAAAACGAAGAATTCAACCTGCTGCAGCATGCATTGAATATTGAAGAAGGTATTGAAGGGCTCCGCTATAACAATATTGTGATTGCAACAGATGCGGACGTGGATGGAATGCATATCCGTCTCCTGCTGATGACTTTTTTCCTGCAGTTCTTCCCTGACCTGGTGCGCGACGGGCATGTATACATCCTGGACACGCCCTTATTCAGGGTTCGGACCAAACAGGAAACTATATATTGTTACAGTGAACAGGAAAAGCAGCAGGCCATCAAAAAGCTGGGAGCAAAATCTGAGATCACGAGGTTTAAGGGTCTCGGTGAGATATCACCGGATGAATTTGGAAAATTTATTGGTGCAGATATCCGTAAGCAACCTGTCATCCTTGAACAACATACCCATATTCAGCAGCTGCTGGAATACTATATGGGAAAAAATACACCGGAGCGCCAGGATTTTATTGTTTCCAACCTGCGCATAGAACTGGATGAAGTAGAGAGGGTATCGCTAGCTAAAGAAACAGCGGAAGAATAATCACAATTTAAACAGGCATATGATTCATATCGTTTTTAACTACGGCCGATGTAGAAGTAATGAATCAAAGCCATCGAAATCGATCCATCGATGGATGGATGAAGTTCGTGAAATAAAAGATGATTATGCCGTGGGGCCTGACAGCGGATCTTTACACTCCTGAAGGAAGGGAGGCCCGGAATGAATGGTGGAAGCAGGTACTGGCGGGCGGAGATTATGATGGCCTGGTGGAGAAAGAAGTAGTGAATGATGAAGCTAGGGTTGATCCCTGAAGGAGAAACTTGATGACGATGAGGAAGAGGTCTGGATCTGGGCGGCGCAGAATAAGCACGATGTGAGCGGATATTACTGGCTGATGAGCCAGTTGAAAAACTACCAGTCGCGCGTATTCATTCTTTACCTGAACAATCTTCCGTTTATCAACGAAAAAGGAAATATTTTTTATCCCGAATGGCTGCATGTGATCCCTCCGCGCGAATTCCTGAAGGCCAAGAAGCTGGCAAGGCCGATTACCCTGTGTGAGTTTGAAGTGGATCCCGATGAGTGGAAAAGGCTCTGCAACGAGAATAAGATGGTCCGCATACTTGAAGGCGGAAAGAAACTCGCTCAGTATGATGTGGATTTCTACGACGATGACCTGAAGAAATTCATCACCGGCGAATGGCAGAAAGCTTCCAAAATCATCCATCAGTTCCTGCATAAAAACAAGCAGACCACAGGTGATGCATTCCTGTTGTGGCGGTTGAAATCGCTGACTCCGAAGGAATTGGACGTGCAGGGTGAAGTGAAGGGGATGAAGGATTTTGAAGTCAAAATGGCCGGCGAAAAAAATATCATTCCCCAGGAAATGTAACCTCGCGAAATTTTCCGGTAGTCTATTATCCTAAAATTGTTATGAAAAGGATAATGACAGTGCTGTTGCTTTTGTTTATTGGAGGAAATGTACATGCAGATAAGCAGGTTGGACAAAATTGCGTTGAATGACACGGTCCCCGCGAAATCAAAATACATCAGGGCCGATACCGCCCGCCTCAGGGAACTGACGGGAGACTACCAGGTAAAGCCTGGAATGGTAGCCACGATCCTCCTGGTCGATGGCAAACTGATGATCGATACCCATAATGATCCCCTGTCGGAGCTTCTCCCCAAGTCAGAAACATTGTTCGACTTTTCGGATATGCCAGCAACAATCGAGTTCTTTAGGGATAGTACGGGAAAACCTGCAAAATTTGTGTTTCGCGATGCAAATCTTACACTGGAAGCGAAGAAAATAAAATAATTTCGCGCCACGATGAGTGCTGCGAAAAACAAAACCAATGACGCCAACACCCTTGACGGAGGCGTACACGGTCAATATAAAAACTGGTTCCTCGATTATGCGTCCTATGTAATCCTGGAAAGGGCCGTGCCTGCCATTGAAGATGGGTTGAAACCCGTACAGCGCCGGATCCTTCATGCCATGAAGGAAATGGATGATGGCCGTCTAAATAAGGCGGCCAACATCATTGGCCAGACCATGCAGTATCATCCGCATGGTGATGCCAGTATCCAGGATGCATTGGTCAACCTGGGACAAAAGAACCTGCTGATCGATACCCAGGGTAACTGGGGTGATATCCGCACCGGTGATGATGCAGCCGCAGCCCGGTATATTGAAGCCAGGCTCAGCAAATTTGCCCTGGAAGTAGCTTTCAATGCCAAGACCACCGAATGGCAGCTGAGTTACGATGGCCGGAAGAAAGAACCCGTGACCCTGCCCATGAAATTTCCCTTGCTACTGGCCCAGGGAGCAGAAGGTATTGCGGTTGGATTGTCTACCAAAATTCTGCCGCATAATTTTTGTGAACTGATCGATGCATCCATCAAATATCTGCGCGGAAAGAAATTTGAATTGTATCCCGATTTTCTTACCGGCGGAATGATTGATGTGGATTCACTATAATGATGGAAAAAGAGGCGGAAAGATCAGGTGCAGGGCGCATATTGAGGAAGTGGATAAAAAGACCATAGTGATCCGTGATGTGCCTTATGGTGTTACCACCAGCCAGCTGATGGATTCCATTGTAAAAGCCAACGACCAGGGAAAGATCAAGATCAAAAAAGTTACCGATAACACTGCGCAGAAGTAGAGATCTGTGTGGAACTTGCGCCGGGTATTTCGCCCGATATTACCATTGATGCATTGTATGCATTCACGGATTGCGAAGTAAGCATTTCCCCCAATACCTGTGTGATTGTTGAAAATAAACCCGTATTTACCAGCGTCACCGAATTGCTGAAAATATCCACCGACAATACCAGGACCTGTTGAAGCGCGAACTGGAAATCAAACTTGGAGAACTGGAAGATAAATGGCATTACACTTCACTGGAAAAAATCTTCTTTGAAGAAAAAATCTATAAAGAGCTGGAGAAAAAGCATGAGACCTGGGAAAAAGTGATTGAAGCCATTGTCAAGCTTTTCAGCCATTCCTGAAAAAACTGAAAAGGGATATTACCCGTGAAGATATATTGAAACTAACGGAAAAGCCTGTACGAAGAATTTACAAGCTTGATATCGATGAACTGAATGAACAGATCAGGGGCATTGAAGCAGAAATAAAGGAGACGAAACACCACCTGAAAAACCTCGTTGATTTTGCCGTTGCCTATTTTGAAGACCTCCTGAAAAAATACGGTAAAGGAAGGGAAAGGCGCAAAACAGAGATCAAGCCTTTTGATGTGATCCAGGCAAGGCAGGTGGCCATTGCCAATACACGTGTTTATGTCAACCGGGCCGAAGGTTTTATTGGTTCAGGGTTGAAAAAAGATGAATTTGTTGCTGAATGTTCAGACCTGGATGATATCATTGTGTTTACCCGGAGGGGTATTATGAAAGTGGTGAAAGTGGGGGAGAAAGTCTATATCGGAAAAGATATTATTCATGTTGCCGTATTCCAGAAGAATGATGAGCGCATGACCTATAACATGATCTATACAGACGGCGAAACGGGCATGTCCTATGCCAAGCGTTTTAATGTTACCGGTATTACGCGCGACAAGGAATATGATCTTACCAAGGGCAAGGATAAAAGTAAAGTGAATTATTTTAGTGCCAATCCCAACGGAGAAGCAGAAGTGGTGACCGTTATCCTGAGTCCGAATTGTTCTGCCAGAAATAAGGTGTTGGATTTTTATTTTGAAGAACTGGAGATCAAGGGCAGGGGCGTACTGGGCAACCAGGTAACCAAATATCCTATCAAGACGGTGAAGCTCAAAGAAAAAGGCAAGTCCACCTTGAGCGGCCGGAAGCTTTGGTTTGATGATAACTTTGGCCGCCTCAATACGGAAGAGAAAGGCGAATACCTCGGAAGTTTTCAACCCGAAGATCGATTACTGGTGTTATACCACGATGGCCAGTATGAAATCACGGATACCGAACTCACACAACGTTTTGATCCGGAAAAAGTGGTGGAGATTGAAAAGTTCATCCTGAAAAAATTATTACCGCCATTTACCTCGACAATGAGAAGCTACAGTACAATGTAAAACGCTTCAAGATCGAAACACAGACCCTGAATAATAAATTTCTTTTCATTAAAGAGGGAGACGGCAACTACCTTGAAGCTGTCACCAGCCATCCGGAACCTGTTGTACTGGTAAAATCAGGACGCGGAGCACAGGCCCGAACTTCAAAGATCAAACTGGCCAGTTTTGTGGAAGTAATGGGATGGAATGCGGTAGGCAATAAACTTACTGATTACAGCAAGAGCACAGAATTTGAATGGGTGCATAAACCCGAGGATTTGCAGGGAGAGTTGTTTTAGTTGAGGGTTGAGAGTTGAGGGTTGAGAGTTATCCGCTATGCATCAATTTACTTTTATCGAAATGTCGAGCGGATTTCCCTTGTAGGTGAACTTTGCCTTTTTGAACGGAGGCGGACCAAAATTTCCTTTTGCATTATTGGAAAATCCATACGCTTCACTGGGAATTCCAAGGTTATTCTTATCCAGGGCTTCATTATCATTGGCATCATGAAACAGGCTAATGGCATATACCCCTGGCGGAAGGTCATCAAATGTATATTCAGTTGTCCAGCCTTTCACTTTCGCCCTTCCTTCACGGTAAACTTCACGGATTTTGTTAAAGGATTTTTTTGAATTATACAATGCTATGAGCACGGTACCCGTGTCACTTTTAATATTTTCAACGGTCACGTGCAATTGTGAGAACGATGTTGCGGAGCAAAAGACAAAAAAAATCAGCAGTATGTATTTCATAACCGGTCTCTCTTCGGTGTGTTCTTATAAAAATTAGATACCAGTTACTTTTACCGTCGGCGTATCCTCACGGTTCCATTGAGCGTATAACTGCTGGTCAGAAAAATTTCATACCGTGTGGCCCCGTCGTGAATGATCATGAGCGCTGTATTAGGGGGAATCGACCCGAGGTTTTCTGCGAACATACTGAGTTCATGCACTTTTGTGGTCTTGTCGAGTTGTAGGTAAAAATTAGTTCCCTGTGCATTCAGTAACTGGTGCTGCACAATAGGTACTTTATTATAGAAAACAGAAATGGTATCTCCATCAATGTCTCCGTTATCATACAGTGAAATCCTCAGTGAATCGGATTCCACCATGATATCATTGACCAGGTAAGGCTTTCTTTCTTCAAATTTTTCCAGTTCAGGAGGCGGTGGATCCGACCTTTTAACGGCAATCACTTCAGGTGTAACTACCACGTCTTCAGCGGAAGGTTCCCATTTCCTGGTGATGGCCACGGCTTCTTTGAGGATACTGTCGGTATTTTCTTTTTCATCTTTAGTGAAGAGCAGGTTCAGGTCGGGGCAGGTATATTTATACTTTTCGGTCCTGATAAAATATCCTCTCAGGTTACTTTTAATTTTAGAGGCTGTAAGAATAGCTTCGAAGTCCATGGTACAGTTTACTGTTGGCTTTGCATCATTGGACCTGAAATAAACTATCGGTACATCATCGATGACCAACAGCCTGGTCTTGGCATTGTATTTCCCACGAACAAAAAAACTCTGGTACTGGTTTTTAAAATAGTATCCCATAATGCCTTCCACGGAAGATCCTTTCTGTTTCAGGTTCAGCTCCGTCAGGTAATTGTTATGGTTTCCTTCGAGAATGATTTCCGCCTTTCCATACCATGATCCATCGACCGATTGTGCCGCTGAAGAAAAGGGTAGCGTTAACAGCACTGCGAAAATGATAAATCCGGTAATAAATTTGCCTGTTTCCAGGGACTGATTTTTATTTCTTAATACCATTAATTTATCAGTTTATTAAACATTTGCACACCTGCACACTGGCACATTCCCACATTATTTTATGTATCGTTTCATTTCCCGTTCTGTGTCGCGCTGCTTTATGCTTTCGCGTTTATCATGCAATTTCTTTCCCCTGGCAAGGCCAATGGTTATTTTGGCTTTCCCGCTTTCTGAAAAGAAGATACGTAAAGGGATCACCGTGTAGCCTTTCTCCTTTATTTTGGATTGCATTTTTTTCAGTTCCTTCTTGTTCAGCAGCAATTTCCGTTCCCTTACCGGGTCATGATTGGCATATGTACCCAGTTCATATTCTGAGATATGAAGG
Source organism: uncultured Sphingobacteriales bacterium (assembly GCA_963707255.1). Taxonomy (GTDB): domain Bacteria; phylum Bacteroidota; class Bacteroidia; order Chitinophagales; family Chitinophagaceae; genus Pollutibacter. Next base: position 168,379 of record CAVPPM010000023.1, on the reverse strand, counting down.
CTCCTGATGTATAATTCGGTTCCGTGAAAAATGCAGTAACTGTCATTGAAACTAGCTTTTCCCGAACGCAGTGATTTTACTTCCGTTCCCGTCAATACCATTCCTGCATCGTATTTATCATCGATCTGGTATTCATAAAATGCAGAACGGTTCTTTATCTCCATAAAGGAATATACTAATAATGTTTTGGCCGTTTTTGTTAATTATTGAACAGGAGGAGCAGTTTGGCGATAGTTTCCCTGAGTTCTTTGCGGTTCACGATTAGATCAAGGAACCCGTGTTCCATTACAAATTCCGCACTTTGAAAACCTTCGGGAAGGTCCTTTTTAATGGTTTCCTTAATGACCCGTGGACCCGCAAAACCAATCATGGCGCCGGGTTCACCGATATTAATATCACCCATCATGGCGAAGCTGGCCGTTGTACCACCGTAGGTGGGATCTGTACAAAGGGATATATAAAGGAGATTTGCATCTGCCAGCAGGGAAATTTTCCCCAGGGTTTTCGGCAACTGCATCAAAGAAAAAGCGCTTTCCATCATTCGGGCACCACCACTTTTGCTGATGATCATCAGGGGCATCTTATGGTCGAGGCAATAATCAACCGCGCGTGCAATTTTTTCTCCCATTACGCTGCCCAGCGATCCCCCGATAAAGTTGAAATCCATACAGCAGACCACGAGGTCAAAACCGCCCACCTTTCCCGCGGCTACAGATATAGAATCATGCAAGCCGGTTTTATTATAGGCCTCTTCAAGCCGTTTCTTATAAGGTTTGAGATCATTGAAGCCCAGGTAGTCCACAGATTTTACGCCGGCATATAGCTCGATGTATTCTTCATTGTCGAACAGCAGATGAAAATAATCTTCACTTCCAATACGGTGATGATAACTGCATTTAGGGCAAACATACAGGGCTTCTTTAAGGTCCTGTACCGTGGTTGTGAATTTACAGACCGGGCATTTGATCCACAGACCATCAGGTGTCTCCTTTTTTTCGGAGGTAGAGGTAAGTATACCTTTCCTCACCCGCCTGAACCAGCTGGAATGCTGTTCTTCCTTACTGGATTCGGAGCCGGGAGTGAAGTCTTCTTCTTGATTCTGCTCCATATGGCAATATAGGTCTGTTAAGCAATAGTGATACTGTTGTCAAGGTACACGTCCTGGGTAGCTTCAAGAATTTCCACGCCCTCGTTGAATGGACGTTGGAAAGCCTTGCGGCCAAGGATCAGACCCATACCACCGGCTCTTTTATTGATCACGGCAGTAAGTACAGAATCAGCGAGATCAGAACTTCCTTTCGATTCACCGCCGGAGTTGATGAGTCCCACTCTTCCACTATAACAATTTAATACCTGGTACCGGCAAAGATCGATAGGGTGGTCAGAAGTAAGTTTCTCATATACCAGCTGGCTGGTCTTACCATGTTTAGTGGCCAGGTAACCGCCGTTATTGGTAGGGAGTTTTTGTTTGATAATATCCGCCTGAAGCGTTACGCCGAGATGATTGGCCTGTCCCGTGAGATCAGCTGATGTGTGATAGTCCACACCATCCACCTTAAAACCATTGTTCCTGGTATAGCACCAGAGAATGGTCATCATGCCCAGCTGATGCGCATATTCAAAAGCTTCGGCAACTTCTTTAAGTTGTTTTGCGCTTTCTGCCGAACCCCAGTAAATAGTAGCACCAACACCAACAGCACCCATATCCCAGGCATTCTTGATAGAACCAAACATAGTCTGGTCGTACCGGTTGGGCATGCTAAGAAATTCGTTATGGTTGATCTTAACTATAAAAGGAATCTTGTGGGCATATTTGCGGCTCATGATACCCAGTACGCCATAGGTTGAAGCAACACCATTGCAACCGCCTTCCATGGCCAGTTTGATAATATTTTCAGGATCAAAATAAATAGGATTGGGGGAAAATGCAGAACCGGCACTGTGTTCAATACCCTGGTCAACGGGGAAAATGGAACAATAGCCCGTATCTGCCAACCGGCCATGGCCCAGCAAAGCCTGTATACTCCTCAAAGTCTGGTTGCTCCTGTTGCTGTTCACCCATATTTTATCCACATGATCCGCACGAAGGAAGGTGAAGGGTTGATTTATCTATGGTTTTGCTGGTGTGATTGAGTAAATGTTCTGCCTGGTTGCCGAGCAGTTCAACGATTCTGTTATTCGCCATGGGTTGTTTGCTTTTTGGTAGGGGCAAATATAGGAAAACATAATTTAAGTGATTCCGGGGAAAGAATTAGGGATGAGGGATTGCGAATTGCGGATTACGGATTACGAATTGAATACGATTGTTGGTATGTTTCAAAATATGAGATTTGCAGGATGTCTGATAATTCTGCCATTCCCAATCCGCAATTCGCAATCCGTAATCCGCAATCCCTTGACCAATTGGGTAAAAAAATCCCCTTGCCTCAAGGGCCATTGAGGATTGTGTCGCTCGTGCCGTCACAGACGGAACTCCTGTATTATCTCGGGCTGGAAGAGGAAGTGGTGGGCATTACCAAATTTTGTGTTCATCCCGAATCCTGGTACCGGTCCAAGACCAGGGTAGGTGGCACCAAAAATCCACACATCGACCTCATCCGTGCTCTCCGGCCAAACCTGGTGATCGCTAATAAAGAGGAAAATAACCTGGAAGATATTCTGTCCATCGAAACATTCTGCCCGGTCTGGACCAGCGATATCCATACTATCCCGGATGCCCTCGATATGATCAATACTATTGGTGAAATAACCCGCACAACTGATAAAGCAGTTGATTTAACGGCAACTATCAAACGGGAATTTTCATTACTGAAGATTGTTCCTGCCTACCGCTGTGCCTACCTGATCTGGAAAGATCCCTGGATGGCCGCCGGTGGAGACACTTTTATTAATGATATGCTGGAAGCCTGCGGTTTGATCAATATACTGAAACAGGAAAAGAGATATCCTGTAGCGGACCTTGATCAACTCCTGGCCAGAGAACTTCAAGTTTTATTTTTATCATCTGAACCTTATCCGTTCAAAACAAAGGATTTAGATGAGTTAACTAAAATTTTACCAGATGTAAAAGTTATGCTGGTAGACGGAGAAATCTTTAGCTGGTATGGCAGTAGAATGTTGAATGCACCCGGCTATTTCAGGAAATTAAGGGAAGCGTTGGAAGGTAAATAGCAAAAAAAATCCCCCGGAGGTTAGGCCAGGGGAGTAATTTTAATCGGAGCCAACTAAGAGTAGTGGGCTTTCACGGATTGGACTTTGGGTTTCTCAGGTGTTTGGGTTCAATGTTTTTCAACGGTATTGGACTGATAAAGGATTTGATGCGGTTCTCATCGATGCTTGGACAATCAAATATTTTTTATGTGATTTTCCCTTTTCGATTTTTCCCCAGCATACTGGATTTGCTTTGGTTTTCAACGGACAGATTGGATTTCAACGGTTTTTTCACGGACAGGTCTTGGTTTTCTTTCGGACAGATTGGATTTAATTGGTTTTTTCACGGACAGGTCTTGGCTTTCTTTCGGACAGATCGGATTTAATTGGTTTTTTCACGGACAGGTCTTGGTTTTCTTTCGGACAGATCGGATTTAATTGGTTTTTTCACGGACTGGTCTGGTTTTCTTTCGGACTGGATCTACTTGGTTTTTTAAAGGACTGGACTTGGTTTTTTTCGGACAGATCGGATTCAATTGGTTTTTTCACGGACTGGTCTGGTTTTCTTTCGGACTGGATCTTCTTGGTTTTTTAAAGGACTGGTTATCGTTTTTCTTCGGACGGATTTCGGTTTTTTTCTTAGGATAGTGCAATTGGTTTTCCGGACATTTCGGTCTTTTCTTAGGACTGGATCTGGATGTTTATTGGATGTGTAACAAAAATTGAAGTTGACCGATACTGGATTTTAATTTCACCTTTCAAAGGAATTGGAATTAACTTTTTTTCGGATGGTCTTTTCAGATATTGGATGGCTGAGGTGTACTTATCCTCATCAATCAACTTCGAGAACAAAGATATATCCGGGGCTATGTCTGCACAAGAGCGTTTTCACCCTTTTTTAACTCTACATGAATTACCCTACTTAAAGCAAAACTACAGATAATCAACGCGTAAGGTTGCGATTCAAAACACGTAGAACTACGAATAACGGTCTTAAAATAAAAAATGCCACAACCTTTAGAGTTGCAGCATTTTCAATGCATTATGATAAAATCGTAGTTCTACTTTGCAAGCGATTGCAGGATATCGTACTTGGTCACGATATGTAAATTTCCGCTTTCATCGCGTCCCAGGACAGCCCCGTTTTCCTTCGTGATCAGGCTGCTGATACGCTCTACAGGTGTATTAAAATCAACTACCGGGAAGTTATTTTCCATCACTGCAGCCACCAGTTCCTGTTTTATATCCGGATTGGAAAACACTTTTTGAAATAATCCATTTTCACTGATAGAGCCCACAGGGGAATTATCGCTGATCACCGGAATGTGTTCAATATCATACTTCTTCATCAGATCCACGGCTTCAGCAACCGTATGCCTTTGGTGTAATGGTGACCAGTTTCTGCCCGTTATTTCTTCCGTTAACAATATCCTTGAAGGTTTTTACATCCAGGAAACCCCGTTCCATCATCCACTGGTCATTATATACTTTGGCCACATACCGGCTTCCATGATCATGAAAAATGCAAACCACCAGGTCGTCTTTCTTTAGTTTATCTTTCAACTGCATCAATCCCTGCAGGCAACTGCCTGCACTGTATCCGCAAAACAGTCCTTCTTCCTTTGCCAGCCGCCTGGCCATCACTGCTCCATCTTTATCAGTTACCTGCTCAAAATGATCAATCACACTCATATCATAATTCTCCGGAACAAAATCTTCACCGAAACCTTCACTGATATAAGGATGCACTTCACTCATGTCCACTTCACCTGTCCTGAAATATTTTGTCAGCAGTGAACCATACACATCAATGGCCCAGATCTGTATGGCAGGATTCTTTTCTTTTAAATACATGCCGATGCCGGTAACCGTACCTCCTGTACCTGCAGTACAAACAACATGGGTGATTTTTCCATCTGTCTGGTTCCAGATCTCGGGCCGGTGGATTCATAATGAGCCAGCCTGTTGGCCAGGTTGTCATATTGATTACAGTGAAATGAATTGGGGATCTCCTTCGCCAGTCTCCTGGCAATGGAATAATAACTCCGGGGATCATCGGGTTCAACATTGGTCGGACAAACGATCACTTCAGCGCCAACAGCCTTCAGGATATCCATTTTTTCCTTCGACTGCTTATCGGTAGTGGTAAAAATGCATTTATATCCTTTTACGACTGCCGCCAGGGCCAGTCCCATACCGGTATTTCCGGAAGTACATTCTATGATGGTACCACCCGGTTTTAGTTTGCCTTCTTTTTCCGCCACTTCGATCATCTTTACGGCCATCCGGTCTTTGATGGAATTCCCGGGATTGAAATAATCCACTTTCGCCACCACTTCACAGGGAAGATCCTTCGTAATTTTATTTAACCTGATCAGGGGCGTATTGCCGATCGTTTCCAGTATATTGTTCTTTATGTCCATACATCAAAGGTAATTACCTTTTCTAAAGGGATAATTCAAAATTCCCGCGAGAAACAGATGCGGTTTACCTTTGAACAATGAAAGCGTATTTCATACCGGGACTCGCTGCGGATAAAAGGGTGTTCAGGCATATACAGTTGCCCGAAGACTATGAACCTGTCTTCCTGGAATGGATCAGTCCTGAAAAAGACGAAACATTGCAGGATTACGCCTTTCGAATGGCAGCACAGGTCAATTCCGCAGAGCCCTTTATTCTTATTGGTTTATCCTTCGGTGGAATGCTGGCTGTTGAAATGGCAAAAAGACTGCCTCCTGTTAAGCTTATTTTAATTGCGAGTATCCCCGATCACCATCATTTACCGGCCTATTACCGCACAGCTTACCGGATGGGTCTGCATCGTGTCATCGGGGTGAATATGATGAAAAAGGCCGTCTATGTAAAACGGTTTTTTACGGCTGAATCCACAGAAGATAAAAAAATGATCAGGCAAATGGCCAGGGATATGGATGCCGGTTTTATCAGATGGGCCATTAAAGCCATAGTCAACTGGCAGACCGATGATCAGGAGATCAGCTATTACCATATTCATGGAACCAGGGATATTATCCTCCCGCTATCTTATACAAGGGCACAGTATACCATACCGAAAGCGGGTCACCTGATGATCTTCAACAGGGCCGGGGAAATAAATAGAATTTTGCACTCACTGCTGGAAAAGAAAAGTTTTACGTAGTTTCCTGTTCTACTAATGAATGAGGCATCAAATATTTCTAAAGTTGGAAACTATCGCTGGACCATATGCGCTTTAGTATTTTTCGCGACCACCATTAACTATCTCGACCGCACCGTTATCAGCCTCCTTAAATCAACACTTGAAATAGAATTCAGCTGGACGGAAACTGATTATGCCAATATTGTCATTGCCTTCCAGGTGTCTTATGCTGCAGGTATGATGGTTATGGGCAGGGTGATCGACAGGATCGGCACGAAATGGGGATATGCCATCGTGATTTTTTTCTGGAGCATCGCGGCCGCCGGTCATGCCCTAGTAAAATCAACGCTGGGATTTCTTATTGCCAGGGTTGGACTGGGATTAACCGAAGCCGGGAATTTCCCCGCAGGAATTAAAACGGTGGCAGAATGGTTTCCTGTACGCGAACGGGCATTGGCTACCGGCATTTTTAATTCGGGTACAAGCATCGGCGCAATTGTTGCACCACTCACTGTGCCATTTATTGCGGCAGCCTTTGGATGGAGATGGGCATTTATTCTCACCGGTGCCACCGGATTTTTGCTTCTTTTCTTCTGGTTCATATTTTACGAAGTGCCGGCAAAGCAAAAAAGAGTTACACAAAAGGAAATTGATTATATCCAGATCGACCAGGTTAAGGCTGAAGATATATCCCTGGCTGGTCCAAAACCCTCACTGGGCAGTTTGCTAAAAATTAAAACAACCTGGGCATTTGCATTGGGAAAATTTCTTACAGATCCGATTTGGTGGTTCTATCTTTTCTGGCTTCCTGCATTCCTGAAATCTCAATACGGACTTGATGGAACAGCCATGGCCATTCCACTTGCACTGGTATATTCCATGTCAACCATTGGCAGTGTCTTCGGGGGATGGCTACCACTATATTTTATCCGCACCGGTTGGCCGGTCTTTAGAGCCAGGAAAACATCGATGTTCATTTATGCCCTTTGTGCATTGCCTGTAGTTATGGTACAATATGTGGGAGAAATCAATATGTGGCTGGCCGTGCTGATCATGGGTTTTGCCACTGCGGCCCACCAGGCATGGAGTGCCAATATATTCACTACGGTGTCTGACCGGTTTTCAAAAATTTCCGTGGGCAGCGTTATCGGGTTTGGAGGAATGGTGGGCGCGACCGGCGGAATACTCATTGCCCGGCTGGCGGGTAAATTATTTGACCACTATAAATCCATCGGCCATCTCCAGACCGGATATTATATCATGTTTTTCATCTGCGGATTCGGTTACCTGTTGGCCTGGACCATCATGCATTTCCTTGTCCCGAAAAAAATTCATACAGGTGACCATACAGGATGAGTTCCTACTTCATTTCAACCATTTTCCCCCTGGTTTCGCCAAGATTTCTTCCCCATTTCGCGACCGCATCCAATACCGGGACAAGAGATTTTCCGAATGGTGTTAAAGAATACTCCACCCTGAGCGGTACCTCCGGGTACACTTCCCGTTTCACCAGCCCATCTTCCTCCAGTGCTTTCAGCTGTATACTCAGCATCTTTTCCGTGATGTCCGGAATGAGCTTTTTTAATTCCCCAAACCTGCGGGTGTTGTTTTTGAGATACCACAATACCACGGTCTTCCATTTGCCTCCAATAAAATGCATGGTAACATCCATGGCACAATGATATTGCTGACCTTTTAGGAGAAATGCATATTGTTTACCCTTAATAATCATAAAAATTGATTAAAAGTCCATACTGTCAGTTTTGACAGTTATTGCAAAGTTACTTAGCTATACTTAGTTTTGCAACTATATAATGTATAGTATAAAATAGTAAAACAAAGATCATGAAAAAAATTGCCGTCCTCGGAACCGGTATGGTTGGAAATGTTATTGGAACAAAGCTCATTCAGCTGGGATACGAAGTAAAAATGGGCAGCCGGACTGCCAGCAATGAAAAAGCGCTGGCCTGGGTGAAAGCCAATGGTAAGAATGCTTCTGCAGGCACTTTCGCTGATGCTGCCGCATTTGGAGAAATTATTTTTAATTGCACTAAGGGAGATGTGGCATTACAGGCACTGGAACAGGCGGGTGCGGAAAATCTTGGTGGAAAGGTGTTGATTGATGTCAGCAATCCCCTTGACTTTTCAAAAGGAATGCCGCCTTCCCTTATTCCCTCGCTGGCCAATACCAACTCTCTTGGCGAAGAAATTCAAAAGCTGCTGCCGGAGACAAAGGTGGTAAAGACACTGAATATCGTGAATTGTGAAGTGATGGTTGATGCCGGTAAAAGTGGCGGTGACCCAACGATGTTTTTGAGTGGAAATGATAGCGAAGCCAAGGCTGAAGTAAAAACGATACTGGAAAAATTCGGATGGAAGGATATTATTGACCTTGGCGATATTACTACTGCCAGGGGAACCGAAATGTTATTACCCATCTGGTTGAGGACCTGGGCAGCGACAGGAAACGGGCATTTTGCATTTAAGATAGTAAGAGCGTAAGAAAATGTGCCGGTATGGTGATGTGCCGATGTGCAAATTTCACCTGCACACTTGCACATTTTGCAATTTGCACATTACCTACGGTTTTCCTTCCCTTCTTTTGCCGGTAAAGGTTCCCTCGGCCATCGTGCCGAGTTTGACCTTGCCTTTCATATTATCGCCGTCAACAATCCCGGTATATTGAATGAGGTTTCCACTGATCGAAAATTCAAGCAAGACTTCGTTTCCTTTGACCACTCCTTTTATCGGAGCCTCTCCAAGTTGTCCGCTATAGGTACCTGAGACCAGTGTATCATTTTCCTGTTTTAATATCATCACAGGTGTTCCGTTTCCCATGGCCGTTTGAACATTCATGTCCCATGTTCCGGCAACCCGGGGTTTTTGAATATGATGAAAGGATACTACCAGTAATATAAGTGGAGCACAAACAAGACAAAAAAGGATGAGTCTTTTCATGATTGATGTTTTAAGCCTTTTAAAGGTAATGCATTCGGTAAAATCCATCGATTCTTAGTTAACAGGTCCATTGGGGCAGTGACCGGTAAAATGGCAGAATTTATTCTACACTTTATTGCCTGCGCAAATTGCTGTGGAATTTTATCAATCGGCCAGCATGAAAAGATCAACATTCCCGTGAGGCATGGACTTTGTAAACTATTGTGTAAAAGGAGGACTTATGTACGATGTTGAAAACCAGACAAAGAGAGAAGGGCCTGTAGCAAGAGCTATTGAAGAACAAACGTCCAAACTACCATCGGATGTGTTTCTTTGGTCGGCCCTGGGTGCCGTAGGTATTTCGCTTGCGTTAAAGTTAATGAACAAGAACCATCAGAGCCTTTTCGTTGGACAATGGGTTGCACCATTTTTATTATTTGGTATCTACAACAAATTGGTAAAGCAACTGGGTCACGACGAAGAAGATAAGGAAATGGACTAACGTTCTATGTTAATACACTATATAAGCGATCACCAGGTCGCTTATTTTTTTCCTGTTCAATCAACAATCATGGAATTCGGCGCCTTACCGGTAAGCCAGGTCAATAAAATAAATTTCAGGCTTCCTCCTGATCCGGCCGGTAATGCATCCATTTTGTCTTCCGGCAAGGCCCCTTCCCCGAAAATCTACATTGGTTGTGCAAAATGGGGAAGGAAAGAATGGATAGGAAAATTGTATCCTCCGGGTACCAGGGAGAAAGACTTCTTAAAATTTTATGGCCTTTATTATGATTCCATTGAACTCAATGCCACGCATTATAAAATGTATGATGGGGCACAATTGAAAGCATGGGCCGCGGAAGTCAACAACCCGGTTTTCAAATTTTGTCCCAAAGCCCATCGTGGGATGTGTTTTTTAAAAGATTCCCCCAATAGGAAAAGTCTGACCCAGGATTTCATCAACAACATCCGTGCGCTTGGCCAGCAGCTCGGGCCCGTATTCATAACACATGATGAAAAAATAAAATGGGATGACCCATCAGAAAAACAATTCTTCACATACCTGGAATCTCTTCCAAAAGACATTCTTTTTTTTATTGAAGAAAGATGGCCGGGATTTTATGCCGATAAAAAATTACATCGCCGTTATTATGGTAAACTGAAGGAGCTCGGCATAGGCGCGGTAATTACCGATACCGCAGGAAGGCAGGATGTATTACACATGCAGCTGACGATTCCGAAAACATTTATCCGTTTTGTTGGGAACAGTCTTCATCCTTCCGACTATACAAGGATTGAACTGTGGGCAAAAAGAATTAAAAAATGGATCAACGCCGGCATTGAGGATATCTATTTCTTCATGCATATGCACAATGAGGCAACCTCTCCGGAACTGACAAAATATGTCGTAGAGCAGTTTAATAAAATCTGTCGCACAGATTTTCCACCCATCAGGCTGCTCAATGAAAAATGAACGGCTCTTTTTTTGCAGTATTTCGGCTTGCTATTAGTCCGACCAAAAAACACTGAATTATTTTAAAACCCTTTATCAATCTATATGTGTTGGCAATAGGGTAATGTTTTCCTGTTGAGATTGTCTGGCAGACAATGTGGAATTGGCATTATAAAGCATGGAAATTGTGGAAAAAAATCCACAGCGCTGAAGAAGTAATAGTTCGACATAAAAATTTTTTTTCGGCTGGTTAACTAAGCCGAAAATCTAGCTGTAATAAACTTCATTTATCCAAAAACTGCTTTATGGCCTCTAAAAACGGCACTAACGGAAGTACGACTACATTAGTTAAATCCGCCTCCAAAAGAAGTAAAAAGGTAGCTGCTTATTCCCCCGGTAATAATGGCGAAAGTCTGCAGGAAAGCATTGATGCAAAATACCTGCTCGAGATCCTTACAAAAGTAAAGAACGGGAATTTCAATGTCCGGATGCCCATTGACCAGACCGGTCTGAATGGTAAAGATCTGCGACACGCTGAATGACATCATTTCCCTGAACAATAAAATGATGCAGGAATTTACCCGGGCCGGAAATACCATCGGCAAACAGGGTAAACTGACCCAGCGTATTGAAGTTCCCAACGCCAAAGGAGCCTGGAGTACAGGTGTTGATTCGCTGAATACATTAATATCTGACCTTGTCCATCCCACCATTGAAATTGCACAGGTCATCAGCTCCGTGGCCAAAGGCAATCTCTCAGAAAGAAATGCCGCTTGAAATCGGCGGACATAACCTGCAGGGTGAATTTTCCAGGATCGCCAATGAAGTAAATGACATGGTAAAACAGCTCAACCTGTTTTCCATGGAGGTAACGCGTGTGGCCAGGGAAGTGGGCTCTGAAGGAAAACTCGGCGGACAGGCGAAAGTAAAAGGTGTTGCCGGTGTATGGAAAGATCTTACCGATTCAGTGAACCAGATGGGTAGTAACCTTACCGCCCAGGTTCGAAATATTGCAGAAGTAACCACCGCTGTTGCAAAAGGCGATCTGTCAAAAAAAATTACCGTTGACGTAAAAGGTGAAATCCTGGAATTGAAAAACACCATCAATACGATGGTGGATCAGCTCAATTCATTTTCATCCGAAGTAACACGTGTGGCACTTGAAGTGGGTACGGAAGGAAAACTTGGTGGACAGGCACAGGTAAAAGGTGTGGCAGGTACATGGAAAGATCTTACGGATTCCGTAAACCAGATGGCAGGTAACCTTACCGCACAGGTAAGAAATATTGCAGAAGTAACAACAGCGGTTGCAAAAGGTGACCTGTCGAAGAAAGATCACGGTGGACGTAAAAGGAGAAATCCTTGAATTGAAAAATACCATCAATACGATGGTGGATCAGCTGAACTCATTTTCGTCTGAAGTAACCCGTGTGGCACGTGAAGTGGGTACTGAAGGAAAACTGGGTGGACAGGCAAAAGTAAAAGGTGTTGGTGGTGTATGGAAAGACCTTACCGATTCGGTAAACCAGATGGCGAGCTAACCTTACCGGCCAGGTAAGAAATATTGCAGAAGTAACAACAGCCGTTGCAAAAGGTGATCTTATCAAGAAAGATTACCGTGGATGTAAAAGGAGAAATTCTTGAATTGAAAAATACCATCAACACGATGGTGGATCAGTTGAATTCATTTTCTTCTGAAGTAACGCGTGTGGCACGTGAAGTGGGTACGGAAGGAAAACTGGGTGGACAGGCAACAGGTAAAGGGTGTAGGTGGTATATGGAAAGATCTTACCGATTCTGTAAACCAGATGGCGAGCAATCTTACCGGCCAGGTGAGAAATATTGCCGAAGTAACAACGGCGGTGGCAAAAGGTGACTTGTCAAGAAAAATTACCGTGGATGTAAAAGGTGAAATCCTTGAATTGAAAAATACCATCAATACGATGGTGGACCAGTTGAATTCATTTGCATCGGAAGTAACCCGTGTGGCGCGTGAAGTAGGTACTGAAGGAAAACTTGGTGGACAGGCAAAAGTGCAGGAGTTGGTGGTACATGGAAAGACTTGACAGATTCTGTAAATCAAATGGCGGGTAACCTTACAGCCCAGGTAAGAAATATTGCGGAAGTAACAACAGCGGTTGCAAATGGTGACTTGTCCAAGAAAATTACGGTGGATGTAAAAGGTGAAATCCTTGAATTGAAAAATACCATCAATACGATGGTGGACCAGTTGAACTCATTTGCTTCAGAAGTAACCCGTGTGGCGCGTGAAGTAGGTATCAGAAGGAAAACTTGGTGGACAGGCAAAAGTGCAGGGTGTTGGTGGTGCCTGGAAAGATCTTAACGGATTCAGTAAATCAGATGGCGATCTAACCTTACCGGCCAGGTGCGAAATATTGCAGAAGTAACAACGGCGGTTGCGAAAGGTGACTTGTCGAGAAAAATTACCGTGGATGTAAAAGGTGAAATCCTTGAATTGAAGAATACCATCAATACGATGGTGGATCAGTTGAATTCATTTGGTTCGGAAGTAACGCGTGTGGCCCGTGAAGTAGGTTCTGAAGGTAAGCTGGGTGGACAGGCAGATGTACCCGGTGTGGGAGGTACTTGGAAAGATCTTGACTGACTCAGTAAATAAAATGGCCTCGTAACCTTACCTCACAGGTAAGAAATATTGCCGAAGTAACAACTGCGGTTGCGAATGGTGACTTGTCCAGAAAAATTGAAGTGGATGTAAAAGGTGAAATCCTTGAATTGAAAAATACGATCAACACGATGGTGGATCAGCTGCGCGCCTTTGCATCTGAAGTAACCCGTGTGGCAAGTGAAGTAGGTACGGAAGGAAAACTTGGCGGACAGGCAAATGTACCGGGTGTTGCGGGTACCTGGAAAGATCTTACCGATTCAGTAAATCAGATGGCAGGTAACCTTACCGCACAGGTGCGGAATATTGCAGACGTGGCGATCGCGGTGGCGAATGGTGACATGTCAAAAAAAATTACGGTTGACGTTCGCGGAGAAATCCTGCAATTGAAAGAAACGCTGAACACGATGGTGGATCAGCTGCGTGCCTTTGCATCCGAAGTAACGCGTGTGGCACGTGAAGTAGGTACCGATGGTAAACTGGGTGGACAGGCATTTGTTCCGGGTGTTGCCGGTACCTGGAAAGATCTTACTGACTCGGTAAACCAGATGACAGGTAACCTGACAGCACAGGTGCGAAACATTGCCGAAGTAACAAAAGCGGTTGCGAGCGGTGACCTTTCAAAAACAGTAACCATTGATGTAAAGGGAGAGATCCTCGATCTGAAAAATACCATCAACACGATGGTGGATCAGTTGAACTCATTTGCATTTGAAGTAACCCGTGTGGCCCGTGAAGTAGGTACAGAAGGTAAACTTGGTGGACAGGCAGAAGTACAGGGTGTGGCCGGTACATGGAAAGATCTGACCGACTCGGTGAACATGATGGCATCCAACCTTACCAACCAGGTGCGCGGTATTGCAAAAGTTGTAACCGCAGTGGCAACCGGTAACCTGAAACAAAAACTATCCATCGTATCACGAGGTGAGGTTGCACAGCTGATCGATACGATCAATGAAATGATCGATACACTGGCGGTGTTTGCCGACCAGGTAACCACCGTGGCCCGTGAAGTGGGTGTTGAAGGAAGATTGGGTGGACAGGCAAGTGTACCGGGTGCATCAGGTATCTGGAAAAACCTAACGGAAAACGTAAACCAGCTTGCACAAAATCTGACCACGCAGGTACGTTCCATTTCTGAAGTGGCATCTGCGGTAACGAAAGGTGACCTTACCAGATGATCCGCGTAGAAGCAAAAGGTGAAGTGGAAGAATTGAAAGATACCATCAACCAGATGATCGCCAACCTGAAGGAAACAACATTGCGGAACCAGGAACAGGACTGGCTGAAATCAAACCTTGCCAAGTTCACGCAGATGTTGCAGGGCCAAAAAGATCTGAATACGGTTACACAACGTATTCTTTCAGAATTGGCACAGGTGGTAAATGCACAATATGGTGCGTTCTATATTTTGAAACAAGATGAAGAAACACAGAAAGCAAAACTGAAATTATTTTCTGCCTATGCGTTATAAAGAAGATAAAAACATTCCAACGGAATTTGAAATCGGTGAAGGATTGGTTGGACAGTGCGCTTTTGAAAAAGAAAGAATCATTCTTATCAAATGTTCCGAGAGATTATATAAAAATCAGTTCAGGTCTTGGCAAAGCAAAACCGTCAAACCTGATCATCCTTCCGGTATTGTTTGAAAAGAAAGTGAAAGCGGTAATTGAACTGGCTTCACTTGATACATTTCAGTGAAACACATCTTGACTTCCTTGAGCCAGTTGACAGAAAGTATCGGTATCGTGTTGAATACCATCGAAGCAAATACAAGAACAGAAGAATTGCTTGACACAGTCACAATCGCTGGCCGGTGAGCTGAAATTGCAACAGGAAGAATTAAGCCGAACCAATGATGAATTGCAGGATAAAGCATTGCTCCTGGTGAAACAGAAAGAAGAAGTGGAAGAAAAGAACAAGGAGGTGGAAGAAGCAAGGAAGTCACTGGAAGAAAAAGCAGAACAGCTGACAGCTGACCTCCAAGTATAAGTCAGAGTTCCTGGCAAATATGTCGCATGAGTTGCGTACGCCGCTGAACAGTTTGTTGATCCTTGCACAGCAACTTTATGAAAATGCAGAAGGTAACCTGAACGAAAAACAAATCCGCTATGCCAAAACCATTCACTCCTGCGGTGATGACCTGATCCAACTGATCAATGATATCCTTGATCTTGTCTAAAATTGAATCCGGATTTATTTCTGCCAATATTTCTCCGGTACGGTTTTCTGAGATCACTTCGTTTGTTGAAACTACCTTCAAACCGATTTCAGAAGCACGACATCTCAAGTTCACCATTCAGACGGATACCACAGCTTCCTGCCGTCTATGGAAACCGATATTCAGCGGCTGAACCAGATCTTAAAGAATCTTTTGTCCAATGCCTTTAAGTTTACAGAGAAAGGCGAAGTCAAGTTGCAGATATATGAAGCAAACAAAAGCTGGAAGTCGGGCAATCCCAGTCTTGATACGGCAGATAAGGTGGTTGCCTTTGACATCAGCGATACCGGTATTGGTATTCCGCAGGAAAAGCAAAACATCATCTTTGAAGCATTCCAGCAGGCAGAAGGTTCTACCAGCCGTAAATATGGAGGAACTGGGCTGGGACTTTCGATCAGCCGTGGTCTTGCCGAATTGTTAGGCGGTACCATTGAACTGGAAAGTAATCCGGCTGTGGGAAGCACATTCACCCTTTACTTACCGGTATCTGATCCTGTTTCGATTAAATCAACTGCCAGGACCGGAGATAATCCGAATGGGTATGGTACTATTCCGATAGGTCAGGAAGGTCAGCAGATGGAAACGCTGGCACATTCGATCCGGATCAGCAGTGAAAGCAGTGATCTGAAAAACCTTGGCCTGGTCAATGAAATGATCAATGATACCGGTGATGATCGGAGCAATATTCAGCCCGGTGATAAAGTGGTGTTGGTTGTAGAAGATGATCTTCGGTTTGGTAAGATCCTGATTGAAAAAGCACATGAATATGAGTCTGAAAGTGGTAGTGGCCATCAGCTATATTGAAGTGTTGGATTTTATCAACAGGTTTAACCCGATTGCCATTACCCTGGATGTAAAACTTCCGGATACCAGTGGTTGGAAAGTACTGGATCTGTTGCGAAATGATCTCAACTACCGGCATATTCCAGTTCACCTGATTTCCGGAGAAGAAAACGGGCGCTGGCCTTGAAACGTGGCGCACGGAGCTTCCTGTTGAAGCCACTTGACAACGAATCACTGGATGCCCTGTTTAATGATATCATTGCTTTTCACTAAGTCAGAAACCAAAAAGATTTTATTGGTGGAAGACAATGAACTGGATTCTTCACAGATCGCAAAGATTCTGCAATCACCGGTAATGTGAAGTGGATATCGCCGCCACCGGCGCAGCATGCACTTGAAATGATGCAGGAACATCACTACGACTGTATTATCCTTGATTATGATTGCCGGATATGACGGAACGGAGGTGGTGCAAAAGATTAATGAGTTTAAAGTAATACATGACCCCGGTGATTATGTATTCTGCAAAGGATTTTATCCAAAAGGAATTGACCATCATTAACAAGCTACTCCAGCAGCGTTCTCCTGAAAGGGGTGAATTCCCTTGAACATTTGTTGGAAGAAACGGTCTCGCATCTGCATATCAACCACAAGACACTGCCGCCGGAAAAACGCAAGGTTATTGAGAACATCCGGATGAAGGATGATATACTTACCGGTAAGAATATATTGGTGGTCGATGATGATGTCAGAAACCTTTTTGCGCTGACCACTGTTTTTGAGCGATATAATATCAATGTGCATCACTGCAGAAAGCGGCAAGGAAGCCATTCAGATTATTAATGATGATAAACTCAAAATCGATATGGTATTGATGGATATCATGATGCCGGAAATGGATGGCTATGAAACCATGCAGAAAATCAGGCGGGAACATAAGAACAGCAGTCTGCCCATTATTGCAGTTACTGCAAAAGCCATGAAAGGCGACCGGCAGAAATGCATTGAAGCCGGTGCTTCAGATTATATCACCAAACCATTAAAAATTGATCAGCTGCTTTCCCTGATGAGAATCTGGTTTTATAAATAAGCATTATGAACCAGAAAATACTTTTAATAGATGATCGCGAAGACAATCTGTACGCGCTGGAAACCATTCTGGAATCAGAAGGCTATATTTTTGTGAAAGCCCGTTCAGGACGTGAAGCCTTGAAAATCTTACTGCATGAGTATGATTTTGCACTGATTCTCATGGATGTTCAAATGCCCAATCTCAATGGCTTTGAAACAGCTTCGCTGATATTTGAACGCGAGAAATTAAAACACATCCCGATCATCTTTATTACCGCGAACTCTTACGGTGAGGAGAATATTATCAAAGGCTATCGTACCGGTGCTATTGATTATATTTATAAGCCCATCAATACGGAACTATTGAAGGCTAAAGTTGCGGTGTTCATCGATCTTTACAATAAAAATCAGCAGCTTATCCTCCAGGAACAGAAGATCCTGGCCATCAATAAAAACCTCCAGAATGAAATAAAAGAGAGGATCGCCTCCGAGGAAAAAGTCATCATGCTCAACAGCCAGTTATTGAAAAATATTGAGCGGCTGGAGAAGGCCAACAAAGAGCTCGACCGCTTTGCTTTCATGGCGTCGCATGATTTGCAGGAACCACTGCGGAAAATA
This sequence comes from uncultured Sphingobacteriales bacterium, assembly GCA_963707255.1. Lineage (GTDB taxonomy): Bacteria > Bacteroidota > Bacteroidia > Chitinophagales > Chitinophagaceae > Pollutibacter. Next base: position 150,366 of record CAVPPM010000023.1, on the reverse strand, counting down.
AAGACCTTTTGTAATCTTTTTTATAAAAAAAACAGCCGGTTACTGGGCAATGATGATCTCCGGGATATCCTTCGTATTGAGCAGTCTGCAAACCGTTTGCAGGCATTGATCAATGATATATTGGATTTTTCCAAACTGAATGCGGATCAGGATGAGTTCAGGCAAACCAGCCTTACCAGCCTGGTATCCGAAGTTATTGATGATCTTGAGCCACTCATACATGAAAAAAACGCCGCTGTTCATGTTGAGGAACTGCCAACATTAACAATACATGAAAGGCTGATGAAGCCTGTATTTTCCAACATTCTCAATAATGCCATTAAGTATTCGCGTAAAAATGTAACGCCTGAAATACATATTTTTTCTGAATACTCTTCAACGGAGGAGACGGTGTCTGCCGGCCCTGCAAAGTATTGCCGTATTTATATAAAGGATAATGGTATTGGATTCAAGCAGCAGTATGCAGAGCAGATCTTTGAGATGTTTAAAAGGCTTCACAATGCGCGTGAATATGAAGGCACGGGGGTTGGACTGGCGCTTTGCAAAAGAATAATGGAAAAGCACAATGGTTTTATCAGTGCACTCAGTGAGGAAAACCAGGGGAGCACATTTATCCTTTCTCTTCCCTTGCAACAGCCGGCATTGCAATAGCGATTACAATTGCAGGAGGTGCCGAAGGAATTTTTTCAGGTATTCCATATTGTCGGGTTTTTTAATGGTGATGTGTACACCCAGTTTTTTAGTCTCCGCCAATAACAGGTCAGTTATAGTAGTGGAGTAAATGATCACCGGGATTTCTTTAAAATGTGGATCTTTTTTTAATGACTGAAGGCATGCAAGTCCGTCCATCACAGGCATGTTGAGGTCAAGGAATATATAATCCGGCAGGGCAAATATGTCCTGCTGTAAGAATCGTAGTACTTCGCTTCCATTATTTGCTATAATACAAACAATACCCGAATGTATAGACGCAAGTGCTTCCTGGAAAAGTAATTGATCGTCTTCGTCATCCTCTGCTAGCAATAAAACAGGTGTTCCTTTCATTAGGTTATTTTCTAACCCCATTAATTCAAACATCATTCCTGATGGCTGTGTTGTAAGAAATTAACCTTTAATAAATTCTAAAAATTCCCATTCTAAGGTGAACGAGTAGTCTTCTTGTGATTTTTTTAACTTAAACGAGTTCAAAAAAGCCAGTTATTCGGAACCTGCGGTATTTTGTCAAGCGGTATTCCAAGTGCTTTTTGGAAAGCAGACCAAACACAGATATTGGTAGACGGAAGACATTGTTGACGTCTAAGGAATAACTGCAATGTCGTGCCAGGGAGAGGTGCGGTCCGCTACTGGTGGAGTTAAAAGCTAATTTTAAAAAAGGGTCTGCAGGGGATTCCAATTGACCTTTGATCGGACAAGGTGTATAATAAAAAAGGTCAGCTGATTACCAGCTAACCTTTGATGGGCGATTTCATGAAAGTGGTTCAATTTGCGTATCTCCAAACGAAATTGCTCAATGAAATATACTTAGCATTTGTTTTAGGGTCAGTCCGCAGATTAAAGTAAGTAGGGTAATACCCGGCTTCTGCAAATTTTTGCGGTTGAAGGAAACTCATGCTGAAATCCGCCGCTGATAACAGGTATTCAAGCGTGATCATGTGTTGCTCTGCGATCAGTTCTCCATTATAGGTTACGAAGCCCATGTCGGAGCCCCATGTTGGCCTGTAGATCGGATAATGTGGGGTCCAGTTTTTTCCCACTTTAGCTTCACCCCCTGGGTCGGGCCTGTAGATGATCGGCTGTGGCATATATTCTGTGGGCGGGTAGTTTTCAAATAATGATGCTGTGGCAGCTGAATATGCAGGAATCTGCATTCTTTCTGAAACACTGATCATATATAAGCGAACGTCAAAATGGGCTACTTCGTAGAAGGTCGGTGGATGACCTTGCGAATACCAGTCGAAACTGATGTGGTCAAAGTTAGTCAGATCCAAGGCTTTTTGATGAAGCGGAAGCAGGCTCATTACATTTTGTACGGGTAAAGTACTCAAAGTGCCTGCTGAAATTTCCACACCTGCTTCGAGTGGAATCCCCGAATGCGCGACCACAAAAAATGATCTCAGTTTACCATCGCCAAGTTTTACCTGTGGTCCATAGAAAATGTTTGCTTTTAGTTCCTTTGATGATTTGCTTTTTGCAGATCCCTGATTTAGTGCAGCAGAGTTTTTATCCAAAGACTCTTTCTCACAGGAGAACAGAAATAAAGAGAGGAATAGCAGCCCTGATACACCATAGTTTAGCCTTTTCATGATGAAAGTTTTTTATTAATAAATTGAGGCAGAGGCATGAGCAGAGCAGCACTAAAAGGTAGAAAAGTTATGTGTAAGAAGCCGTCTGCAAGGCTATGATTAGTATCAGGCTGATCAGATTGTTTTTGGCACAATATTTTGTGAGCATTTCACACAAAAAAAGGTCAGCTGATTACCAGCTAACCTTTGATCGGGCACTTATGAAAGTAGTTTAATTTGCGTTTCTCCAAACGAAATTAGTCAGCGAAATATATTGTGCATTTGTTTTAGGATCGGTATAGATATTATATGTAGTGGGATAGTAACCGGCTTCTTCAAATTTTGCCGGCTGTGGATACGCTGTACTGAAATCAACCCCTGACTGCAGATAATCAAGTGTGATCATGGGTTCAACGAAAATCATATCGCCATTGAATGTACCGTAGATCATTACTTTAGAGAAAGGAAGAAATGTTGGAGGAGGAGCTGACCAGTGTGCTCCCATCATCGGTTCGCCTCCCGGTGCGGGACCATAGGTTGCCGGCATGTAATCAGCAGGCGGATAATTTTCAAACAAAGGCGCGGTGGCCGGTGAATATACCGGTATCTCCATTCTTTCAGCCACACTGATCATATAAAAATGGATATCAAAATGCGGAAGCTGGAAAAAAAATGGTGGATGGCCTTCCGGATTCCAGTCGAAGCTAATATGGTCAAATGGCGTCAGGTCAACAGCCTTTTGATGGAGAGTAAGAAGGCTTTTCAAATGGTCTTCAGTCGGTAATCCGCTAAGGGCACCTTCGGAGATTTCAACGCCAAGTTCCTGTGGTACGCCTGAATGTGTAACGAAGAAAAACGATCTCACTTTGGCCTCACCAAGTTGTACCTGTGGTCCATAAAATGTGTTGGCCTTAAGTTCCTGCGCTGAACTTTTTTGGAGCGATTGTCCGGACAATGCTGAAGAATTTTTGTCGAGCGCATCCTTCTGACAGGAGAAGAAAATCAATGATAGCAGTAGTAGTCCTGATGCATGATAGTTTAGCCTTTTAATTACGAAAATTTTATTTTATTAATAAAAATTGTTGAACAAAACCGGAGGCTTAGGCTATTGCGGAGCGTACTGTCCCCTTTAGTGTCCCCTAAAAAATAAAAAACCCCTGAAATTATTGATTTACAGGGGTTTATAATAGCCTAGTGTGCCCAGAACAGGAATCGAACCTGCACTACCTTTCGATAACAAGATTTTGAGTCTAGCGCGTCTACCAGTTCCGCCATCTGGGCATTGGGGGAGCAAATATAAAAAAATGTCCCGGATTTCCGGGACATTTTTTAATGTGTCAGTGTGATTATGTGATAATGTGGTTGTTACTTAGTCCCTGGCCGGGTTATCGAGCAATTCCTTCTTTTCGATCCTGTAAGAAGAGATCAGTCCCAAGCCACCGCCGATACCAATAAGGGCGAACCAAAGGGCTGGATTTTCTTCGTCATGCAGGATGTACTTGGTAATTATATAGGCAAGTGCAAGACCGATACCTGCTCCCAGGAGAAGAAGACCGTTCTTAAGATTGCGGTAGGGAGCCGGGCGGTTAGCAAATTCTTTCGGATTAAGGCCTTTCTCGATCATTGACATGTTTTCCCTGCTTTTAATATACACCAGTCCAAAGACCATTGCGAAAAAGGAGAGGGGAACTAAAATGGGGATTAATACTTCTGCGCCGTTCATTTTATCTTTTTTTAATTGTTTTGCTAAATGGTTACGTAATATCAGACTACACACGGTTTCCGCAGGTTACATTTTCGGACAAAGAATTTACAAATATTTTATAAAACATTGAAAATCAATTAAATATAATTTTATTGGGAAAAGATAAGGACCTTGGTACGAGTTGGATATAATATAATAGCTGTTCCTCCTTATTTCCATATTTGTATATTTTCAAATTTGTACATTTCCCCTGTAACTTGAGGTGGAAATATCGCGTCAAATAACCGAAACATGAATTCCGCGACATCTGATATGGAGGTGATCAGCCTGGTTCTCAAGGGTGATCAACAGGCCTACGCGGAACTCGTGGGAAGGTATCAGCACTTTGTATTTACCACCGCCCTGAAATATACCCAGAACAGGGAGGATGCGGAGGAAATAGCGCAGGATATCTTCGTAAAAGTTTACAGGTCTTTGGCAGATTTTAAAGGAACCTCAAAATTCAGCACCTGGCTGTATACCATAACATATAATACCAGTGTGACGTTTTTGAGGAAGAAGAGACTCAGTACCCAGTCGATCGATGATGAAAAAACCTTCGTTCAGCTGGAAAACCAGGAGTCTTCCTTCAGCGCCAACCAGATGGAACAGAAATCCAGGGTAAACCGGGTAAACGAAGCCATCAACCAGTTGTCGCCCGATGATGCACAGATCATCAGCCTTTTTTATAAAGGGGAACAGTCCCTGGAAGAAATCGGCAAGATCATGGGCATGGAAGCCAATACCGTTAAAGTAAGATTGCACAGGGCAAGACAACGGTTAAAGGAAAAATTAGAGAAAGATTATAGAATGGAAGCCATTTAATCAACGTAACTTAATTGTATCATATGTACACCCACGAACAAATAGAACAGCATATCTGGGATTATATTGATGGCCTCAGTACCCCGGAAGAAAAGCAAATGGTGGAGAAACTGTTGCAGACCGATCAGCAATGGATGACCGTGTACAATGAACTGAAAGGTTTCAATGAGATGATCGGCAGTGCTGATATTATTGACCAGCCTTCTCTTCGGTTTACCAGGAATGTTATGGAGGAAGTCGCCAAATATAAAGTTGCTCCTCCGTCAAGTTCATATATCAACAAAAAAATCATATTTGGCATTGCCGCCTTTTTTATACTGACTATAGTAGGATTTGTCATCTACGGAATATCCTTTATTGATATGTCGGCCCCCGGCACATTGAAACTTCCCGATACAGGTGTTAGCCAGTGGAAGTTTGACTTCAGCAAACTGTTTAATTCAAATGTGATGAATGCATTCTTGCTGCTGGATACTATTGCCGGACTAATGCTGCTCGACAGGTACCTGCGCAGGAAGAATGAACGCAGCGCCCAGGCCTGATCCTTTTCAATTTACTTAGGAACACGTATTAAAATGATTTATCTCATTCAGGCAACCTGTTTTGCCTATGCGGGATATTCGTAAATGGATACTAACTTGCGGCATGATCAGGATAGGACTCATCCGGGAAGAAAAAGTACCCTGCGATAACCGCGTTGCGCTTACTCCCGCCCAATGCAAATGGATCCTCAAACAATCTGCCGGTGTAACGGTAAGTGTACAGTCGTCACCCTCCCGCTGTTTCTCCGATCGTGAATATGAATCAGCAGGCGTGCCGGTAAAGGAGAACATGGACGACTGTGATATCTTACTGGGCATAAAAGAAGTTCCCTACGACAAACTCATTCCCGGAAAAACATACCTGTATTTTTCTCATACCAAAAAACTCCAGGAACATAACCGGAAGATGTTCCGTACCGTACTCAGTAAGGCCATCACCCTGATAGATTACGAATGCCTGGAACATGAGGACGGCACGCGTATTATTGGCTTTGGATTTTTTGCCGGAATTGTAGGTGCCCACAATGGCATCATGGCGTACGGAAACCGGACGGGCAGTTATTCCCTTGACCGGGTATATAAAGTAAAAAGTTTCAGGGAACTGATCCATACGTATTTCGGCCTTAAACTTCCCAATATAAAGGTGGCGGTTACCGGTTCGGGACGTGTGGCACACGGTGTTCTGGAGATCATGAACCTGATGGGCCTTCATGAAGTGGAACCTGACGAGTTTCTTTCACGTGAATTCAGCTATCCCGTCTATGTACAACTTAAGGGCGCAGACCTTTACCGACACAAAATAACGCATAAGTATAACCGAATAGATTTCCATGAACACGCTGATCAGTATGAATCCCTGTTTCTGCCCTTCACGCAAAGTGCGGATATACTGATGAATGGGGTATACTGGGATAAAAATGTTCCCCGTCATTTCGCGCCAGCGGATGTACAGGACCCGAAGTTCCGGATACAGACCATTGCGGATATCACAGATGATTCTGCAGGATCTGTACCCATTAACCTGGGCGACCAGACCATCGAAGATCCGGTATATGGAGTAGATCGTCAGTCCCTTCAAAAAACGGCACCCTACCTGCCCGGTTCAATTGATATCATGGCTGTCGGTAACCTGCCCAATGAATTGCCGAGGGATGCTTCACGCTATTTTGGCGAACAGTTGATCAAATATATCCTTCCCGACCTGATTAAAAATGGCAATGGTGTCATCGAAAAAGCTACCATGGTGAAATCCGGAAGACTCACCGATCCGTACCTGTATATGAAAGAATATGCGGGGCTATGATCAGAGGAAGAGATAATAATCTTTAAGCAATTCTGTAAACATCGGTGAATATTCGCCATTATTTTCCCGTATCGTAAGTTTCTGCACTTTGCGATCTTTGTTGTCAATTCTTTCAAACTGAAGAATTACCCGGAATTCATCGTGCTGATGCGTCTGCCTAACCCGGAGTTCTTCTGTACAATGCAGTGAATAATTGGATGCTGTTTTTATGGATTCCTCCCTTCTTGAATAGGGTAGCATCACGCCGAATATTCCATCTTTTGTCAGTATGGTATTCACGGTTTTGAATAGTTCCGAAAGTGAGAGTTGTGCACTGTGTTTCGCCAGGTTTTTTCCTTTTTCCGGTGATTCCAACTGGTTTTCATAAAAGGGAGGATTGGAAATGATAACATCAAACGATTCATTAAACGGATAGGCCCTTACATCTCCCAATACAGCACGGCATCTGTCCTTCCATGGACTAAGACTGATATTCTCCAGTAATTGACGGTAACAATTGGGCTCAATTTCGATGCCCGTTATAGTACCATTTTTTTTCTGAGCCAACATTAGCATCAGCAGTCCCGTACCGCTGCCGATATCCAGGATTTTCTCCGAATGGAATGATTTACCGGCAAACCATGCCCCGAGAATGCAGGAATCTGTGCTCACCCTGAGGGAACAATTTTCCTGGTGAATGGTGAACTGTTTGAAGGAAAAAAAATTGTTTGCCAAGTATCTGAAATTCTTTATTCCGCAATCCGTAATCCGTAATCCAATCGTAATCTCGCAATCCTACCACACCGCCCTTGCTTCCGTGCTGACCGACAGATCAGCAAATTCCCCGGCCAGGTATTTATAATGGCCCGTTATGGCGATCATCGCAGCATTATCGGTACAGTACTCTATTGGCGGTATATATGTTTCTGCATGCAGTTCCCCGCCCAGGTCGGTAAATAATTTTCTAAGACCTGAATTTGCGGAAACACCTCCGGCAAGACAAAGTTGCCGGATCCCTGTTGCCAGTGCTGCCTTGCGGAATTTATTGACCAGGATTGTATTGATCCTGTATTGTATGGAGGCGCAGATATCAGGTAAATTATTCTCTGCAAATGATTCATCATGTTTACGGTTCTCCTGCAGGAAATATAATATCGACGTCTTTACTCCGCTGAAACTAAAATCGTAACCATCAATCTGTGGTTCAGGAAATTTATAACGGTGTGGGTCACCTGTAGATGCATATTTGTCGATCAGCGGCCCGCCAGGGTAGGGAAGGCCAAGCAATTTGGCCGACTTATCATAAGCTTCCCCTGCAGCGTCATCCCTGGTTTCCCCGATAACAGTCAGCCTGAGGGGTGAGTCACAGCGGACAATCTGTGTATGACCGCCGCTCACCGTAAGGCATAGAAAAGGGAAAGACGGTTTTCGATCACCGATACAATTGGCGAGCACATGCGCGTGCATGTGGTGAACGGCAATAATGGGAATGTTTAGTGACAGGGCCATCGACTTGGCGAAGCCTGCACCTACGAGTAATGCACCGATAAGACCGGGAGATTGTGTAAATGCGATGGCGTGTAAATCATTCAGTGTAATGCCCGATTCATTGACAGCCTGGCTAACAACGGGCACAATATTTTGCATATGGGCCCTGCTGGCCAGTTCGGGGACAACACCTCCATATTGTTCATGGACTTTCTGGCTGGCGATAATATTTGACAGGATCCGGCCGTCAGCACTGACGGCAACACTGGTCTCATCACATGAAGTTTCAATCGCCAGGATATTCAGCGGCATAGGCCGCTAAGGTAAGTAGCTTACGTGATTTATCTTGATTCGTGGCGAATTGTGGAATTCCCCGGCATTGTCATAACAGACCCTGATCCTGGAACCAGAGGATAATACAACGTTGTCATTCTCGATATAGGGAAAGTATTTCTGATGGTCTGCAGTTTCTATATACAGATAAAATCCAGACTCGTCATTCAGTTCTTTGACCACGCCCGACAATGATTGTTTGCACGGTGGCTCTTCTTTTTCTTTAGAGAAAAGGAAAGCTGCAGAAGAAAACAGCAATAATAATGAAGCGTAAATAAGTTTTAACATAGGAATCGTTTTAGAGTGTTAATAGGACGACTTCCAGACTCTATTGATCATTTCCTGGTTACGGATTATATATATTAAACGAGTTATTGTGCAGAATATTGAGTGACCGTCCAAATATTTGTAAATGAATCCGTCACAGTGGATTTTCCTGGCAAAAGTGGGGGTGCAGACCCTGTTGGTAAACGTTAGGGATGACCGAAATAAAATAACCACGCCAAATATGACGTGGTTAAGTAGTATTTATTGATTATCAACGGCTTAATAAAAAGAATGTCTATTTTGACCTGATGGCTACAACGGGATCCATTTTGGCTGCCATGGAAGCTGGAATGATCCCTGCCAGGATACCAATGCCAACACAGATTCCGACAGCCAGCGTCAGGATATTCATGCTGATAAAGACAGGGAAACCAAAGGCACTGGTAAGTGCAAAGGTCAGCAGGAAAACCAGCAGCACACCAATTGCGCCACCCAGGACGCAAATAAATGCTGATTCCAGGAGGAATTCGGCCAGTATGGTTCCTTTTTTCGCTCCAATGGCTTTTTTCAGCCCGATGATCGGTGTCCTTTCCCTAACGGTAACGAACATGATATTGGCGATACTAAAAGCTCCCACAATAAGGCTGAGTAGTCCGATAAACCAGCCGCCTAACGTAACGGATCCAAAAAATCCGCTGACCGCCTTGCTGAAATCACTTACTGAATTGAGCGAAAAATCATCCTCTTCACGAGGCCCCAGTCGCCTGAGATTCCTCATGGTACCCTTGAGTTCATCCCTCATGGCTTCCACACTCATATTGTCCTGCCCCTGGACCATGATATTGGGTTGGGACCATTTTTCTTCAAATATCAGCCGGTAAAATGGGTAGGTCAGGATAAGGCATTCATCAAACGCCCATCCGCCAATAAGACTTTTACCCTGCTTTTTGATAACGCCAATGATTTTGGCTTTTTTGGTCTTGATCTTTATTTCCTGTCCCACCGCCTTTTCCGCTTTGCCAAAGAGTTTTTCGGCATTTTCATATCCAATTACGGCATTTGCGGTTCCCTGGTCGAGCTCCATAGAACTGAAATACCTTCCTGCCATCATTTCAAATGGCTGAATTTCCACGAAACCCTGGGTAATGCCGTATATGTTTACATTGGTAAGCATTTCATTGCCAAATTCTATATTAGACTGGCTGTTAAGCGTATAGCAAATGTTTTTGATGACAGTGGACCTTGCCTTTAATTCCCGCATTTCATCAAATTTCGGGTTGGGCCTGTTTACATATTTCCACCATGGATAATCAGGACCACCTGAATAATCCCACTTATCAATGTAAATGGTATTGGAGCCAAGATCCTTGATGTCGTTCTGTACATTCTGTTCCAGGCTGTTTACCGTGGCCAGTACGCCAATGATGCAAAAAATTCCAAAGGTTACCCCAAGAAGGGACAAGGTGGTTCTCAACTTGTTATTCTTCAGTTCCAGTATAGCCAACCGGAAACTATTGCCAAGAATTTCTATAATTTTTCTCATCGGGATAAAAGTACGAAATGCCCTGATACAAATTCATGACAATGGATAAACGGAGTATTTTTAGTATTGGCTGTGGTACCTGGCGGATGGTGACCATTTTAATGGCTTAACGGACGCTTTTTTATCATCCCTCCCCGGGTGTCACGGATCGAATGCATTACTACAAAAGCATTGGGATCAATTGCGTCGAGTTCTGTTTGCAGGCGGGAAATCTCCAGCCTGGTAAGGACGGTGAAAAGTATCTGCTGGTCGTGGTGCTTCATGCCCCCTTTGCCAAATCCCCCGGACCCTTTGTACATGGTAACGCCCCGGCCCAGGTGTTCAATGATCATGGTCCTGATCTCATCGGATTTTGGTGAAACAATGGTCACCCCGGTAAATTCCTCGATGCCTTCGATAATAAAATCCACCGTCTTTGACGCGGCCAGGTAGGTAAGCATCGCATACAAGGCAATTTCAATACCCAGCAGGTAGGCGGCAAAAGAAAAAATAATGACGTTCAAGTATGAGGATGACGTCACCAATGGTTAAACTGGTCCTTCGGCTGATATAGATGGCCAGCACTTCCGTACCATCCAATACGCCACCCCCTCTAACGGCAAGGCCGATACCCATGCCCAGGAAAAATCCCCCGAAAACCGAGATGAGAAGCTTATCCGAGGTAATCACCGGGTAAGGTACAAAGGCCACACTGATGGCCAGCAATACAATGGCAAATCCGGTTTTCAGGACAAACCCCCGTCCAAACTGCGTATAACCGAGAAGAATAAAAGGGATATTGATCAGGATGATAACGATGGACAGGGAAATATTGAAGGTCTGGGAGACCAACAATGAAATACCGGTGGCTCCGCCATCAACAAATTGATTTGGCAGCAGAAAACCTTTTAACCCAAACCCTGCGGAAGCAACCCCCAGTACCAGCAGAAATACATCACGCAAAAAGTGTGTAAAAAATACCTTTACCTGGTACATCTGTTTTCCCAACATGTAAGCACTCTTGCGGTCTCCGTCCCGCTTAGTCTTAAGCCTTGCCCTCGCCGCCTCTTTTATCACAGCCCTGATTGGTGGTATCATTCTTCAATTTCGTGAAAAAGGACTGAAAGGAGGAAACCTCCCTGTTCATTGCCCTCAATAGTTTACCTTTGCGCCCGCATGAAGTACGATAGTGAAATACAGAAAAGAAGGACATTCGCCATCATCTCACACCCTGATGCCGGAAAGACCACCCTCACTGAAAAATTCCTTTTATTCGGCGGCGCCATCCAGATCGCCGGAGCCGTTAAAAGCAATAAGATTAAAAAGTTTGCCACCAGCGATTTCATGGAAATTGAGCGGCAGCGTGGAATCAGTGTGGCTACCAGCGTTATGTCGTTCCAGTATAAAGACAAACTGATCAACCTGCTTGATACACCCGGTCACAAGGATTTTGCAGAAGATACTTACCGTACACTAACGGCAGTGGATAGTGTAATCCTGGTCGTGGACTCTGTCAAAGGCGTGGAAGAACAAACCAGGAAACTGATGGAAGTCTGCCGGATGCGCGACACCCCGGTCATTGTATTTCATCAACAAGCTCGACCGTGACGGTAAACAACCCTTCGACCTGTTGGATGAAATAGAAAAGGAGCTCAACATACATCTCCATCCACTCAGCTGGCCCATCAACATGGGAAAGGAATTCAAGGGAGTGTATAACCTCTATGATAAAAGCCTGCTGATGTTTAATCCCAACCAGAAGGCGACGGAAGACGATATTTTGCCGCTGAAGGATCTAAATGATCCCATGCTGGAAAAGAAGGTGGGAGAGAAGGATGCCGCACAGCTGAGTGAGGATGCAGAATTGATTGAAGGTGTCTATGGTGATTTTGATGCAAAGCCTTACCTGGAAGGCAAAACAGCCCCGGTATTTTTTGGCAGTGCCATTAATAATTTCGGGGTGAAGGAATTGCTGGATACATTTATCCGCATCGCACCGCAACCGCGAAATATGGAAACCACTACGCGGGTAGTGAATGTACAGGAAGATAAATTCAGCGGTTTTATTTTCAAGATTCACGCCAACCTGGATCCGCGTCACCGCGACCGGATCGCGTTTTTAAGGGTATGTTCCGGAAGGTTTGAAAGAAACCGTTTTTTTCATCATGTTAGGCTCGATAAAGATGTAAGGTTCAGTAATCCTTACAGTTTTATGGCGAGGGAAAAAGATGTAATTGAAGAAGCTTACCCGGGCGATGTAGTGGGATTATTCGATACAGGAAATTTCAAGATTGGCGATACACTTACGGAAGGAGAGGATTTTTTCTTTACCGGTATTCCTTCATTTTCACCCGAGATATTCAAGGAAGTGGTCAATAAGGATCCGATGAAGACCAAACAACTTGAAAAGGGTTTATTGCAACTGACAGACGAAGGTGTTGCGCAGTTATTCACGCAGGTGAATGGCAACAGGAAGATCATCGGATGTGTTGGTGAACTGCAGTTTGAAGTGATCCAGTACCGGTTATTACAGGAATACAGTGCATCGGTACAATTCAATGCATTACCATACTATAAGGCCTGCTGGATAACCTCGTAGGATAAAAAGAAACTGGAAGATTTTATCCGGTTCAAGACCACCAATGTGGTCACCGATAAGGATGGTCACCTGGTCTACCTCGCGCAGAGTGAATGGTTCCTGAACACCGAGATTTCCAACAACCCCGATATTCAGTTTCATTTTAGTTCGGAGATCCACAAATAATTACGAATTGCGGATTACGAATTACGGATTCTTAGTACTAACACTTATATTAATCCGCAATCCTTGGAACTATACAGGAATATAAATTCAATGCCTGAGCATTGAATTTATATTCCTGTATAGTTCCAGGGCGCAATAGCTTTGAGTTCTTTTTTTACCGATGCAGATATCTTCAGGGAATCAATAAACTTTTTGATGGATTTTTCGGTGATATGGTCATTACCCCGGGTGAGGTTCTTCAGCGCCTCATACGGCTGGGGGTAGTTCTCCCTTCTTAAAATGGTCTGTATGGCTTCAGCAACCACCGCCCAATTGTTGTCAAGGTCCTCGCGGATCTTTGATTCATTCAGCAGTAATTTACCCAATCCCTTATCAAGCGATTTATAGGCAAGGATGGTATGGGCAAATGGTACACCGATGTTCCTGAGTACCGTGGAATCAGTAAGGTCACGCTGCAGCCTGGAGACGGGCAGTTTGGCAGATAAGTGCTCCAGTATCGCGTTCGCATAACCGAAATTACCTTCTGCATTTTCAAAATCAATCGGGTTTACTTTATGCGGCATCGCTGATGAACCCACTTCTCCCGGTTTTGTTTTTTGTTTGAAATAGTCCATCGAGATATAGGTCCACATATCCCTGCACAAATCAATGAGGATCGTGTTAATTCTCTTGATGCCATCACACTGTGCTGCAAAATTATCGTAGTGCTCAATCTGCGTGGTATATTGCTGCCGTTGCAGTCCGAGTTTATTGCTGCAAAAATCATTGGCAAATCTTACCCAGGCAGTAGAAGGGAAGGCCACTACATGGGCATTGAAATTGCCTGTGGCTCCACCGAACTTGCAGGAATAAGGAATCGTCTGGATTAACTGCAACTGGTGTTCCAGCCTTTCCACAAATACCATCATTTCCTTACCCAGTCGGGTAGGCGAAGCCGGCTGTCCGTGTGTGCGCGCAAGCATCGGTATGTCTTTCCAGCTACGGGCCATTTTTTTCAGCCCGATCACAAGATTCGAGAGGGCCGGATATAATTCATGCTCAAGTGCCTCCTTCCATAACATCGGGATAGCGGTATTATTGATGTCCTGGCTGGTCAGCCCGAAATGTACCCATTCCTTCAAATGGGATAGTTTCAGCGCATCGAGCTCCTTCTTGATATAATACTCAACTGCTTTCACATCATGATTGGTGATCTTTTCGAGGTTCTTCACCTCCAATGCCTGTTCAGGGGTGAACTTTTCATAGATCTCCCGTAGCGGCTTGTGCAGCGCAGGTCTGAGGGAAAAAAATCGCTTTTCTGAAAGTGCAATGAAATATTCTATTTCCACCCTTATCCGGTACCTGATCAGCGCGTATTCAGAGAAATAGTAATCCAACTGTTGTAACTGGCTCCTGTAGCGGCCGTCAACAGGTGAAATAGCTGTTAATGCACTTAAATCCATATAAAGGGGAGATTATGTTAAATTTGCATCCAAAATTACAGTAAAGCCATTGGATCGGAAAATAAGGATAGGTGCAGTCAGTTACCTGAATACAAAACCATTGTTATACGGACTGCAGCATGAATCAATCAGCGAACAGATAGAGATACGGCTGGACTACCCGGCACAGATTGCGAGAATGCTCGAGGAAGACCTCATTGATGTGGGGCTTGTTCCGGTAGCCATTTTACCCCGGCTGAAGGAATACCATATCATCAGCGACTTCTGTATAGGGTGTAACGGTCCGGTTGATTCAGTGGCCATTTTCAGTGATCTGCCATTGGAAAATATTTCTTCAGTTATACTCGATTACCAGTCACGAACTTCCGTAATGTTAGCCAGGATACTAATCCGTGACTTCTGGAAACTGGATCCCCTGATGATCAATGCAGAGGGCGAAGATTTCCTACGGAAAATTCAGGGGGATGTAGCCGGACTGGTTATCGGGGACAGGGCGTTGAAACAAAAAAAGCATAGCACTTATATGTACGACCTCGGTGCTGCCTGGAAAGCTTACACCGGTCTGCCATTTGTATTTGCAGCATGGGTTAGTAACAAGGCTTTGCCACCGGAATTTATTTCTTTGTTTAATAGGGCCAATAAAATTGGTGTTTCTTCCATTGAAGAAGTCATATCACAGGAAAACAACCCTCCTTCAGATCTTAAAACTTACTATACAAAGCATATCAGCTACGCACTGGATGACGAAAAGAAAAAGGGCCTGAAACTTTTTTTATCGATGCTCGAAGATATCAATACCAGAGACGGGCTTCTACAGAAGTTAAATACGCCAGGGTAGAAGGTTTTACCGTGGTTCTTTTTTCAGACGAAGGTATTCGCATAATTTCCATCCAGCCCTTGCACCAGCCGATAAGGTCAAACCGGGTCTTTCCCAGGTATTCCATTGACCATAGTATGGCTGTAGTAAAAAAATACAGGAGGGGCAGGTATCTCCAGGCAACTTTTGATTTGTTGATCCAGAGCATGGCCATCTTTTCTTTTTTGGTTTTCCTTCCCAGTGGAGATTCTTTATGCAGCATTACAATTTTATCACTGTAGACAATGGAATAACCCGCATCCAGAATCCTGTAACTTAAATCGTACTCTTCCATCCCATAAAAAAAATCGACAGGGTAGTGGCCCGTGTGATCCATCACTTCACGCCTGATGGCATGCGCGCCACCGGCATAATAATACGTTTGAAAAAAAGGACGTGTAGAATAGGAAGAGAATTTTTTATGCGGGAAAGCATTCACCTGCATTTCCAGTGTGTCATAATACAGGACCTTAAAACAAATAATGGCCACCGGTCTTCCTTGTATGGGTGTGGAAAAGGCTTCATGAAGATTCACCAGGGCGTCCATGTTTTGCAGCACTGCATCGTCATCAAGCATGATCACATAGGGCGCAGATCCCTGCTGCAAAGCAAAATTTCTTCCCCTGGCCACGCCCAGGTTTTCACCTGAATCAATAAAACGAAAAGGAATGGAAGGCGTTTGTAAAATAAAATCTTTCACATCACTATAGTCCTTTGTGGAAGCGTTATTAACGATGATCACTTCTTCCAGTAATTCCTCCGCTTTTTCCAACTGCACAATGTTTTTGGCAAGTTCCAGCATATCTGCCGGGCGGTTATATGTTATGATAACAAAACTTAGGGGCTTCAAAGTAAATATTTATCAAAAAGTTGCCGGTAATTATTTTCAAAAGTAGCTAATCCAAAATGCCCTGCTGCATAATTGATATTATTTGCAGATATCCCTGCACATAATGATGGATCAGCAAGCATCATACTAATGATTTGAACGCCTTCTTTAACGATATCATGCTCATTGTTCACTTCTTTGAAAAGAAACCCGTTTTCCCCCTGTTGTATATGTACCGGAATGTCTCCCACAGGCGTTGCGAGTATAATGCAGCCCTTTGCCATGGCTTCCATCACTACCATAGGAAATCCCTCCTCGCTCGAAGTGATCAACAACACGTCAGCCTCAGTATATATTTTGTCAATCAGTGCGGGATCCCCGACATTTCCGAAAAATGTTGTACCGGGTTCTCTAGTATCCTTTATCGTACCACTGACATCACCCATATAGAACAGAGATACCGGCAATCCATCCTTTTTGCAGGCATTGAAAATATCCCTGACCAGGTATACACGCTTTTCCGGGCTATCCCTTCCTGCATATAATAACTTTATCTCCTTTCCGGAAAATATTTTTGGTAAGGGCCGTTCCGGTAATGAGATACCGTTCAGGATATATCTAATGGTATTGTTGAAGCTTTCCGGTATGCCGAATTTTTTATACAAGGCCAGGTGGTCGATTATCCTGTTCCGGCTGATCATTACAGTCTCGCGATAAAAGGGCAGAAAGGGTATCCTGATATAGGAGAAACTGCTCAGGGAATGTATTAACTCGATCTGGGGAATCCCTTCACTGATCCACCTTGACACCTTGTAGCCAAAATTCGACTGTCCGTTAAATACTAACGTTTTTCCCGGCTGGCGGTTAATATGGGCCGATATGATCCCGCGGTAAACCAGGTTATTCCAGTATTTCCATTTATTATCCGTGTAGGCAGATATATCAATGATCTTGTGGCCAGAATTCCTGAAGTCTTCAAAGAAAAAATCGTTATGTGATTTTCGTGTGAAAAATATAATCGCCTTCCTGTTCTTTAGTGCGTTAGCGATATTTACATGCACTTTTTCGGCCCCGCCGATATGATAAAAAGGGAAAAAGAAAAAAATATCAAACTGTTCTGTAAGCGGTTTTTTTGTTGCCAGATTTCTTCCCCACCAGATAAATGGCAGCATGAGGAAATCTTCAATCTTTCTTTTCCAAATGAGTAGGTTGTATCTGGTCATCAGGAAAAGATTGATTTTAACTGGCCTTTGATCCAGTCTGTGATGGCATATAGAAAAGTCCGGACTACAAAGCCATTAAGTTTTCCATTTTTCACAGCTTTGATGATAAACCGGAATTTTGTCCTGGCGAGTTTTAAAAATACATTCTCCTGGTCATTGCGGGTAACCGAGCTGGTATGGATCCTGTGGTAAAGCAAAGGCTCGCCAATTTTGTGTATCTGTATCTTGTCTGCCGCCAGTCTCAACCACAAATCGTAGTCTTCCGTATGTAACTGGCTTTTGTCGTACCGGTACTGCCTGATTAACCCCGTGTTGATCATTATTGAAGGATGGGCAATACAATTGTTTTTCGGAAGAAAGGCCCTGATGGCAGACGGACTGATCATCAATTCATCTTCTTTCCATCTGCCTTTTGGCGTTCCCTGTTCATCGATCAGTCTTACCCTGGTGGCCAATACTTTTGTTCCGGGATGGTCATTGATATAGAGCCACTGCTTTTCAATTCTTTCAGGGTCTGAAATATCGTCCCCGTCCATTCTTGCCAGCCATTCTGCCCGCGCCATATCTATTCCTTTATTCAGCGTAAAAATGAGGCCCGAATTATGTTCATTTTTTATATACCGTATCCGGTCATCCGAAAAAGATAAAATAATATCTTCTGTCTGGTCAGTGGATCCGTCGTTCAGGATGATCAGTTCAAAATCGGTAAAGGTTTGCCGGAGGATACTATTGACAGCCTCCCCGAGGTAAGCAGATACATTGTAAACAGGCATAAGGATGCTGACCTTGGGGCTTGGCATATTGCAAGATAAAAAATTATCGGCCTTATTGTTTGTTTATCCGTGCTGCCAGGTCACCTACAATTTTTTTCCATTGATAGGCTTCCAGGAAAGCAGGAGAAATACCGGGAGCTGTATTCCAAATATCCACGATATGCCGGCAGAATGTCTCCATATCATCATCCCCAGAAACCAGTAAATGCCTCCCAGCCAGTTCCTGGTTGATGCCTGCAGCGCCCTGTATTGTGCTGACCACAGGAAGTCCGTACGATAAGGCCTCCACGAGTTTTACCTTTATGCCGCCTCCGGATATGATGGGATTGATGAAAACATCCGCACCCATAAAATAAGTATCAATGTCGTCAACAAATCCTGCATAACAGTAATCCCTGTCCTGCAATTTCAGCAGATCCATATATTTTTTATCTAACACCCTCCCACAAACGATAACTTTAAAAGGCATGCTGCTGATTTTCCGGATGCCTGGAATGATCTCAGTGACAATTTTTCTTAACGCAGTTGCATTGGGTTCATAATCCAGGGTTCCCATAAACAGGATGATCTTTGTTCCTTCACTGATTTTATGTCTTGAAAAAATCATTTTTCGCGATACGGCACGCTTTTCCGCATCAGGTGTCTCCATATCAACCATTCCAAACGGCACCAGCAGGCATTTACTGCGATCGAGTGTAAATCGCTCAATGGCAAATTCCATATCGACCGGCGTTTTGAAAAGGCTGAGGTCAGCGTTTTTGTGCGATATTCTTTCAAGCCAGTACAACAGTGGCCACCAAAGCCTGCCCATTTCCCTGAAACGCAGGTATTCAATATTGTGGGAATGTATCACCAGGAACTGGTGGTAATATTTCTTAAGGAAGATGCCCAACAGCCCGTAATAGCAATGTTCAATGATCACATGGGTATACCGGTCTGATCTTAATTCTTTGATCACCTTCATCCAGGCCCTTGGCGACAAAACCTGCAGCCTTGAGACTGGCAAAACTGGTTTTACGGTATATTTTTCCTTGCCCGAAGGGATATTATTGGAAGAACATATACAGGTCAGCGGAAAAAAATCCGACAAAAAATCATTGAACTGCGCAATACCTTTTTGTCCGCCAAACTGCGGCGGCAAAACTTTATACCAGACTACACTCAGTATTTTTGTCATCAGGCATTATTCGGAATTTTTTTCTTCCGGACTTCCATATAAATTCCAATGGCGAACAGGACCAGTAAAATTACCTGGCTTATGCCGGTTATCCTTCGTCCCATAATGTATGAAGCAGGTTCAAAGCGGAATTCGATCTTATGCTGCCCGGCCGGAACCGCAAGTCCCCTTAAAACATAATTCGTTTTTACAATCGGTGATTCTTTTCCATCGATGAAGGCTTTCCATCCATGTTCATAATATACTTCACTAAACACCACGAATTGGTTTGTACGGGCATTAAAAGTGTAATCAAGTTTGTCGTTGTCATTATTATCAAGCCTGATCGTGGCGGAAGAATCCCACTGGGGAGCAAATGGAATCTTTGCTTTATAAGCTTCCTGTACAATGGCGTCCTGCGAAGGGTCAAAATAATCCAGGGCTTTCATTTCAGCGGCAGCGTTTGGCACATACCTGATTGATTTCACCATCCACGCACTGCCCATGGCGTCAGGGTTTCGTTGTACGATAGCTTGTTGTCCTGCTGAATCAGGAATGATGATATATTTTGTATTCAGCATGTTGATCACAGGCATGTTGAGGGGTTGCTTCATCAACTGGTTCTCAATGAGGTCCTGGTAGATGCTCAATTTCGCAGCGTGATAACCGCCGATAGATTGATGATGGTAGGAGGTGACGGCATCATTGAAAGCATAGGAAAGGTCACCCTGTGAAAGATTAAATACCCTGAAATTTTTTTCCTTGTCCTGCAGTATCTGCTGATCAGCAGCAGTTGGTGTGAACGTGGCCTCATTTTCTTCGGGCTCCAGGAAATTATCATCATTCAGGAATCTCTTCCCGACAGGAAGGATATCAAAGGCGGTAAGTATTAATAATGCAATAACTGCATGCTGTGCTTTTATTTTATTGCGGGCATATAAAAATATCAGCAGGAAGCCTGCTCCTGCAAAAAATATTGAGCGCATCAGGTCCTTCGCAAACAAACTCTTCCTGTCATCAGCAACGGCATTTACGATATCCCGTCCGGCTGATGGATTATTGGTGATGATCTGTGATAATTGCTGCTGGATATATTTGTCACGGTCTGTCTTATAATCTGCCGAAATATAGAGCAGGGTGATCAGCGCAAACAGGCCTGCAGTAATAAATCCCGATAATTTTAATTTTTTCCAGAGTTCTTCTTTATTGTTTTCTGTGAAGAATGCCTGTTGAAGTGCCAGGACCGACAGCATACTAAAGGTCAGTTGTGGAATGACAAGGATCATGGCAGGTGCCCTGAACTTGTTATACATCGGCAGGTAATTAAAGAGAAAGGTGTTGAAGCCCGCCATATTTTTACCCAGCGACATGATTAATGCCAGCAGGGTCACTGCCATGATCCACCATTTATGCCAGCTTTTTACATACACCATTCCGAATATGAAAAAGAAACATATGATGGCACCCAGGTAAACAGGTCCGGCATGACCCGGCTGCACACCCCAGTAGGTGGAAAATGAATTGTACAACTGGTTGGCCAGTTGTGGTGGAATACCTTTTTCATTCATGGTTTCCACCAGCCTTGATTCCTCACCTAAAGGACCGGGCCCTCCACCATAAGCATTAGGAACCACTAAAGTGGCCAGTTCGGCCCTGCCATAACTGCCATAAAGAAAAGCATATCCCGTATCCAGTCCGCCCTTATTCATTTTGGCATTAACGGTATCTTTCAGGTTTAGCGATGCCTGTCCGCCACGTATAGTGGCTTTTGAATAATCATAGGTGGTAAACAGCATTACTGCATTGGTCAGAACACCTACGGCCCCGGCGATGATGGCAAATGCCGCCACAGTTATAAACTGGCTCAACTGTTTTTGTTTGTAAAGATAGACCAGGTATCCAACCGTCATAAAAGCAGTAATCAGCAGGAAATAATACACGATCTGGTAGTGATTCTGGTAGATCAGGATGGACGTGAACAAAGATGTGAAAGCCGCTCCCAGCCAGTATTTTCTGTCAAAAATCAGGATGAGCCCTCCTAGCGCAGCAGGCATGTAGGCAAGTGATAGCATCTTGGTCTCGTGGCCAACCGTAACAATTATGGGATCATAGGAACAATAGGCATATCCCAATGCGCCTATCATGGCGATCCATGGATTAGTCCGCAGTGTCAGTGCCAAAAAATAAAAACCAAGGCAGGCCAGTATAAAAAACCTGAAGGGTTTGGGAATAAATAAAGAGAAGGCTTCATTGGCGTAATAAGAGAGAAAGTTATTGTTGTTGGTGGCAATCTGGAATCCCGGCATGCCACTGAACATATTGATGGTCCATAAAGGCGCCATGCCATCATGGGTATCGCGGTAGTCCTGTATATCCTTGCTCATTCCCTTCCAGTGCATGATATCACTCTGCTGTAGCACTTTTCCCTGCAAAGCCGGTTTACAATAAATAAGGGCGATGATCACAAATGCAGCTACTGCAATGATATGAGGTAGAATGTCCTTGAATTTCAGGTTCAACATGCTTAATAATTCAGGCGGCAAAATACCAATAATTACGGATTGAACATGATGTAAAACCTTATTGACAGGAATTTATACCATTCAACCTGTTTACGGTAATGTTGTAAACAGGTGTCCATGGGCCGGGCTTCAACTTTTTTCCTGTCAATTCGTTATCTTGGTCTTTAACCTTCTTTCATGATTCATAATATTATTAAAGACAAGCCTACCAAGTTATTTATCATGCTGGGAGGATTTTTTATTGCCAATGCAATTATCGCCGAAATCATCGGGGTCAAGATCTTTTCCCTGGAAGATACCCTTGGTATTGGCAGGGCAAGTTTTTCATTATTCGGACAAAAAAACCTGTCCTTTAGCCTTACCGTTGGCGTCTTGCCCTGGCCGATAGTATTTATCATGACAGATATCATCAACGAATATTATGGTGTGAAGGGCGTCAGGTTCCTTACCCTGCTGACGGTTCTGCTGATTGCTTTTTCCTTCTTTGTGTTTTTTTTCGCGATAAGGCTTTCGCCGGATACCGCTTACTGGGTAGGATCATCTACCGAACAGGGAGTTCCCGATATGCAGGCTGCATTCAAGGCAATTTTCGGACAGGGGATGAACATCATTGTAGGCTCGCTTTGCGCATTTATACTGGGTCAGCTGATTGATGCTTTTGTATTCCGCAAAATAAAATCCCTTACCGGCGAAAAATCCATCTGGGCAAGGGCTACCATGAGTACCGTGGTGTCACAGTTCATCGATAGTATTGTGGTCACCTATATTGCTTTCTCTATTTTCAGGGGTGTGCCGGTTGGACAAACAATGGCCTGGGCATTTACCGCCTATGCGTATAAATTCTGTGTGGCCATTTTAATGACGCCGGTAATTTACCTGGTGCACTGGTTATGTGAACGATATCTTGGAAAGGAACTGGCCGCTGAGATGAAGGTTTCGGCAATGAGAACCTGAAGTCTTACCTAATGTCCCGCTTATCTTTTTTTATTATTTCTGCCACTACCTTATCAATCGGCAGGGTTACAGAGTCCGGTGAAAAACTGTCCCAGTCTATAAACCGGAAGGTTTCTGTTTCACCGGTTTCAGCATACATTTTCAGTTCGCGCTCATCAAATTCGAAAGGGTGTAAACGAATTGGTGCAGTAATGGCTTCCAGCGGGTGAGCGTAATAGTAAATGGAAATGATCTGGTGTTCAGGATTGAAGGCCGACATCTGGTAAAAATCCGTTGTATAAATATGGTCGCCGATGTGGACCGACAGGCCCATTTCTTCCATAAATTCCCTTTTCAGGCAGTCCCTTGTGCCTTCACCGAATTCCAGTCCGCCTCCCGGGAAATTTTGTATAGTAATTTCCACGGATGAACTCATCACTTACCAGGACACGTTTTTTTTCGTCTAACAGTATGCC
The DNA here is from genome assembly GCA_963707255.1 of uncultured Sphingobacteriales bacterium. GTDB lineage: Bacteria > Bacteroidota > Bacteroidia > Chitinophagales > Chitinophagaceae > Pollutibacter. The sequence goes on along the minus strand of CAVPPM010000023.1, from coordinate 127,107 downwards.
ATAAACGCGGAGGTTAAACATCAGAACCATTTTTTCTTGACAAAATACCAGGCCATACCGGTGGAAATTCCAATGGCAAGTAAAATCGGTACATAAAATGCATATGTTGTTTCCGAATACGGAATGGGAACATTCATACCGTAGATGCTGGCCACCAGTACAGGGAATTGAAGGATAATGGTAATACCGGCAAGGCGCTTCAGCACCAGGTTCTGGTTATTGGCGATGATGCTGGCAAATGCATCCAGTGTGGAGCTCAGGATATTCGTATAAATATTGGCCATTTCCAGGGCCTGTGACATATCGATGATCTGGTCGTTCAGGAGTTCAAGTTCATCTTCATTCAGACCAAGCATATTAGTGCGTTGGAGTTTGATCAGCAGTAATTCATTAGAGCGCAGTGCGGTAACAAAATATACCAGGCTCTTTTGTATTCTCATCAGTTCCAGGAGTTCTTCATTACGGTTGGCCTCGTACAGCCGCTGTTCAAGCACATTCCTGCGATGATTGATCTCTTTAAGGTATTCTATGAAAGTCTGTGTAACCTTCTCGAAAATCTTAAGCACCATCATGTTCCTTTTATCCGGATGCCTGTTCTGGAAAGTATTCAGGAATTTTTTTATGGCGCCGTTTTCAAAAGAATTCACCGTAACAATCTGGTGATGCGTGAGGATAATGCAGATGGGTATGGTGATATAAAAGGCATCGCTGTCATTGAAGGAATTGTTTTCCGTGGGTGTTTTGATAACGATCATCTTTACATTATCCGCCACTTCAAAACGTGGTCGTTCATCAATATCCAGGGAATCTTGCAGGAATTCAATGGGAACGTCCAGTTTATCGGCCACGTCTGTAAATTCTTCCTGCTTAAAAGGGGGAAGTATGTTGACCCAGGTTCCATTCTCGGGTTTGTCCACCGATGTGGTTACGCCTTCTATATTTTTAAACAGCTGGATCATACGTCAATATTCAAGTGGCTGCAAAGGTAACGCAATTGCGGATTACGGATTGCGAATTACGGATTAGAATATGATTTATATTTTGAATATGGAAACTTGTTCAACATTCTGAATGAGATACTAATGCGCATTCAATCCGTCAATCCGTAATCCGCAATCCGCGATCATATCGCGAATCTTCCCCTCATAAACAAACTGCGCGGGCCCACAGAGCCATATGTTCTTATACACACTGTCGTTCATCCTTTCATATTCCACGCTCAGTTTTCCACCCAGTGTTTGAACATCAACCTGGTTAAAGCCGGTTTCATTATGCGCGGAAACCAGTGCTGAAGCGGTGACACCCGTTCCGCAACTCCATGTTTCTGCTTCAACGCCCCGTTCATAAGTTCTTACAAATATGGTATGGTCGTTAATGGTTTCCACGAAGTTCACATTGATTCCGTCGTCTTTGTATGTGTCGTTATAACGGATTTCCTTACCTGCTTCAGTAACATGGTAGTCGTCCAGGTCATTAACGAATTTTACAAAGTGAGGGGACCCGGTATCAAGGATAAAATCAGTCCCGTCCGACTTTACGTGAAGTACATCATTCATTTTCAACCTGATCCAACCGTTCATGTCTATTTCGGCCTCGTGTTCACCATCGGCAGCGATAAAATGATAGAATTCCTTATGCAGGCCGGTCGAGTAAGCAAATTTAATAATGCATCTGCCCCCGTTACCGCACATGCTACCTTCTTTTCCATCGGCATTGAAATAGCGCATTTCAAAATCGTAGCCACTTTTATTCAGGTACATCATCAGTCCATCGGCGCCAATGCCAAATCGTCGATGACAGAGCAATCTGATCTGCTCTTCAGTGAGTGGAATATCATGCTCTCTCGCATCAAGGATGATAAAATCATTTCCCGTTCCGTGATATTTAAAAAAATTGATCTGCATAGTTGTTATTAAATTCCCTGAATGATACCCAATGACTTTTCAATTAAACGTTCCACTGCGGCTTTACCGTCTTTGGAAAACTCTTTTTTTATCCTGTTGGCCACAATCACATTCAGTGAAAGGCACTGGTGACCTAAAATTTTCCCCATACCATAAATGGCCGATGTCTCCATTTCAAAATTAGAGATCCTGTGCGGTCCAAACCTGAAATCCTGGAAGAGGTTCACCAGGTCGGGCCTGGCCAGCCCCATCCGGATCACCCTTCCCTGCGGGCCGTAAAAGCCCGGACAGGTGACCGTAATGCCCTGGTGGTAGTCAGACGTAAAATGCTTCAGTAAGGTTGCGGAGGCACCGGCAATATAGGGTAATGAAAAAGGAGGTGCCAGTTGGGTATGGGTGATAAATGCCTGCAGGATATGTCGTTCTTCCTCATGATTCTCCGGCCTGTAAAAATGCATGAGGTTATCAATGCCCAGTCCGTGCGTGCCAGCTACCATACTGTCGACCGGGATATCTTCCTGCAGGGATCCTGATGTTCCCAGCCGGAAAATCTGTAACGGGGTATGATGTGTTTTCACCTGCCTGTTGTCAAAATCCACATTCACCACGGCATCCAGCTCATTCATCACGATATCTATATTATCAGGACCGATGCCGGTGGAGACCACAGAAATTCTTTTTTTGCCGATATAACCCGTATGTGTAATGAATTCACGGTGCTGGCATTTGAACTCAACCTGGTCAAAGTATTTACTCACCTCAGGCACTCTGCCCGGATCACCAACGGTAATGACAGTAGTTGCCAGTTCCTCGGGTCTCAGGTCCAGGTGATAAATGGCGCCCCGGCTATTAACAATTAATTCTGATTCCTGGATTCGTGACATGGGTGATGCAACAGGGTTGGCACGCGCCGTTATTTGAATGGATGGGCATGTGTTGCGCAAATTTAGATGGAAAATGCTACATTTGCGCCAGCTTTTACGGTTCCGTGGCCGAGTGGTTAGGCAGAGGTCTGCAAAACCTTCCACAGCGGTTCGAATCCGCTCGGAACCTCAGAAAAATGTCCCGCCTATGGCGGGACATTTTTAATTAGCTAATTATTTAGTGCGATAATGTGGGAGTACAAATGAGGTAATTGCAAATGCATTCACATTAATCGGCAGCGGGTTCGGGATTGTCTTCAGGTATTGATTTTACCTTTCCCGAAGGGAACACCGCAGCGGCCATAAGCAAAATCGAAGAAAAAAGCATCAGGTAGATGCCGATTCTTTTTTCAGGGCAATAGCCATGATAACAGGCCGCAAAAATGATGTAACTCTTTATGGCGTAAGCCAGGTTAAGGGCCATGAGCAGCAGGTTGAGCCGCTTGTAAAATACCTGCGGAAGGAAATGGCATAGCGCGCTGATCACCGCCATCACCGTCAGCCATTTGCCAGGTTTACCATATAAATTTTTTTCAGAAAAGAATCCTGTAAAAACCTTGTCAATATCCGGGTAATATGCCCAGGGCAAAAAACAGGCAATGATCAGCAGGACAGAAGCCAGTAACGCGATCCACTTAGAATATAATTCCAGCATTTTCATGGTCGGCATTTTGTTCCGCTAAGCGGATTTCCAGTTGTCTTTTAATGTCACGGTCCTGTTGAAGATTAGTTTTCCCGGTGCAGATAATTTGCTGTCGAGGCAAAAATATCCCTTACGGATAAACTGGTAGCTGTCACCCGGTTGTGCGTCTGCCAGTGCAGGTTCCATGATCGCCTTATGAATGATCTGTAATGAAGCCGGATTGATGAATTGCTTGAAATCATCTTCTGCCGAGGGATCATCTACCTTAAACAGCCTGTCGTATAACCTTACTTCCGCAGTGATGGCATGTGCAGCAGATACCCAGTGTATCGTTCCCTTTACATGGATGCCCGAAGTATCGTTGCCGCTCCTGCTTTCAGGTACATAACTGCAGTGTATTTCGATGATTCGTCCGGCCTCATCCTTAACCAGTGATTCGCACTTGATGATATAGGCATTCTTCAGTCGCACCATTGCACCCGGCGCCAGCCTGAACCACTTCTTCATCGGCACTTCCATAAAGTCTTCCCGTTCAATCCATAGTTCCCTGGAAAAATGCAGGGTACGATATCCGCCATTATTTTCAGCCTCGGGATTATTTTCGCCTTCGAGTTCTTCGGTTATGCCTTCGGGATAGTTATCAATGATCAGTTTAACCGGGTCCATCACCGCCATCCTGCGTTGCGCCGTTTTATTCAGGTCTTCCCTGATGCAGAATTCCAGCAGGCCGATATCAATGATATTCTCCCTGCGCTGTACGCCAATCCGCTCACAGAAATTCCTGATAGAAGCGGGCGTGTATCCTCTCCTTCGAAGCCCTGAAATAGTGGGCATCCTCGGATCATCCCATCCATCCACAAATTCCTCGTTTACCAGCTGCAGAAATTTTCGTTTACTCATCACCGTATAGTTCAGGTTGAGCCTGGCAAATTCATACTGTTGCGAAGGAAAGATGCCGAGTTTTTCTATGAACCAGTTGTATAGGGGACGATGCACTTCAAATTCAAGCGTACAAATGGAATGGGTAATATTTTCAATAGAGTCCGATTGTCCGTGGGCAAAGTCATACATCGGGTAGATGCACCACTGGTCGCCGGTGCGATGGTGGTGGGCATGCTTGATCCTGTACATGATCGGGTCGCGCATATGCATATTGGGAGAAGCCAGGTCTATCTTGGCACGAAGCACTTTTTCCCCTTCTGCATATTTACCCTCTTTCATTTCGGTGAACAGCCGAAGGTTTTCTTCTACTGACCTGTTACGGTACACGCTGGCCTTTCCGGGTTCCGTGGGCGTTCCTTTGCCGGAAGCAACCTCTTCTGCAGATGAATCATCCACATAGGCCAGGCCTTTTTTTATAAGGTCAATGGCAAATGCATATAGTTGCGGGAAATAATCCGACGCATAAAAAACATTGTCCCAATGAAAACCAAGCCATTTCACATCATCCTGGATAGAATCCACATATTCTGTTTCTTCCGTGACGGGATTGGTATCATCAAAACGCAGGTTGGTTTTTCCGCCATATTTTTCGGCCAGTCCGAAATTCAGGCAGATGCTTTTGGCATGACCGATATGCAGGTACCCGTTGGGTTCAGGTGGGAAGCGCGTGTGAATGCTCTTCCATTTTCCTGACCGCAGGTCTTCTTCTATGATCTCTTCAAGGAAATTCAGTGACTTTTCTTCGCTCATTCTTATTCAGTTGGCCGCGAAATTACGAAATCGCAGAGAGGCTTTTACGAATTATCTGGATTGATTCCAGGATCTGTTCACGATTGATCAATAATGGCGGTGTAAACCTGATCTTGTCGCCATGCGTAGGTTTGGCCAACAGTCCGTTTTCCATCAGGTCTATACAAAAATGCCAGGCCGCATCTTTATCTGGGTGACTGATTTCAATGGCATTCATCAACCCTTTGCCCCGCACTTCCCTGATCAGCGGATGTTGCAGTTGTATTAATCCATTGCGGAAAATCTCACCCATCTCCCGGGCATTCCTGGCCATGTTTTCCTCCTTAAGAATTTTCAGTGAAACCATGGCAACACTGCAGGCCAGCGGGTTTCCGCCATAGGTGGAGCCGTGTTCGCCGGGTTTGATGGTCATCATGACTACATCATCCGCCAGTACGGCTGAGACGGGAATGGTCCCACCAGATAGTGCCTTGCCCAGGATCAATATATCCGGACGAACATTTTCATGATCGCAGGCCAGCATTTTTCCTGTCCTGCATAAACCGGTCTGGATCTCATCACCGATAAACAACACATTGGCATAGGCACAATAGGCTTTTGCCGTAGCCAGGTATCCTTCATCCGGTACCACTACACCCGCTTCACCCTGGATGGGTTCCACCAGGAAGCCGGCCACGTTCGGATCCTGCAGTGCTTTTTCAAGCGCAGGGAGGTCATTGAAGGGTATGATCTCAAAGCCCGGCATAAAGGGACCAAATCTTGTATAGGAGGATGGATCAGAACTGAAAGAAATTACCGTTGTGGTACGACCATGGAAATTCTGTGCACATACGATGATCTTTGCCTTATTCTCCGGTATTCCCTTGACCAGGTAACCCCAGCGGCGGGTGAGTTTAATGGCCGTCTCCACCGCTTCCACGCCGGTGTTCATAGGTAACACCTTATCATAACCGAAATATTCAGTGATGTATTTTTCATATTCACCCAGCCTGTCATTATGGAATGCACGGGAAGTGAGGGTAAGTTTGGAGGCTTGCTGTACAAGTACGTCAATGATGGCAGGGTGACAATGTCCCTGGTTGACGGCTGAATATCCGCTGAGAAAATCATAGTACCGTTTACCATCTACATCCCATAAAAAAACACCCTTGCCTTTTTCCAAAACAACAGGGAGGGGATGATAATTATGAGCACCGTATTTATCTTCAAGGTCAAGAAAATATTGGGTATTGGCTGATGTCAGGGTTTGCATAAAATTAAATTGATCCGGAAAAAATGAAAGATGCGAAACTTCGAAGGATAGATGCCGGAGGCCGGCCATCGGACCTGACCTTAGTGATTCAGGAGGTCAAGATTGGCCGAAAGAAACGAGTGCGAGATGATATAGCTGCAGGTTACAGGCATGGGCAAATATACTCATTTTACCTGAACCCTGAATACCCTGTAGTGGTCAGGGAATTTTACATGGGGTGTCTCTTTATATATACCAAAACAGGCAGATCCGCTGCCACTCATCGAGGCATATACTGCTCCTGATGAATAAAGAGTTTCCCTGATTTTTTTTATATCCGGAAAACGCTCAAAAACAGGACGTTCAAAATCGTTGACCATCCAGTCCGACCATTGATCAACGGGTGTTTGAATTTTTTCTTTAAGAGAATAGGCCGGCGTTTGGGGAACGATACCAGAAAATGCATCTGCGGTGCTGACGGCAATTCCCGGATAGACCAGCAGGATATGATATCCCTTTAAATCAATGGAGACCGGTTCCAAAATTTCTCCTCTTCCGGTGGCATAGGAGGGTTTGTTTACTATAAAAAAGGGGCAGTCGCTGCCCAGTTCCAGGGATAAACGGATCAGTTCTTCGGTGCCCAGGCCTAATTGAAAATATTCATTGAGCGCCGACAATGCAAAACTTCCGTCTGAAGAACCTCCACCAAGCCCTGCACCCATCGGGATTACCTTATGCAGGTGCATGGTTACCGCAGGTAGTAATGGAAATTTAGACTTCAGTAAATGAAATGCTTTGACACAGAGGTTCTGATCCCCGGTTCCCGGAATGTCCAACCCCGAATGCTGAAAAGAAAATTTGTCTGAAGGAATAAATTCCAGGGCATCATGAATACCGAGCGGAAAAAAAACCGTTTCCAGGTCGTGGTATCCATCAGGCCTTTTGCGGGTGACATGAAGTCCTAAATTGATCTTGCAATGTGGAAAGACGATCATGTAGTGGGAAGGCTTTATTTACTTCCTCTGCTGTTGATTTCGTCCCTTATCGCAATGGCCCTGATATAATCTTCCTGTTCCAGCACGTCATTGAGCAGGGTATGCAGGTCTTCGAGCGACATGGCTTTGAGATCTTCCTGGGCGCCTGTTTCGTCAGTGGTGGTAGTGGTGATGGATTTCTTTTTCTTACCCCCGGTATCCTCCATTAAAATTCCTGCACTGTCAAGAATATTTTCATACGTATATATCGGGCATCCAAATCTTACTGCCAGGGCGAGCGCATCAGAGGTTCGTGAATCGATCTCTACCGTATCTTTTTCGTTGCTGCACAAAAGTTTGCTATAGAAAATGCCTTCCTGCAGATCACAGATCACCACTTCATGAAGGTCCACGCTGAAGGCCATCATAAAATTTTTCATCAGGTCATGGGTAAGCGGCCGGCTCGGTTGCATACGTTCCAGTGCTACTGCTATCGCTTGTGCTTCAAATCCCCCGATAACTATCGGCAGGCGTCTCAATCCATTCACCTCACCCAGGACAACTGCATACGAATGGGTCTGGGTTATGCTATGGGAGAGGGCAACTATTTCCATTTCTATCTTCTTCATAACTAGGCACGAAAGTAAGAAAAACTCCCAATAACTTATGCCCGTTCCTGCCCGCTTATTGACTTTTAAGTTTCCTGACGCTTTCTATGATTTTTGGAAGAACTTCAAAGGCGTCGCCAACGATTCCATAATCCGCTGCTTTGAAGAAAGGAGCCTCCGGATCTTTATTGATAACGACGATGACCTTACTCCTGTTAACCCCGGCAAGATGCTGGATGGCGCCGGATATACCGATGGCCATATACAGATTAGGTGCAATGGCCAGTCCGGTCTGTCCCACATGTTCATGATGCGGTCTCCAGTGTGCATCGGCCACGGCCCTGCTGCAGGCGGTTGCGGCACCCAGCAGGGAAGCCAGTTCTTCGATCATTCCCCAGTTTTCAGGTCCCTTCAGTCCGCGTCCTCCACTCACCACCAGTTCGGCTTCACCAAGGGGAACTGCGCCGCTGACCTTATTCGTTGCCGTTACCTTCACCTTTGGTGCGGATACGGCAATATCCAGTGCAGCCACTTCGGCGGTTCCACCAGCAGTGCTCACGGCATAAGCATTTGGATTCAGGGCAATAATTTTTACAGGGGTGTTGACCGATACAAAGGCAAAGGCCTTACCCGAAAAAACATTCTTCTTAACCACAAAACCATTGGCGACATCAGGCAGCCCAATTGCGCCAGACACCAGTCCTGCTTTCAATCTCGCAGCAAGACGGGCGGCAACCGACTTACCCGTGAGGTTATTGGAAAAGACCACCGTATTGGCCCCAATTTGCTGAACGGCATCACCGATGACCTGGGTATACACCTGGGCATCGAGGTGATCCAATTCCGGCTTCCTGACCTGGTAGATCTTTTTAACGCCATACTGCCCAAGGGCAGAAAGGTCATCTTTGACCTGCCCGAGTACAATACCCACTGCTTCCTGCCCGGTGATTTCGGCCACTTTCGCGCCGTACGACAACGCTTCAAATGAATTCTTCTTTATATGGCCATCGGCCTGGTCTATAAAAATCAATACTGGCATATCTTTTTTTTAATAGGTTAGATCACTTTTGCTTCTTCATGAAGGAGGCGGACCAGTTCTTCGGGCTGTTCCGCAGAAATAAGTTTTACTCCTGCTTTGGCCGGGGGCAATTCATAACGAACCACGGAGGTGAGTTCTTCTGCGGCGGAGGGCTCCACTACTTTTAGTGGTTTGGTGCGGGCCGCCATGATGCCGCGCATATTGGGGATCCTTGCTTCTGCCATTCCTTTCTGGCAGCTTACCACCAGCGGCAGGCTTACTTCCAGGGTTTCCTCACCGCCTTCAATCTCACGGTTAAGGGTAGCCGAAGTACCCGACAGGTCCATTTTGGTGGCAAGGCTTACGTAAGGCATATTCAGCAGTTCGGCCACCATCCCGCCGATGGCGGAATTATTGTAGTCGATGGTTTCCTTGCCGGTAAGGATGAGGTCATACCCCGACTGTGCCACTGCGGCGATTTGTGAAGCGATATAAAAACTGTCGCCCTGCGTCGCATTCACCCGGATGGCTTCGTCGCCCCCAAGCGCCAGTGCTTTTCGAATGATCGGCTCGGCATCGGCCCCACCTACGGTTACCAGGTGAATGACCACGGAAGGATCTTTTTCTTTTAGTTCGATGGCCCGTACCAGGGCATACCATTCATCGTATGGATTGATGATCCACTGCACGCCATCACTGGCGAATTTCGTGTTGTTCTCCGTGAAGGCTATTTTTGCCGTGGTGTCTGGCGTTTTACTGATGCAAACCAGTATTTTCATATTGGGAAATTTGATATAATCATTAAGGTTGTTTATGCAACTATCGCACAAATATAGTAACACATCATTCAAAACATAGTTTTCCAATAATTAATTTTTAATGGAGCGGATAGAAAAGTTGAAACAGTTCCTGGAATCTAACCCCCGGGATGCCTTTGTTCAGCACGCCCTGGCACTGGAATACGTGAAACTGGGGGAGGAAGGGGAAGCAGAGCGGCTTTTTTCAACATTGCTGGACCAGGATCCCGGCAACACGGGAACCTATTATCACCTGGCAAAATTGCTCGAGCGCACCAACAGGAGGGAAGACGCCCTGAAAGTATATGAGCAGGGGATGGAAGCCTGCAAAAAATCCGGCGATGCCCATGCCCTCCGGGAATTACAAAATGCCTATGAAGACCTCCTTTATTAATTATGGACCTGCATAAATTATTTCTGCAACACGTTAAGGAAGATGGCTTATTCCATCCTTCAGACCACCTGCTGATTGCTATCAGTGGTGGAATGGATTCGGTAGTGCTGGCGCATTTGTGCCTTCAATCGGGGTATACAATCAGCCTGGCCCATATGAACTTCAAACTTCGGGGGGAGGAAAGCGAGCGCGATGAACAGTTTGTCCGGCAACTCGCCGGCGACTGGTCGGTCCCCTTATTTGTGCAGCAGGTAGATACGCAGGGTTACTCACAGGCCAACAGGTTATCTATCCAGGAATCAGCCCGGATCCTCCGGTATTCATGGTTCAGGGAACTGATGGAAAAAGAATCATCACTGCGATATTTATGCACTGCCCATCATGCAGATGATAATATGGAAACAGTGCTGATGAATTTATTCCGCGGCACCGGCATTTCCGGGATGAGGGGCATTTCGGCCAAACAGGATAATATCGTTCGTCCTTTACTGTTTGCTTCGAGGAAGGATATTGAAGAATATGCAAATGCTGCTGGTCTGAAGCACGTAGAAGACAGTTCCAACAGTGAAGAAAAGTATACGCGTAATTTTTTTCGGTTACAGGTGATTCCCCTGGTGGAAAAAGTATACCCTGCGGCCGCTAACAACATGCAGCAAAATATAGAACGCTTCCGGGAAGTGGAATTGCTTTACCAGGGAATGATCAACATCAAAAGAAAGAAACTGGTGCAGGAAAAAAAAGGGGAGTGGCATATCCCGGTGGAAAAGCTCAGGTACGAAAAACCATTAAACACGCTGGTGTATGAACTTTTCAGCGGGTTTGGATTTGCTGCCGGACAGTCGGGCGAGATCATCTCGCTGCTCGACAGTCCAACCGGTAAAACGGTGTACTCCTCCACACACAGGCTATTAAAAAACAGGAACTGGTTTATTATCACGCCATTGCAAAAGACCGCCGCAGAGATACAGGTGATACCGGCCCCGGTCAAAGAAGTCTTGTTTGAACAGGGGAAAATTATTTTTACAGGAAAAAAAATATGATGTTGGCAAAACCCTGGATGCCGATCCTTTCACCGCCTGCATCGATGCTAACGTCATCGAATACCCGATAATGATCCGCAGATGGAAAACGGGCGATTATTTTTATCCCCTGGGCATGAGGAAAAAGAAGAAACTCGCAAGGTTTTTTATTGACCGGAAAATGTCACAGCATGATAAGGAAAATACCTGGATCATGGAGTCTGCAGGAAGAATTGTGTGGGTGATAGGACAGCGGATTGATGACCGTTTTAAAGTGCAGCCCCATACGCGCAACCTGATATGCATGCAATGGCAAAAGCACACCTGATAGGCACACACCGTCAAAAGAATGTAATAGAATTGCGATACCTGATTTGCACGCACGGCAAAGGCCAGTGATAAAACTGCAGCAGATTAAATTAATGCTCAGAATACCTTTTCAATAAAGCGGCTGATAATATTTACATCAGTAAATGCGATAGATGCCAGGTAAGTAAATACCAGCCCGAAAATTCCTCCCCAGAAATGCGCATTGTGGCCTATGTTGTCGCCGCCCTTTTTAGAGAGATAGGCCGATAGTGCCAAAAATGCCAGTCCGAACACATAACCGGGAATATCAATAGGTATAAAAAAGAAACGAAGCGGCATGGTGGGTTCCAGTAAAATGGCGGAAAAGATCACCGCAGATACAGCGCCGGAAGCGCCCAATGCACGATAGCTGAAATTATTACGGTATTTGAAAAAATCAGGAATGCAGGAAAAAATGATACCCAGTAAATACAGCATCACATACAGTACCACAGTATGCTGGTTAAAAAAAACAGGAAACAGGAAGGTTTCAATAGCCACCCCGAATGAATAGAGGGAAACCATATTAAAGATGAGGTGCATGCTGTCGCCGTGAATAAATCCGCAGGTGAGGAAGCGGTAATACTGGTTCTTGTGGTTAATCTCATATGGCCAGAACAATAAATCTTCCTTTAGTCTTTCCCTGCTGAATGCGGGAATGGACACAAGACAGGTGACGATAACAATAATTTGGGTAACAGACATTCAATTGATTTATCGATGATGATATTTCTCGTTGCGCAAGATAGTGCAAGCGCGGTAAACCTGTTCGGCGAGGATTAACCTCACCAGCTGGTGCGGAAAAGTAAGGGCCGATAGTGACCATTTGAACTGTGCACGTTTAAAAACCTGTTCATCAATACCATAAGCGCCGCCGATAAGGAAAACAACCTGCTTTACACTGTCATTGGCCCGTTGTTGCAAAAAGCCCGCCAGTTGGAGTGAATCCAGCATCTTGCCCCGTTCATCAAGTACAATAAGGTAATCGTCTTTGTCGAGCCAGTTCAGGATGGTGTTTGCTTCTGCCTTTCTCAGGTCTGCTTCACTCATCATCCCTGCATTTTTGGGGACCGGGATAATGTTCCAGTTCACCGGGTAATAGCGTTTTAACCTGGACGTAAAATCTTCAACGCCAGGGCGTATATAAGGTTCATGGTTTTTGCCGATTGTCCAGAAGGATATTTTCAATATTGTGCTTTGGTTAAAAGTAAAGATTTAAGAAAGGTCAGTCAGGAATAAAAAAAAAATTAACTTGAAAGTTTTACCACCATTACTGCCATGAGAAAATTATTCCTGCTGTTCATTGTATGTTATTCAGTCCAGCTTACTGCTCAAATTCAAAAAGCTCCCGATAGAAAAGAGGGCGATGGTCCCTATACCCAGTTGATCCTCAGGGGAGCCATTGTGATCGATGGCACCGGGGCACCAGCGATCGGGCCAACGGATATTGTGATAGAAAAGAACAGGATTGTCCAGGTGAGGTACGTCGGCAATCCCGGTGTTGCCATTCCTGTTGAAGGACGCCCTAAACTAAAAGAAGGCGGCAAGGAAATCAACTGCGAGGGAATGTATGTGATGCCCGGCTTTATCGACATGCATACGCATATCGGTGGAAGAGCACAGGGCACACCTGCAGAATATGTATATAAACTTTGGATGGCGCACGGCATTACTACCGTGAGGGAGGTGATGACGGGTAACGGGCTCGATTGGACGCTCGAAGAAAAAAAGCGAAGTGCTGCCAATACCATCACCGCGCCGCGCATTTATGCCTATACAGGCTTTGGTCAGGGTGCCAAAGTTCCCATTACCAGTCCCGAGCTCGCGATTGAGTGGGTCAGGGAAAACCAGAAAAAAGGGGCGGATGGAATTAAATTTTTTGGAGCGTCTCCGGAAATCATGGAAGCCGCTATCCGGGAAAATAAAAAACTGGGATTAAGAAGTTGCGCACACCATGCACAACTGTCGGTAGCACGATGGAATGTTATGAATTCGGCCAGGGCCGGAATGACGTCCATGGAACATTGGTATGGATTGCCCGAAGCATTGTTTGATTCCCGTACCATACAGGATTATTCGCTTGATTATAATTACCAGAATGAGCAGGACAGGTTTGGAGAAGCAGGGAAATTATGGAAGCAGGCAGCAGCACCCTACAGTCCGAAATGGAATGCCGTGATGGATACCCTGCTCAGGCTTGATTTCACCCTGGATCCAACTTTTAATATTTACGAAGCGGGCCGCGACCTTCAACGGGCAAGACGGCAGGAGTTCCATGAATTGTATACCCTGCCTTCCTTATGGAAATTCTATGAACCAAGTCGGGTCAACCACGGATCCTACTGGTATAGCTGGGGCACAGAACAGGAGATTGCCTGGAAAGAAAATTATCGTTTGTGGATGACTTTTATTAACGAATACAAGAACAGGGGTGGAAGGGTTACTGCGGGATCCGACAATGGATTTATTTACCAGTTATATGGTTTTGGTTTTGCACGCGAGCTGGAAATGCTTCGTGAAGCAGGCTTTCATCCGCTGGAAGTGATACGGTCAGCAACACTTTATGCTGCACAGGCCCTGGGAGCAGAAAAAGACCTCGGAACAGTAGAGGCGGGAAAACTTGCTGACCTCGCGATCATGGAGGTGAATCCATTGGAAAACCTTCAGGCCATCAATGGAATGGGTGCCATCAAAGTTACCGATGATAATAAAGTGATCCGGGTGGGCGGTATAAAATATACCATCAAGGACGGTATCGTCTACGATGCAAAAAAATTACTCGCAGATGTGAAGAAAATGGTGGATGATGAAAAGGCCAAAACAGGGTGGCAGTTGAAGCAACCGGGACTTTAGGGTTGAGAGTTGAGAGTTGAGGGTTGAGGGTTGAGTGAGACTAGAGTTTAATAAACAATAAATAATGGCACTGAAACAAAATTTTTATCCATGATATCTATGATACGGAACATGAAGACTTACGTAATTTCCAAATTTGCACTTCCACACTACCACATTTTCCAATTATCTAATTGGCGGATGCTGTTTTTACTCGCAACAATATTTTCCCTAAGTGCATCCGCCCAAGCCCAACGTTTGCCTTCCTTGGAAGACCGCACCGCCGGAATGAAAAAAATTCCGGGATATTTTCCCATCTACTGGGACGATACTAACGGTCGTGTATACCTGGAGATTGATAAATGGGATACCGAAATTTTATACACCGTTTCACTTCCTGCCGGACTGGGATCTAATGATGTGGGGCTCGACAGGGGATTGAATGATGGGGGTATCATCGTTAAATTCAGCAGGGTGGGGAAGAAGGTGATGATGACCGAACCCAATTACCAGTATCGTGCCGTCACAACTAACGAAGCGGAAAAAAGAGCAGTGGAGCAGTCATTCGCACAATCCACCAACTGGGGATTTACTGCGCTTGCAGAGTCGGGCAATAAAGTGCTCGTAGATGCCACGGCATTTATGCTGAGGGATGCCATGCAGGTGACCTCAAGGCTCCGCCGGATGCAGCAGGGAATCTTCACCATTGACAGTTCACGTTCCGCCATGTACATGGCGGCCACAAAGAATTTCCCGAATAATACGGAACTGGAATCTACCATCACCTTTGTAAATACCGATGGTACGGTTGGAAATTATGTGCAATCCGTAGCTCCTTCCCCCAATGCACTAACGATGAGGATGCATCATTCTTTTGTGCAGTTACCCGATGCCGGTTACAAACCCAGGAAATTTGATCCGCGGTCGAGTTATATCCCGGTTAGTTTTTTTGATTTCAGCACCCCGGTTTCGGAACCCATCGACAAATACTATATCAGGAGGCACAGGCTGGAAAAGAAGGATCCTTCAGCAGAACGCAGTGAAGCCGTGAAACCCATTATTTATTACCTGGATAACGGCACACCGGAACCCATACGGTCGGCCCTTTTGGAAGGAGCCTCCTGGTGGAACCAGGCCTTTGAAGCGGCAGGTTTTATCAATGCCTTCCAGGTGAAAGTATTGCCGGATTCAGCAGACCCTATGGACATCCGCTATAATATGATCAACTGGGTCCATCGAAGTACCCGCGGCTGGAGTTATGGCGGCGGAGTTACAGATCCGCGTACGGGTGAAATCATCAAGGGACAGGTAACCCTGGGTTCACTCAGGGTTCGACAGGATTACCTGATTGCCCAGGGCCTGCTGGCGCCATTTGAAAATGGTTTGCCGGCTGATGATAAAATGCTGAAGATGGCCCTCGACAGGTTAAAGCAACTATCGGCACACGAAGTGGGACATACCCTTGGCCTGATGCATAACTATGCTTCCAGCATAAATGACCGGGCCAGTGTTATGGATTATCCGCATCCGCTGGTGAGGATTAATGCGAGTGGGGCCATCGACCTTAGCCAGGCGTATGACAACAAGATTGGTGAATGGGATAAAATTGCCATTAACTGGGGCTACCGCCAATACAATAAAGGACAGGATGAAACAGCAGCGCTCGATAAGATAATGGACGAAGCTACCGCCAGGGGCATGCTCTTCATCAGTGACCGGGATGCAAGGGCTCCGGGCGGTCCGCACCCCGGCGCTCATTTATGGGATAATGGAAATGACGCCACTGACGAACTGAAAGAAATGATAAAAGTCAGGCAAAAAGCCCTGCAGCAATTTGGAGAAAACAGTATCCGCCCCGGTTTTCCTATGGCCATGCTGGAAGACGTGCTGGTTCCTGTATATTTTTATCACCGGTACCAGGTAGAAGCAGTTTGTAAAATTGTAGGCGGACTTGATTATTCGTATGCGCTTAACCGTGAGAAGCAGAAGATCACGCAGCAGGTTTCAAAGGAACAACAGTTGAAAGCACTTGATGCCGCCATGCTGACCGTTCAACCTGAATTCTTAATGGTGCCAGACCATATCGCGAAGCTCATTCCGCCAAGGCCGGCAGGATATGACTTTACCCGCGAACTGTTTAAAAAGAGGACGGGTCTGGCTTTTGATATACTGGCCCCGGCAGAGGCAGCGGCGGATATTCCCTTTTCCTTCCTTTTCAACTACGAACGCATTAACCGGCTCGCCATCAATGGTGCCACGGGAGGATTTGGATTGTCCGAAATGGTTAACAGGATCGTTAACAACACCTGGAAGGCGCCCAGGAAATCCGGCGTCCAGGGGCTGATCCAAATGCAGACAGAACAGGTCCTCCTGACCTATCTCTTATCGTCTTCTGTAGATGACCAGGTCTCCTTTGCGGCAAGGTCCGTGATGCAGAAATCACTGAATGACCTGAAAACACATATCGAAGGAAAACGTAAAACAGTTACAGATAATACGTATAACGGTCATCTTGCCCTGGCACTCGAAAGGATGAAAGCACCGGATAAGGCAAAACCTACCCAGCATGCTGCCGTTCCCCCTGGTGCTCCTATCGGGATGGATGAAGAGTAAGGGATTTGGCCTGTGGCCTGCCGGAGTTCATTATCATGTGATGGTAAAGCCCCGGCAGGCTTTTTTATGCCCGGTAGTAAAATAAATAATCTTTACATGCAGCACCCGGAGCTTATTTCTCCCCTTATACAGTGATACCCTGTTCCCTCCAGGAATTCTTTGCCAGCATCCGGTAAAATGGCCCGGTACTGATGCACAATCGATTAACTTAAACAAGACATCACCAACTGAAAAATAATTAATCATCAATCATTTGTTATTGTGTAAGAAAAACACATCTTTGTTTCTTATTGTGTAATTAGTACACCTTAAGCCTAAATACATCAACGAACTGCTTCATGAGAGTCATCATTTTTCTGACTTTTGTTTTGGCCTGTCAATTGAATTTACAGGCGCAGTTAGTCATCACTTCCCCGCAGTTTATACAGGAAAATTCCAGTCCGGTTGAAATCACTTTGAATGCCCTTAAGGGCAACCAGGGACTAAAAGATTATGCGTCTACCGGTGATGTATATGTGCATATTGGCGTGATTACCAACTTCAGCAATGGTTCATCAGACTGGAAGTATTCAAAATTTACCTGGGGTGTTCCCAACGCCCTGGCCAATTGTACTTATCTGGGCAACAACCAGTGGAAGTTTACCATCAATGGAGGCCTGCGAAATTTTTTCGGCATGACCAACGCAGGTGAGCAAATTCAGAAGATTGCCATTCTTTTCCGCAACGGCAACGGTACCCTGGTCCAACGTAATACCGACCTCAGCGACATGTATATTCCCGTATACGATAACAGCCTGCAGGTAAAGATTACCGAACCTTTTTCACAGCCCACTTTTATTCCAGTCGCGGAGCCACTTACAAAAACGGTGGGCGACCTCATCACCGTTAAAGCAAACAGCAGCAGCGTAGCAGATATAACCCTGTCATTGAACGGAACAGATTTTTATAGCCAGTCGGCCGTTACCCAGGTCAGCAGTTCAACTGCGATCATTGCCAACGGGCAGCAGACAATAGTGGCAAGAGCAGTCAGTGGCGCCGTAACGAAGACAGATACCTTCAGGTTTTTTGTAGGAACGCCTACCAATATTGCGCCGGTACCACCGGGGATGAAAGATGGAATTAATTATGAACCAGGCAACACCTCTGTTGTATTGGTATTTTATGCGCCCGGAAAAAATTCCATTACCGTGCTGGGGGATTTCAATAACTGGACGCAGGATATTGCCTACCAGATGAATAAAACACCGGATGGTAACAGGTTCTGGATAAGGATCAGCGGACTCAATCCCGGAACGGAATATGCCTACCAGTATGTTGTCGACGGATCACTGAAAGTTGCAGATTATAATACGGAAAAAGTACTGGATCCTGCCAATGATCCGTTCATCCCGCCATCCACCTATCCATCCCTGAAGCCATATCCCACCGGTAAGACTACAGGAATAGTGAGTATTCTGCAGACTGCCAAGCCGGCCTATACCTGGCAGGTTAATAATTTCTCCAGGCCGGATAAGAAAAATCTTGTCATTTACGAGTTACTGCTGAGGGATTTCCTGCAACAACAAAACTGGAAAACCTTAAAAGATACACTGGGTTATCTAAAGCGTTTAGGCGTTAACGTTATCGAGGTCATGCCTTTTAATGAATTTGAAGGGAACAACAGCTGGGGCTATAATCCCTCATTCTTTTTTGCTCCTGATAAATACTATGGTACTGAAAATGACCTGAAGAGTTTTATCGATGAATGCCACAGGAACGGAATGGCAGTGGTCATGGACATGGTGATGAATCATGCTTTCGGGCAGTCGCCCCTGGTGCAACTTTATTTTGACGGTGCAGCGGGCAAGCCGGCGGTTAACAGCCCATGGTTCAACCAGGATGCACGACATCCTTTTAACGTGGGGTATGATTTCAACCATGAGACACAGGCTACCAGGGAACTTGTTGACCGGGTAGTGGAGCACTGGCTGGTAAATTATAAGCTCGATGGCTTTCGCTGGGATCTGTCAAAGGGATTCACGCAGGTGAACAATCCCAACAATGTAGCTGCCTGGGGCGCCTATGACGCCAGCAGGATTGCTATCTGGAAGCGGATATATGATAAGATGCAGACAACTGCCGCAGGGACCTATTGCATTCTTGAACATTTTGCAGATAATACTGAAGAAAAGGAACTGTCGGATTATGGTATGATGCTCTGGGGCAATATGAATTATAATGTGAATGAAGCCACGATGGGTTTCCTTGCGAATTCCAATTTTGAAAGCGGGCTATTCACTAAAAAGGGTTGGAACCAGCCGCATCTTATTGGATACCAGGAAAGCCATGATGAAGAAAGGCTGATGTATAAGAATGTCACTTTTGGAAATAATTCCAGTGGCGCTCATAATGCCCGCGACCTCGGAGTTGCTTTAAAAAGAAACGGAATGGCAACGGCCTTCTGGGCAATGATGCCGGGGCCTAAAATGATCTGGCAGTTTGGTGAACTGGGGTACGACTATTCCATCACATGGTGTTCTTCGAACAATACTGTCCCCACACCTTATCCGAGCAGCCAGTGCAGGCTGGATAACAAACCTCCGCGATGGGATTACCTGCAAAATACGGGCAGGCAGGAATTATTTGACGTCTATGCGAAGCTGAATAAATTAAAACTGACACCTAACTATAACCTCACTTTCACGGGAAGCAATGTGGCATCGGATTTATCCGGCGCGGTTAAATGGATGACGGTACAAAGTGATTCGCTTAAAGTAATGGTGATGGGGAATTTTGACGTGGTATCAAGAACTGCAAATGTCACCTTCCCGTCTGCCGGTCCCTGGTACTCTTACCTGGTAAATGGGATTCGTAATGCCACGGGTGCAGCTGAATCAATTAACCTGCAACCCGGCGAGTATTATGTGTATACCAACAGGGATATCAACGGACAGACCATAACGTCGATCGATGATCTGAGACCCGATTATAGTGACCGTTCCATGATCATTTATCCGAACCCCGCCGGAGTTCAATCGGTAGTAACCTATGAGATTCCTGAAGCGGGCAATGTGAATATCAGCATATGGAACATGCAGGGTCAGCGGGTAGGCATTTATAATGCGGGCAAGAAGGGAAAGGGCAGGTATACGATACCGTTAAACATTCCGTCATTCAATATAGGCAGCCTGGCATCCGGAAACTATGTGATGATGATCGATGTCAATGGCAAACGGATGAAGAAACAATTTGTGACCGGCCGATGAGTGGATGTTTAGAACGTGACAATGAATATAAATGGTAAGATTAGACAAGAATATATTAACCACAACTGAATTTGTAATTTAAACCAACTGTTATGAGTGTCAAGCGAATGTTGGGCCGTGTGGGATTGGTTTCCATCCTTATACTGGCCGTTATGCAACTCACCTTCGCACAGGGCAGGGTGATCACGGGTAAAGTGTCAAATGCAAAAGACAGCCTGCCGGTGGCCAATGCCAGTGTTATGGTGAAGGGTTCTTCACGCGGTGTAAATACCGATGTGAACGGGAACTTCTCTATAAGTGTTAATAGTGAAAATTCTGTATTGGTAATCTCTTCCGTAGGATTTGCCCGACAGGAAGTTACCGTAGGCAGCAGCAGAAACGTCATTGATATCAGCCTTACCGAAGCGCAGGGTAATCTTAATGAAGTAGTGGTGGTGGGTTACGGAACTACCCGGAAAAGAGATCTCACCGGTGCGGTAGTCCACCATTTCAAGTAAGGATTTTGTGAAAGGTGCGCTACAAACACCTGAGCAACTGATCGCCGGAAAGGTTGCCGGTGTGCAGGTCACCAGTGTCAGCGGTGCTCCTGGCGCAGGAAGCCAGATCAGGATTCGTGGCGGGGCGTCACTGAATGCCAGCAATGATCCGTTAATTGTTATTGATAATGTTCCGGTGGATAATTCCGGGATTGGTGGTTCAGTGAATCCGCTGAATATGATCAATCCCAATGACATCGAAACTTTTACTGTATTGAAGGATCCTTCCGCCGCTGCTATTTACGGTTCAAGGGCATCAAATGGTGTTATCCTTATTACAACAAAAAAAGGTTCACGTGGAAAATTGAAATTTAATTTCAGTTCCCAGTTTTTTGCTCAGACCCCGGCCAACACTGTTGATGTGCTGAGTGCCGATGAGATTCGTTCCATAGTGGCAGAAAAAGGAAGCTCCAGCGATGTCACCAAACTTAATAGCGCTAACACAGACTGGCAGGATGAGATTTATCACACCGCTTTCGGCCAGGATCTTCAACCTTAGTGCTTCAGGCGCTATCGTTAAGGGAAAACTTCCCTTCAGGTTATCCGGCGGTTTTCTTAACCAGGATGGTATCCTGAAAAATGGAAATTTCAAAAGAACAACCCTCGCACTGAACCTGAATCCAAGACTGTTAAAAGACAGGCTCAGGGTTGACCTCAATATCAAGGGTGCACAAACGGCAAACAAATTCGCTGACGAAGGCGCTATAGGCAGTGCCATCTACTTCGATCCAACGCAACCGGTTACTGTAAACAGCCCGCGTTTCGGAGGTTATTTCACTTATGTTGATCCAAATGCACAGGGAGCCCCTCCGCGTGACCTGAGCCCTATGAACCCCGTGAGCCTGCTGGAAATGCGCGATGACAAGAGCAAGGTCTACCGTAGTATCGGTAATCTTCAACTCGATTATACCTTACCGTGGGTGAAAGGCCTGCGTGCCAACCTGAACCTTGGCTATGATTATCAGAAAGGATCAGGAACAATTGTGGTAACCGACAGTGCACCAAGTGCATATCGCCGCTGGGAAACCAAGAGCAATCCATTTTCGGTTGTCCATTACGGTGGGATCAACAATGAGTATGAATCATCACGTAAAAACATGCTCTACGATTTCTACCTGAACTATGTGACTGACCTGAAACAAATAAACAGCCGAATTGATGTGATGGCCGGAACCGGTTACCAGGATTTCCAGTTCACGACAAAGAATTTTGCAGACTATCGGTACGACAAATCAGTAAGGCCCGGTACGGAACCTGCGTTCCCTGAAACCAAGTCGCAGTACACGCTGATTTCCTACTATGGCCGTTTGAACTATACACTGGCCAATAAATACATATTAACAGCAAGTGTCCGCACTGACGGAACCAGCCGTTTCAGCGAAGAAAACCGATGGGGTCTGTTCCCTTCAGTTGCACTTGCCTGGAGACTCAGTGAAGAAGATTTCCTGAAAGGCTCCACCGTAGTGTCAAACCTTAAACTTCGTGCAGGTTTTGGTATTACCGGGCAACAGGATGGAATTGATTTCTATGGTTATATCCCGAGGTATTCACGGGGAAACAATGCAGCCCTGTACCAGTTGGGAAGTACTTTCGATACCGTTTACCGTCCGAGCGCATATGATCCGAACCTGAAATGGGAAACCACCAGGAATATCAACGTAGCACTTGATTTTGGATTCTATGACAACCGTATCAATGGTTCAATCGATGTATTTACCCGCAAAACGGAGGACCTCTTAAGTGTGGTTCCTATTGCACTGGGTACCAACTTCAGCAACCAGTTGCTGACCAATGTGGGTAATATCGAAAGCAACGGTGTTGAATTTACGTTGAATGCCATACCGGTAAAAAATAATAAATGGCAGTGGGATGTAGGATTCAACTTCACCTATATCTCTCCAAAAATCACCAACCTTTTGTTGAACCCCGATCCATCGTTCAAGGGTAATCCTGTCGGCGGTATCGCAGGTGGTACCGGTAACACCATTCAAATCCATTCAGTGGATTATGCCCCAAGTACATTTTATGTACGCAAGCAGATCTACGATAAAACGGGAAATCCCATTGAAGGATTGTATGAAGACCTGAACAGGGACGGTATCGTTAATGATGATGACCTTTATCGTTATAAATCTCCGAATGCCCCGGTTTATATGGGACTGAACAGTAGCGTGAGTTATGGCAAATGGACAGCAGGGTTTGTTTCCCGGATGAGCATTGGAAATTATAACTATAACAATATCCAGAGCAATAACGGCGTGCTTCGCGCCATCATCAACCCGCTGGGCTGGCTGGGCAATGCAAGTGCCAACTATCGGGCAACCGGTTTTGAGAACAACCAGTATTTCAGCGATTATTATGTTCAGAATGCCTCCTTCTTCCGTATGGACAATATCAACCTCGGTTATGACATGGGGGAAATTTACAAGAACGTACGTTTACGTATAACCGCAAATGTGCAGAACGCATTTGTCATTACGAAGTATGATGGTCTTGATCCTGAAGTAGTGGGCGGTATAGACAACCAGATTTATCCCCGCCCAAGGATGTATGTTTTAGGACTGAACCTTGATTTTTAATTTAAAAAACAAAATGTTTATGATAAAGCTATCAATTAAATGGACGGGGCTGCTGGCAGTACTGATACTGTTGGCCGGTTGTCATAAAGACCTTGATCGCTTCCCGCCCAACGACGTAACCAGCGAGCAGCTGTATAAAGATGAAAAAGGGTACCGCCAGGTGCTGGCTAAAATTTATGGCAGCATGGCGCTTACCGGTAACAGCGGACCTGCAGGTGCAGGTGATGTGGCCGGAATAGATGAAGGCACTTCTGATTTTCTCCGTCTATACTGGAAAGCCCAGGAACTGAGTACAGATGAAGCCGTGGTGGCATGGAATGATCCCGGTATCCAGGATTTCCATAACATGAACTGGAGTTCCAACAACCCCATGCTCATTGGTCTGTACAGCCGGTGCTTTTATGTGATCACACTGTGCAACGAATTTATCCGTGAAAGTTCAACGGATAAACTGAACAGCCGGGGCATTTCCGGATCTTCTGCCGATAATGTCAACAGGATGAATGCGGAAGCAAGGTTTGTTCGTGCTTACCAGTATTCCGTATTGATGGATCTCTATGGTAATCCTGGTTTTGTTAATGAGGAAACACCGATCGGTGCTGCAGTGAGGCCTGAACAAATCCAACGGGCAGCTCTCTTCAACTACGTTGAATCAGAACTCAAGGCCATTGAATCCGCACTTCCTTCACCAAAGGCTAATGAATATGGCCGGGCCGACCAGGCTGCTGTCTGGTCACTGCTTGCCAGGAATTACCTCAATGCACAGGTATACACCGGCACGGCAAAATGGTCCGAAGCCATCACTTATTCAAAGAAAGTAATCGACGCAGGGTATACCCTGATCAGCGACTACCGTAACCTGATGCTGGCGGATAATAACGTAAGTAATACCGAATTTATCTGGACACTGAATTATGACGGTCTTAAAACCCAGAACTATGGAGGTACAACTTTCATTGTGAATGCTTCAGTGGGCGGTTCAATGGATCCTACGGTTTCCGGGCTCACCAACTGGGGCGGAACCAGGACCACCAAGAATCTTCCCAATTTATTTCCTGATTATACCGGTACTGCCGATAAACGTGCCCAGTTCTATCAGCAAAATCTTGAAATAGAAAAGGTCAGTGAATTCAAGGACGGATATGCTGTAACGAAATACCGCAACCGTACAAAAACCGGCGGCTTCGGCTCAGATCCCGGTAAAACATTCAGCGATATCGATTTCCCGGTTTTCAGGCTGGCCGAACAGTACCTGATTTACATTGAAGGAGTACTTCGCGGTGGAGCAGGAGGGAACGCTGAAACAGCGCTGACTATACGCCAACAACTTACGTACACGCGCATACGGAAATACAAGCGGTAATATATCTTCGGTTACTCTTAACCTTAATTATGTTATCGATGAAAGGGCCAGGGAATTGTATTGGGAAGGATTCAGGCGCACAGACCTGATTCGTTTCGACAGGTTTACCGAGTCCACTTACCTGTGGCCATGGAAAGGTGGTGTGAAAAATGGCACCGGTGTAGATGCTTTCCGCAAACTATACCCCATACCGGCAACTGAGGTGGGATCAAATCCAAACATTAAGCAAAACCCTAATTATTAATTGCCTAAACGGAATGATATGAACAAGTACATTAAAATATTAGGTTCCATGCTGCTTACAGTCTTCCTTTTAGGAAGCTGTGAAAAGGATGAAAACAAAATATATTTCGACGGAGGAACGGCACCTGTACTCACTGCATCTAAGAGTGCTGTTAACCTGAATCCGGCAGATGAGGCACTGGAAGCGATAAAGTTAACCTGGACCAATCCGGATTATTCTTTTACTACAGGACCCAGTTCGCATGATGTAAGTTATACCCTGGAAATGGATACCCTGGGTGGAAATTTCGCCAGTTCAAATAAATATGTCACCACGATATCCAGGGACCTGTCAAAGAGTTTCACCGTACTGGAACTGAATAGTATACTGGGTAACACCATGTTGCTAAAAATAGGAAAGCAATATACCATGGAAACGAGGATTAGCAGCAGCCTGGCTTCCAATGCGGTGGCACTGACCTCCAATAAAGTGAGCTTTACCGCCACGCCTTATTCACCTCCTCCAAAAGTGGAACCACCGGCATCCGGTAATCTGTGGGGAATTGGCGATGCCTTCTCTTCCGGCTGGGCCAATCCGATGCAGGCTCCTTATGATGTTTCCCAGAAATTCACCAAGTTAAGCAATACCTTATATGAACTGGTAGTGGCGATGCCCGGTGGCGGTGGATATAAAGTTATACAGGAGCAGGGTAACTGGGATACTCAATATCATATGGTAACGGGTTCATCTGCAGGCGGCGTTTTCGAAAAGAAAAATGCTGATCCTACATTTCCCGGCCCTTCCACTGCAGGAACATATAAAATAACACTTGACTTCCAGCTGGGAACTTTTACTGTAGTTAAACAATAAACTCATTCTTTAAAAGATGTATATGAAAATCATAAATAAAGTTTGGTTTCTCGCACTTGCAGTAATCGCCTATGCTGCCTGCGATAAAGTAGACGATCTGCCGTTGTACACGGCAGGTACTGTACCTGTACTGTCATCATCGGTAAGTACAGTGGCACCATTGCCGGTTGACAGTAACAAGCCGGTACTGACATTAAACTGGACTAATCCTGATTATGCCACTGATTCAACCAACCAGAAATTTCTGTTGCAGGTGGATTCATCAGGCAGGAATTTTTCCAAAGCTGTTACAACGGAAATAATGGGTGACCTGTCCTATACCTATATTGCCAAAGAACTTAATTCCATAATGCTTAACTGGGGCTTTGAATATAACAAAGCCTATGATCTTGATTTCCGTGTGATTTCTTCTTATGGAAATAACAATGAGCGGCTGTTAACGAATGTTGTTAAGGTAAATGCGAAAACCTATAAAGTTCCTCCAAGAGTGGCACTTCCAACAACAGGTAAACTGTATATCGTAGGGGATGCAACTGCTGGCGGATGGTCCAATCCTGTTCCAACACCAACCCAGGAACTTACAAAAATTGATGAAACCACTTATGGTGGAATTTTCAACCTGACGGGTGGTAAATTTTACCTGATCCTTCCATTGAACGGTAATTGGGATAATAAGTATTCGGTGGCGAATAACAGTCTTGCTGGTTTATCTGAAGGAGGTGATTTCGGATTTAACCTGAAAGATAATTTCCCCGGTCCTGCGGCAACCGGCTTATACAAGATCATCCTCGATTTTCAATCGGGCAAGTTCACCGTAACGCCGTTCACCCAACAGCATGGGGTACCCGACAGTCTGTATATTGTTGGAGACGCCACTCCGGGTGGCTGGAGCAATCCTGTTCCAATCCCGTCACAAAGGTTTACCAGGATCAACTCTACAAGGTGGGAGTTGGCCAGTATAGCATTGACTACCGGTAAGAATTATTTATTCCTACCTGAAAATGGAAGCTGGGGTAAAAAATACGGAGCTTTCGACAACGGTGCCCCCGGTATCAAGGCAGGCGGTTTATTTAAGCCTGAAGGACAGGATATGCCGGCACCGGATGTGTCTGGTAACTATAAAATATCCTTCGATCTCATCAACAATATGTACGTAGTCACGAAATTATAAAGTCTTTTTGCAGACATTCAGAAGTCCCGCGTTAGCGGGACTTTTTTGTTATACCGGTTTCATCACTCATTATTTAATGAAATCTTTTAGCCGTTTTTGAGTAAATTGTTGCTCATTCAACCGGGCGGATATACTAAAAAACTGCCTGGAATTTTTTATTCTAAAGGGAACATCTGAAAATTTCACCAGAAAATATTGCGGACCTTTCAAGCCAGTCGCTCAGCGAAGTGCATGAATCTGTTGATACACGAAATTCAGTAAAGGGCTGGCGAAAATTGTTATCATTTCTTGGACCCGCCTACCTGGTGAGCGTGGGCTATATGGATCCGGGCAACTGGGCCACAGACCTTCAGGGTGGCGCCAGGTTCGGTTACAGCCTGCTATGGGTGCTGATCATGAGTAACCTGATGGCGTTATTATTGCAGGGGCTCAGTGCGAGGCTTGGGATCGTCAGGAGGAGGGACCTGGCACAGGCTAACCGCGAGATTTATCCGCGCCCGATCAATATCGGTCTTTATATCCTGGCAGAAATAGCCATTGCCGCATGTGATCTTGCTGAAGTCCTTGGAATGGCCCTGGGTATTCACCTGCTTACCGGGCTGCCAATCCTTTGGGGCGTTACCATTACAATACTGGATACATTGCTGATCCTATTCCTGCAGAATTTTGGAATCCGTAAGCTCGAAGCATTCATCATTGCCCTGGTGATCGTCATCGGTGCATCCTTTGTGGTGGAACTCTTCCTGGCAAAACCCGCACTAACAGAAGTGCTGAGTGGTTTTAAACCCGGCTTCCTTACAGATCAGTCCCTCTACATTGCCGTTGGTATTATCGGTGCAACGGTAATGCCACATAATCTTTACCTGCATTCGGCGCTTGTACAGACCAGGAAGATAAAACCGGAAAGAAGCAGCATTGCCTCAGCTATCCGTTTTAACCTTTTCGATACTGCTATAGCCCTCAATGTGGCTTTTTTTGTGAATGCAGCCATACTGATCCTGGCCGCTACCGTTTTTTTCAAATCCGGAAATACTGATGTCGCCAGGATTGAAGACGCCCACCGCCTGCTGGCTCCCTTGCTGGGCACCACGCTGGCGCCTATGTTGTTTGCCATTGCACTTATTGCAGCCGGACAAAGCAGCACCATCACCGGGACCCTTGCCGGCCAGATCGTAATGGAAGGTTACCTGAAACTACGGATCAATCCCTGGTTAAGGCGTTTAATGACAAGGCTGATCGCCGTAACCCCGGCATTCTTTACCATTTATTACTTCGGTGATGCAAAGATTGATGCACTCCTGGTCCTGAGCCAGGTGATATTAAGTCTCCAGTTGGGTTTTGCTGTAATCCCGCTGATATACCTGGTGAGCGATAAAAAGACAATGGGTGAATTTGCCATCGGTCCGTGGACAAAAACAGCAGCCTGGACCATTGCCTCCATCCTGGTATACCTTAATGTAAACCTTGTCATAGATCAGCTGATACCTTTTTTCCAGGGTGATGGTCATCCGTTGATCAAATTTATCGTCGGACTCTGTTGTGCGGCACTGGTCTTTTTGTTTCTTGCCATGACACTGATCCCGCTGTTTCAATGGAAATTTAAAAAGCCTCCCTTACCAATTCATGGAGATATTGTTCAATTAGAGAACCTGGAAGTCAGGCCCGTTAAAAAAGTCGCCATTGCACTTGACTTCACTTCGGCAGACGAGAAACTCATTGCTTATGCGGTAAACCAGGGGCATAAGGATGCGACTTACCTGTTGATACATGTTGTGGAAAGCGCATCTGCCAAATTCCTCGGACCGGGCGTTGATGACCAGGAGTCCAGGAGGGATGAGGACCGCCTTCGGAATTATACGGCCCAGTTACATGCAAAGGGATATAAGGCAGAATTTGCCATAGGTTATAAGGACAGGGTGGCGGATATCATCAACATTGTCAAAGAATCATCGGCAGGACTTCTCGTTATGGGCGCACATCGCCATTCAGGCATCAGGGATTATATCTTCGGCCAGACGATCGAAGGGGTAAGGCATGGCCTGCAGATTCCGGTACTGATCGTGAACCTCTAGCTTTTTGATTACTAACATTCTTGTATAAACGAAGCTACCTCCCTGGCGGCTGTGTCAATTTTCAGGGCCAATTGCCTCCAAATGCACTACCTTTCCGCAAATAATCACCAATTTTTTTAATTAATTAGGGATGAAAAATTACGGTATCCTGGCGTCACTGGATTGGAATTCTAACCAGTGGCAGGACGCTCCAACTGAAGCAGACATTGAAAATACGCCCTTTGAATGGGTAAAAAAGGATCAACGTTCAGATACATGCCTGAATTTTGGACATAAACTTTATCCCGCCGAAGATGAAAATTACTACCTCGGCAATGTGCCCCATTTTGGAAATTCCGGTGTTGATCCCAAAAATGCCACCCATGTTCATGTAGTTTTCTTCAAGAGCAAAAATTACCAGGATGGTAAAACATATATTGTGGGATTCTATGCTTTTCCCCAGTTAATCCGCACAAGGAACAGGAAAGGTACACATGAGATGTTTGCACACAGCCTTGAAGGTAATATCAGGGCCAAGGCCGAAGACATAATCCTGCTCAAGAATCCTCTTGAAGTCAGTGACAACGATACATTTCTTCCCCGCAATAAGGTAGAAGAAAAAACGGGATATAATTTTCTGAAATCCAAAGCCGTTATTGATCTTTTGGGTAAAATCAAGGAAAATAACATGTACCTCGAATTTGGCAAATTATATGGGAAGATTATCCAAAGTTTAGAGAAAAAAAGATAATCCGCCAACATGTTAAAGGATGGAGGAACCGGTAATATCGGTTGTTCCATCCTTTTGCATTTCCTGCCTGTACCGAAGCAATGAATAAATAAAGAGGGCAACACCAGCCAATTCAAGTCCTTCTTCAACAGTGGTCAGGATGGCATTGGTCATATTTTCATCACCGTTCTTTAAATAGAAATAACTGCCCACCATTTCCATAAACAATGACCCGCCAAGATATAGGACAGCAGATAAGATCATGAGGTTTCTTATCCCGGCTGGCAGGTACTTGAAGAGAAAGCCCAGGTAAAAAATAAATAATACCAACACCAGGATCCCGAAAGGTATAACCCAGGCATAGTATAGAAACCCGGTCACATGGTATTTTTCCCTCACCATTTCCGATATCAGTTCATGAGTGGCCATAAATTCATCTGCTGCTATAAGCAGAAAAAGTATGGCCATAAGCCACCAGTGAAGACGATAGCGGTCTTTGCTGGCAGATTTTTCAACGGCAATGGAATAGAGTAACGATGTGGCATAAAGAAGAAGCACTACCGAGAAAAATGTAGGTATGTTTCTTTCCTGGTCGGCATTGAATATAAACACCAGGAAATTCATTGCAGTAAAGTGCAAATGAAATACATATTTCAACGATTGCATAAAAACGGAACAGGCAAGCAATATTGCAATACAGACCAGCATTCGCCTTAACATTGATCGTGGAGAAGTATCCACAATCCCGGAACTTTCTATAATCATACAAATCCTTAATACTTATTACCGCCATCAATAATCTTAAATGACGGTAGTAAACGCAAAGAGTAAGCAGTAATATACAAACTATAACGGTTAATATCAACCGCTATTGTATGGCTGATCAACTGTTTATACATAATGTAAAGCTGCAATCGGTCAGGCATCAGAGCTCCTGGATCATAAGGTTTTTCCACCTGACTTTTATACCTCCTCCATCATGTATCTGCAGGGCAACAAATCCCGTGCCCTGGCCAATTTTTTCGTCCTTGAAATAAACAATTGGATGCCCGTTTAGCCAGGTAGTTACCTCATCGCCTTTTACCATAATTTTCATCGTATTCCATTCACCCGTCTTAAGCCATTGTTCATCCGCAGGCTTTGGCTGGATCAGCCAACCCCTGCCATATGATTCATAAATTCCTCCCGAATGCATGCCTGCCGGAGCAACTTCCACCTGCCATCCGCTGATTTTTGTTCCCTCGATGGATGAACGGAAAAACACACCACTGTTGCCGTTAGCTTCCTGTTTAAATTCCAGGGTGAGCACAAAATCCTTATATGACCTGTTGGTGGAAAGATAGCCATAACCCTTATCCGGACCGCTTTCGCAAATCAGTTCACCTTTGTCTACATACCATTTTTCCGTGCCATGGACCGTCCAGTTGTTCAGGTCCTTACCATTAAAAATTGAAACAGGCTGGGCTCCCGCAAAGGGTATAAAAAAAGCCATGAAGAATACGGATAAAATAAAAAATTTCATATGTTGCTTTATAGTAAGTTAATTTATTTTATTAAATCCTGCCAGAGATCCCCGATGGCAGATTCGTTAAAAAATTGATTGATGGCCGAAAAGAAAGATATTGATTTTACCTATACCGTTATTGATAAGATTTTCCGGCTGAGTATTGGTGAAATGGAAGATTTCAGCGGCGCCATGTATAATGGTAATTTTTCACTCTCCCTTGAAGAAGCCCAGCAGGCGAAGCACCGTTTCATGGCAGAGCAGCTGAATATTCACAAAGACAGCAGGGTCCTGGATATGGGCTGTGGCTGGGGCCCTTTTTTACGGTATATCAGGGCATTGGGCGCCAGGGGTATCGGATTAACATTATCCGACGCCCAGTATGCAGCCTGCAGAAAGAACGGGTTGGAAGTGTATTTAAAAGATGTCAGGACGGTCAGGCCCGCGGATTACGGAACATTTGATGCCATTGTATCTGTTGGCGCATTTGAACATTTTTGTTCGCTGGAAGAATACCTGCAGGGAAAACAGGAGGAAATCTACCATAACTTTTTTCAGACCGTGTATTGCCTTCTTCCAAAAGGCGGAAGGTTTTATTTGCAGACCATGACCTTCGGGAAAAATATGGTTGATGTGAAGGATATGGACATCAATGCCGACAAAAATTCCAATGAATATATCACTGCATTGCTGGCTAAATATTTTCCCGGCTCATGGCTGCCATATGGTTCAGAAATGATCACCCGGACAGCCGACCCATTTTTCAAACTCATCAATATCAGCAGCGGGCGGCTCGACTATATAGAAACCACCAACCAGTGGCGAAAAAGAATCTGGAAATTCAGTGTTAGAAAATACCTGTTGTTTCTGCGGCTGCTTCCTGAAGTATTTTTCAATAAGGATTTCAGGCTGAAACTGGAGGTATTGAAATCTGCGGCCAATAAAAAATGTTTTGAACGTGAGGTCATGGACCATTTCAGGATAGTGTTTGAAAAAAAATAAGCGGGCAGTAATTACGTCGGAAAACTTTTGCATTCAGGGCATCGCGGCGCAGGATCTAATTTTTCTTTGTTAGCTTAGCCGGGTAAATTTCACTACACTAAAAATTCTTTAGGTTGAAAAGAACGGACCCTGTTTTCGCCATCCTGTTGCTATCCATTTTTATGTTCCTGGCAGATTTGGGCCGTGAAGCATATCATTTTCATATTCGTGATACCTATTACGAATTTCCAGCCTGGTTTCCGGCGTTGGTTATGGGCTTTCATTGGTTGATCTATAAGGCTTCAAGGAATTGGTTATATAGTACTGGTCTAATATGGATGCATTATGTAATGCTAGTCATTTCTTATCTTTTGATTGTTTCAGAAAGAAAACTTTTTGGACAGCATGGCTCATCATATATGTTACTGCTATTGATCATAGGGATGGTAGTTTTTTTTATCAATGTCGTATTGGGAATTATAAGAAAAGCCAGGGTCGCCGGTTCCAAAAGTATGGAGCAGTAGTTGAATGCTGCAGGCTCATTACCTGGTTTTATTATTTCATTTTTTCAAATAATGGCATGAAAATTTCCAAGTTTTGCTTTCTGCTTGTTTTCATTTTATCCTGTAATAGTAATGACAACGTCACCAATAACGGAAACACGGATAGTATTGCAGAAAGCAATAAACAGGAGGAAACAGCAAAAGCAACTCCAGTTAATTTTGGCAGCGATCTTGAATTTTTGAAAAGCCATCATAAAGACCTGGTTTTACTGAGTGATGAAAAGCAAATGGCACAGGTCATCATACTACCGGCATACCAGGGACGGGTCATGACCAGTACTGCAAGTGGTGTTTCAGGAAAAAGTTTTGGATGGCTTAACCATGAATTGATTGCTTCAGGAAAAGTCACACCACATATGCATGCAGTAGGAGGGGAAGAACGGATCTGGCTCGGACCGGAAGGTGGGCAGTTCTCCATATATTTTAAAAAAGGAACAGATTTTATTTTCGACAACTGGTTTGTGCCAAAAGAACTGGATACAGAACCCTTCAGACTGATATCCTCCAACAGCACCATGGCCCGCTTTGAAAAAGAAATGACGCTGGAGAACAATTCCGGGACAACATTTGATTTGACAGTGGGCAGAAATATCCAATTGTTAGATAGCAATGCCATTTCCCGTGCTATTGGCGTTGCCCTTCCTTCCTCCATAAAATCCGTCGGCTTTGAAACTGATAACAGTATAACCAACAAAGGAGCAACTGCCTGGACGAAGAAGGGCGGACTCCTCTCGATCTGGATATTAAGCATGATGAATGCTTCGCCGCAAACCACTATTGCCATTCCCTATCGTGAAGGAGATACAGCATCCCTGGGTAGAATTGTGACCGATGATTATTTCGGCAAAGTGCCGTCTGACCGGCTAAAAGTAAATAACGGTTTAATTATGCTTAAGGCGGATGCCAATCATCGCAGTAAGATCGGGTTGTCGCCGTACCGGGCATTGCCGGTAGCAGCCAGTTACGATGCTTTGAATGGTGTGTTGACCATCGCACAGTTCACTCTGCCTGAAAATGAAAGGGATTATGTAAATTCTTTATGGAAAATGCAGGACAACCCGTTTTCCGGTGACGCCGTAAATGCCTATAATGATGGGCCTATTGACGGTAAGCAAATGGGCAGGTTCTATGAACTGGAAAGTTCGTCGCCTGCCGCAGCACTGGCACCGGGCCGCACAATTCATCATATTCATCGTACGATGCATTTCACCGGAGATAAAAAAAGCCTGGATATCATTTCCCGAAAGCTACTAGGTGTTGAGGTAGATAAAATTTCTTTATAGTTGGGGTTTAAATAAATAGCGCTGCGATAAGATCAGTTGTGTTGTATGGCAATCTTAAAGTTGGCAGTTGATGATTTGCAGTGCCAAAAATCTTTTTGAAATAGTACCTGATATTTACCATACTTTATTTTATTTCGGAGATGTCTGAACCTATAGAAGTTACCAAAACTGGCATGCGGGGTATAAACCTTAACGAAGCATTAGATGTCAGTATCTTGAAGATTTTTAAGAAAGATGATAATAAAAACGACAAATACCTGCTATGGTTTGAGAAAGAATATGATTATTATACAACCGAAGACGCTGTGAGCTCATTTATTATTGCCTGTGATAAAAATAGTAGTACGGTTAAAGGTGTCTTTTATATTGCTGGTAGTGATGACCTGTTTAAAGACCATTACCTGATAGAAAAGTTGGGAATGGATTATTCCGTTTTGGAGTCTTCTGCAAATGGGAATAGCGTTAGAACTTCTTTAGGATGGCTTAATGGTAACATTATGATCAAAAAAACATGTGATGTATATTCCGGTAAATTCAAGTTGGAGTATCAGTTAAATGAGCAGTACATGCCGGGCATCACACTGAGTCTTTAATTCGAAAACAAGATGACCAGCACGAAAGGGGTATTAGTAAGTATACGAAACCCTTATTTGTATTCCTTATCACTTTGTGACCCTGTCAGGAAGATTTCATGATCCTTTTAGCATTGGCCTTACTCAAATCCTCATTCGCTTCGGTCACGGGCTTTATCATTAAATGCTCATCCGAGCGAGCTCGATTCGCTTTTAAATGATAAAGCCCCCACGCATTGCGTGGGGGCTTTGTGACCCCGTCAGGATTCAAACCTGAAACCTTCTGATCCGTAGTCAGATGCTCTATTCAATTGAGCTACGGGGCCATTCCCCAATTGGGGGTGCAAATGTAATGAAATATTTAGAAAAGATTACACTTAATCTACCTTTGCAAAAGCCTCGGCAGACCAGTCCGCAATCCGTCTGCAATCCGTAATCCGCAATCCGCAATCCGTAATCCGCTCATCCGCCAATCCGAAAATTAGTAGGCCACTGCACAAAAGCCTCCAGTGCCGCATACTTTGGCAATCCCAGCCTGTCGTACAGGTCAGCGGTAGCGGCATTCCTTTCTTCCGCGCGCTGCCAGAATTCACGGCTGTCGCTTCCCTGGAAGACAACACCGTCCTTCTGGGACTGGTGGATGAAAATGCCATTCCTTTTCTGGATCACCTGGTCGGGGCTCATCGGAATGGTCATATCTATATCCCAGAGATCCCATTCGGCCCATGCGCCACGGTATAACCAAAGCCTGCAATCTTTCAGGCTGTCATCACCTTCCGCTTTCAGGCGTTTAAGGGCTTCCATTAATATGTCAAAACAAACTTTATGCGTTCCATGCGGATCCGCAAAATCGCCTGCCGCAAAGATCTGGTGAGGTTTTACCTTCTTCAGCAATTCCATGGTTAACCTGATGTCTTCTTCCCCGGGAGGATTTTTTTCAATCAGCCCGGTTTCATAAAAGGGCAGGTTCATGAAATGAATATTTTCGTCCTTAATGCCCACATACCGGCAGGTTGCCCGTGCTTCGGTTCGGCGAATCAGGCCCTTGATGGCCCTGATCTCTTCGGTATCTTTTTGCTTCGACTTCTTTGTCTTGATGAAATCCTTGGCGTCTTGCCAGATCTTGTTGGCCCGGCTTTTATCAATGCCGAAAATGGAATCAAATTCCACTGCGAAATCGATCTGGCGCATCACAAACTCATCACTCACTGCAATATTGCCCGAAGTCTGGTAACCCACATGTACTTCATGTCCCTGTTCGTGGAGGCGGATAAAGGTTCCACCCATGGAAATGATATCATCATCAGGATGAGGTGAGAAAATGATGACACGCTTGCTCTTCGGTTCCCTTCTTTCAGGATGGCGCGGAACAGATTCTGAATACTTTCCACCAGGCCAGCCCGTGATCGTGTCCCTCATGCCATTGAACACCCTGAGGTTAATATCATGAACAGATCCGAATTTTACCATAAGGTCGCTCAGCCCGTGATTATTATAATCATTGCTGGTCAGCATCAATATGGGCTTGCCGGATTCCAGTGCCATACTGCAGACAGCCTTGCGGATAAGTTTTTCCGTCCACTCAATTTCTCCTGTAAGCCAGGGCGACTTGAAACGTGTAAGTTCCTGCGCTGCGCCTTCATCCAGTACGAACTTACAGTTGCCGTGCTCCTGCAGGAACGAAGCAGGCACCTGGTCAGAAACATTTCCTTCCACGGACTTCTGGATCACCGGCGACTTTCTCAGGCCCCAGGCCAGCAATACAATTTTCTTTGCCTTGAGGATGGTATTGATACCAACGGTAATGGCTAAACGGGGAACATCGGCAATGCTGTTGAATTCATAGGTATTGGCCAGCCTCGTGGTATTTTCCAGTGCCACCAGCCTGGTCCCTGAATGCCTGCCGGAACCTGGTTCATTGAAACCTATATGACCGTTAAGGCCGATTCCCAGCACCTGGTAATCTATTCCTCCTGCCAGTTCGATTTTCTTCTCATAGGTAGCGGCATATGACCTGACGTCCGTTTTTTCTATGGTGCCATCAGGAACATGGGTATTCGACTTATCAATATCTATATGATCAAACAACTGAACCCGCATGAAATTATGGTAACTCTGGGTGGCTTCAGGTTCGATAGGATAGTACTCATCCAGGTTAAAGGTGATCACATTTTTAAAACTCAATCCTTCTTCACGGTGCAGTTTAACCAGTTCCTTATACAGGGTTTTCGGTGTAGATCCTGTTGCCAGTCCGAGTACACAGGGCCGTCCCTCGCGCTGCTTGGTGCGGATAAGATCGGCAATTTCACGTGCAATATGAGCGGAGGCAATGGCGTCGTTTTCGTAAATCTCTACCGGAATTTTTTCAAAAGAGTCAACTAAGCTCATGAATGTTGTATTTAAGCAGTTATTGGTGGGTGGTCATCATCATAAAGATATGGATTGCAGCCATAATCAGGGTTCCATCTGCAATTCAAATAAATCAGGCCACAGTTTGCCGGTCACATACATCTTCTTTTTAATGGGGTCCCATGCGATACCGTTCAATACAGCCTCATCAGCATTTTTGTTAACGTTGGTGAGGTCTGACTTACTGTATTTTTTTAAGATGTCTGTGAAATCCATTTTGCCGGTAACATGACCATTGCCCGGATCAATGCGGACTATAAAGTTATATCCGTACCGGTTGGCAAAAAGATGGCCGTTCACGTATTCCAGTTCATTAAGGTTATTCATCGGACCGAGGTTATCGGTGACGGAAAGTACCCTTTGCAACTTTAGATTTGAAGGATCGACAACGTAAATTTTATCTGTTCCGTCACTGATCATTAATGATTTCCCATCGTTCGTGATGCCCCAGCCCTCGCCAGTCCAGCTCATCTGCCTGATCAGCCTTAAATCCTTTGCATCATAAACATATACAAGGTGCTCCCGCCAGGTGAGCTGGTATATGGTATCCCTTAGCACAGTGACGCCTTCGCCGAATGCACTGTTATCCAGTTTCTTTAATGTCAATACCTTGCCTGATACAGGATTTACTTTGCGTAGCGAGGAAAAACCATATCGACCCGTACTCTCTATCAATACATCCTTTACGAATTCCAGTCCCTGGGTATAGGCTGAAGTATCATGCGGGTATACGTTAACGATAGTATATGGAATGTTTACGGCTTCAGGTATGCCCCCTGTTGTACTTTCCGGGACAGTTTCAGCACCCTTGTCATTATTTTTACAGGCCAGTATACAGAGCAGCAGGACCACGGCAATTATTTCTCGCATATAGGGGATAAATTCAGCTAAAAGCCTTCCAACCAGTAAATTACAGCGCAAAGGTAAAAAAACGGGTCGATGTTTCTGTTAAGGAGCGTAAAAAACTGTTTTGGCATTGATTATATCTGTCAGAGAGATATAACATTAACCTCGTCTTTACGTTTAAGCTGTTAGTTTTGACGTCTAATGAAAAACCATCAGATACCATGAAAAAAGTATTTACGCTCGTAGTGTTGGCTGTCGTTCTGCTTGACAGCCAGGGATATGCACAGATTTTCAAGAAATCTTCCAGCAATACCGACAGTTCAGCCACTGCTATTAAAAATCCGCTTAATAAGTTATTCAATAAAACCAGGGGAGGAGGGCTCACCAATGATGAAGTGGTAGCCGGTCTCAAGGAGGCTCTTAGCGTAGGTGCCGAAAGAGGGACAAAGCAGCTTTCCGCAGTTGACGGTTTTTTCGGCAATGCCGCCCTGAAAATACTGATGCCGGAGGAGGCCAAAAAGGTGGAGCAGAAACTGCGCAGTGTTGGACTGGGAAAACAGGTTGACCAGGCTATTTTATCCATGAACCGTGGAGCAGAAGACGCAGCGAAATCGGCTGCCCCAATATTTATCAATGCAGTGAAGCAGATGAGTATCCAGGATGCCATGGGAATTTTAAGGGGAGGTGACAACGCCGCTACCAATTACCTGAAAAGCAAGACAACTACCCAACTCACCGAAGCCTTCCGGCCTGTCATTGAAACATCATTAAAAAAAGTGGATGCCACAAAATACTGGAATACTGTGTTTACCACTTATAACCAGTTCAGCAAGGAAAAAGTGAACCCTGACCTAACGGCATATGTAACCGAAAAAGCATTGGCCGGAATCTTTATCCAGCTAGCCGCCGAGGAAATGAAGATCAGGAAAGATCCTTTGGCACGCACAACAGATATACTGAAAAGAGTTTTTGCCAACTAATTCTTAATGAATATATAAATGCCGCGCACTGTCGCGGTATTTTTTTGCCTGCCTGGTCCCGGTTTTCAAAACATACACCAGCATATAGGATATCTTTGGGCCATAAAGCCCATTCATGAAATCTGCTACCGTTTTCGAGATTAAAGATGAATTGCAGCAGCTGCCTCCCGGTAAACTTGTAGAACTCTGCCTTCGGCTGGTGAAATTTAAAAAGGAGAACAAGGAATTACTGACCTATCTTTTATTTGAGGCACATGACCTTGATGCATATATCGGAATGGTGAAAAAAGAAACCGAAGAGGAGTTTGCCCTCATCAATTCGTCAAACCTGTATTTTGCCAAAAAAAGCCTTCGAAAGATCCTGAGGAATATCAACAAATATATCCGGTATACAGGATCCAAACAGGCAGAAATAGAACTGTTATTGTTTTATTGTACCACATTGCAGAACTCGGGAATCCCTTTTAAAAAAAGCCCGGCGCTGGTCAACCTGTATGAGGGACAGCTTAAAAAAATCAGGAAGTCCATTGATACGCTCCACGAGGACCTGCAGTATGATTATACCAGGGCCTTGAAAGTTTTATAGCGGAGGATGGTTACCTGGCGATATCAATCTTTACTTTCTTACCCTTTATTTTTTCATTCTTGATAAGCTCAAGCGTATTTCCCACGCGCGACCTTCTGACGGCAACAAAGGATATAAAATCTTTTACTTCAATTAGCCCGATATCTTCTTTTTTCAATTGTCCTTTCTGGGTCAGAAAGCCAACAATATCGACCTTGTTGACTTTATTCTTTTTTCCCAGGGGAATGAAAAGTGTAGACCATTTAGGTTTCTCCGGCAGCACTGTCGTTTCGGAAAGCTCAAGGGGTATGGCTTCGTCCTTTACATAGTCCGGGATTTTTTCATCCGGGTTGATGATCATGACTACCGTTCCACTGGCGTCCATCCTGGCTGTACGGCCGTTTCGATGAAGGAATATTTCCTCTGTGGCAGGAAGATGATAATGAATAATAAACCTGATATTCGGAATGTCGAGTCCGCGGGAAGCGAGGTCTGTCGTTACCAGTACATTGGCACTGCCATTGCGGAACTTTCCCAGGGCACTATCCCTTTCCACCTGCTCCATGGCTCCATGATAATAAACGTTGACGATGCCTTTTTCCTTCAGGTAATCACTGGTGCGTTGAACCGATTCCCGGTGGTTAAGGAATACAATGGCCGACCTGTCGCCGATGTGGCAGATAAGCCTGAACAGTGTTTCGAGCTTATCATTGATATCACTGTACACAACACGGAAATCCAGCATTTCTTTGGTCTCGCCAGTGATAAAATTAAGCCTGACCGGTTCCTGCAAACCGATGAATTCCGGAATATCACGGGCATCCGTAGCCGAAGTAAGCAATCGCTTTTGCACGGCGGGAAGTGAAGCAACGATTTCCTTCATTTCCGCTTCAAAACCAAGTTCCAGGGATTTGTCAAACTCGTCCAGGATCAGTGTCTGGATATTCCCCGTTTTGATATTGCCGCGACGCAGGTGATCGGCGAGCCGGCCTGCGGTCCCTACAATTAATGCGGGTGCTTCCATCAGGTTATTCTCTTCAGTTTCCCGAAGGTGGCCTCCATAACAACAGGTGATCTTAAAACCTGTTGACATGGTTTTAAATACCTGTTCAATCTGGAGCGCAAGTTCCCTGGATGGAACAATGATAAGTGCCTGTGTAGCGGCTTTTTCAGGATCCAGCCTGCTGAGCAGGGGTAATAAAAATGCCAGTGTCTTACCTGAACCCGTAGGCGCCAGCAGGATCAGGTCGCCTGGTTGCTTCATGGCTTCGATAGTAGCCAGTTGCATTTCATTTAAGGCGCTGATATTAAAAGCAGAAAGAATCTTGTCGATAATAATTGTTTTAAATGTCGATGGCTTCACCATAAGCAGCAGCCGTTGCTTCTTTCAGTGCTTCACTCATGGTAGGATGGGGGTGAACGGAGTTCAGCAGTTCATGGAATGTTGTTTCCAGTTTCCTGGCCACCACCACTTCAGCGATCATTTCCGTAACACCTGTTCCAATCATATGCGCGCCGAGGAATTCACCGTATTTGGCGTCGAAAATCACTTTCACGAAACCTTCTGTAGCTCCGGACGCACTGGCTTTGCCACTGGCCATGAAAGGGAATTTTCCCACCTTAACTTCAAAGCCTGCGTCTTTGGCAGCTTTTTCAGTAAAACCGACGGAAGCAATTTCCGGCGTGCAATACGTACAACCGGGAATATTATTATAGTCCATCGGTTCGGGTTGATGGGTGGATTTCTTTTCGAGGAAGGCAATGTATTCTGCACTATTAATTCCTTCTTTGCTGGCTACGTGTGCAAGTGCCTGCCCGGGTGCGCAATCACCAATGGCAAAGATGCCGGGCACTGTGGTCTGGCCATATTTATCCACCACGATCTTGCCTTTGTCGGTTTTGATCCCGTTTTCTTCTAAACCAATATTTTCAAGGTTTGACTGTATACCCACTGCACTGAGTAATATATCTGCTTCCAGGGTTGTTTCACCACTGGCGGATTTTACCGTCGCCTTTACCCCCGCGCCTGAAGTATCTGTTTTTATTACTTCCGCAGAAGTCATTATCGTGATGCCTTTGCGCTTCAGTTGTTTTTCGAGCTCTTTGCTGATATCCTCATCTTCCACCGGAACCACACGCGGCATGAATTCCACGATGGTTACCTTGGTGCCCATGCTGTTATAGAAATCTGCAAATTCAACACCGATCGCACCACTGCCCACAACGATCATGGTCTTGGGCTGCTGTGGCAACACCATTGCTTCCCTATACCCGATGATTTTATTTCCATCCAGAGGCATGGCGGGTAACTGACGACTACGAGCACCTGTGGCAATAATGATATATTTTGATTCGACGGTTTGTTTTTTACCGTCAGCAGCAGTCACTTCAATTTTTCCTTTGGCGATGATTTTTCCATACCCCATCACTACATCGATCTTATTCTTCTTCATGAGGAACTGGACACCCTTGCTCATCTTGTCGGCCACGCCACGGCTTCTTTTGATTACCGCTCCAAAATCCTGTTCAACACCGGTGGATTTGATGCCATAACTATCGCTATGCTTCATATAGTCATAGACCTGGGCGCTTTTGAGTAGCGCCTTGGTAGGAATGCAACCCCAGTTCAGGCAAACGCCCCCAAGGCTTTCTTTTTCAATAATTGCGACCTTGAAACCTAATTGTGAAGCCCTGATTGCGGCAGGATACCCGCCAGGGCCACTTCCCAGGACGATTACGTCATATGCCATAACTATAGTTTGTTGTTGAATTCAGGTGCGAAAATACATATTTGTATTTATCTTCCTCCGGATTGATATACCGGACCTGTCCAACAACAACGCTACTGTTAAATTTTACTACTGATGGCGGCGGATAACTGTGAGGCACTCATGGCCCCGCTTTGACGCCACAACTGCCGACCCTTTTTGAACAGGATCAGCGTGGGAACACTTTGCACCTGGTAAGCCTGCGCTGCCTGCGGGTTTTTGTCGATGTCCACTTTAATGACCTTGAGGTCATCGGAATGCATGGCAGCAAATTTTTTTAATTCAGGTGCCATCATTTTGCAGGGGCCGCACCACTCGGCACTGAAATCCACCAGGACAGGTGTCTCCCCGTTGAGTAATTCCTGGAACTTTCCCATGTTGAAATAATTATACTACTGCCTTTTTACCGGTTTTACAGGTGCTGATCCCGAGGAGGCCATAAAGGGGACAGAACCCTGCCAGTGAAGTAGCAAAAAACACACCACCGGCAACCAATAAGATGATCCCGGGGGTACCGGTGATCCTGTCGGTGAAATATAAGGCGGCTATGACAATGGCGATCAATACCCTTACGGCCCTGTCAATATTGCTTATGTTCTTTTTCATTGGTAATTTTTAGGAGTTAAGTGTCAAAATTATCGATTGAACCCGGCCATTTCGGTGATCTATATCACCCTGCCACCTGAGTTTTAGGAAATGGGGAGAAATAATGACAAATCACCAGATTATCCGTAAAATGATTTTGCATTATGAGAAAAATTTGTGACCTTTGCCGTCCCAAAAATTCAGACAAATGGCTAGAGTATGTCAGATCACCGGTAAGAAGCCGATAGGCGGAAACCACGTTTCCCATTCAAATATCAAGACGAAGAGGAGGTTTTTACCTAATCTGCAAACCAAGCGTTTTTTCCTTGCGGAAGAAGATAAATGGGTAACAATGAAGGTTTCCACCGAAGGTATTCGTACGATCAATAAAAAAGGCTTGTACGTTGTCGTAAAAGAAATGAGAGCCAACGGCGTACACATATAATAATTTCAAAACCGATCCACAATGGCAAAGAAAGGCAGCAGGGTACAGGTAATTCTGGAATGCACGGAGCACAAGACCACAGGGCTTCCGGGTACCAGCCGTTACATCAGCTCTAAGAACAAAAAGAA
This sequence comes from uncultured Sphingobacteriales bacterium, assembly GCA_963707255.1. Taxonomy (GTDB): domain Bacteria; phylum Bacteroidota; class Bacteroidia; order Chitinophagales; family Chitinophagaceae; genus Pollutibacter. Next base: position 83,714 of record CAVPPM010000023.1, on the reverse strand, counting down.
CACTCCTGAGCGTCTTGAACTGAAAAAGTTCAACCCGATCATGAAAAAATATACCATTCACAAGGAAATTAAATAATCATGGCAAAAGCAGCTAAAACCGCGATAAAGACGAAAGATCAGAAAGCGGCCGCGGAAGCGAAAAACTGGACCAAAGTGATCAAAGCTGTTCGCAGCCCTAAGTCAGGTGCATATACCTTTAAGGAATCTATCATTCACAAGGATAAGATTAAGGAATATCTCGCCCAGAAATAACTGATTACCTTTAAGTAATTTACAGGAAAGCTGTTCTGCTATAACCAGGACAGCTTTTCTTATTTTTATACTGTTTATGGAAAAATCAATCCAGATCAGGGCAGCAGGATTATGCGATGCGGGCTTAATAAAGGACATCGCCAGCAGAACATTTATGGAGACTTATGGTGAGATGAATACTCCTGAAAATATGGAGAAATATCTCCAGTCACAGTTCTCCGATGACAAAATAATGGAAGAGCTGCAGAGCCAGCATGCGCGGTTCTTCCTGGCTTACCTCGATGATATACCAGTTGCTTTTACCAAGGTGAGGGACGACCGGCAGGCCAAAAAACTGGAGCACATCAAAGCCCTGGAAATTCAGCGCATCTACGTACTACAGGAATACCAGGGGTTCAGCCTGGGAAAGGCGATGCTTGATATGGTTAAAGGACTGGCCCAGGCAGAAGGCTACCAGACTATCTGGCTGCAGGTATGGCAAAAAAATAATAAGGCTATCCGGTTTTACCAGAAAGCCGGGTTTACTGTTTTTGAAACGGCCAGTTTTTTACTGGGCGACTCCACGCACCAGGATTTCCTGATGCGTTATGATCTGTTTTATTAATATTGATGTATGGGTTTATTCGATAAAATTTTTGGAAAAAAAGAAAAACAAAGCCTTGATGAAGGCCTTGAAAAAACCAGGGAAAACATCTTTAGCCGTATTACCAAGGCGGTCGCGGGAAAGAGCACGGTAGACGAAGAAGTATTGGATAACCTGGAAGATGCGCTGGTGTCGGCGGACGTCGGGATTGATACCACAGTGAAGATTATTGAGCAAATCGAACAACGGGTTGCGAAGGACAAATATCTCAATACCAGTGAATTAAACACTATACTTCAGGAAGAAATTGAAGCAATGCTGGTGGACGCCAAAGAGCAGTCGTACCGAGATTTTAACACCCCCCAGGGCACTAAACCCTATGTGATCCTGGTAGTTGGTGTTAACGGGGTAGGTAAAACAACCACTATTGGCAAGCTGGCCCATAACTTTAAAACCGCCGGAAAGTCTGTATTGCTGGGAGCTGCTGATACCTTCAGGGCGGCAGCCGTAGATCAGCTTACCATCTGGTCCGAAAGGGCAGGCGTTCCTATCGTAAAAAAAGATATGGGAAGTGACCCTGCTTCAGTGGCTTTTGATACCGTGAATAGTGCCGTTGCCCGTGGTTCAGACGTAGTGATCATTGATACTGCCGGCCGGCTTCATAATAAGGCACACCTTATGGATGAGCTCACGAAGATCAGGAGGGTGGTGCAAAAAGTAATTCCGGATGCACCCCATGAAGTGCTGCTGGTTTTGGACGGATCCACAGGTCAGAATGCCCTTGAGCAGGCCAGGCATTTTACCGCTGCAACGGATGTTACGGCCATAGCCATCACCAAGCTTGATGGTACAGCAAAGGGGGGAGTGGTCCTGGCAATAGCCAGCCAGTTCAGTATTCCGGTAAAATTTGTCGGGGTGGGTGAAAAAATGGAAGACCTCCTGGTCTTCAATAAACACGAATTTGTAGACAGTCTCTTCAATTTGAACAGGGAAAAGTAAACCCTCAAACTCAGCTACCTCTCTAACCCGGGACATACAAACCAAGCCCATGCATTAATGTGAATGACATCACCACATTCCCACATTCATTATCGCACTCCCGCATTCACCACATTACCAAATTAAAAAAGCACCCCCTGGAAAGGGGCTGCTTTTGAAGTTGATTGACACCTAACCCACTATATCATAATGCCCATAAATAAACCATTAACGGTTTCAGGCGGGGTTATTCCGATTATAAAAAAAATTTCTATTTCCTTTTTCTAAAATGATTTTCCAGTCTTGAAAGGCGGCTATACAGATTTTCCTTTCTTGATCAATTCCGAGGGCAGGGAGCAATTCCAGTTGGTCGTAATGGACGGAGTCTGAGACAAAGTTAAATAGCTTTTTTTCGTAATACAATAGCTGTAAAGGCCAATGGTGTTAAAGTTTGACAGATTTTGCCAATTTTGAATCATTTCTTCGGTAAAAAGTTAAACAAAAATTAGAGCCGTTTCACAAGATAGAGATGAATTACCTTTGCGTCTATTTATGAAAACAAGGACAACGGGCAGAAATAAAGTCAATATCATCACCCTGGGATGCAGCAAGAACCTGGTGGATAGTGAGGTGCTGAGCGGTCAATTGCTTGCCAATGAGATTGACGTAGTCCATGAAAACAAAAAGAAGGACCACAATATCGTCATCATAAATACCTGCGGATTTATCGATAAAGCAAAGGAAGAAAGTATTGAAACCATTCTCCAGCAGGTAGAACTCAAGAAGAAAGGAAAGCTGGAAAAAGTATATGTCACCGGATGTCTTAGCGAACGCTACCGGAATAACCTGGAGGATGAAATTCCCGAGGTGGACGCATTTTTTGGAACCATGGAACTGCCCAGGATATTGAAAACCCTGGAAGCCGATTATAAAGCGGAACTGATAGGGGAGCGACTCCTCAGCACACCTTCTCATTATGCCTATCTTAAAATCAGCGAAGGTTGTAACCGTACCTGTTCCTTTTGTGCCATACCGCTGATGCGCGGTAAACACCTGAGCCGCCCTATTGAGGAACTGGTTACCGAAGCTAAAAAACTGGTGCAGTCGGGTGTCAAAGAAATCATGCTCATTGCCCAGGAACTCACCTATTATGGACTGGATATCTATAAGACCCGTGAACTTCCAAGGCTGATGCATGCACTGGCAGATATACCCGGACTGGAATGGATCAGGCTGCATTATGCCTATCCTTCAAAATTTCCACTGGAGATCATTGATGCGATGAAGGAACGTGAGAATATCTGTAATTACCTGGATATGCCATTGCAGCATGCCAGTAATGCCATGCTGAAGGCAATGAAACGGCAGATCACCAGGGAAGAAATGAATGACCTGATCTACGCTATCCGTGAAAAACTGCCTGACATCTGCCTTCGTACTACCCTGATTGCAGGGTTTCCGGGAGAAACAGAAGAGGATGTCTCCGAATTAAAATCTTTTCTGCAATTACACCGGTTTGAAAGAGTGGGCATTTTCACCTATTCCCATGAAGAAGGCACATCTGCCCATGACCTGGAAGATAACGTCCCCCAGGATATAAAGGAAGAAAGGGCGAGGGAGATCATGGAAGTGCAACAGGAAATCAGTTACGAAAAAAACCGGGACAAGATAGGTCAGACCTATAAAGTGTTGATTGATAAAAAAGAATCGGGCCGTTACCTGGGAAGAACGGAATTTGACAGTGTTGAAGTGGATAATGAAGTGATCGTTCATTCAAAGAGAAAACTTGTACCCGGTGAATTTGTCCAGGTACAGATCACCAAAGCATATGATTTTGACCTGGAAGGTGAAGCTCAGTAACAGACCCTGACGCAGGCATATTAATTTTTGCGACATTAGCTCAAAATTTACAAGGTGGATTGTTCAACCAGGTTTATCCCTTACGAAAAAACTCAACTCTTCTCTTCACTGGTATTGGATTATCTGCGCGATGCTCCTGAAATAAAACCATTGTACAGTTATCGGCCCGACCAGGAAGGCTTCCGAAAAGCCATGGCAGACAGAAAAGCTTTTCCTACCGATCGTAACCTCATCTATGACGTATTCAATACATTATACGCCAGCAATGCCACCGCATCACAGCGGGCGAATATAGAAGCCCTGTTATCCCCTGAAACATTTACCATATGTACGGCTCATCAGCCAAATATTTTCACAGGCTACCTGTACTTTATTTACAAGATCATTCATGCCATTAAACTGGCGGAAGAATTAAAGGAACTTTTTCCCGGTGCTTATTTTGTTCCGGTTTACTATATGGGCAGCGAAGACAATGACCTTGAAGAACTGGGGCAGATAAAACTGGGCGGAATTAAACTGGAATGGAAGACCAAACAGACGGGCGCTGTGGGAAGAATGAAGGTGGACAAGGATTTTTTACGGGTTATGGGAGAGATCGAAGGTCAGCTTGGCGTACAGCCAAACGGAATGGACCTGATGTCAGTGTTGCGCGATAGTTACCAGGAAGGAACGACCATTGCGGAATCTACCTTCAGGCTGGTAAATCATTTATTTGCAGGTTATGGATTACTTGTTCTGCAGGCCGATAATGCTGATCTGAAAAAAAGAATGCAGCCTGTTTTTGAAGATGATCTTTTCCTTCATAAACCATACGAACTCGTCACCAGGACCGGCGAACTGTTACACGAACGATACAAGGTGCAGGTTAACCCCAGGGAAATAAATCTATTTTACCTTCTCGATCATAACAGGGAAAGGATCACCGGTAATGCCGTGAACTTTGCCGTTGAACCGCTGAACATGACATTTACCAGGGAGCAACTGATCGGCGAATTACGGCAATACCCTGAAAGGTTCAGCCCAAATGTAGTACTGCGGGGTCTTTACCAGGAAACCATTCTTCCGAATATTGCATTTATTGGAGGAGGTGCCGAAATTGCCTACTGGCTTGAATTGAAATCATTGTTTGATCACTATAGCGTTCCGTTTCCAGTACTGGTGTTGAGAAACAGTTTCATGATAATGACAAAGGAACAGGAAAGAAAATTGCATTTGCTTGGATTCCAGCCGGAAGACCTTTTTTCTACGGAAGACCAGTTAATGAACAGCTATGTGAAGAAATTCAGCAAACATAATATCGACATTAAGGAAGAAATACTTGCGGCAGAGTCAGTCTTTGATAAGCTAAAACAGAAGGCGGGTGCTGTGGATGTCACCCTTGTCCAACATATTGAAGCGCTACATACCAAATTGCAGAAACAGCTGGACACTGCAGCAAAAAAAATACTTAGGGCAGAAAAGAGAAAGTTCGAAAACGAACGAAATCAACTGCAAAGAATTCGCAGTTCTGTCTTCCCGGGCAATTCATTACAGGAGAGGGTCGATAATTTCATGCCCTTTTACGCCAGCCGGGGAAAGAGTTTTATAGAGAATATTTACCGGCAGTCACCTGCCCTCCAACATGAATTTGGCGTAATGATCTGTGAATAATGCCCGGCAGTGTATAGTTACACAATAGGATTTTGGATCGATTCTTTTTCATAAATTGGCAGGTATAAACAATTGCTTTATGGCTACATTCACCCTGCACATCAACGGCCAGGACCGCAAAGTTGATGTTGCGGAAAATACCCCGCTGCTTTGGGTACTCAGGGATCACCTCGGACTTGTTGGAACAAAATTTGGCTGTGGTGTTGCGCAATGCGGAGCATGTACCGTTCACCTGAATGGTGCTGCGGTTCGCTCCTGTGTATTGCCTGTCTCTGCTGTTAAGACATCCAAAATCACCACCATTGAAGGCCTTTCGGAAGATGGCTCCCACCCGCTGCAACTGGCATGGGATGAAGTGGATGTTCCGCAGTGCGGCTATTGCCAGGCCGGGCAGATCATGACTGCGGCGGCATTACTAAAAAGAAATCCAAAAGCATCGGTAACGGAGATCGATAATACCATGCAGGGTAACCTTTGTCGTTGCGGGGCCTACCACCGTATCCGCGAAGCTATATTACTGGCCAGTAAAAAACTTGCATAACATGACTAAACAACATAACCCTTCCAGGAGGGAATTCCTGAAACTGACTTCTATAACGGGAGGCGGACTGATGTTGGGATTCAGCTGGTTCAGTGTTGAAGCAGAAGTTCCCCATATTGTAACTGCATCAAATTTTGCTGGTGAACTGGGGTTCAATAGTTATTTATCCATTTCTACTGATGGTACCATTACCATCTTTTCACCCAATCCCGAACTCGGGCAGAATATCATGACTTCTTTCCCGATGATAGTCGCCGAAGAACTGGATGCGGACTGGTCCAAAATAAAAGTGGTGCAGGCACCTTTGGATACGGTGAAATTTGACCGGCAGCTAACTGGTGGAAGCGGCGCCATACCGCATTCATGGAAGAGGCTGCGAAATGCAGGGGCAACAGCAAGAAACCTGCTGATCCAGGCTGCTGCCAAACGATGGAGCGTACCTGTTGAAGAATGCACTACTGCCAATAGTTTTGTGATACATGAAAAATCAGGTAAGCGTGCGGGTTATGGTGAGCTGGCTGAAGAGGCATCAAAAATGACCGTACCTGCCGATGTACCTTTGAAGAACAGGAAAGATTTTAAACTGATCGGCACAGCAGTAAAAAATGTCGAGAATAAAAATATTGCCACCGGCAAGGGAATGTTTGGTTTAGACTTCTACCGTGAAGGAATGGTTTTTGCCATGTTGATGCGCCCACCGGCCTTCGGAACCAAATTAATTTCATTTAATGCTGATGCCGCGAAGAAAATGCCCGGCATTATCGATGTGGTTTCTTTCAAAAATAATATCGCAGTAGTAGGGAAGTCGACCTGGGAGGTCATGCAGGCCAGGAAATCCATTAAGGCCGAATATGAAAAAGATGGCAACCTGGAAAGCAGTACAGACCACGATAAGTTACTGTCTGGATTGCTTGATACCGGGAAAGTGACGGTGAGAAGAAAAGACGGGGATACGGATGCTGCTTTCAAAACCGCTGCAAAAATTATTAAAAGGGAATACCAGTGTCCATTCCTTCCCCATAATCCCATGGAGCCGATGAATTTCTTCGCCCATGTGAAGGAAGACGGGGTGGAATTGGTTGGCCCCACGCAGACTCCTGCAGCGGCCAGGGCGAACACAGCAAAGCTCCTAAATATTCCGGAGGAGAAGATAACGGTTACGATCACACGATTAGGTGGCGGTTTTGGCAGGCGGTTAAAATTTGACTATGTTCTTGAAGCCGCGGAATTGTCGAGTATCATCAAGATGCCGGTGAAGTTGATATGGACCAGGGAAGATGATATGACCGGCGGCAGTTACCGGCCGGCGGTACGCTATCGTTTTGAGGCTGCCCTTGATGCATCGGGAAATCTTACCGGGTATAAATTACGGGGCGTTGGAATAAATGTCAACAATTCCTGCCGGGAAGATAATTTTCCTTCAGGAGCGGTCGACAATCTGCTGATTGATTCTGTAGAACATACTTCGCCGATCACCACAGGCGCATGGCGGGCACCGATCACCAATTTCCTGGCTTTTGCCGAGCAGACATTTTTGGATGAGGTTGCCATAGCGGCCAAGAAAGACCCCGTACAGTTCAGGCTTGAATTATTAAAGAAAGCCAAAGAGAAACCTGTTGGAGCCATCAAATACAATGTTGATCGGATGGAAACAGTCACCAGGCAGGCTGCTGAAAAATCCGGATGGGGTAAGAAGAAGGGTGTGTACCAGGGATTCAGTGTTTATTTTTCACATGCTTCCTATGTGGCACAGGTATGCGATGTTGTGCTGAAGAATGGGAAACCCGTGGTGAAAAAAATAACCGCCGTCTCAGATTGCGGTGAAGTGATTAATAAAAGCGGGGCATTGCAACAGGTGATGGGAGCGATCGTTGATGGGTATGGTCATGCCATGTTCGGCAAACTTACTTTCAAGGACGGAGTGCCGCAACAAAAGAACTTCAGTGAATACCGAATCATAAGGATGAAAGAAATTCCTGAAATAGAAGCGCATTTTGTCGATAACGGAATTGATCCTACCGGTTTGGGTGAACCTGCATTGCCACCCACTGGTGGTGCAGTAGCCAACGCCATTTTTAAAGCGACCGGGATGAGACTGACCAGGCAGCCATTTATTGATCAGTTAACGATTAGCGGATCATCTAATATGCGCCCTTCTCCTCTGAATTAACAGTGGAAGATGCAAGTCCGGCCCGTTTCTTAGCTTCTTCGATGATGGTTGCAGTGGCTGTGGCACCGATCCTTGTGGCACCGGCCTCTTTCATGGCAAGGAGTTCATCGAGTGATCTTACGCCGCCTGCTGCTTTTACTTCAACTCCGGGAGCAGCATGCTGGCGCATCAGTTTTACGTCTTCAAGGGTGGCACCTTTGGTGGAGAATTTCCCATCCGTCTCCTTTCACGTACCCGTAACCGGTAGAAGTTTTCACAAAGGCCACCGGAATGTCGCTGCATATTTTACAAAGGCGGATTTTCTGTTCATCCTGTAAATAATCATTTTCGAAAATGACCTTTAGAATGGCGCCATGTTTAATGGCTTCATCATTGATTTCCCTGATTTCTCCGGCAACATAGTCCCAGTCGCCCCCCAGCACTTTACCAATATTTACCACCATGTCGATTTCTGTTGCACCTTCTTCACAAGCCAGGCGGCATTCCGCCACCTTAATACTTGTGGTGTGGCTTCCATGGGGAAACCCGATCACGGTGCACACAGGAACACCGGAACCGGCGAGCCATTCAGCTGCCTTCTTAACTGCGTATGGTTTTATGCAGACAGAAGCTGTTTTATACTTTACCGCAATTTCACATCCTGCTTTGAGATCTTCATCCGTCATCGTAGGATGAAGCAGGGAATGATCAATCATTTTGGCAATCTCATCTATATTCATCTGCATGGTAGTTGATTATTGTTCTGACTCGTCAAATGTATTGTTCCATCCTTCGAACTTCAATTTCTCTATTTTTTTGGAAACTTCCATTTCCATTTCTTTTTTAAACTCATCCATTTTTCTGCCGGTTTCCACATCTGATGACCCGATAATCTGTGCAGCAAGAATACCGGCGTTTTTTGCGGCATTGAGGGCAACGGTCGCCACCGGAACACCATTGGGCATCTGGAGAATGGATAAGATGGAATCCCATCCGTCTATCGAATTGGAGGATTTTACCGGCACACCGATGACGGGAAGCGAGGTAAGAGAGGCAACCATTCCCGGTAAATGCGCAGCACCTCCGGCCCCGGCGATGATTACTTTTAGTCCTCTTTCACGGGCGGTGGTGGCATAATCCATCATACGCAATGGTGTGCGATGTGCTGAAACTACAGTGAGTTCATAACTGATGCCGATGTCGTTTAAAAAGTCGGCCGCAGCTTTCATGATGTCAAGGTCACTGTCTGATCCCATGATGATGCCAACGATAGGTGAAGCCATGTTAGGTAATGTGATAATGTTATAGTGTGAAGATGTGTAAATGTGAACAATCAAAGTAACTAATCCGCAATACCTGGCGCCGTATCTTACAAATCCGCAATCCGCAATCCGTAATCCGCAATCCGTAATGCCTTTACTCCGCCTTGACCTTCAACAAATTTTTGATTTTATTCGCCTGTCTCAGCAGGTCTTTTTTGTCCTGGTGAAGTATGGTGACATGTCCCATTTTCCTTCCCGGCGAGGTCTTTTCCTTTCCATAGAGATGGACAAAAACATTATCAATCCCCAATACCTCCCGGATACCTTCATATACCGCAGGGCCCTGGCTGCCTTTCTCGCCAATAATGTTCACCATAATGCTGGGCAGGATCATAGACGTATTCCCCAGCGGGTATTGCAACAGGATCCTCCACATCATATCAAACTGTGAACAATAATGTGCCTCAATAGTATGGTGCCCGCTGTTATGTACCCTGGGAGCCGTTTCGTTCACAAATACATCACCATTTTTATCAACAAACATTTCTATCGCAAATAAACCGGCAGATGAAAAATTCCGGGCGGTCATTAGCGCAATGGCTTCAGCTTTCCACAATGTTTTCTGTGCAATATCAGCAGGACAAAGCTGGTAATCCAACAAGTTGAGGTATGGATCAAAGATCATTTCCACCGGCGGGTATATGGCATGTTCACCATTATTTCCAATGGCAACGATCACGGCAATTTCTTTTTCGATATTGACCATTTTTTCCAGGATTGCCGGGGCGTCAAATCCTTTGTCCAGGTCCGCTTTTTCCCGCAACAACTGAACCCCCTTGCCATCATAACCCCCCATGGCCAGTTTGTGCACGGCGGGAAGATAGGCCGCCTGCAGTTTCAGATCCGTCAGCTTTTGGGTGACCTGGAATGCCGGACTGGGAATAGCATGCAACTGGTAATATTCTTTCTGCAGGATCTTGTTCCTGATGGTGCGGAGCGCAGAGGGTTTGGGAACTATGCGTTTGCCTTCAGCTTCGAGTTTCTCCAGGGCTTCCACATTAACATTCTCAATCTCAATGGTCAGTGCATCCACTTTTTGCCCAAATGCATACACGTCATCAAAATTCCGGATATCGCCCTGGATGAAGTGATGACATAGATGAGCGGCCGGGCAATTCGGGTCCGATTCCATAACCCATGTTTCAACAGGGTAATTGGCCCCTTCCTGAAGGAGCATCCTTCCCAGTTGTCCGCCCCCCAGTATCCCAATTTTCATAAGCAGTGAAGATGTTTTAATTGCGGTCAAAAATAGGGAATAGTTGGCTGAGGACTTAACATAACATCAACAATCACACGGTAAGTTTCCCGCTAAAAGCTATACTTTTGTACCATGCGTCCCGATTATCCCAGTAAATCTTTCATTGATAAGCGTCAGCACTATTTCCTGCTGATGGAGACGCTTGCCGAAGGCGCCTGAATTTTTCTCGCGGTATCACTCCTAATTCCTTTCTCCCGTTTATCACGTTTAATTTATTGTTTATGATAGCAACCCAGGCAACAACATCGGTACAAACTGATTTTCTTCCCCTCCAGGGAACGGATTATGTGGAATTCTATGTGGGAAATGCAAAACAGGCATCGTTATATTATATGAATGCTTTCGGATTCCAGGCCGCTGCCTATGCAGGTCCTGAAACCGGCGTTAAGGATAAAGTGAGTTATGTGCTGAAGCAACAGAAGCTCACCTTCGTGTTCACATCATCTCTGAGGCCCGACAGTGATATCGCACATTACGTTCACCTTACATGGCGATGGTGTGAAAGTACTGGCCCTGAAGGTTGATGATGCTGCTGATGCCTGGCGTCAAACCACCTCCAGGGGTGGAAAATCATGTATGGAACCACGCGTGTCATGAAAGATGAAGAAGGGGAAGTGGTCATCAGCGGAATACATACCTACGGAGAGGTCCTTCATCTTTTTGTCGAAAGAAAAAATTACAACGGCACATTTTTACCGGGCTTCAGGCCATGGCATAATCCCTACTTCCAGCCGCCGGAAACGGGGCTGTTATATGTGGACCATTGTGTCGGAAATGTTGGGTGGAACCAGATGAACCCATGGGTAAAATTTTACGAAGAGGTGATGGGTTTCCGCAATATCCTGACCTTTGACGACAAGGATATTTCTACGGAATACTCTGCACTGATGAGCAAAGTGATGAGTAACGGTAACGGGTACGTTAAGTTTCCCATTAATGAACCGGCAGAAGGAAAGAAGAAATCCCAGGTAGAAGAATACCTGGAGTTTTTTAAGGGAGAAGGCGTACAGCATATTGCCATGGCCACCAGCGATATTGTTCATACAGTTACCGAATTAAGGAACAGGGGAGTGGAATTTCTAAAGGTGCCCGACAGCTATTACGACGACTTACTCAGCAGGGTGGGAAAGATTGATGAAGACATTGCACCGCTGCGTGAACTGGGTATCCTGGTAGACCGTGATGAGGAAGGCTACCTGCTCCAGTTGTTTTCAAAGCCGGTTCAGGACAGGCCTACCTTATTCTTTGAAATCATCCAGCGTAAGGGCGCCAAAAGCTTCGGCAAGGGAAATTTCAAGGCATTGTTTGAAGCCATTGAGAGTGAGCAGGAAATGAGCGGGAATTTATAACGTGTTAAAAAAACTTTACCGGGCTTTTGATTCTCGGGAAACCGAGTATTTTTACCCAACTTCCATACTATGAAGAGGTTAATCATCACCCTGGTCCCCATTTTATTTTTTATCATATCCCTGCAGGCGCAGAACTCTTTTGTTGATTACCAGAAGTCATTCCAGAAAGTATCCGATGTTTTCAAACGCAAGGAAGACACCCTCAAGAAACAGTTTGCCGCCAGGAAAATCCAATGGCCCGCAAAGTATGTTTACCTCAGATCATTCAAGTACGACAGTGAACTGGAAGTTTGGGTGAAAAATGCGCCGGATGATGAATACCAGCTTTTCAAAACATATAAGGTCTGTGCGCTTGCCGGAACACTGGGCCCCAAAAGAATCGAAGGTGACTACCAGGTACCGGAAGGATTTTATTATATCAATGAGTTCAAGCCCAATAGTACGTATCATCTCTCACTCGGACTGAATTATCCCAATGCGGCAGACCGCATACTTGCAGATTCCGTTCAGCCAGGTGGAGATATCTATATTCATGGCAGTTGCGTTACCCAGGGCTGTATTCCCATTACCAATCCGCAGATTGAAGAACTATATATCCTGACTTCACATGCCCGGGGACTGGGACAGGATTTTATTCCGGTACATATTTTCCCGGTCAGGTTTACAAATGCCAAAAGTGTGGCTTACCTCGAAAGGTGATGAAAGATGATCCGGATTTGAAAAATTTTGAGAAGAGCCTGAAGCAGGTATTTGATTACTTCGAAGTAACCAATCAACTTCCCATAGTTGGCATTAATACGAAGGGAGAGTACATTCTATACTGACCTGTTTATTGCATGATCAGTTGCACTGTTTCAGGTGTTTGCTGCAGCAGTTTTATCTGCCTTCCCTTGCTGTGGTCTTCCATCAGTTCCGGTGTATAATGGCGGATGGTCAGCATCGTCAGTTCTTTTTCCATTTGCACATCGAATAGTTCACTGGCAGCAATGGCCAGTTTTTCAATTTTATCAGGGTTGTCGTCAGGCAGACCTGGATGGATACGGCGCCGGTTTGTACCAGGTTGGGTTTGATGTGCAGCTCCGAAAAGATTTCATATAGACGGCTCATGGGTTTTTCTCCAACAAAAGAAAAGTCATTGGAATGCAATTGAACAAGCACCTGGTCTTTTTTCAACACGATGATGGGAGGCAGTCCCTTTAGTGTTTTTGTATGGATGATCGTACCGGGAAGCGAAGGATCGAGAAAACATTTCACCATCAGCGGAATATCCTTGTTCTGCAGTGGTTTGATGGTTTTGGGATGGATCACCTGTGCACCATAGAAAGCCATTTCGATCACTTCATCATAGTTCAGTTCACGGAATGATCACTGCATTGGGAAAAGTTTTCGGATCGGCATTCATTACACCTTCCACATCTTTCCAGATGGTGAGGCTTTCAGCATCCAGCATATTGGCAAATACGGCAGCAGTATAATCGCTTCCTTCTCTTCCCAGCGTAGTACTTTCATTTTCATCCGTGGCGCCGATAAATCCCTGGGTTATGACCATTCCCTGTTGCAGCAGCGGAACAACAGATTGCGTTACCCGTTCTGCCGTGAAATTCCAGTCGATATTGGCATCCCTGAAATGATCATCGGTCCGGATAATATCCCTCACATCTATCCATTGGTTGAAAATGCCTTCTTCATTCAGGTAAGCGCTGATGATGGTAGTGGACAGCAGTTCACCGATACAGACGATCTGGTCGTAATAATAATCATATTCCCGCACCGGTTTGTCGTGTAACAGCCATTCCAGCTTCCGTATACAGATCATTGAGCCTGGTTTCGGTGGACAGGGCATTTTTGACGAGCAGGAATTTCACGCAGGTCATCATGTACCACTTTTACCTGCGGAAAAGTTCCAGGGCTTCCTCTTTTTTGCCGGCATAAAATGCCTCGGCTACTTTTTCCAGAGCATTGGTGGTTTTGCCCATGGCGGAAATAACGATTAACACCGGTCTCTTTCCAGCACCTGATAAGGATATCCGCAAGGTTCTGAATCCGTTCTATTGATTAACACTGGCGCCGCCAAATTTGAATACTTTCATCTTGTTTATTTGCGGGAATTCACGGATTGCAAATGTCGTAAATTATTGTCATGCTCGCATGCTTAACTTCCGTCTAAAGCATTACTTTTGTTTACCCTTCATACGATTATCTATGATTATCAACAGGAAGATACAAACCCTTGATGAATTTACGATCCAGCAGATGCGTGATTTCCCCCATGCAACCGGTGAACTGGCCAGTTTACTGAGGGATATCGGCCTGGCATCCAAGAGGGTGAACGTGGAAGTGAATAAGGCGGGCCTGGTGGATATCCTGGGTGATGCCGGAACCGTCAACGTGCAGGGTGAGGACGTGAAAAAACTGGATGTGTTTGCCAATAACCAGTTTATGGGTGTCCTCAAGCATGGGATCAGCTGCGCAGGCATCGGCAGCGAGGAACTGGATGATTTCATCGCTTTTGACGACCCGGTAAGTAACAATTCAAAATATGTTTGCCTTTTTGATCCGCTGGATGGCAGTGGTAACATTGACGTTAATGTTTCCATCGGCACCATCTTCAGCATTTTCCGAAGGGTAACGCCAAAGGGTACCCCGGTAACCGCAGACGATTTTCTGCAGAAAGGAATCAACCAGGTGGCAGCCGGGTATATTGTATACGGATCCTCCACGATGATGGTATATGGCACACGGAGGGGAGTTAACGGTTTTACCCTTGACCCGTCCATTGGTGAATTTTCACTGAGCCATCCGAATATCAAATGCCCTGAATACGGGAAAATTTATTCCGTCAACCACGGAAACTATTTTCAGTACAGTGAAAAAGTGCAGGCATATATAACTGCCTGCCAGAAAAAAGACTCCACTAACGGTGGACCATACACGCAAAGATATATCGGCAGTATGGTGGCCGACCTTCACCGTAACCTGATCAAAGGGGGCATTTTCATGTATCCCGGCACCAGGGATAAGCCAAATGGAAAACTGCAGGCTGCTGTACGAATGCAATCCCTTTGCTTTTATCATTGAAGTGGCAGGAGGAAAAGCAACCAATGGTAAAGAAAGAATTCTGGACGTTCAGCCAGAATCACTGCACCAGCGAAGCCATATGTTTGCCGGCAGTAAGGGGATGATGGAGGAACTGGAAACATACCTTGACAATTAAACCGTGCAATCGATGGCGTGATCATTGAGGTAAAGGACCTGGTGAAGAAATATGGGAGTTATGAAGCTGTGAAAGGCATCAGTTTCGATGTCATGGAAGGTGAAATATTCGGACTGCTGGGGCCGAACGGAGCCGGAAAATCCACCACCCTGGAAATTATGGAAACCCTGAGGTTAAAAACCAGCGGAACGGTAAAGGTGAATGGATTTTGCCTCGACCGTGAACCCGAAAAGATAAAGAGCATCATTGGCGTGCAGTTGCAGACCTCAGGGTTTTATCCCGGGCTGAAACTGGTGGAGCTGATTGAACTTTTCAACGGAGTGTATAACGAAAATGTGGATCCTGATGAGTTATTGGGCCTGGTAAACCTGAAGAAAAAGCCGGCAATACCATTATAAGGAGCTTGAGCGGCGGACAAAAACAACGTTTTTCCATAGCCACCACACTGATCAATAATCCGAGGATCATTTTCCTGGATGAGCCTTCAACGGGACTGGATCCGCAGGCCAGGAGAAATCTCTGGGACCTGATTCAGCACCATTCGCGACAGGGGAACCACAGTGATCATCACTACGCATTATATGGATGAAGCAGAATACTTATGCGACCGGGTAGCGATTATGGATGAAGGCAGGATTATTGCCCTGGATGCTCCGGACCGATTAATCGACCAATTGATCAAGTCGGCTTTGAGAGAAAAAAAGAATATAAGGGCGCCAATCTGGAAGACGTTTTCATCCAGTTTACCGGTCACGGTATCCGTGATGAATCCTGATGCTTAACATAAAAAAATTAATCTGAAAAAAAATAGAAAATGAAGAAAATTGTTTCCCTTCCTGCTATTCTTTGCCACTATTGTTTTATGCACAGCAGAAGCCCGCGACAACCGCAAAAAAACCTGCAACGAAACCTGTTACCGCTGCACCAGCTGTTACCGTGCTAAAAAATTCCAGTAGACAGTCTGAGTTATGCCATCGGGGTGCTTGACGGAACCTTTTTTAAAACCCAGGGCGTCAATAAAGTGAACCGCCAGATTGCTGGGAAAGGGATTTTCCGATGTGATCAAAGGCAAACCCTTATGACTCCCCGAAGTATGCCAATGAAATGGTTCGCAGGGAAATGCAGAAAATGACCCGGGAAAAAGTACAGCCCGTCATTGATGAGGGTAAAAAATTCCTTGCAGAGAACAAAAGAAACCGGAATTAAAACAACCGCCAGCGGTCTTGCAGTATGAAGTGATCAAAATGGGTACCGGCCCAAAACCAACAGCAGCATCTGATACCGTCAAAGTACATTATGACGGGACACTGTTAATGGCAGAAAGGTTGACAGTTCCCGCGACAGGGGTGAACCCACATCACGAGACTGGACTCAGGTGATCAGGGGATGGACCGAAGGCATCCAACTGATGCCCGTTGGTTCCCGGTTTAAATTTTATATTCCTTATACCCTGGGTTATGGAGAACAGGGATCGGGAGAAACAATACCCGGTGGTTCTGTCGCTGATCTTTGATATTGAACTCTTGAAATCGTTTCAAACAAATAATTATGGATGCAGCTACAGATGCAACGTTATCCGATCGGGAAGTATTGAACAGCCCTTTTCCGACAAAGCAAAAAGATGAATGGCTGGCAGATATTCTTTTTCAACCCCGCCAGCTGGAAATGGCAGTACTTAACCTGGATGAAGCACAGCTCGAACACACCATACCGGGACGGTGGCTGGACCATAAAACAGGTAATTCATCATGTTGCCGACAGCCATATGAATGCGTATATCCGATTCAAACTGGGCCTTACTGAAGATCAGCCTGTAATTAAAGCCTTATGACGAGGCTAAATGGGCGCATTTGCACGATGTGGATCCATGTGCCGGTAAACATTTCACTAACCCTTTTACATGCTTTGCATACAAGGTGGTATGACCTCCTGAAACATATGAAAGAGCCGACTGGGAAAAAACGGTCTTTCATCCGGAGCATAAAAAAGATAATGACCCTTTGGAATCTGATGGGTATCGTATGCCTGGCATGGCAAGCATCACACGGCACATATCACATCATTGAGTGAAAGAATGGGTTGGTAAAATAAAACCAATGGAATTGGAAGACCTAAAGACAGAATATCTTTTTAAAGACTACTGGTTCACCGTTCGAAAGGATACCTGTGAGCGTCCGGATGGAAAGATCATTTCTCCTTATTATGTGTATGAATTTCCTACCTGGGTGACTGCCGTTGCCTTAACCCGTGAAGGTCAGTTTGTTATTGAGAAACAATACCGGCATGCAGCAGGACTGACCATGTTTGAAATTCCGGGTGGTTGCGTTGATCCTACAGATGCTACTCTTGAAGATGCCATTGCGCGGGAACTTAAAGAAGAAACAGGCTATGTTTTTGAACAGTTTACTTACCTGGGAAAGACATCCGCCAATCCTTCCACCCATAATAACTGGATGCATTTTTATCTGGCTACGGGCGGTGAAAAAAGTGCACCAGGAACTGGACGATTTTGAAGACATCGAAGTACACCTGCTTTCCCTCGAAGAAATAAAAGATCTGCTCAGGAATAACCTCATTTTACAGAGTATGCATGCCACTGCATTATTCTATGCCCTGATAAAAATGGAGTCTTTGAAATTATAAATGTTCTTTCCGGTATTGAATTTTACTGACATCAACTTCTCCGATCAGGAACACACTTCCGCAAACAAGGATCATGTCTTCTTTTTCTGCCTGTTCAATGGCTTCCCGGAGCGCCTTATTGACATCGGGAAAGGTCTTTCCTTTGATGCCTTTTTCCGCTGCGAGTGATGCCAGCATTTCTTCGGGCATTGCCCTTGGAATGTCTGCACGGGTAAAATAATAGTCGGCTGTCGGTGGAAGAAGGGAGATCACTCCAGAGATATCCTTGTCCTTTACCATGCCGAGAATGATGTGGAGTTTTTTAAACGGAGTGATACTGAGCTGGTTAAGGATCTGCCGGATTCCGTCTTCATTATGGCCTACGTCAAGTACTACAACGGGAGACGTATGGATGACATCCCATCGTCCCTTAAGTCCGGTTAAGTGCTTTACCTGGGACAAGGCTTTTTTCGTTTGTTCGTTACTGATAGTCCAGCCTTTTTCCTGCAGTTGATGAACAGTTTCCAGCACAGTAATGCAGTTTTTGACCTGGTAGATGCCATTAAGATCAAGGTCAAATACAAGGTGATCGGCACGGTGATGATCAGCGATCTCAATATGGAGAACATGAGGTTTCTGCTCCCAGTCATTGGCAAACCTCAGCTGATCGGCAAAAAATATGGGGCATTTCTTTCTTTTGCTGTCTCCCTGAATATTTCCGCAGTGGCAGGATGCGTTTCTCCAATTACCACAGGAACAGCGTTCTTGATGATGCCTGCTTTTTCAAAGGCAATCTCTTCGATGGTATCACCGAGGATGTTCATGTGGTCGCGACTAATGTTCGTGATCACCGAAACTTCAGGCACAATGATATTGGTACTGTCGAGCCTGCCTCCCAGTCCCACTTCAATAACAGCGATATCAACTTTTTCCTGCGAAAAATATTCAAAGGCCATCGCCACAGAAATTTCAAAAAACGAAGGTTCAATGCTGTTAAAACTCGGGCTTATTCTTTCGGTAAAGTCAACGATGTACTGTTCAGGTACCATTGCTCCGTTGATACGGATCCTTTCCCTGAAATCGTGAAGGTGGGGGGAAGTATATAAACCCGTTTTATATCCTGCTGTCTGTAAAATGGCCGCCAGCATATGACTCACTGAGCCCTTACCGTTAGTTCCACCAACATGTATGGTCCGGAAGTTATTTTGAGGATTCCCAAGTATATCACATAGCGCCCTGATATTGACCAGGTCTTTCTTATAAGCGGCAGATCCTATGCGGCTGAACATAGGCAGGCGGGCATACAAATACGATAAGGTTTCGCTGTAATTCATCCTTTGAAGTACTGCAAGATAGAGTGGAAAAACCCTCTATCTCAGTTTTTCAGCCGGAAATTAAATATCAGTGTGCCGATAGATTCTTCGCCTGATGCAGATGCATTGAATTTGATCTGTTTTGCCTTTCTAATGGCGATATCACGCATACCCGCATCTGAAGTAGTGGAGCCCCTTGGCTGGTAAGTTGCGCTGATCACTGTACCACTTCCGTCCACCTTAACATCAATGGCTACTTTGGCATTTTCATTAAACTCATCTTCAAAAGAAGGCAGCCTGGAAATTCTTCTGCCCTGCAAACCTCGGGAAATGGCCACGCCTGATTTTCCTGATCCGCCATTACCATCGTAACTATCTGAATCGGGGTTGCCTCCGGTTTTCCCTGGTCGCCTTTTCCGCCTGCAATGCCCTGGTTCCTGGTATTGTTCCAGGTATCTGCATTATTTCCACCGGTTCCCGACCCGTCTCCGCCCTTATACACAGCTACCGGTTTCTTGACCGCAGGCTTCGGATTTTCCACCACCTGTGGTTTGGGATTCGTTGTCTTTACCGTGGTAGTATTTTCTTTTTTAGGAATATTCGGGCTTTCCTTTTTAGGCGTTAGCGGCTTGGGAACAGCCACATCCGGAGCTTCTTTATCGTTATCGTCAGTAGCTACTTCTTTAGCTTCTTCGGGCGCTGTAACCTGCGTTTTTGGAGGCATATTAACCTCCTCTGTTGCCGCGGCCGGCGGACCCGGAATCATAGGAGCCTCAGTACCCAGGCCTTCATCACTATTGCCAAGGTTTACCTCAATGCCCTCTTCCACAGGGGGAACCTCAGGAGCAGGGATTGTCCATG
Organism: uncultured Sphingobacteriales bacterium; assembly: GCA_963707255.1. Taxonomy (GTDB): domain Bacteria; phylum Bacteroidota; class Bacteroidia; order Chitinophagales; family Chitinophagaceae; genus Pollutibacter. The sequence goes on along the minus strand of CAVPPM010000023.1, from coordinate 63,762 downwards.
AAATGATGAAAAACATCAGGACCAGGAGTCCGCAGATAACGCCTGTTATGGTACCCGCCCTGATATTCTTTTGTGTATCGGTTATTTTCATGTTTCGCCTTTAGTCTAACGATGCAAATTTATCCTGAATTTCATATTGGCTTTTGTTAATCTTAAACCAGGTAACGAAATCCTTCCAACTTATGGACTTAATGGGCAAAATCCATGCTGTAATTGCCCCGGATGCGCTCCAGCGGGGGGTTAAAATAACCGAATCTCAGGTCAGGGAACTCTTCCCTGATCAGTTCCATCAGTTGTTTCACGCCCATACATTCGCCTGTATCAGTGGCACCTATCTTGCCGAGGTACCAGTCGGGGTCGATATTAAAATTCCTCCACTGTATCATATTAAGGCCGGTTTCGCTGATCAGTTTTCTCAGGGCCTCATATTCTTCTATCGAATCCGTCATACCGGGAAAAACAAAGTAATTGATACTTGACCATCCTCCATACCTTCTTACCACTTTCAGGCTTTCCACGATATCCTCAAAAACGTAATTATTGGGTCTGTAATAGGGCTCGTAGACCGACTTCCTGGCAGAATTGGTACTCACCCTTATGGAATTCAGTCCGGCTTTACAGAGTGCTTCCACAGCTGCCGGGTTGGACCCGTTGGTATTGATATTGATACTCCCCCTTTGGGTATGTTTTCTGATGTCGATGATGGCCGCCCGGATGGTTTCCCACATCAGGAGCGGTTCTCCTTCACATCCCTGTCCGAAACTGATGATCGGGAATGGCGCCGATTCAAGGTGGGGCACGGTGAATTCCACGATCTCTTCAGCAGAAGGTTTGAACGTCAGGCGGTCCTGCGTGGAAGGGATAGATTCATCCTGCGGCTGGAAGGAAATGCAACCGATACAATTTGCGTTGCAGGCAGGTGATGATGGAACGGGGCATTCCCACCGGCCCATAAAAAAGTTGCGCGCAGCCGGACAATGATAAGTGAGGCAGCAGTTTTCGGCCAGGTGTTTCACGAGCCGGTTATGCGGATAGGCCTTCATGATCTGCTCAACACCCGAGTTAATTATTTCTGTGTCAAACCCACTACATTCCTGCCGGATATCCTGCTCAATCCTGACTGCCGGGACAAAAAAGGCATCATTCTGCCAGCCAACGGCGGTATAACAAAACAAAGGCAGGGTGGGGGCGCCAACCGCTGTTTCATAAGCTGCCAGGAACAATCCTGTATGGGCCGGTGGAATAAAGGCCGCCACAGCCCATCCTTTTTCACAGAGCCTCATTTCACCGGTGGTGACATCGATGCCGATACCGCGCCTGCCGGGAAGTTCATATAATGATCCGCCATCGGGCAGGGGAATCCAGTCTTCTGTAGGAACCGGGAGGGCGTCCCAACCTGACCGGCCCACCGCCAGCAGGGTTTCGTCTTCGAAAATATTCCCGTTACCGTCTGAATAAAGCAAATACATGGTGCGAAGGTAAGAGAATTACGGATTGCGGATTACGGATTGGCGAATTTTCGAAAATTGCCATTTAAAAATGTGATAAACTTAGTTTCTACAATCGCCAATCCGTAATCCGCAATCCGTAATCCGCAATTTCTAATCCGCTTTCTGCGCAATAAAGATTAAACTCCTCTTCACTCGCATCATCCTCTCCGTCATCGTCATCATCGGTTTCTTTCTGGATGAGTTTGTTGTTTTTGAAATCAATCGAAATAATGCCATCCTTTAATACCACATTATTAAGTTCGGTCCAGCTAACCTTTTTGGAGACCATGCCATTGAAAACAATCTCTTCATCACTGAATCCGATTTCTTCCGGGGTGAGGGCCATTTTTTCCAACAGGGCCATGGCCAGGAAAAAAATCAACAACCAGTTTATAGGTGGGATCAGCAGGAGGGAAAGAGCGGCGACAATATACAGTGGCCGAAGGGAGAGTTTTTTATGTTGGAGAAATAACCGTACATAATAGACGAGCATTCCACTAACGGACACGAATACCAGCAGGTTGATGATCCTTGGTCCCGGGTATTCATAGATCCGTTGAAGCAGGGTAAGAAGGAAGATCAGGGAAGCTATGATGCCAAGGAGTTCAACTCGTCTGCGACCTTTCTGGCGGATCAAAACCACGTAAGGAAATATCTTCCTGTTACTTCTGTTGACCATTGGGCGCCATCATCAGGTTACACAATTTAAAGAGTACCCTGGCGCCAACATTTTCATCGAACTCATTATTGCTGATGCCCACTTCGGAGAGGTCAAAACCGATGAGCTGGCGTCCGCTCTGAATTATTTTCCTGAACAGGTAGAATACCTGTTCCGTTTCAAAGCCGCCCTGCACGGGAGTTCCGGTACAGGGACAAAGTTTCGGGTCGAGCCCGTCTATGTCAAAGCTGATATATACTTTTTGCGGGAGATGCTGGATGATTTCATCAACGATGGTTGACCAGTGCTGTCCTTCAAACTGCCTTTCCTTGATTTCTTTATCCAGGTAGGAGATCACCCGGTAATCACTTTCGCAGATATACTTCCATTCACTTTCACTGAAATCACGTACACCTACCTGCACCAGTTTGGTAACCTGTGGAATTTCTTCCAGTACATTATACATGATGGAGGCATGCGAATATTTAAATCCTTCATAAGAAGAACGAAGGTCGCAGTGAGAATCGATCTGGAGTATCCCGAATTCTTTATGAATTTCTGAAAGGGCCTTCATGAATCCGAGCGGTGTACTGTGATCTCCGCCCACAACGCCTACCAGTTTTCCTTTCTCCAACAATTCACAGGTTTGCTCATATACCCATTGATTCATGAACAGGGATCCTTCATTCACTTCCTTGAGCGTTTTGCTCATGAACCTGTTATTATCGATCTTATCGCCCTGGGAAATATAATTGATATAGAGTTCCGCTTCCTTCCTCAGGTAATCACTTTTGAGCAGGAGTTTTTTGTCGACCTTTCGCATGAAAAACCCTTTTCTCCAGGCACCGGGAACATCCTGGTCGAAAAGGTCAATCTGCAGGCTGGCATTGAACATATGTTCAGGCGCCCTGGCGGTTCCTGCTTTATAACTGACGGTGACCTCCCATGGTACAGGTAACAGTATAAGGGCAGCATCATCTTCAGTGAAGGGTAGACCAAAAATGTTATTATTTGGATTGCTTACAGAATTGGGATCAAATTGCGATAGATCGGCCATAATCAAAAAACGGGGGCAAGTTAGTGAATTTTACTTGCTGTTATAAAGATCGCTGGTTTTTAACAGGGGAATGTTAACAAACACATTTTTTTTGCGCCATTTTAAACTAATTTTGCATCAGATTAGCTGAATCATGAAGAAAATACATATTGTCATACTGATTGTGGTGGCCGGTGCCATTGCCGGACTTCTCACCCTGACAGGGGACCTGACCACCTACGATTCCATTGAATCGGCTAAGAAGAAGGAGGGGAAATACGTTCACCTTATTGCAAAGCTCGACAAATCCAAACCGGTGGAATATGATCCGGTAAAAGATCCTAACTACCTGAGTTTTTATGCAGTGGATTCCCTTGGCTCCAAAACCAAAGTGGTGTATCGTAATTCCAAACCCACCGAACTTGAACATAGTGACCGGATTGTACTAAAAGGACAGATGAATGGCGAAATATTCGAATGCAAGGAAATTTTACTGAAATGCCCTTCCAAATATAAGGACGACCCTAACCAGCAACTTAAGAATATCAACAAGCCGACAGCCGCAGCTGAAAAAAACTGATACCCATAATCCCAACTGATGCGTTACGAAGGTGAACATTTGCTGATCGGCCAGATCGGTCACTTTTTTGCATTGCTTTCCCTGGTGGCTTCCATTGCTGCTACGATTGCCTATTTTAAATCGGCGGAATCGGCTGATGCAAACTTTGCCCAGTCCTGGAAAAAACTGGGAAAAATTTCTTTCTTCATCCAGGTGTTTTCCGTGCTGGCGATATTCGTAATTCTCTACCTGGTCATCTACAATCATTATTTCGAATATAAATATGCACACCAGCATAGTAAACGAAGCCTCGACGTTCAATACCTGCTGAGTTGTTTCTGGGAAGGCCAGGAGGGAAGTTTTATGCTCTGGACTTTCTGGCAGAGTATGCTTGGACTGGCTGTGATTCGAACCGCAAAGAAATGGGAGGCGCCGGTGATGACCATCATCAGTTTGTCCCAGGTTTTCCTGGCAAGTTTCCTGATCGGTATTTACTTCTTTGACGTGCGGATGGGGACGAGTCCATTTGTGTTGATGCGCAATGAATTTCCTGATGCACCGATCTTTAAAGATCCCCAATACCTGTTCAAATATCTTACCGATGGTAACGGCCTCAATATATCTCCTGCAGAATTATTGGATGGTCATCCATCCACCGGTATTATTCCTGGGATTTGCTTCCTCCATCGTACCCTTTGCCTATGTGATCGCCGGGATGTGGAAACGCGAACATAAAGACTGGATAAAACAGGCATTGCCCTGGGCTTTATTCTGTGGTGGCGTACTCGGACTGGGCATCATGATGGGTGCAGCATGGGCCTATGAATCCCTGACCTTTGGAGGTTACTGGGCCTGGGATCCTGTTGAAAATGCCTCTATGGTTCCGTGGCTGCTGATGGTGGCAGGAATACACACCCTGCTGATCTATAAGCATACTGGCCATTCCCTGAAAGCCACCTACCTTTTTATACCGCTGTCTTTTTTGCTGGTACTATATTCCACCTTTCTCACCCGTACCGGTGTGCTGGGTGACACCAGCGTTCATTCCTTTACCGGGGAGGGAAATTCATTATACTGGCACCTGCTGGCCATGATCACCACCTTTACGTTAATACCGCTGACGCTGTTTATCCGTAGAAGGAAGGGGATGCCTGTAGTGCTGAAAGAAGAGAGTATGAATTCAAGGGAATTCTGGATGTTCGTAGGATCCCTGTTATTTTTTATATCGGCCGGATACATTATCATTCTCACTTCGTTGCCATTTTTCAATAAGCTTTTGGGAACACAGTGGGCTATAGGGAAAGATGTGGAATATATCTACAACAGGGTGATGGTATTGGTGGTTTTTGTGATCGGATTGCTGACAGCGATCACACAATATTTCAAGTATAAGGATACGTCGAGAAAATATTTTTGGTCGAACCTTCTCTGGCCCACCGTCGCTGCACTGGTGCTGTCAATACTGGTCACCGTATTTGGAAAGGTTGATTACAATAAATATGGCATCGGTTTCCTCTCGGCCATTCATATGGCATTATGGGTGGGATTTTATTCCGTGATCGCCAACGGCACTTATATGTTCAGGGTGCTGAAAGGAAATCTTAAAGTTGCCGGCGCTTCTATTTCTCATACGGGTTTCGGGCTGATGCTCATTGGCATACTCATCTCATCTTCAAAGAAAGAACTGGTGTCTGTAAATACCACGGGTATTGCCATTTCAGGATTAAAGGATGTAAAGGGCATGGATGAAAATCCGCTGGAAAACGTAACCCTGATCCATAAGGTTCCTACAAGAATGGGAAAGTATATGGTGACCTATGAGGGAGATTCCAGTGTCAAAAAAAATGACAGGGTTTTCTTTAAAATACATTTTAAAAGCATTGATACAGCCTCGGGTAAGTCAGCAGAAGAATTTTATGTTCATCCCAACGCCTTCCTGGTCAAAGGAGAGGAAGGTATGAACCTGAGTTCAAATCCCGGCGCCATGCATTATCTCACACGTGATGTCTTTGTTTATATTACTTCATGGCTGAATCCCGACAATATAAAAGACACTTCAGGATTCAGGAATACCTGGGTATCAAAAGGCGATACCGTTTTTTATTCAAAGGGATATATTGTTGTTAATGATATTATTGCCGCCAATAAATATGATAATAAGGACCTTCCCGTGGTGGACAGTGCCTGGTTATCCAACCTGGTGGTATATGCCAACGATGGCAGGAGTTATACATCACAACCTGCTTATTTTATAAAGGATAACCTGCCCTCGGTGAAAATGGATACCGTTTTCACACAGAACCTCGTTCTCAACGTAAACAGGGCAGATGGCAGGCGGATTGAACTGTCGGTCAAAGAGTCTGACGCCGTTATGCGGTATATTACGCTGAAAGCTTACCAGTTCCCCTATATCAATGTGTTATGGCTGGGAACCATCATAATGTTCATCGGATTTATGGTCAGCATGTTCCGGAGATTTTACGCCTGATAAAAAGCTTTGTTAAACCCTGTAATTGTTGGCCGTTAACCGCCGCACTAATCGCCGGAATGCTTTGATTTCACCCAACCTTTTGTAATTTGTAGTCATGCTTCAGACCAGACCGCTGGGAAAATTGATGTTGTTGATGACATTCATCTGTATGATGGTCGTAACAAACGCTTCAGCACAGTCGAGGTACGGCCCTAACGATACCCTGCTTGTTCCGGTCATTATTTATAACGGCGACACCCTTCCCTTTCGCGAACTGGACTATGTGATTGTTTCGGCAAAGATGACGGAAGCCCAGCGGCAGGCATATCGTAAATGGACGAGGTTGCGCAATGCCGTATATGTTACCTATCCTTATGCCCGGCAGGCCAGCTATATTATCAATGAAATCAATTTCAACCTGGGACGCATACACGAAAAAAAACAACGGCAGCAGTATATCAAAAGCAAGGAGGCTGAACTCAGGAAGAAATTTGCCGATCCGCTGACCCAGCTGTCGATTTACCAGGGAAAAGTGCTGATGAAACTGATTAACCGGGAAACCAATAATTCGTGTTACAACATCATTAAGGAATATAAGGGTGGTTTTTCTGCCAGGTTTTGGCAGACCGTTGCCTGGATCGTTGGCAGCAGCCTGAAGCAGGATTATGATCCTGCGGGCGAGGATGCCGAAATGGAAAGCATTGTTAAGGAGGTTGCCAGTATGTATGGCAGGAGTTGATGCGATAATGCCTTAATTCGGCAATGCGATAATTATTATCTTGCGGCCATGAAACTCGATATACTTGCCATTGGCGTTCATCCCGACGATGTTGAACTGGGATGTTCGGGTGTTTTAATCAATGAAATAAAAAATGGGAAAGCTACCGGTATTGTTGACCTGACGCAGGGTGAACTGGGTAGCCGCGGAACGATCGAAACCCGCTATGCGGAAGCTGCTGCTGCCGCATCCATCATCGGCGTTAAAGTGCGTGAGAACCTAAAAATGAGGGATGGCTTTTTCAAGAACGACGAAGAACATCAAATGTGCCTCATCAGGGCCATCCGGAAATATCAGCCTGAAATTGTCATCGGAAATATTCTTGACGACAGGCATCCTGATCATGGCAGGGCCGGGCATATGATCGCTGATGCCTGCTTTTTGTCGGGCCTGCTGAAAGTAAAGACTTTCGACGACCAGGGTAAGCCCCAGGAAAAGTGGCGCCCCAAATACGTATTGCATTATTTACAGGACTGGTATCACGAACCCGATATACTGGTAGATATCAGCGATGTTTTTGAACAGCGAATGGAATCTATTAAAGCCTATTCAACACAGTTCAATGCCAATGATGATGGCAATGGCCCGCAGACCTATATTTCCACTCCTGATTTCCTGGAAAGTGTGATTGCCAGGGCCAGGATGTTTGGGAAAAGGATTGGCGTGAAATATGCAGAAGGTTTCATTACACAAAAAAAGATCGGTATCAAAAGCCTGGATGCTTTGGTGATGGTGGAAACATAATATCAGGAACGAACAACAGGCAGATAAAACATTCAATACAATTTACATGGCAATAGTTAAGGTTGGACTGGTACAGATGTCCTGCTCTTCAGATAAAAAACAAAACCTGGAAAAAGCGGAACAGAAGATCCGGGAAGCAGCAGTTATGGGTGCGCAGATTATTTGCCTGCAGGAATTGTTTACTTCACTTTATTTCTGCGATACCGAAAACTATGATCATTTTGCACTGGCCGAACCTGTTCCAGGCCCATCAACCGATACATTATCAGCACTCGCCGGTGAACTGGGTGTGGTGATCATTGCGTCACTTTTTGAAAAAAGGGCACAGGGAATTTATCATAATACCACCGCCGTACTTGATGCAGATGGCCGTTACCTGGGCAAATACAGGAAGATGCATATCCCTGATGATCCCTCTTATTATGAGAAGTTTTATTTCACTCCCGGGGATCTTGGTTACAAAGTCTTCAAGACACGCTTTGCCACGCTTGGTGTTTTAATCTGCTGGGACCAGTGGTATCCGGAAGCTGCAAGGATAACTGCATTAATGGGCGCTGAAATATTATTCTATCCTACGGCCATTGGATGGGCCACATCCCAGGATGAAGCCACCAATACCGAACAATATGGTGCCTGGCAAACCATCCAGAGAAGTCACGCAGTAGCCAACGGGATCCATGTAGTGAGTGTAAACAGGGTAGGTTTTGAACAGGATGGTGCGATGAAATTCTGGGGTGGATCTTTTATTGCCAATCCATTGGGTACGGTGATGTACCAGGCTTCACACGACAAAGAAGAAATTATCGTCAGGGAACTCGATCTTTCCAAAACAGATACCTACAGAACACACTGGCCGTTTATGCGTGACCGTAGGATCGACAGCTATCAACCGATCACCAGGCGATATATTGATGAGGAACAAATGTAACTTGTCATCATTCCTTCCGTTCAATAGTTTGTTCCAGCCGAAAAAAATTCGCACATAATAGTAATTTGTAGTAGCTTTTAAGGGTTCAAGTATTTAACCCTCAAACAAAATTGCTATGGCTTCATTCCCTGCGGAAGCAGCTTCATCTATGGATGAACATTCTTTACAGGCATATTCCCCCCATTACCATCCATCGTCCCCAAGAATTCAATCCCTTGATGTGATCAAGGGCATTGCATTATTATTAGGATTATTTGTGGCTATCTATGTATGGGGCGGATATAGTGAAGGGTTACAAAACAGACTTGTGGGCACGGGAAAGGGAACGCGGCATATCGTCTATGTGCTGATATCTTTTTTCCTTGAAGGCAAAATGCGGGGCCTGGTTTCCCTGGCTTTCGGCGCAGGGATGATCCTGTTCATGATCAGGTCACATAGCGGGTCAACCCTCAGCAATGCCGAACTGCTGGTCAGGAGAAATATGTGGCTGATGTTGTTCGGGCTGTTCAACGCCTTTGTATTATTATGGCCACAGGATATCCTTTTTCACCTGGGCATTATGGGCCTTCTTCTTTTTCCTTTTTGCAGGATGAATACACGTGGACTCATGATTGCGGTACTTATCGTGTCGGTGATAGGTGCAGGAAAGCAATGCTGGAATTATGTGGATGATAAAAGAGCGTATAACAAATACCTGGTGGTGCAATCACTGGAAAAGAAATTTTCTGCCGACAGTGCAGCCAGGATGAAGACCAAGGATTCGCTGTTGTTTAAAAAACGACAAGCCGGCCCGGCAGGGGTTGCAGATTCCATTGCCAATAAAAAAGTGGCCGACTCATTGGCGAAAAAAGCAGGTGACACGCTGACCCGCAAACAACAAAATGAAAAACAGGCATGGGAGGGGATTGCAAAAAAGTTTACCTACGATGGAAAGAAGGATAGTGCGGCAAGCAAAGCACTCCAGGAAACAAGTTATGCCAGGAACTGGAACCAATTGCTTCCCCAGACGAAGTCGAGGGAATCAGGATGGTTTTACCGCAATGGTGTCTGGGAATTTGCTGCGATCATTTTGCTGGGAATGTTCCTGTTTAAAACAGGTTTCTTCACGGGTCGATTCAGCAGGGGACAATATTTTATGATGACAGTTTCAGGAATCATACTGGGCCTGTTATGTGGTTGGTACCGTCTGCATTTTCTTCATGAGTCGATCAACGACTATACGGCTTATGTAAAAAGCAAGGCCCTTCCACATACAGCGCTATGGCCATTTGAAAGGGCATTGCTGGTATTTGGGATTGCATCAAAAGTAATGTGGGTGATGAAGATCGGCATGGTCAAAAAATTAATGTCGGTTTTTGCCGATGTAGGCCGCCTGGCATTGACCAATTATTTACTTCAGAGTCTTTTTCTATCCATATTCTTTTATGGTTATGGCATGGGTTATTTTGGCCGGTTAAGCCAGTTAAGGTTGTATTTCGTTGTTGCGGAAGTTTGCCTTGTACAGATCATTTTCAGCGTATTCTGGCTGAGGTATTTTTATATGGGACCCGCCGAATGGCTGTTGCATTCACTGATGTATAAGAAGAAGATTCCTTTTGTTAAAAAAGATGAGGATTCAACATTAGCAGCGACTTCAACATTACCTACTGCCATCTAAAATAATATTTATGCAAACAGGCGATACAAATACATCAATACCAAACGTACCAGGTTCAGAAGGAGAGGTGGAGGTAATTACAGTGGACAGAGTATCTTCTCCTAAACCGGTTGACAAAGCAGATCGGATTCAGTCCGTTGATCTCATCCGTGGATTTGCGTTATTGGGCATACTGCTTATGAACATTCCGGGATTCGGAGGTGCAGACGGAATAATGTTCTTAAATATTCTGAACGGCCCGCATAATTCAAAAGACTATCTGACTGTTGAAGTCATCTTTTCTTTTTTTGATGGTACGATGAGGGGATTGTTTTCAATGATCTTCGGAGCAGGCATGATCCTGTTTACCATGAATAAGAAAGAAGTGCCCGGAGGTCCGTCGGTAGCTGAATACTATTATCGCCGCCTGCTATGGCTGGTGCTGTTCGGGTTGGTAAATCAGTATGTATTGTTATGGTTCGGTGATATCTTATTCTTTTACGGATTGATGGGCATGTTGCTGTATGCATTCCGGAATTCCAGTCCGCGGTTACTTTGGATACTTGGTTTTGTCTGCATTGGTATTGGCGTTTTTAAAGTGCAGGACCCTTATAATGATATGCGCCAGACACGTGTAAATTATGTAGCAGCCAAAGCAGCGGAAAAAGAAAAAAAGAAACTGACAAAGGAACAGGAAGAAGCGCTTACTGCCTGGCCGGAGATAGAGAAAAATAATAAGCCCGATAGTATAAGGTCCGCCGAGAGAATTAAAGAGATGAGGGGCAATTATGCGCAGGTATGGAAACAGCTTCTGCCCGGAAGTGTCAACTATGAAATAAGTTACACCTATGACGCGTTGTGGGACATGTTGTGTATGATGTTTATCGGCATGGCATTATTTAAAGTTGGTTTCTTTTCCAATGAGGCACGCACTTCCACCTACATAATGACATTGTTGCTTGGTTATGGAGTAGGTATCGTTCTTGGATATTATTTTTTTAAGGGGATCACCGATAATTTCCTGGACATTGCCTACTACCTTGACCATTACAGGATGCCGCATAATGCACTATATGATTTCAGGCGTTTGCTGCTATGCCTTGGCCATGCAAGTCTGTTAATGCTGGTGTACCGCAGCAGGGTAGTGCCCTGGCTGATGAAGGCACTGGCCAATGTTGGACAGATGGCCTTTACCAATTACCTGGTGCAGAGCATTATCTGTACACTGTATTTTTACGGCTATGGTTTTGGCAACTACTATAAACTGAGTTTTCACCAGTTGTATTATTTCGTGTTTGCGGTCTGGATACTGCAGTTGATTTATTCTTCCATATGGCTGAAATATTTCCGGTTCGGGCCTTTTGAATGGGTGTGGCGATCATTAACCTACTGGAAAAAACAGCCTATGAAAATTTCTGAAAGGGTTGCCAGCTCCGGTGTGTAATGGCAGATAGCTTATCTTGCAGCCCTGAATCCAGACTGGTTATGAAAGTGACAACGCCCCGTTCCCTCGGTTATCAATTTCCTGCTGAATTTGCCCCGCATGAAGCCACCTGGTTAAGCTGGCCTCATAAGGAAGCATCATGGCCCGGGAAAATCGATACCATATTTCCCCGCTATGCGGAATTTGTAAAATATCTTTCCCAAAGTGAAAAGGTCCGGATCAATGTTCTGGACGAAGCCATGAAAGCCTTTGCAGTTACTCATCTTAAAAATGCAGGGGCAGACATGAACCAGGTCGAATTTTTTTTCCATCCTACCAATGATGCATGGTGCAGGGACCATGGCCCGGCCTTCCTGGTAAACCCTGCCGCAGAAATAAAAAAAGTTATCGTCGATTGGAATTATAATGCATGGGGAGGAAAATATCCACCCTTTGATCTTGATGATGTCATTCCTACACTCATCGGAAAACAGTTCAACATTCCTGTTTATTATCCGGGGATCATTATGGAAGGAGGATCGGTTGATTTTAATGGCGCGGGTACCCTGATCACGTCAAAGCAATGCCTCTTGAATGAAAACAGGAATCCCCATCTTAAGCAGGAAGACATTGAACAATATCTATGTGACTATTATGGTGTGGAGCAGGTGTTATGGGTGGATGAAGGAATTGTTGGCGATGATACCGACGGCCATATAGATGATACGGTAAGATTTGTAAATGAAGACACGGTGATCACCGTGATCGAAGAAAAAAAGGACGATGAAAATTATGCCTTGTTACAGGAGAACCTCCGGCAACTGAAGTCGATGAGGTTGTTGAATGGAAAGCAACTCAATATTGTTGAACTGCCAATGCCTGACCCTGTGATCTGGGAAGACCAGCGGCTGCCGGCATCCTATGGCAATTTCTATATCTGCAATAAGTATGTTATTGTACCAACATTCAGGTCGCCCAAAGATGAGCAGGTGTGCCGGATCATCCAGGATTGTTTCCCGTCTCACGAGGTAGTGGGTATTGATTCCACGGATATTATCTGGGGCCTGGGCAGTTTCCATTGCCTGAGCCAGCAGGAGCCGGCAGTTTAATAAGCAGGCTTCGGATGATTATAGCAGTGTTATGAATCACTTCTGTGTTTAAGGTTGGTGGAGATATTTTCCACTGTCCATTCCACCCTTTCCCTTTGCGGATGTTGCCTTACCATACAGTCTTTTTTGCCGCAGACGGTACATGAAAAATCGAGGCAACCGTCTGAATGAATAAATAGTTCCATCGATTCGCCGAATTCGTTTTTTACCAGCCTCGACAAATCATCTATTTCCTTGTGGGCCTCATGTACATTCAGGTACCATGGTACGGTAAGATGGGCGTCCAGGTGAAGGGTTGATCCGAATTTAATAATCCGGATATTGTGCAGGTCGATCCAGTTATCACGACGATGTTCATTGAGCAGTTTCACCAGTTTTTGCAGCAGATCGGCATCCGCCTTATCCATGATGCCTTCAATCGATGATTTGATAATGTTATAACCGGTGTAGAAAATGAAGAGCGCAAAACACATTGCGACGATGCTGTCGAGCCGGTTCCATTTCGTCACATAAATGAGAATAAGACCGATGATAATGCCGAGGGTTGAATAGGTGTCGGTTTGCAGGTGCTTTCCGCTGGCTATGAGGGCGAGTGAATTATTTTTCCTTCCGGTCTTAATGCATATCCATCCGGTGACATAATTGACGACGGCGGTAAAGGCCACCAGTGAAATACCCCAGTCGAGCTCCTGTAATACAGCGGGATTAAAGAATCCTTTTGCTGACTCGTAGATGATGATCAGTCCGGCTATGGATATCATACTGCCTTCCACAGCTGCAGAGACAAACTCAGCCTTTCCATGACCGTAAGGATGGTCTTCATCCCGTGGTTTGGAAGCAATATAAAGACTGTACAGGCTGATAAATCCGGCAACAACGTTAACGGTGCTTTCCAGCGCATCGGTCAGAATGGATACAGAATGGGTGATCCACCAGGCAATGACTTTAATGATAAAGAGCAGTACGGCGATGAGGGTAACAATGCGTTGAAGGCGGAAGCTGAGCTTGGCTGTCGACAATCTGTTGATTTCGGGCAAAAGTACAGAAATACAGGTGACCTTTAGTTCTCTCACTAACGGTTGTTAGTTTTCGATTTAATGATTTATTTTTGCCCTTTCCCATGAGATCTCATTTAATAAATTTTCTCTATGCATTTCCAACTGACTGAAGAACAATTGATGATCCAGAAAGCTGCGAGGGATTTTGCACAGCAGCAATGCAAGCCCGGCGTTATAGAAAGGGATGAGCACCAGAAGTTTCCAAAAGAACTGATCATGCAGTTGGGAGAGCTGGGATTTATGGGGATGATGGTAGACCCGGCCTACGGCGGTGCAGGTATGGATACCGTTAGTTATGTGCTGGCTATGGAAGAGATCAGTAAAATTGACGCGAGTGTGAGCGTATGCATGAGCGTCAATAACAGCCTGGTGTGCTGGGGCCTGGAAACCTATGGATCAGAAGCCCAGAAACAACAATACCTTACGCCACTGGCACAGGGACGAAAAGACGGTGAATTATATATCGGCGCATTTTTATTGAGTGAGCCGGAAGCCGGAAGTGATGCCACTTCACAGCAAACGACCGCTGAAGACAAGGGTGATCATTTCCTGTTGAACGGTACCAAAAACTGGATCACCAATGGCAATTCAGCTTCAGTATACCTGGTGATGGCCCAGACTGACCCTGCAAAAGGCAGCCATGGCATAACGGCTTTCATAGTGGAAAAAAACTGGCCCGGCGTTAGCGTAGGCGCAAAGGAAAATAAAATGGGCATTCGTGCCAGTGATACACACAGTATACTTTTTAATGACGTAAAGGTTCCCAAAGAAAATGTTATCAAAGAAGTTGGTTTCGGTTTTGCCTTTGCCATGAAGACGCTGGCCGGCGGAAGGATCGGGATCGCCTCCCAGGCGCTGGGCATTGCCAGCGGTGCGTATGAACTGTCACTGGACTATTCACGCCAGCGTAAAGCCTTTGGCAGGGAGATCATGCACCACCAGGCCATCCAGTTCAAACTGGCGGATATGGCCACGAGGGTAGAGGCTGCGCGGTTACTATGCCTGAAGGCAGCATGGGAAAAAGATAACGGCATCGACTATACGCTTTCATCTTCCATTGCCAAGGTATATGCTTCCGAAGCCGCCATGTGGATCAGTACCGAAGCCGTGCAGGTACACGGAGGATATGGTTATGTTAAAGAATACCACGTGGAAAGGCTGATGCGGGATGCCAAAATCACCCAGATCTATGAAGGCACCAGTGAAGTGCAGCGTATCGTGATCGGACGTCAAATACTAAAGTAAACATGGCGATTATTGAAAGTGCGTACCGGAAAATAGCCGCTGACTGCCTTACCCGTCGTATAACGCTGGTGGCCGTATCCAAGACTAAGCCAGTTGAAGATATACTTGCGCTATACGCATTGGGACACCGTGATTTCGGTGAAAACTACGTACAGGAACTGGTGGAAAAGCAAGCGCTGCTACCCCAGGATATCCGCTGGCATTTTATAGGACACCTGCAGTCGAACAAAGTCAAATATATCGCGCCATTTGTGCATATGATCCATGGTGTCGACAGCCTCAAATTGTTGCAGGAAATCAATAAGCAGGGAACCCGCAAATCCAGGAAGATCAACTGCCTCCTGCAGGTCTATGTCGCCAGGGAAGAAACCAAATTCGGCCTGGATGAAACGGAACTGCACGCTTTACTGGATCAATATGCTGCTGCCGATGAAATGGAATTTGTCAGCATTTGCGGATTGATGGCCATGGCGAGTTTTACCGACAACAGGGAAACGGTAAGAAAAGAATTTCAACAGGTAAAACAATGGTTTGATCATTGCAAGGACCATTATTTCTATCATGACGACAACTTCAGCGAAATATCCATGGGAATGAGTGGCGATTACCAGCTGGCTATAGAAGAAGGATCCACCATGGTCAGGATCGGCTCACTGATCTTCGGTGAAAGGCGGGCTGCCGTATAAGTTTATTTCTTGCGATAATCCAGGGCCAGTGTACACAACACTTTTACGCCTGCATCCAGCCTGCTGTCATCAATGTAAAAATCAGGCGTATGATGGGGAGCCGCTTTTGCAGGATCCATTCCTTTCGGCATACCACCCACCCACATAAAAAATGCCGGCGCCTTTTCCCCGAAATAAGAAAAATCTTCCGCACCTGTGGACCATGTGCTGTCCCTCACATTGTCTTTTCCCAATGCCTTTTCAAGGGATGGTACCATCATTTTTACCAGTGTCGGATCATTATAAGTCACCAGCGTTTTTGTATCAATGGTGACTTCTGTTGTAGCACCCCAGTAGTCAGCAACAGATTTTGACAGTTTCCTGATTTTCTCATGTACGTCTTTTTGCATCTTGCTGTCGAGCGTCCTGATGGTTCCTTCCAGTATGGCTTCTTCAGGAATAATATTCGGCCTTACGCCTGCATTGAACTTACCAACGGATATGACCACCGGCGCCAGGGATATATCTTCCTGCCTGCTGACAATTGTTTGCAGGCCATTGATGATCTGGGTTCCCACGGCTATCGGGTCAATACCGGTCCATGGTGTTGAACCGTGGGTTTGCTTGCCCTTTATTTTGATGGTAAACCAGTCAGACGAGGCCATAAACGCCCCGCTCTTATAACTGACCCTGCCAATTTCTATCAGTGAATTGATATGAACACCGAATATGGCATCCACTTTAGGATTGTCCATCACACCTTCTTTCACCATCAGCGGAGCACCTCCTTCCTCATTGGCGGGAGGACCTTCCTCAGCCGGCTGGAAGATAAATTTTATCGATCCCGCTATGTCTTTTTTCATTCCTGCAAGTACTTCTGCAGCACCCATCAGCATGGCCACATGAGCATCATGCCCACAGGCATGCATAACCGGAACGGTCTGGCCATTATACTCCGCCGTCACTACAGATTTAAACGGAAGATTGCCTCTTTCGCTAACGGGGAGCGCATCCATATCAGCCCTTAGTGCCACAACCGGACCAGGCTTTCCACCTTTCAACAAACCCACAACGCCTGTTTTCCCGACACCAGTTTTTACTTCAATGCCCAGTGAACGCAAATGCGCCGCAATATATTCTGCAGTTTTCACTTCCCTGTTACCGAGTTCAGGATGTTCATGCAGGTGCCTTCTCCATTCAATCACCTTTGGAAGGATGGCTGTTGATTTAGTCATCGCCTGTTCATTTACAGTAGTTTGTGCAGGTGATATAAAGTAAAAAATGAAGGCAGTCGCAGAGCATATTAATTTATTGAGCATTTGCAGCATGATTTAGATCGTTGTGGGAATGTGCAATTTTAACGTATTCATAGGTGTTAGTAACGATCGGCCAGCCTGTTTTTTTTTATTTTTGCGCCCATTACTAATTACAGAACCCATTAAAATCAATGTTTATGAGATCTAAAATGTTTTTATCCGCCCTATGCCTGGTGCTGGTCACGGGTGCGATGTCACAGGTGAGTTTCGGTGTGCAGGGTGGCGGAATTTACTCCATGCCCAGGGTAGATGAAGAATTTCTGCCAGGACAAGTTATCAAAGGAGATCCTAAGTTTGGATACATGGCTGGATTTGTAGCCGATATTCCGTTTGGCGAAGGTGGCTTGCGTTTGATGCCTGAATTGAATTATATCAACAAAGGCTACAAATTAAAAACGTCCTTTAGTTTTTTAGGTACGGATTATGCCATTGATGGTACTTCCAGTATCAATTACATTGAATTGCCCCTTAACCTGGCCTATACGCTGCCGGTGGGCGATAACTTCCTGGTAGTAGGTGCCGGACCATATGGCGCTTATGGAATAAATGGAAAAGTAAAGGCCACCACAACAATTGACGGTCAGTCAGGCGAAGGTGAAGAGAAGGTTGAATTCGGAAGCGGTGAGGAACAGGTCAACAGGTTCGACTACGGCCTTAATTTTATGGCGGGCTATTTAGTGGGAAATGGTTTGGAGGTGAAACTGAATTATTCCTTTGGCCTGGCTGAATTATCGAATTCCTCTTCTGCAAGGTATAAAAACAGCTACCTGGGTCTGACCCTCGGTTATTTTTTCAAACGTGCAGGCGAATAATTGACCGGTTTCAGCAAAAAAATATAAAAAGGGCCAAGTGGCCCTTTTTTCGTGTATTGATACCAGGGCCTAATTTGCCCACAGTGGCCACCTCTCGCGGTTTTTCCTTAACTTTGCAAGCTCAAATTAGACATGATTAGTGCAAAAAATATGACCCTGGCCTACGGCAAAAGGGTATTGTTCGAAGAAGTGAATCTCAACTTTGTCAAAGGGAATTGCTATGGTGTGATTGGTGCCAATGGAGCCGGTAAAAGTACCTTTCTGAAAATATCTGAGCGGTGAAATAGAACCGAACAAAGGCAATGTGAAATCACTCCGGGGAACGGATGGCCGTATTGAAGCAAAACCAGTTTGAGTTTGATGAAGACACCGTGCTGAATACCGTGCTGATGGGGCACAACAAAATGTGGAAAGTGATGCAGGAAAGGGAAAATATCTATTCCCTGGCAGATTTTTCCGAAGAAGATGGTATGAGGGCGGGTGAACTGGAAGCATGAATTTGGTGAAATGGGTGGCTATACCGCCGAAAGTGATGCCGGCGTACTTGCTGGGTGACCTGGGTGTAAAGGAAGAATATCATCAGTCATTGATGAAAGATATTCCTTCCAACCTGAAAGTAAGGGTACTGCTGGCACAGGCATTGTTTGGCAATCCGGATATACTGCTTGCTGGATGAGCCTACCAACGGACTGGATATCGAAACCATTCATGGCTGGAAAACTTCCTGGCCGATTATGAAAATATCGTACTGGTGGTGAGCCACGACCGTCACTTTCTTGATGCCGTATGTACCCATGTGGCAGATGTGGACGCGCCAAGATCAAAATATTTACCGGTAACTATACATTCTGGTATGAGTCTTCGCAGTTGATGGCCCGCCAGATCAATGATAAGAACAAGAAAACAGAAGACAAACGCCAGGCATTGATCGATTTCATTGCACGTTTCAGTGCCAATGCATCCAAGATCAAGACAGGCTACAGCGCGTAAAAAAGCCCTGGAGAAACTGACGATTGAAGAAATTGAGCCTTCCAACCGAAAATATCCGGGTATTATTTTCCAGCCGCTTCGTGAAGTGGGTAACCAGATACTGAATGTAGAAAACCTGAGCAAATCAGTTGATGGCAGGAAACTTTTCGACAAGAGTAACCTTCAGTATCAATAAAGGAGATAAGATCGCTTTTGTAAGTCGTGATCCGCTGGCAGTGACCAGTTTTTTGAGATCATCAACGGACTGACCACTGCCGATGGCGGAAAGTTTGAATGGGGAACTACTGTCAGCAAGGCTTACCTGCCGGTTGAAAACAATGAATTTTTTACGGAGGGACTGACACTGATGGAATGGCTGCGGCAATTTGTTCCGCCCATGTAACCGATGCTGATGAACCATTCCTGCGGGGTTTCCTGGGTAAAATGTTGTTCAGCGGTGACGATATCTCGAAGAAAACAAATGTGCTGAGCGGTGGAGAGAAAGTGCGTTGTATGATTCAGCCGGATGATGCTGCAGAATCCCAACTGTATTATACTTGACCAGCCTACCAATCACCTCGACCTGGAAAGCATTCAGAGCTTCAACGAACAGTGTGTTGACTACAAGGGAATTGTTTTACTGACATCGCATGACCATACATTTATGCATACCACGGCAAACAGGGTCATTGAACTGACACCTAAGGGCATCATCGACAGACTGATGACCTTTGATGAATACCTGGAAGATGACAGGGTGAAATTCATGCGTGACGAAATGTATGCGTAGAAGGCATTAACTTGTTCAACTTAACAACTGGTGTGGATTGGCATACTTTGCATATCGAAAAAGTTTTTGAACAAACCCGGAGCACACACCAGGGCATCAGTGCTGTTGAAGCGGCTGATCGTTTAACAGAGCATGGCCCCAATTCGTTAAAAGAAAAGAAGAAAATTTCCCCATGGATGATCTTCCTGCACCAGTTCAGGGATTTCATGATCATTGTTTTACTTGCCGCAGCAGTAATATCGGGAGTCATTGGTGATGTCACCGATACCATCGTCATTTTTGCCATTATCCTTCTAAATGCGGTCATTGGCTTCATCCAGGAATACCGGGCGGAAAAAGCCATGGAAGCCCTTAAGAAAATGGCTTCCACCCACGCTCTTGTGCGGCGTAACGGCCAGCCGTTAAGCATTCCCGCCGAAGACCTTGTCCCGGGCGACCTGGTGCTGCTGGAATCAGGCAATGTGGTACCTGCTGATCTGCGCCTCGTAAATACACAGGGCCTGTTGTTGAATGAATCCGCGTTAACAGGCGAATCAGTTCCCTCAAATAAACAAACCGATGCAATAGACGGGAAGGAGATACCCCTGGGTGACAGGGTTAATATGGCCTATAAAAGTACCCTGGTCAACAATGGAAGGGGAGAGGGTATTGTAGTGTCCACCGGAATGAAAACCGAAATCGGGAAGATTGCCGGCATGCTCCAGGATGAAGCTACTGAAACACCGTTGAAAATCCGGATGGCAGATTTTGGTAAAAAGCTTTCCTATATAATAATATTCATCTGTGTTCTTCTATTTGCCATCGGTCTGATCCGTGGAGAAAAGCCGGTGCAGATGCTGATGATATCCATCAGCCTGGCTGTTGCTGCCATTCCCGAAGCGCTGCCTGCACTGATCACCATCGCCCTTGCCATGGGCGCAAAGAAGATGATGGAAAAAAATGCACTGATCCGTAAGTTGCCGGCCGTGGAAACACTGGGATCGATATCCTTCATCTGCAGTGATAAAACAGGAACGCTGACCATGAACCGTATGAAGGTGGTGAAAATGGAAGAAGCTCCTTCAATACCAAAGCTCGACGGAGAAATTCCCCCTTTTGCAGCTGCCATGGCATTAAATCATGATGTGAAGATATCTGCCGGAGGAGAGGTGTTTGGTGATCCTACAGAAATTGCACTGGTGGAAGCGGCAAAAGAAAAATGGCCCGAATATTATCAGTCGGCAGTTGAAAAATTTCCAAGGGTAGCGGAACTTCCTTTCGATTCCGACAGGAAAAGTATGACTACTGTTCACCAGTTTGGAAACCGTTTCCTGGTACTGTCCAAAGGAGCTGTGGAGTCCATTGTGCACAATCTTTCTTCTGCGCAGGAGAATGCAGTATGGGAAAAGCATGCTGAAGCGTGGGCAGCAGAAGGGATCAGGGTCATTGCATTTGCTTACAGCATCATAGATAATATACCTTCTCCTTTTTCTTATGAATCTGTGGAACGGAATCTGACGATGACGGGTATTACGGGCATGATTGATCCTCCGCGGGAAGATATTTCCTCTTCCATCACGGAATGTAGAACCGCCGGTATCAAACCGGTAATGATCACGGGTGACCATCCAGCTACCGCAATTGCCATCGCACGTGCTATTGGAATCCTTGAAAAGGATGATCTTTCCATTACCGGTGCTCAGCTGCAATCTATGAATGACCAGGAATTCATCGAAAAAGTGGAACACATCAGTGTATATGCGAGGGTTTCACCCGAACAAAAACTACGGATTGTAAAGGCCCTTCAGTCAAGAAAACATTTTGTGTCCATGACAGGAGATGGTGTAAATGATGCACCATCGCTCAAGGCAGCCGATATAGGTGTAGCCATGGGAATCAACGGTACGGATGTGAGCAAGGAAGCGGCAGACATGATTCTGCTGGATGATAATTTTGCAACCATCGTCAGGGCAGTTAAAGAAGGACGAAGGATTTATGACAATATCAGGAAGTTTATTAAATATATCCTCACCTGTAACGGGGCCGAAATATGGACGATATTCCTTGCTCCTTTAATTGGCCTTCCGATCCCTCTGCTGCCCATACAGATCCTTTGGATCAACCTGGTTACCGATGGATTACCCGGCCTCGCACTGGCCAGCGAAAAGGCTGAAAAAGATATCATGAAAAGACCACCCCGCCCTTCCGGTGAAAGCCTTTTTGCAGGGGGGATGACTCTGCATATCATCTGGGTGGGTATGCTGATGGCTGCCATTACTCTTTTTACAGAAGCATGGGCATTGAGGTACGAGTATGGTCACTGGCAAACCATGGTCTTCACCGTTTTATCACTTTCACAACTGGGCCATGTGCTTGCTATCAGAAGCGAAAAAGAATTTTTGTTCAGGCAGGGTGTCTTCTCAAATATTCCATTGTTAGTTGCAGTATTGGTAACTTTTATTTTACAGATCATCGTCATTTATCTTCCGGCTGCAAATTTTGTTTTTAAGACGCAGCCACTTACCTGGAAAGAATTATTGAGCTGTGTGATAGCATCTGCTGTGCTGTTCCATGCTGTTGAACTTGAAAAATGGATCAAATCTTTAAAGGCCCGTAATCGTCAGAAAATGAACGTCATACCCTGATGAAACTTATCATCATTCAGGATGATGTACATCACGGAAAAGAGCTCGGGTAAACCTGTAGATTTGATAAAAACCCACCACTATGAGCTTTACAAATATTTCCCATATTGGCAACAAACACAATGAATGGATCAGGGGACTCGATTTCTATAAAGATGATATCCATATTATGGAACAAAGGCTTTCTGAACTTTCCACCCACAAACTTGACATGACCGCCAGGCAGAATATGGAGCATTTCCAGAACCAGTTTATTGTTCAAAGGAATAATATAGACGAGTTAAAACACAAACTAAACGAGCACCTGAAAAACCTTGGTCATGAAGCAGGCCTTCATGCCGGGCATGTTGACAAGGAAATGGTCAGGAAGCATGACCTGCTGCAGGAAGACTATGATATGCTGGAAAAAGTCATGAATGAGCTTCGGCATGAGTTTAACAATTACCTGGCCTCTCATTCTTCCGTTTCTTCAAGTTGAAAAAATCGTGTACGCGTAAAGGTTATATCACCGGTACTCCCCGTAAACATCCCGGAGCGTATCGGCAATTTCGCCAAGGGTGCAGTTTTTTTCCACTGCTTCCAGAACCGCGGGCATAATGTTTTCGCCATTGACTGCCCGGTTGCTGATTTGTTGAAGTGCCTGCCGGGAAGAAGATGCATTCCTGTTTTCTTTAAACTGAAGGAGTTTTGCCACCTGCAATTTCTGGATATTGTCATCCACTTTAAAGACGGGAATCTGATGGTCTTCCTTCATGCTGAACCGGTTAAGGCCTACAATCACCTTTTCCCCTGATTCAATATTTCGCTGATACGCATATGCGCTTTTCGCGATCTCCTCTTGCATGTACCCGTTTTCTATTGCATTAACACTGCCTCCCATGGCGTCTATTTTCATCATGATGCCGGTGGCCAGTGCCTCCATTTCATCCGTAAGCGATTCTATAAAATAAGCGCCGGCGAGAGGATCTGCAGTATCTGCAATACCGCTCTCAAAAGCAACGATTTGCTGGGTTCGGAGGGCAATGCGTGCGGCTTCTTCAGTGGGCAGGCTTAAAGCTTCGTCATAGCCATTGGTATGGAGTGATTGTGTTCCTCCGAGTACAGCGGCAACCGTCTGCAGGGTGACCCTGGTGATATTATTCATGGGTTGCTGTGCCGTGAGGGTGCTTCCGCCGGTTTGTGTATGAAAGCGCAACATCATGGCCCTCGGATCTTTTGCACCAAGGTCTTTCATGATCTTTGCCCACATCCTGCGGGCAGCCCTGAATTTGGCGACTTCTTCAAACAAATGGTTGTGTGCATTAAAAAAGAAAGACAGCCTTTTCCCGAACACATCAATATCCAGTCCCTTTTCAATGGCAGCCTTTACATAAGCTTTTCCATTGCTCAGGGTAAAGGCCACTTCCTGTGCCGCCGTGCTTCCGGCTTCACGGATATGATAACCCGAAATGGAAATGGTATTCCATTTGGGAACCTCATTGCTGCACCATTCAAAAATATCCGTAATGATTTTCATGGATGGTTTCGGCGGATAGATATAGGTGCCCCGTGCAGCATATTCTTTAAGGATGTCGTTTTGAATGGTGCCGGAAATTTTTTTCAGGTCTGCACCCTGTTCTTTCGCATAGGCTACATATAGCGCCAGCAGTATGTAGCCCGTTGCATTAATGGTCATTGAAGTGGATACATCTTCCAGCCTGATGCCCTTGAAAAGGGTCCTGATATCATCGATCGTATCAATGGCTACACCAACTTTTCCCACTTCACCATCGGCAAGGGCATGGTCACTGTCGTACCCGATCTGTGTGGGCAGGTCAAACGCCACACTCAGCCCCATAACGCCCTGCGACAAAAGATAATGATATCTCAGGTTACTTTCCTCGGCAGTCGAGAAACCCGCATACTGTCGCATGGTCCATAATTTGCCACGGTACATGTCTGGCTGAATACCCCTGGTAAAAGGAAAAGAACCGGGTGTTTCATCCACTGGTCCGGTTTCCGTTTTATGGTAAACCGGTTTGATCTCTATGCCTGAATCCGTATATTTTTTGTCCATACAAAAAGCGCTTAGCGTTGATAGGTTTCCAGCAGGTGCATTACATGATTTTTTTGGCTTCAAAATTCAGCGCTTCCAGCACAATGGGATGAAGGGAGACTTGCGGATCAGCATTCAGGAGATCCACAATACGCCGGCTTAGTTCAGATCCCCTGGCATCTGGTGGTAAGGAATTGGCTACCTGGTTTACGATATATATGTTCTGTTCCTTAAGGTTCGATATTGCCTGCCAGGCTGTAGGCGCCACATATATCTGCTGGCTGAGGTTATATTCAAATTCGGTCTTGATCTGGTCTATCAGCACCGATTGCATCTGCTTTACATTTAAATCACCTGCAGGGATCCTGGTGATCAGGCTGGGCAGCGCGATCCTTTCTGCCAGTAAAACCAGCCGTTCATAGGCCTGCAGCCTGAGGCTGAGGGTCGGGCTGTTCACAGGTGTTTCCTGTTTTTCGCGGCTGTCTTTCTTCTCCTTCCACCAGTTAAATAAGTAAAGGACCACCACGAGTACCACGACAAATATTCCACCGTACATGATCAGGTCATTATTGCTCATAATAAGAGTTGTTAAACAAAAATACGTGATAAAGGCCTTCCTGTTTTTTTGTTTTAAATTTGTGGTATGGAAAATCTGACAGCTACACCGGTAATCCTCAGTGAGAACGCAATAAAGGAATTAAAACGCCTGATGAATGAAGACGGGTTTAATCATGACCAGGTACTTCGGGTAGGCGTGAAGGGTGGGGGATGCTCCGGCCTGAGTTATATATTGGCATTTGATAATGCACAACCCAACGATGAGCATTTTACCATTGAGGGAATTTCTTGTGTTATGAATCCCGCCCATGGTATTTACCTGGTGGGAATGGAGATCGACTGGAGTACCGGTCTTGATGCAAGGGGTTTTGTGTTTACCAACCCTAATGCTTCAAATACCTGCGGTTGCGGAAGTTCGTTTGCCGTCTGATAATTTCAGATCATCGCACTCATCACATTATCATATTAAAAAAAATGTCGCCCTAAAGCGACATTTTTTTTTAATGCTATGGTTTTGCCGTTACAGGCGCTTTTTTCTTTGGTACAACGGTGGTATCCTTACTCACGCCCAGTGGTTTATCCTTGGCCAGGTCAACCAATATCGGAGCTGCAACAAATATGGATGAATAAGTACCGGTGATCACACCAATCAGCATCGCGAAAGAGAAACCCCGGGTAACCTCACCGCCGAAGATGAACAATATCAGCAGGGTCAGGAATACGGTTAACGATGTCATGATCGTACGGCTAAGGGTATGATTGATGGCACTGTTGACAATGGTTTCCTTACTGGCTCCCACCATATTCCTGCTGTATTCACGGATCCTGTCAAATACGATAACCGTATCATTCATCGAGAAACCAACTACGGTCAGTATGGCCGCAATGAAGTGCTGGTCAATCTCCAGCGGAAACGGAACCACGCCTTTCAGGAAAGAGAAAACCGCGAGGGTAACAAATACGTCATGCAGCAACGCGACAATCGTACCAAGGGAATATCTCCAGTCACGGAAACTGATCAGTATGTAAATGAAGATGGCGAAGATGGCAAAAACAATGGCTTTAATTGCACCCTTCTTCAGGTCATCAGAAATAGACGGCTGAACGGTTTGGGAACTCTGTTTATAGTTTTTCTGAAATTCAAAGAAAGAAGTATTGGCAGGAAGATGCGGCTTCAGCCCTTCAAACAAAGCCATTTCCACCAGTGAATCCGCAGATTTGCTTGGATTGTCGATCAGGTGTGAAGTGGTAATGTTTAATGTATAACTGTCACCAACTGTTTTAATAACAGGATTTTCGCCAAAAGTTTTTTTCAATTCATCCCTTACCTGGTCATTTTTCATTGCCTGCGGGAAACGGACCGTATAGCTTCGTCCGCCTTTGTATTCCACACCCTGGTCGAATCCATTAATAATGGCGCCAACACCCAACAACAAAACAACAATGGAAATCATATAGGCAACTTTCCTGTATTCTACGAATTTGTAGGCTGCATGTTTGAAAACCTTATTGCTGATACCGGTGAAGTATTCAAAATGCCTGTTTTTATTGGTCCAGAAATCAGTGATGAGCCTGGAAATTAAAATTCCGCAGAACAGGGAGAGGATAATACCGAGGATCTGCGTAGTCGCAAAGCCGAGTACAGGTCCAAGACCAAAATAAAATAAGATCAATGCTGTGAGCAACGTGGTAATATGACCATCGAGTACCGGGGGCAGAGATCGTTTATAACCCTCCGCCACTGCCAGTTGATAACTTTTGCCCTTGGTAAGTTCGTCCTTGATTCTTTCAAAAATGATAACGTTCGTATCCACTGCCATACCGATGGTTAGTACCAGACCTGCGATACCGGGCGCCGTTAATGTGGCTCCCAGTGCACTGAGTACACCAACCGTAAACAGGAGGTTTAAAATCAGCGCGATATTGGCCACCCATCCTGCAGTATTATAATAGATCAGCATCAACGCGAAGATCACAATGAAGGAAATTCCAAAAGCCAGTGTTCCACCCTTTACTGCTTCAGCGCCGAGTGTTGGTCCAACCACTTGCTCCTGCACAATCTTGGCAGGTGCGGGTAATTTACCCGACTGAAGAATATTGGCAAGATCCTGTGCTTCCTGGATAGTAAAGGTTCCGCTGATTTCTGAATTACCGGAAGTGATAGGGTTAATTACATTCGGTGCCGAGTAAACGATATTATCAAGGACAATGGCTATAGGCTTGCCAACATTGTCTGTTGTCATTTCACCCCAAAGCCTTTCACCCTGCTTGGTCATCAGCATTTTAATGGCAGGGCGGCCTCGGTCGTCATAATCCTGGCTGGCCTGTTGTACGCCATCACCTTCCAGTTTTGCTTTTTCAGTGCCTTCGATAGTCTTCAGTGCATAAAAAGGCAGCACTTCACTTTTCACACCTTTTTCATTCCGCTCGGGAACGCCGTAGGCAAACCTGATGTTGGATGGAAACTGCGCTTTTACTGCCTCAATATTGAGGTATTCATTAAGAATGGCTGTATCAGATGCAGCAACAAATCCAAGATAAGGTGCAAATGATTGCCTTCCGTCTTGTCCCTGTTGAGGAGGAACAGGCTGGAAATACCTGAATAAGGAATAGGCATTTTCATCAGCCTTGGCAGCGGTCTTTTTTGTGGTATCGGCCTTGGCAAGATCTGTGATCTTTACAGTTTTGTTGGTATCTACCGGAACATTGACTGCTGCAGTCACCGCAGTGTCCACCGATTTTTGAACGGTATCTTTAACGCCACTGTAAAATTCTTTAAGTGATTTTTCAGCATCTACCAGCGGTTTGTCAAGTTCACCGATATTATATACTTCCCAGAACTGCAGGTTGGCAGTTGCCTGGAGATATTTTCTCACCCTTTCAGGATCATCTTTCACACCGGGAAGTTCAACGGTAATGATACCCTTGTTTTTATCCAGGTTGATATTAGGCTGTGCAACACCAAACTGGTCTATACGTTTCTGCAGTACATTAAATGTATTGCCAATGGCGCCGTCTGCACTTGCACGTATCTTATTCAATACATCATTGTCACTGTCTTCAATCTTAATGGTTTTGCCGGGTCCTGCAAACAGGGAAGCCAGTCGGCCGGTAGCATTCTGATTTTTGAAAGCCTGCGAAAACAGGGTGATATAGTCGGCATCACTATTGGCCTTCTGTTGTGTTGCTGTCTGCAATGCTTTAAGAAGAACAGGATTCTTCGGATTATTGGAAAGGGATTTTAGTAATCCTTCCAGTTCCACTTCAAGTGTTACACTCATACCACCCTGGAGGTCAAGACCAAGATTGAGTTCCTGTTCTTTTGCCTTCTGGTACGTAATGGCACCAGTAATTCCATAGGTCAGTGTTTTTTCACGCGTGCTGTCGAGCAGCCTGCGATTTCTTTTTTTGAATTCCTGGTCTTTCGTCTCAACACTTGCATTTGCGAAATTGGCAGATACGTAAGCCTTTGCTTTTTTCTCCATCGAAGTCTCGTGGCTTTTCACCACCCAGGTAAAATGAAGCTGGTATAGCGAGATCAATATCAACGCAATCGCAAAAAATCGAACCAAACCTTTCAGTTGCATAATTCAGGATTTTCTTTATCCTGCCATCGGTTTTTTTGGCAGGCCGGCAAAGATATATCTTTTTTAGGTTCATTTCTACGGGAAAACCCGCGGGAAAAGCAGGTTTTATATATTTTGCAGTATGATTAAAACTGCTGCGGTTATTGTTTTGGTGATTTCTCTTTTTCAATTATCCTGCTCCGGATCAAAACACACAAAAAAAACAGCCGAACCCGTGACAGCCACGCCCCCGGAAAAGCAACCCGAAACGAAGCCACAAATTCCTGCAGCAGGATTCCTGGAACAGTTACTGGCCAAAGACGACCGGATGAAACCCTTCCTGGAGAACAGGGATTCATTACAAATTCAGGTCATTTACACCCAGATCGACAGGGACAAGGATAATAATCCCCGCTTTACCGATCATCTTTTCAATGTGGACCCCTCACGATATTTTTATCCTGCTTCTACCGTGAAGCTGCCTACCGCCCTGCTGGCCCTTGAAAAGCTGAATTTGCTCCAGCAGCCCGGACTCAGCGCAACTTCTGCCATGGTGACCGAAAACGGCTATGGTGCTATGACTGCCGTATTTAATGATCCCAGCACGCCCGATGGCCGGCCAAATATCAGCCAGTATGTTAAAAAAGTCTTCCTGGTCAGCGATAATGACGCGCAGAACCGGATGTACGAGTTTCTCGGGCCCGATTATCTCAACAAATCCCTTTGGAATAAGGGCTATAAGGAAGCCCAGATCATTCATCGCGTGGATATAGCAATGTCGGAAGACGACAACCGTCATACCAATCCCATAAAATTTTATGACGAGGCCGGAAAGCTCATTTATTCCCAGCCAATGGCATTTCACCAGGAGGCCTATCCAAAAAGAAACGACAGGATTGGCAGGGGCTATATCAGCGAAGGCAGGGTGGTGAATGAACCCATGGATTTTTCGATGAAGAACCGGATTGCCTTATCCTCGCTGCATAATATACTGAGATCGGTAATGTTCCCCGAATCCGTAAAGCCGGAGCAACGTTTCAGCCTCAGGGCCGAGGACCTGCAAATGGTCAGAAAATATATGTCGATGTACCCCGGTGAATCCGGCTTGCCTTCCTATGATCCTTCCGATTATTATCCCGCTTACTGTAAATTTTTATTGTATGGTGCCGATAAAAATGCCAGTATATCTCCCCGGTTAAGGATATTCAATAAGGTGGGGGATGCTTATGGTTTCCTGCTAGATATCGCTTATGTCGCTGATTTTGACAGGAAGGTGGAGTTTATGGTTAGCGCCGTCATTTACTGTAATAAGGATGGGATCCTCAACGACGATACCTACGATTACGATAATATTGGATATCCATTCATGAAAATGCTGGGGGAAGATATTTACCAGTATGAACTCAGCCGTAAACGTGAATATACCCCCGATCTTTCCACATTTATTTTTAACTACTCCAGTTCCGGCGTCAAGTAATTAACTTGCAGCGATTTTGAAGTGCACACCTTTTACTTATTCAAACATGAAGCTATCTTCCCGTCTCGAGAGATTTAATGAACCGGAAACTTTGAAAATGGCCAAGCTCGGCCGTGAATTGCGTAGCAAGGGAATAGACGTGATTGACCTGAGTCTTGGCGAACCTGATTTTGATACACCGGCACATATTAAGGAAGCCGCCAAACGTGCGGTGGATGAGAACTGGAGCCATTATCCGCCTGTAGCCGGATATCCTGAACTGCGCCAGGCAGTATGCACTAAATTGAAAAGGGACAACAACCTTGATTATCTTCCTGAAAATATACTGGTCTCCACAGGTGCCAAGCAAAGCCTTGCCAACGCTGTTTTGGCAGTGGTGGATACCAACGATGAAGTGGTGATTCCTACACCGTACTGGGTTACTTATTCAGAAATTGTAAAACTGGGTGAGGGAACGGTTAAATTGGTAAGGACATCTATTGAAAATAAATACAAGATCACTCCTGCAGAACTGAAGAATGCGTTGTCGGATAAAACAAGGCTGTTTATTTTTTCTTCTCCCTGTAATCCGAGCGGATCTGTTTATACGCGAAATGAACTGCAGGCGCTGGTTAAGGTATTCCTTGAATTTCCGGATGTATATATTATCTCGGATGAGATCTACGAGTATATCAATTTTGTGGGTAAGCACGAAAGCATAGCACAATTTGATGAACTCAAAGACAGGATCATCATCATCAACGGGCTGAGCAAAGGATTTGCAATGACCGGCTACCGGCTGGGGTATATTGCTGCTTCCACGGAAGTGGTGAAAGCATGCGAAAAACTGCAGGGCCAGTTTACCAGTGGCGCAAATGCCGTAACACAACGGGCAGCCATAACCGCACTTACGGGCGACCTTAGCCCTACGCACGATATGAACACTGAATTTGCCAGGCGCCGTGAAAGAATGCTGGCCTTACTGAAAGAACTGCCGGGTGTGGTCTGCGCTGAACCTGATGGTGCATTTTATGTCTTTCCCGTGATGAAAAGTTATTTTGGTAAAACAGTTGGCAGTCAAAAAATAAATGATGCCGATGACCTTTGCATGTACCTGCTGAATACCGCCCATGTGTCTACTGTCACTGGTCGTGCCTTTGGTGAACCCGACTGCATCAGGATCTCATTTGCCAACAGCATGGAAAAGATTGAAGAGGGGATGAAACGCATCCGTAAAGCACTGGAAGATCTTTCCAGTTAACCATATCAGCTACTGCTTTTCTTCATCCGGATGGCTGCCACGCCGCCTACAAAGTCGATCAGGAAGTGGATTACTATCACAATGATCAGGGATTTGCTGAAGATAAAAATGAGTGCAAAGAGCATGGATAGCAGGAAGATTTTAATCATGGCTTTGTAACCCTGGTAAAAGTGTGCGAGGCTGAAGAGGACGGCGGGAAATATTGCCGCCATCCAGGGAAACCCGGTGGAAAGGGGGTCGATAAAATACGTTACCATAAAACCCCTGAACAGGATTTCTTCACAGACTCCCGCGGTGATACACATAAACGTGTACGCCGGAAGCTCGCGATAGTGTTCAGGAAGAAAGGGAACAGAACTTTCCCATTGCTCCTGTGTTTTCCGCAATTCATCCGGTGAAAAAATGGAATACAGGATGTCGGCTGTATAGGCGGCAACCAACAGGATGGTCAGCACCCAGGAGATCCATCCCGGTTCAATGCTGCGGAATCCCATGAGTGAAAATGGCCGTTGATAAAGATACCATACCAGCAAGACGATAGCCGTTAGAAACCAAAGCAAAAGGCTGTTGGAAATAAAAAACCTCCTGCGCGTCCTTTCATCAAAATAGATACTGTCCAGTTTTTCACTGCCCCTGATCCCTGAAAAAAAGGGAAGCACAAGGCCGAAAACGATTACCAGGATATGATCGATGATGGTAGGAGACAAGATGAAAATTTGATAATGTAATAATGTGATAATGTGGGCACAAATCAGCTTCTAGGATTCGATCGCCAGCATCAGTAATTTTTCATGAATGGCAAGTACCTGTGGGATGAGCAGATGCTGTTCATCATTAACAATAACGTAGTCGCATAACCGCATTTTGATCCTGTCGGATAACTGCCTTTCCATCCTGCTCCTTATTTCTTCTTCTGAAATGGCGTCCCTTTCCAGGATTCTTTTTATCCTTAAGGATTCAGGCGCGGTTACACCGATTACATAATCCAGGTCGCGCTGGGACCCGCTTTCAAATATCAGGGCTGCTTCCTTGATAACATAAGGCGCAGTCTGTTTTGACATCCAGTTTGCGGCATCCCTGATGGTAGCGGGGTGAACAAGTGCATTCAGCTGTTCGAGTTTTTGCGTGTCGGCAAAGACAAGCCCGGAAATGAATTTCCTGTTGAGCCTCTCGCCATCGTAAGCATCCGGCCCGAAGAGGTCGAGGATCTGGCGGCGCAGCACCGGGTCATTATTTTGCAAATCCCTGGCGGCATTATCTGCGTAATAGACGGGTATGCCCAGGACCTCAAAAATCCTGGCAACAATAGATTTGCCTGATCCGATACCGCCTGTCAATCCAATTTTCAGCGTCATGTATCCTTAATAAAAATCCTGATTTGCAGAACAAACCAGGATCATGATCAATCAGCCTGCTATTATTTGGCCTTGGCTACTGCCTGTGGCACGCTCCATTCCATACTGATGGCGCTCTTTTCGATGGTCAGGTAGCTTCCGGGATTTACTTCTATTTTGATGGTATTGTCCTCGTTAACTTTTTCCACCCTTCCGTGAATTCCGGCAATGGTTACGATTTTATCTCCCTTCTGTAGTTTCTCCTGGAATTCCTTTGCTTTTTTGGCTTTCTGGGCCTGTGGCCTTATCATGAAAAAATAAAACACGAGGATCATACCGCCCAGCAGCACGAGTTGCATAATGCCTGCATTGGGTGAAGCCTGTAATAAAGTTGATAACATAATTGACGTTAATATTAGTGATGAAGATTAATTTTTAGCGATGACCTCCACGTCGAAAACGAGCGGGTAGGTAGCTTCTGCTGTATTGGCGTAAACGGTAAGCGTTTTGTGATTGCTGCCGATCCTTCCCTTGCTGTCGAAAGAGGCCTTGATATACCCTTCTTTGCCCGGAGCAACAGGTGCCTCAGGTTTTTCAGCAATGGTACATCCGCAGGAAGCCACTACATTATTAATGACGAGGGGGTGGCTGCCGGTATTGATAAATTTATAGGCGATCTCCACTTTTTCCCCTTCTGACACCTTGCCGATATGCTTTACGGAATCCACCCATTGTATGGTGGTCACCGGATTTACCGGAGTTGCTGCCGGAGTAGCCTGCACTTCACTGACTTCTGAGTCTGTCTTTGCCGAACTGTCACATCCTGCCAGGGCACCAAGGAACAACAGGGTTACAAGAATCTTATTCATAGTTAAAAGGTAAAAAGCAAAACTACTGTTTTTTGTAATCTACTTTCTTCAGTTTATCGGACTGGCTGAGATCTTTATGGATATTGTCCAGTATGCCATTGACAAAATGGCCGCTCTGCGGTGTGCTGTAATCCTTGGCCAGGTCGATATATTCGTTCAGCGTCACTTTGGCGGGAATGGTCTCAAAATAAAGGAATTCACAGGTGCCCATACGCATCAGGATCATATCCAGCTGGGCAATCCTTTCCGCATCCCAGTTTTTTAATTTTGGGATGATCATTTCCATGCAGTAGTCCTTTTTTTCAATGGTGGCTTTTACGAGTTCCCTGCCAAACTGCAGTTTTTCCTTACTGATCAGTTCCTGGAAATGGTAGGAAGCTGGTTTCTGTAAATAATTCAGCACCATCAGGTTCATCATTTCAGCGTCATCATCCCAGTGAATAAACAATTCCTCCAGGTGGGAAATGAAGTCTTCCTGCGGAAGCATCAGGTTGGAGAAAATGAATTCCAGGATCTTTTTTTCATCTTTTTTATCGCGCGACGGGATGGCTATATAGTTGATGTATTCGGGGCTTTCGGCGAGTCTCTGGTAGGTTTTTTTGACCAGTTCGGGATCCAGCAGGTATTCCACTTTCAGGTCTTTCAGCGCCTGGTGGTATTCGGCATCTTCCAGGATTCTCCAGACCAGTTCATTTCCGGCCAGTTTGATATTGACATTAAGGTCGGCGGCAGAGGGAAGATGTTTGGATGCCCTTACCCTTGAATCCGTTTCGGCATATCGGGCATACTTCGGTAAGGAAATAAACAAGGTAGGTAAACAGCTGGCGGGATTGTTCAAGATGGCTGTCGAGCATCCTGAGGGCCTGGGCAACGGTAACCGGTGGATCCGAGGATTTCCGAAGCATAGAGTGTCTGCATCACCTTGACCCTGATATTTCTTCTGCTGATCATTATAAAGAACTGTTTGGGGCGCAAATATACAGGATAATGGTGAGCCCCGGAAACGGGCGGATATGAAAAAATGGCATAGGACCTCTGTCACCGGTCTGCCATCCATTTACTGAAAAGGACGTTAATGCCCGAATTCCTGCCAAGTTTTCCCGGAATGGCCTTATGGTATGATATTCGTTTACCTTTGCTGCCCTGTTACCCGTACAGGTACAGGTCGATAAAAAAATTATTTACTTCTACATTCATTAAAAAAACCTTACGCTATGGCTAAGAAGTTAAACATTACCCCGCTTCATGACAGGGTGATCGTGAAAGCAGCTCCTGCTGAGGAGAAAACAGCTGGTGGTATCATTATTCCTGATACTGCAAAAGAAAAACCCCAGCGTGGCACTGTAATCGCGGCTGGTCCTGGAAAAAAAGATGAACCAATGACTGTGAAAAATGGCGATACCGTATTATATGGTAAGTATGCCGGAACTGAAATCACCATCGATGGCAGCGATTTCCTGATCATGAGAGAATCCGATATCCTCGCTGTCGTTTAAGTTATTTTACACAACCGTAAAGTAAACCCTATCAGCTCATCATTTAATACTTAAGAATTATGGCAAAACAATTATTCTTCAATACTGAAGCCCGCAACAAAATGAAAAAGGGTGTTGACATCCTGGCTAATGCTGTAAAAGTAACCCTGGGTCCTAAAGGTCGTAATGTGGTTCTTGAGAAAAAATTCGGTTCACCATCTGTAACCAAAGACGGTGTAACTGTTGCCAAAGAAATTGAACTGGAAGATCCCATTGAGAACATGGGTGCTCAGATGGTAAAAGAAGTTGCTTCCAAAACTGCTGATGTTGCCGGTGACGGTACAACCACTGCTACCGTGCTGGCCCAGTCCATCATCACTGAAGGTTTGAAAAACGTTGCTGCCGGTGCTAATCCAATGGATCTGAAACGTGGTATTGACAAAGCAGTTGATCTTGTTGTTGCCAACCTGAAAAAACAATCTCAGACCGTTGGTAACGATAGCAAAAAAATTGAGCAGGTTGCTTCTATTTCTGCCAACAATGATGCAGAGATCGGTAAACTGATTGCTGAAGCCATGGAGAAAGTAGGTAAAGATGGTGTTATCACTGTTGAAGAAGCAAAAGGAACTGAAACCAGCATTGAAGTGGTGGAAGGTATGCAGTTCGACCGTGGTTATATCTCTCCTTACTTCGTAACCAATGCGGAAAAATGGAAGCTGAACTGCAGAATCCTTACATCCTGATCTACGACAAGAAGATCATCTGCCATGAAAGACATTCTTCATATCCTGGAGAAAGTTGCTCAGCAGGGCGCCCCCTGGTGATCATTTCTGAAGACCTGGAAGGTGAAGCACTGGCTACACTGGTGGTAAACAAACTCCGTGGTACCCTGAAAGTGGCTGCTGTTAAAGCTCCAGGCTTTGGCGACAGGAGAAAAGAAATGCTGCAGGATATCGCTATCCTTACCAAAGGTACTTGTGATCAGCGAAGAGCAGGGTTACAAACTGGAAAATGCTGACCTGACTTATCTTGGTCGTGCTGAAAGGATCACTATCGATAAAGACAATACAACCATTGTTGGTGGTAAAGGTAAGAAAGATGATATCACAGGCCCGTATCAACCAGATCAAAGCACAGATCGAAATCAACAACTTCTGATTACGATAAGGAAAAATTACAGGAACGTCTGGCTAAACTGAGCGGTGGTGTTGCCGTATTGTATGTTGGTGCTGCTACTGAAGTGGAAATGAAAGAAAAGAAAGACCGTGTTGATGATGCACTACATGCAACACGTGCTGCTGTTGAAGAAGGTATTGTTCCTGGTGGTGGTGTTGCTTACATCCGTGCTATTGAAGCACTGGATGATAATGAAAGGTGTAAACATTGACGAAACAACCGGTATCGCCATCGTTCGCCGTGCACTTGAAGAACCACTTCGTCATATCGTTGCCAATGCCGGTATCGAAGGTTCTATCGTTGTTCAGAGCGTGAAAGAAGGCAAGGCTGATTTTGGTTTCAATGCCCGTACAGAAGTATTTGAAAAATTACTTGCTGCCGGTGTCATTGATCCTACTAAAGTTAGCCGCGTTGCCCTTGAAAATGCTGCTTCTATTGCAGGTATGCTGCTTACAACAGAATGTGTGATCGCCGACAAACCCAAGAAAGAAGAACCAATGCCACATGGTGGTGGTGCTCCCGGAATGGGCGGAATGGATTATTAATCCGGCGTTTCATAAAAATAAAAAACCCTCTGGCACTGCCGGAGGGTTTTTCGTTTATATCACCACGTTAGTTTATCTCATTGATGTCATCGTGTATTCATAGATCTGCGTTCCTCCCAGGTAATCCGGAACTTTCTGCTGCCAGCGCATTTTACTGTTGCTCCATTGGGCTACCTTATATGACTGGACAATAAATCCTCCGCCGATGGTGAGCGTGCTGTCTGTATCATTTACCAGCCAGGGGCCGTTGTGGAGTTTATGAAATATGCTGTTGCCCTGTGGCGAACAAACCAATGTGTTCTCAAACTCCCTGAAGATATTGTCGGCGCCGAACTGAAAATAATTATCCATCTCACAGGGTTCGAAATTCAGGGTCGTCAGGTTCAGTATCGGTGTATCTGCAGGCTGATACACGATCAGTGTACTCATTTGCCACTTGTTACCGGTAAGTGCTTCTGACAATGTGGGATTGCCCGCAACCACCGGCTGTTCATCTTTCTGACAGCCAATCACCATCATGCCGATAAACAAACATATGCAGCCATTTTTCCAATTCATCCGGTAAAGTAAAAAAAAATTGCCAAAGTGCAGGGTTTGACAATTAATGCTTAATTTCTGACCTTACAGCAGCGAATCATTTTCATGGAACCCATTCACGAAGACATAGCCAGGGCGCGGACCATCAATACAGCATTTTATAACCACCCCGACTATTACCAGGAAGCCAGGGAAAAGATTTTTGTTCCTTCCTGGCAGTTTGTTGGAGATACGGGCATGGTCAGGGAAGTTTCACAGTGTCATCCGTTTACTCTGCTGCCGGGATGCCTTGATGAACCATTGGTACTCACCCGCGACCAGGATGGTGTCCATTGCCTTTCCAACGTGTGCACCCACAGGGGTAATATTGTTGTGGGCGAATCCTGCCGTACGCCGCAACTTCGTTGCCGTTATCATGGCCGGTTATTCCAGTTGAACGGTACACTCAAATCCATGCCTGAATTTAAGGAGGTCCGGGATTTTCCGGCAGCATCAGATAACCTTCCCTCACTGCCATTGTTTACCTGGGGAAACCTGTTGTTCACGACGCTTGGCAATGAATTTCCGGCTTCCGCATTTTTCGGGGAAATGATGAACAGGGTGGGGTGGCTTCCTTTGCAGGACTTTGTGTACAGGCCCGAAAAATCAAAAGAATACCTGGTCAATGCCAACTGGGCGCTCTATTGTGAAAATTTCCTGGAAGGATTTCATATTCCTTTTGTCCACGCCGGTCTGAATGCAGCCATCGATTACGGAAATTATACCACTGAACTATACACGTATTCCAGCCTGCAACTGGGCATCGGCAAAGAAGGCTCACCGGGATTTGATATTCCTGAAGGTCATGTTGACCATGGAAAAAACGTGGCCGCCTATTATTTCTTTGTGTTCCCCAACATGATGTTTAACTTCTATCCATGGGGACTTTCGCTCAACATTATCGAACCTAACGGCGTTGGACAAACGAAAATACGTTTCCTGACCTACCTGTGGAAGGAAGAATATTTTAACAGCGGGGCAGGAGCCAACCTGGACACGGTGGAACTCGAAGATGAAGAAGTGGTGGAAAATGTTCAGCGGGGCGTGAGATCAAGGCTATATCATCATGGAAGATATTCTGTAACAAGGGAACAGGGCACCCACCACTTTCACCGTATCATCTCTTCATTTCTAACCTGAACCATTAATGCCCACAACCAGCGCTTTTGGCCGAACCCTTGGATTCCGAACCGTTTTATCCCTTGTTGTTGGCACCATCATCGGTTCCGGGATTTTTATGCGGCCGGCAGAAATGGCATCATTACTTGGATCTCCCTTACTAATCATTCTGGCCTGGATCATTGGCGGTCTTTTTACCATGCTCACCACCATGATACTGGCCGAAGTAAGTGCAATGCTTCCGGAGGATGGCGGCAGTTATGCTTTTATGCGGCACATGTACGGCGACTTCTGGTCTTACCTCTACGGATGGGCAAGCTTCGCGGTTGTCAACTGCGCGGGATCGGCAGGGATAGCATTTATTTTTGCGGAATACACACAGTATTTTTTCCACCTTCCTTCATTTTCAGCAGCGACAGAGAAGTCTGTTTTTTTGAACATACCCATGGTCGGGACAATTTATCCGTTGCAGCAGTTTGG
Organism: uncultured Sphingobacteriales bacterium; assembly: GCA_963707255.1. GTDB lineage: Bacteria > Bacteroidota > Bacteroidia > Chitinophagales > Chitinophagaceae > Pollutibacter. The sequence continues at coordinate 25,002 of CAVPPM010000023.1, read as the reverse complement.
CGTCAAATTGCTGACTATTGTGGTTATCTCGGTGCTCACTTTTATCAGTTACCGCAGTACCAAAGCTGTCGGCAGGTTACAGGTGATCTTTGCCGCAGCAAAAGTGATGGCCATAATATTGCTGATCAGCGGGATAATTTTTAACCATAATACCGGAAGGCCGGGGATATTTACCCCTTCATCCTCCATTCATCCTGTTGGTATTGCCCTGATGGTGGCCATGGTAGCGGCCATAAACGGCGCCCTCCAGGCATTTGACGGATCCCTTACGATGCTTAATATCACCGGTGAAATTAAAAACCCCGGCAGAAATATTCCGAGGAGCCTGTTCTGGGGATTATCCATCTGTATCATTATCTACCTGCTGGCAAATATGGCGATGATGGCCGTGCTCTCTGTGGATGAAATGGCAGTATCACCAGTGGTAGCGTCTGATGCGGCACAACGGACATTCGGCAGCATCGGGGCCGGACTGGTATCCTTCCTGATCTGTCTTTCAGTTTTGGGTACCACCAATTCAAATATCATGACTCCGCCGAGGATGACATTTGCGATGGCGCGACAGGGTTTATTTTTTGAAGCTGCAGCCAGGATTCATCCAAGATTCAATACACCCGGCAATGCGATGCTGATTCACCTTGCACTCATGATCATTATGGTACTCAGCGGATCATTTTATATCCTCACCGATATGTACATCTTTATCGTCTGGACCTTTAACCTTTTCTTTATCGCCGGGTTGTTTATCCTCCGCAGGAAAATGCCCGACATGCACAGGCCATACAAAGTATGGGGATATCCATGGATGCCGATATTCGTTCTATTGTTTAATGCATTTTACCTCGTGGTTACTGTTGTTGATGACGTCAATAATTTTATTGCCGGGAAGACTGCCATGATGAATTCAGTGTCTGGCATAATACTAACAGCAATGGGTATCCCATTATATTATTACTTCAGGAAGCGAAAGAGGGCTGCCCTTCAGCAACCAGTTGTTGCTGGTGCGACAGACTTCCAAGAATGATCATAACCTGGGCAGCTACATAGGTGCCCATTATCAATACTCCACCCAGCGGTATGGGCTGCCTGAATTTGTGGATTGCCAGAAGTGAATCGGATAACACAAAAAAAGCGGCACCGGCAATAAATAGCATTGCAGTTTGACTGTTGATTCTTTTATACTGCCAAAGGGAAAGGGAAAGCATGGTACAGATAATAACGGCATAAAGGGTAACGGGAATTTTCAGTTCACCCAGTCCGGCCCACAAAAGGTAGAGGAGTCCGAAACCATACAAAACAATGACGGCCAGAAAAATGGGATATTGCTGAAATGAAGATTTGCCTTCCGGCTTAATTTTCAGGAAATAACTGATGTAAAGTATATGGGTGGTGAGAAAACAGGATAATCCCAATATAAAATAAATGCCGTCTTTCCCTTCCAGCATCAGGAAGATATCACCCAACCAGGAGAACAGCAATCCAAAGATGATTAGCCTTGAAAATACATTTTTTCGGTTATGCCCCATCACAAAGGCAGCTATTAGAATGGGCATTAATAATGGCTTGGTCACATAACGCAGTGTTGATGGGCCACTGACAACTGCATAAAGATCGATTACGGTAACGATGGCCAGCAGGATGAACAGCCACCTGTTTTTATCATTCATCTTATTTATTTTCTATCCATACTTTGCGGCCAAAAAAATGGCTCAGCGAATCGCGGTAACGGATAGAATCTGACAATGGAGCTTTGATAGGGAAGGCAATTTTATAGTCAACGGAATCAGCGGTATAGATAATTACTTTGTGTCCCCATTCCTTCAGGTCTGCATACCTTTTAAACGCGCGGTTCTTTTTAGCCACTTCAATCACCACATTAAATTCTACATCCGAGATTGATGCCGGTGGCAAAGATATAGTTTTATTCAGGGTATCTATAGGTTGAACAGGAGCCGGGTCAATCTTTACAACCGTTGTAGTATCTGCACTGGTGGGGGCACTGCTAAGTGATATGGTACTGAGTTCAACTTCGGCAAAACTCGATTTCTGGTAAAAATAATATCCAACCCAGCCAATAATGCCTGCACCCAGGAAAATAAGTACAGCAAGACTAAGGTAGCGCGACCGGTCTGCTTTCCTGCTTAGGGGCTTGAGGTAATTATCATCAAAATGAATGGATTCCTTGGATTCTTCCTTTCGTTTATCTGCCCGGTTCCCTGAATCGTTCCTGTCATTGGCGACGATATTGAATGAATTCAATTTCATTGCGCATATTTTTTTGCAGGGTTCCAAGGCCTTCGATGGTAAAGGGCTTACTGATATTGAGCAATTGTTTGGCCTGGATGATCACTGATTCCAGGTCAGAGGCGGCCAGAGGCTTTATTTTCCCTGTTTCGGCCGAAATAAAATCCACCAGCGCCAGGTCTTCTTTTGTTTTTGGATCCACGGTAAAACATACGGCGCCTTCAGGAATGACTGCATCCATCGGGTTTTCTGAAGAAATATCCACGCGGGTGAGGCTGAAACTGCCCAATCCTTGGATGTGCAGGATTTTCTTCTGCAGCAGGTACTTAAGCATTAATTCAGGTACTTTCACGTTGTTGGTTTTACCTAATGGATAAAGTGGATCTTTGTATAACCAGTTGAAAACGAGTTTTTGACCAAAATATTATGTAAACCACGTTTGGCGTATGCTTACAGATGATGAAAAGAGGTTTATGGAGTATTGGGAGAAGAACAGGGAACGTCACGCCCGGTTGTCGTACCAGTTGTTATCCGGCCTCCCCCTCGGAGCGGTATTTTCGCTGCCTATCGTTATTAATTTTATCCTCGGACGGTTCTGGTATAAAAGGGCGGATGCCGTGGGGATCAGCCAGTTTAACCCCATGGTGCTGGTGGTCGCCATCCTGGCTATTTCGGTTTTTATAGCGGTTTTTAATAAAAAGTTCAAGTGGGACCAGAACGAACAGAAGTTCCTTGAGCTGAAAAGCCGGCAACGCAGGGAAATGGCTGAGGATAAGGATATTTCAATTTAACAAGCATTCAGCACGGGTTTTATTATCTTTGCCCACCTGAAAAATATAGGCATGAAAAAAATCGCAACCCTGTTTTTGTTTTCCCTCCTGTTTGTGGCCTCTTGTTCTAAAGACGATGATAAACCCTGCGGATACGCAGAAAGCACTATTGTGGCTCCACAGTCGGAGATCAACGCCGTCCAGGCATACCTGGGCACCAATGGTATTGCCGCAACCCAGCATCCAAGCGGACTTTTTTACGTTATTGAAACTCCCGGAGCCGGCGCAACTGCCGGGCTTTGTAATAATGTTAGTGTCAAATATGTCGGAAAGCTCACTAATGGCACCATATTCGACCAGACTACAGGTTCTCCTGCAACTTTCGTACTTGGCCAATTGATCGTTGGATGGCAGAAAGGATTGCCACTGATCAAACCAGGGGGAAAGATTAAATTATATATCCCGCCAAGTCTTGGTTATGGCGCCACCGCAAACGGCCCAATTCCGGCTAACTCCATCCTGATTTTCGAGATGGAGCTGGTGGCTGTAGGTTAGTTAAGTTAAAACAGTTACGCATGTCACACGAGGCTATTTCGGTATTTGACATGTTCAAAATCGGGATCGGACCCTCCAGTTCCCATACCCTGGGACCCTGGCGTGCCGCACAGCGTTTCTGTGCCATGCTGGAAACCTCCGGTGTATTGTACCAGGTCACCGGGATCAGGATACTCCTTTATGGCTCCCTTGCCAAAACAGGAAAAGGCCACGGGACGGATATTGCCGTACAACTTGGACTTGACGGTCAGGACCCGGTAACTTTTGATGTTGACCAGGTCAGTGCCAGGATCAATGATATCCGCCAAATGAAAGAACTGGTGCTCTGTGGCAAGCATGAAGTAGGTTTTAATCCCGATGAGGATATAGAATTTTTCATAAGTGAGAACCTGCCTTACCATCCCAATGCGCTGAGTTTCCTGGCTACACTTTCCAATGGAGAAGATGTTGCAGAAACATATTATTCCATCGGTGGAGGGTTTGTAGAGAAGGAAGGAGAAAGTAAGTCATCTTCCCATAATAATGTTTTGCTTCCCTTCCCCGTTGATACGGCTGGTGAGTTGTTGCACTGGTGTATGAAAACAGGCATGAGCATCAGCGAAGTTGTCATGGAAAACGAATCTGCCTGGAGGCCTGAAACCGAAACAAGAAACGGCATCCTCCGGATCTGGAAAGTAATGCAGGAATGTATGTACCGCGGTTCACACACAGAAGGAATTCTTCCGGGCGGTTTACAGGTAAAGAGAAGGGCCGCCGAACTAAACAAAAAACTTATTGGTGGTCGCAATTATACTGACTATGACAGTTGGGTGGCCACGATGCGGCAGGGCGGAAATGATTTCCGCTATATCATCGACTGGGTAAGTTGTTTTGCCCTTGCCGTAAATGAAGAAAACGCTTCCTTTGGAAGGGTGGTAACTGCGCCTACTAACGGTGCGGCCGGAGTTATACCAGCGGTTCTGCAGTATTTCATTTCGTTTGGTGAAGGACATAGGGAAGATAAGATCATACAATTCCTGTTAACAGCATCAGAGATCGGAAGTATCTTCAAGAAGGGCGCTACCATTTCTGCTGCCATGGGTGGATGCCAGGCCGAGATCGGGGTGTCTTCTGCCATGGCTGCCGCAGCCCTTACGGAATGCATGGGAGGTACACAACGCCAATGTATAATGGCAGCAGAGATTGCCATGGAACACCATCTCGGACTTACCTGTGATCCCATCGGGGGGTTGGTCCAGATTCCCTGTATAGAAAGAAATACCATGGGTGCCATTAAAGCCATTACCGCTTCGCAACTGGCCTTACAAAGTGCACCTGATTTTGCCAAAGTTTCGCTGGATGCCGTAATCCGTACCATGTGGGACACCGCTATGGATATGAGCCATAAGTACAAAGAAACCTCCGATGGCGGACTCGCCGTTCATATTCCCCTCAGTTTAAGTGAGTGTTAAAAGTTTACGAATACGGTAAAAAAACAGGGTAAAACCTAAACAATTTTATTTACTGATTGTCATATGTCGAATTCCGCAACTGTAGCAGGATGTAGCGAATAAACCATAACTTTCTTTGAATATAACTGTATCGAATGGCTGAAAACTATACCAATGGGAGAAATCCTATCTCCAGGATATTAAGTGTACTGAAGCTGGAAAAAAGGGAGATCACTGCGATTTATTTTTATGCCATTGTCAATGGATTGGTTCAATTGTCGCTACCCCTGGGTATACAGAGCATTATCAGTTTTGTGCTGGGTGGTGCCATTTCCACCTCGCTGGTGGTACTTATTATCCTGGTAGTATTGGGCGTCCTGCTGAATGGTTTTGTTTCCGTGAACCAAATGAGGATTATCGAAAAAGTACAGCAAAAATTATTTGTCCGGTACTCCTTCGAGTACGCCAGCAGAATACCCAGGCTGGACCTGAAAAGTGTTGATCACTACTATCTCCCTGAACTGGTCAACAGGTTTTTTGATACCATCTCCCTGCAGAAAGGCATTTCAAAATTACTGCTCGATATTCCCACGGCATCCATCCAGATTGTGTTTGGGATGTTACTGCTATCCTTCTATCACCCGATATTTATCGCCTTCAGTGTATTCCTCCTGTTACTGGTTGGCATAATACTTTATTTTTCTGCGCCGCGAGGAATGCAAACCTCCATACAGGAAAGTAACTACAAATACAAAGTGGCCGGCTGGCTGGAAGAACTGGCCAGGGTGATCAAGTCGTTTAAATTTTCAAAAGGCACTCTCCTAAACATGAAGCAGACCGACAAACTGGTGACTGGCTACCTGGAGGCGCGGACGTCCCATTTCAGAATACTGATATTTCAATACTGGACACTGATCTTGTTTAAAGTGCTCATTACTGCCGCAATGCTCATTGTGGGCAGCTACCTCCTGATTAACCAGCAATTGAACCTCGGTCAGTTTATCGCGGCGGAAATTGTTATTTTATTGGTACTCAATTCTGTTGAAAAGTTAATCATCCATTTAGACAAAGTGTATGATGTACTTACCTCTGTAGAAAAATTAAGTAAGGTAATAGACCAACCCGTCGATGACGAAGGGTTAATATCCCTGAACCGGAAGAGTACCGGTATCGCAGTACAGGTTCAGCAACTTGGCTTCACTTATAAAACTTCACCCATACTGAAGAATGTCTCCTTTAAGGCTGAACCCGGCCAGAAAATAGCCATCATGGGAAATGAAGGTTCCGGAAAATCCACTTTGCTCAGGGTGCTCTCAGGTGCGTATGCAGATTTTTCAGGGACCATAATGATCGATAATATTCCTATAAGGAATTATAACGCTGACAGTTTCAGGGAACAGACAGGTATCCTGCTTAATCAACAGGATATTTTTAATGGAACCCTGATGGATAATATAACGATGGGCAACCAGCAGATTTCACCTGATGATATTATGACCTTATCTGAAAAAATAGGGTTGAAAAATTTCCTGGAAGAACAGGAGGAAGGTTTTTCTACCATGCTTGATCCCGTGGGTAACCGGCTGTCAAGAAATGTCATTCAGAAAATTTTATTGCTAAGAGCGCTAATCAATCATCCCAGGTTGCTTCTCCTTGAAGAACCCTGGACAAACCTGGAAGAAAGCCATAAACAGGAAATACAGGAATTCCTTCTGAAGGATTGCCCGGGAACAACAGTGCTGGTGGTGACTAACGATGCAAACTTCAGCAGGAAATGTGATCTCATCGTACAATTGGCAGATGGGGTATCAGCCCTTCAGCCTGTTTGAGTTTTTGAACAATGAAACCCTTTAAATAATGGCAACTGATTTTGTTAACCTTAGTATGGAGCAACAATGCAGGGACCTGAACCTGAAGGCTTATGACCAGATTTATCATATCCGGCGCAAGCATGTGATTAAAAAATGGGTGATGGGATTTTTCGTACTAATCACCATTATCCTGTTCCTGCCATGGACACAGAATATAAGGGCCAGGGGCTCAGTGACAACGCTTCGCCAGGAACAACGGCCGCAGCAATTGCCAACGATCATTCCCGGAAAGGTGGTGAAATGGCATATCAGGGAAGGTGATTTTGTAAAGGCAGGAGATACCCTCGTGGAAATTGCGGAAATAAAAGATGATTATCTCGATCCCCAATTACTGAAAAGAACAGAAGAGCAGATTAATGCCAAACAACTTGCTGTGCAAAGCTATCGGCAAAAAGTTAATGCAGCGGCCGCGCAGATTGAAGCACTCAATTCCGGAAGGCAGCTTAAACTGTCGGAGCTCGACAATAAGATCAACCAGCAATTGATGAAGATCAGGGCCGACAGTATGGAAGTACTTGCTGCAGGCAATGATTTCAATATCAAGTCGGAACAGTTCAGGAGACAGAAAGTGATGTATGATTCCGGACTCGTATCACTGGTGCAGCTTGAACAAAGAAACCAGGCTTTCCAGGAAGCTTCTGCAAAAAAGACAAGCGCTGAAATAAAATTCAGCAATTCAAAACAGGAGTACCTGCGACTGCAAATCGAAAAAAATGGTGAACTGCAGGCGTATACCGAAAAAATATCGAAAGCGGATGCTGACAGGTTTCAGTCTTTGTCGCAGATGCAAAGCGGTGACGGCGAACTGGCGAAGTTGCAGAATCAGTATATGAATTACAATATCCGAAATGGTTTGTATACGATTCGTGCGCCCCAGGACGGACAGGTAGTGCAGGCGAAAAAAGCGGGCATCGGGGAGATTTTAAAAGAAGGTGAAATAGTAGTGGAAATTGTGCCAACTGATGTACAGTACGCGGTTGAAATGTTTGTAAGGCCGGTCGACCTGCCGCTTGTAACAAAGGGACAGCGTGTCAGATTTTTATTTGACGGATTTCCTGCCATTGTATTCAGCGGATGGCCGCAGGCTTCCTATGGTACCTTTGAAGGTGAAGTGTCGGCTGTTGAAAGTTCAGTTAATGATAATGGCAGATTTCGTGTACTCGTGAAGGAAAGTACAGGGCTTAAACCGTGGCCCCGGCAACTCATGATGGGAACCGGCGCAATGGGAATTGCATTACTAAAAGACGTACCGATCTGGTATGAACTCTGGCGGAATATCAATGGATTCCCGCCTGATTATTACAAGCCCGTATCGAAATCAACTGAAGAGAAAGTTGCGAGCAATAAATAAGTACCCCTTCATGAAGCTATTCTTTATCACTATTGCCATTTTTTGTTGCTTTCTTTCCGCCGGAGCGAATGATACCACCCGATATATGTCGGTGTCGGAATTCATACAAATCGTGCGGACATACCACCCCGTTGCCAGACAGGCAAACCTTTTGGTGGAAAGGGCATTGGCCGAACTAACTGCATCCAGGGCAGGATTTGACCCGGCCTTTTTCATGTCGTCTGACCGAAAAACATTTGATGGAAAGAATTATTACCAATACCTCAACCCGGAATTGAAAATCCCGACATGGTTCGGCATAGAAGTCAAGGCGGGCCTGGAAAATAACCTCGGGGAAAACAAAAATACTGAACTGACTACCGGTAAATCTAGCTACCTGGGAGTGTCTGTGCCGTTGGGCAGAAACCTTTTAATGGACAGGCGAAGGGCCGTGCTGCAACAGGGAAGAGTTTTCCGTGACCTGAGTAAGACAGAACGACTGGTTATCATTAATGACCTGCTGCTTGATGCATATACCTCGTACTGGGAATGGGTGAAGGACTATGAAGTGTTTAACCTGCTGAATGAAACAGTTTCGGTTAACCGTAACCGTTTGCAACTGGTAAGGATTGGTTTTCAACAGGGAGACCGGCCGGCGATAGATACCACAGAGGCACTTGCACAGTTGCAATCATTCCAGATGGCCAGCAATGAGGCATGGTTAAAGTTCCGGAATTCAGGCCTGGAGCTTTCGAACTATTTGTGGTTGCCCAATGACTCACCATACTACCTGCCGGAACTAATTTTACCTGACAGCAGTTGGAGAGCAATTAACGCTAAGGCAATGACAACGCCGGTACTGGAAGAACTGATTGCCACAGCACGCACCTCACATCCCAAACTCCAGTCTTACCAGTATAAATTACAGTCTCTCGATATTGATAAGCGGTTAAAATTCCAGGAAATTTTACCTGTGGTGAATGTGCGGTATAACCTGTTGAATTCCGGTTATAATGTTTTCAAGGACGCCAGTATGGCCTTTTATGAGAACAACTATAAGTTCGGATTTGATATTGGTTTGCCATTAAGGCTATCAAAGGGCAGGGGCGAATACAAAGCGGCAAGAATTAAGATACAGGAAACTAACCTGGACCTGGTACAGACGCGCCTGTCGATAGATAATAAGGTGAGATACTATTTTAATGAGTTTACCACGCTTCAACAACAAATTGACATAGCGGAAGATAACCTGGACAATTATCGAACATTGTTCAGGGGCGAACTGACACGCTTCAGGGCTGGTGAAAGCTCTCTGTTTTTACTCAATAGCCGTGAACTTAAACTCCTGGAGGCCAGCCAGAAACTGGTGGAACTAAAAACAAAGTTTTTCAAAAGCTACCAGTCCCTTCAATGGTCCACCGGGCAGTTAAGATAATGCGGTGCAGATTACGGTTTCAATAATGAATAATTTCCTTGTAGAGTGTATCGCGCTCAACCGGTGAGCGTTTAGCCTGTTTGATGAGATTTACAAGGTCAGAAGTGGACATCGAAGGATTTTGTTCCTCACTGCCTGCCATACTGTAAATCTTTGTGGTATCATCAATTGTTCCATCAAGGTCGTTTACTCCAAACGATAAGGTAAGCTGTGCATTCTGCCTGCCCAACATAGGCCAGTACGCTTTAAGGTGAGGGAAATTGTCCATGAATATCCTGGCTACGGCATACATCTTCATGTCTTCTACGATGCTGGATTCAGGTACATAACTCATTTCATTATCATGGTTCCGGAATTTCAGCGGAATAAAACAATTGAATCCGCCGGTTTCATCCTGCAGCTTTCTCAAACGGTCCATATGGTCGATGCGGTGATGATATTTTTCGATATGGCCGTAAAGCATCGTTGCATTGCTATGCATGCCCAGCTTATGGGCCGTGGCATGGATATTCAGCCATCCATCGGCATTCACTTTATCGGCACATATTTGTTCCCTTATTTCTGCATCAAAGATTTCTGCTCCGCCTCCCGGCAATGAATCGAGCCCGGCATCATGAAGATATTTCATTCCTTCCTCAACAGTCATCTTTGCTTTACGGAACATATAATCCAGTTCCACTGCTGTAAATCCTTTTATGTGTAGTCCCGGACGATGCTCTTTTATTTTTCTCAGCAATTCGGCGAAATAGTGAATATCCATTTTGGGATGAACGCCTCCTACAATATGGACTTCCGTTACGGCCTGGCCGTCATATTTCTTAACAATATTGAGCATGTCTTCTATACTCAGTTCCCAGCCTTCTTCCCTGTGGGCATACAGTCGTGAATAAGAACAAAATTTGCAGGAAAACACGCAAACGTTTGTGGGCTCAATATGGAAATTGCGGTTAAAATATGTTTTGTTGCCATGACGCAATTCACGGACATGATTGGCCATCGATCCGAGGAACGGAAGAGATGCATTTTCAAACAGGTACAATGCTTCCTCCGTGCTAATCCTGCTGCCGGATACTATTTTCTCTCCAATCTGTTTCAGTTCAGGTAAAAGAGCAGGATCCTGCAATATTCCGGACACTTGGGTGATGGTTGCCATAGTGATAACTATTCTTTGAGAATGCAAATTTACGGCTTAATTCCCTTTGATCACCTTTTCAGTAACAACCCTGTCGGAATATTGCAGTTTGATGATATAAAGGCCTGATGGCAGCGTATTAAGGTTGATTTCAAGGTAAGAATCGGCTGATCCGAGTGTCCAGTTTTTCTTATACACCAGCTGCCCTGAAACTGAGTAAACACTGACGCCCTTCAGGTCATCTGCATTCGGAAAATGCTGAAGGACAAATCTGCTGGAGAATGGATTTGGTGATATCAGGTAGCCATTCTTTTTAAGTTTCGGAGCAAGGGTTTTTGTATAAATATTGACATCATCAATATAATAGTTATTGTCACCATTACTAAAGTTCCTGAACCCAACCACAAAACTATTTGATGTGCCCAACGCCGTGGTGACATTGATCGTTTCCTTCCTCCAGTCATTTTTTGACCTTGGTACAAACGGTGAAGGAACAGGTGTATTCAGGTCGGTAATGGTTTGCAGTTCCTCTCCCCATTTCTTGTATACTGAGGTGAAGTTAAGGCCGCAGTCGTCCGACACCAGTATTTCAAGGGTATCCACCGGAATGGCAACAGATCCGGCAAAGCGGGTAGCCGAAGCCAATTGGAAGCTGATGAATACTGAGTCTACATCATTATACTTAACCAGTGGAGAAACAATTACGTTGGCAAGGGTAGAGGGACGATTATAGTTTCTCGCCAATAATGGAGGAAACTCCTCCAAAACTCTGGATCGATTTTCTCCACCTGCTTGAATCAGCAGGCCGTTGCGTATTCCATTGATCCGGTAAAAAATCCGGCCCTTCAAAATTTTGCGTTACCGGTGCAGTCAGTGGCTGTTTTGACTGGAACTTCAATACAGCCGTATCATTGATATTGACTGTATCGGCGGACCCATTTGGCAGACTGCTATATACGGTGACGGTGTGATTACCGGTAGCAACACTTTGTTCTGCCAGGGTAACCGAAGTGCCCTGCCTTCTTCCGAGGCTGCCCGTCCAATTATAAACCTTCGCCGTTCCTCCATCTATACTGTAGATAATATTTGCGGATCTCAATGTGTCTGTTCCGAGGTTGACAAAATTAATTTTCGGTTGAACGAGATTGTTGCAACTGAAATCGCGTGGATCAGTTATATCAACCACAGCAACATCATTGTCGGGCAGCGTTACACCAGTGACATTGATGTCGTCAAGATAAATATTATTGCCAAAGCCATTGATATTGCGGAAGACTATGATCAGTTTACCCGTACCAACGAACTCGTTCAGGTCAATACTGATATTACGCCATTCATTTGCTGCGGGAACAAATGGTGTGGTAACGAAACCGGGACGCGTATTGATATCGGCCCCCCATTTCTTCCATATGCTTTTGTAATTGGTGCCGCAATCAGTGGATACCAGCACTTCCATGGTATCAACATTACCGAGGTCAAAAGCCGCAGAGGCAATCCAGAAACTGAGGCTTAATGAGTCTACAGATAAAGTGTTCAACACAGGTGTTTTGAGGTCAGAAGTTTTTCCAGGCTGGTTCTGTTCGAAATTATTTATGAATACCGATGCTGTTCCGCTGTGTGCAGCAAGTGTTGTCCTTTCCCAGTTGAATACCGGTGTACTGGTGGTTGATCTTACCCATCCCAACGGAGGATACATTACATTTTCGAAACCCTGGGCAAGCGGCAGGTCGGTACCTGTGCCAATGTTTGCCGTTGTGGAAAGCGTATCATTGCCCGGCACTTCATCCGTAAGACCGTTAGCATTGCTCAAATACACGGTAAAAGATGAATTGCCTTCGGGAAATATAGTGGGAGGCAGGCTGATAGCCACTTGTGCTGATATAGGTAAGGATCCGGTCCATGGTAATACTGCCACGGCACCGCCGTTCACTGAATAATTAATATTAAGCGATGTGATGGTTGTATTGCCTGCATTTTTTAGGGTGATCTTTGGCGTTAGTAAGTTGCTGCAGCTGTTCTCGCAGGAATTGGGATAATCGATCGACATCAGCCTGGCATCGAGGTTTTTATTAGGGGCCAGGGCAAATGACAGAATCCTGGTTTTCCAGCTACCCGTAGATCCATACATGCCCGTAAACCAGAAAAGGGAATCATTGGAAATATCGGGCACAATATCATTGTAATCTCCCCACCTGTTTCCAAAAGTGCCATATGCCGTTCCGTTGAAACCGCTGACTTCTTCATAACTCATAATATTCAACGGATCACCATCATTCCTTCCGGTAAAAGATATTGATCCATAAGAAGCCGCACTGGTATTATTGTAAGCCATGGCTACCTGGCCCTTACTGTTCAGTGTAATGGCTCCCATGAATCGATGTACCTCTGCAGTATTTACACAGGGAATAAAACTTTGGGGAGCAAATGTGCCCTGCTGGTAGGTTGACCAGTTGCCGGATGTTTTCCTGAATTCATACCACCGTATTCCGGAAACACCGGTACCAGTGGCATCCACTGTATGATTACCGACAATGGCTTCGTAGGCGCCGAAATTCCGGTAATAGGGTTTATTCATTATCCTGCTGCTGATGACATCATAGCCAATGCCCTGTGCAGTGGGCGCACAGTTTCTGTTGCTGCAGACATTACTTTTAAATGCCGCTACCGGCAGGCTCTGAATCACTGAAGCCTGGGAATTTAAAGGATTCGCAAAGTCAACAGTAAAACCAATGATGCCGATGCTGTCGCGATCAGAAGGTGATGAGGTAAAATTATCATCATTGTAATACATGAACAAACCGGGTGTTCCTGCCGGTGGAGCGGTAGATCCGATCACTGAAACAGGACACATAGAATTATATTTATTGTCAGGGTTGGTAAAACGAATCCGCTGAACAGAAGCAGTGGCATCGCCTGCGATCATTTTCATTTTATCAAAAGCCCATACAGAATTACCCGTATAAGAACCAACAAAATCCCTGGTCATGCCAAACCATGCGTTAGTCCAGTTTCCATATTTTGGATAATCAGGGAAAAAAGACGCATCGGTGAATTCGTATACATACCATGATCCCAGCGGGTCCCCGGTCTGGGAAACGGCCATGATCAATGAATTGACCGATGTTCCGGTTTTGGAAGAATCACCAAACTCTGTCATCACAAATCGGTCGGTGAACTGGTCATACCAGGCAATACAATCCCCTGCGCCGTTATAGCTGCTTCCCGGTAACTGGTCCATAAATGCCTGGAAGGAGAGTGTTCCACCGCTTTTATCATAAATGCGAAAAAACGCGCTTCCATTTTGCCCGTTAACCATTTGTACCAGGTGGTTTGGTCCAACGGCCAGCGTTGGATCCGCCGGAGATACATTGGCAAATCCAAGCCCGTCAAAGTTATTGTTGATGGTACCCCCTTCGAGTTGTGGTATGGAACCCGTTGTTGACAGGGAGGGCATTGATTTATCTGCGGTACTGTTTCCCGAACTGCTTTTTTGCAATACAGGATCGGCGCCCTGGTGCTTACTGCCAAAATCTGTGAAGGATAGCGGCTGCAGATCCCTGGCAAAAATCAACCCTTTTTCGTCCCTTGTTTTAATCTTCAGCACGGGATCCGTAAAGTCGGGTTTCCACCTGGAAAGTTTGGGAGTGATGGCAGTTCGGATACCCCTGATCGTAGTGACTTTTTTTACGTCCTGTGCACGAGTGGTCAGCAAAATGAGCATAAAAGGTACAGCTGCCAGTAATCTTCTCATCAAGGGGTTTTTGCGTTACAACGGGTAAGACAGGTAAAAATATCAAGTTTGTCCCTAAATAAAAAGAATTCAACGATAAATCATGGCTTTGTTACATTAACGCACCTGCGATACAGGCACACATCAAACAGGCGATCGTGCCGCCTATTAAGGCCTTGATGCCCAGTTCAGTAAGATTTTTTCGCTGATTGGGTGCAAGCTGGCTAATGCCGCCGATCTGAATCCCGATGGAAGCGAAGTTGGCAAATCCGCACAAAGCGTAAGTGGTGATCAGGATTGATTTTGGATCTGCAATAAGGCCGGCTTCTTTCATTTTTCCAAAACTGATATAGGCCTGGAATTCATTGATAATGGTTTTTTCACCGAGCAACTGGCCTACCTGTACCATTTCGTTGCTGTTAACACCAATCATCCATGCGATTGGAGAAAAAATATAGCCCAGCAGCATCTGGAAACTCAATCCTTCATAACGGCCACCCGAAGCTTCATTGATCCACCCGTTTAACCCGGTATGGTAACCAATGGAACCCAGTATCCAGTTCAGCAGGTACATGATGGCTGTAAACACGAGTAGCATTGCGCCCACATTGACGGCAAGTTTCAATCCATCCGTGGTACCGAGAGAAAGAGCATCAAGTACATTGTCTCCCAGTTTCTCGCGGTTGATCTTTATTTCCGTATCCACCTTTTCCACCTGCGGAAAGAGGATCTTGGAGCAGACAATGGCAGCGGGTGCACTCATGATCGACTGGCTGAGCAGGTGAAGGGCAAAATAATTCTGTTGTACGGGGTCGTTACCGCCCAGGAATCCTACATACGCTGCAAGTACGCTGCCGGCCGTATTGGCCATTCCACCCACCATGATACACAGGATCTCGCTACGGTTCATTTTCTCCAGGAAAGGCCTGATCATCAGCGGGGCTTCGGTCTGGCCCAGGAAAATATTCGCTGCAGTGGAAACGCTTTCGGAACCTGAAATTTTTAATTTACTCAGCAGTATGGCAAAGAAATGTACTACCCTCTGCAGTATTCCAAGATAATACAACAGGGCAGAAAGGGCCGCAAAAAAGATGATATTGGGAAGAACCTGTACCGCAAAAACATAGGCCCAGCTTCCGGAAGGATCTGCCAACTTTCCGAACATAAACTCTGTACCCTTGTGTGAAATATTAATGACCTCCACAAACTTTTGTGACAGCCACTCTATAATGATCCTGAAAAAATTATACTTGCCCTTACTCAACACACCGATGGCAAATGCTATCTGCGCCACAACACCGATGATGACCACCCGCCAGTCAATGGCCCTGCGGTTGTTGCTGAATACGTAACAAAGGCCCAGCAGGAAAACCATACCGGCAATTCCGCGTAAAAGATTTTCAACTTCAAGGCTCATCAGCTTATTGTATTTGGGATTTGGCGAATATGCGGGATATTATTCATATTATAAAAACAGATAGCTGATTTTACCAGTTGAACCTTGATTTTACAATATCAAAAAGCTCTGATATATCTGCAGAAACTTTGAAACGGAGGATCATCCAACCATAAATACACAGGAATACCAGTGATTTGATAAAGACATTCAGCAATAGATTTTCTGTTGCCGGTATCCACCAGGTGATTATAAATACCAGCAGGGCTATCCCAAGGGCTTTTACATTGTTAATGGTAAAGGGCTGAAATTTGAACAACCTGTAAATGAAAATAAACCTGATCGTATTAAACATGCCGAGTGCAATAAGATTTCCATATGCCGGACCCATCACGTTGTATTTACGCGTCAGCCAGTAATTGAGTGGAATGCATAATGCCACCAGGAACATATTGGTAAAAAAATCCAGTTTCCAGTACTTCGATAGTAACAGTATTTGTGTATTCAACCCGGTAGATAAATCAAAGAGTTTTGCCAGTCCGCATATAAAGACCAGGCTGCCCAGCATGGCATATGCCGGTCCGAGAAATTGGATAATGTCCTGTATGTTTAACATCACAATGCCAAAAATCGCCAGTCCGGCAATAAGCAGGTTCAATGCTGTTTTTTTATATAGGCGATCAATTTTTTCCAGGTTTTTCTTACTCCATGCTTCCGCAATAAATGGCGTAGTGATGGATACCAGGCTTCTTTGCGGTACTTCCATCACCGTGACCAGGTAGGTGGCAATAGTAAATACTGCTGCATCGGATAATCCGCCTGAAGACTGGCTGGCCAGGATAATAGTATCATTGGTACGTGCAATGATGTTTAAAATGGCGCCGGCAAATAGAAAACCGCCAAAAGAAAATAATTTCCCGCTGATCCTTCTCGTGAGGGTACTGGCCCTGAAATTCAGCGGCAGTTCCCTGGCCCGGATTATCGTGTACAGAAATACCAGGACCGGAACCAAAAAGACCCAGGCATACAGGTGAATAAATCCGGAGAAGTTGAGCAGGCCAAAAATAAATAATACAATAAAAATAGTCGTCAGCAACCGGAAGGCAAATTCTTTAAGTGCATTGGACAACACCGTTTTTTTCAGGCTCCAGGCATAGGCCTCAAAGAGACTGAAGAAGGTCATCGTTATCGTGAAAGGATAGATCAGGTCGAAATAATCAACGAACAATGGTGAGCGCGCACCAAATTTTCTCAATATCCATGGTTTCAGCCAGGGAACGGTGATGAGTAACAAAAGGCATCCGATGGCGCATAATGCTATCGTAATAAATGGCAGGTCATTCTTTTCCCGCGTAACATAGTTCTTGTAAAAAGGATAGAATTTCAGCGTTAAGGGAATACTTCCAAGGGTGCAGACGGTCGAGAATAACAAAGCCACATCCAATAATATCCTGGTAAGTCCTATTTGTTCCGGGGTAAAATATTTTGGAAAAAGGATGAGTATATTAATAGCGCCTATCGCAAAGCCGATATAAGTAAAAATGCTGGACAGGATGCTTTGTTTACGAACGACGCCCATGCTGAAGTATAAGTTGTAAAAGTGTGGAACCAGGCACCGGGTCATGAAGGTCCATTGCCCTTCTGTGTGCTGCAAGACCTATTTTTTCCCAATGCTCAATGTTTTGCCAGGCCCTTTCCATGGCATCGTCAATAGCAGCAATATTGGCACCGCCTGCAATGAATCCTTCCTGGCCATCCCTTATCCATTCCGTATTGCCGCCAACATCCGTGGTAATTACCGGCCTGCCGCAAAGCATGGCTTCCACCACCGCAAGCGGCATTCCTTCATTCAGCGAAGGCAGCAGCATCGCGTGATTTTCGGTCCACACCTCGCGAATATTGGCAACCCGTCCATGAAAAAAAACTTTTTCACGGATATCAAAGAAATCAGCCAGCTGCTGTAAATAGTCATGGTCATAACCGCTGCCATAGAGGTGCAATTCAATATTTCTTTCCTTCCATTTCGGCATGCGCATGATCTCAAAGGCCAGGTCCTGGCCCTTGTGGTTGACCAGCAGGTTTGCGGTTATCCCTAACCGTATTACCGGAGCGGTATTGGGAAAAGGCAGCCGGCTCAGGTCTGCAAGGTTTACAGGGTTCCTGAGTATGTGCGCATTGGGAATATGCTGCAACAAATGCCGCTCTGCCGTTTGCCTGTTTCTTTCAGAAACAAAAATGGCAGCCGATGCGTTTTTATATACATTACGGATGTATGCCGCTTCTTCATTGTTTATCGGCCTGCCATACTCAACATTGACCTGTATATTCAGCAGGTATGGTACAGGGTTAGTATTAAGGCGATCGAATAATTCCCTGTTCAGCAACATGGCATAGGCTGCCCCGGTGAAGACAATTATATCGGGTTTCACGGCAAACAGTTCCTTAAAGGGATTGCTGAGTTTATTCTGTATAAATATGATGATCTTTCTCGCAATACGTTCTTTACGGGACCAGGCAGGATTAATGAAACCCCTGCGGTATTGGAGTATCGCTCCTTTTTGGGCAAATGCCTCCAGCTTCGGGGAAGGGACATTTAATTTAACCGCTGTGATAACAACCTCATGACCTTTCGACAACGCTTCTTCTGCCGCCGCAGCCCACAGTTCTTCACTGCCGCCCCAGGGATCTTTAATAAAGGAGATAAAGGCAATTTTCATGAACTGCTTTTTTGCGCCAGAACAATATTGTTGAGATAGAGGTCCTGGTTATATGGCAGGATCGCTTTGCAGATTTTGGCCCAGATATTATTTCCTCCGAAAACGAGCCACCGGGCAAGGGTGCGTACAACGGGTATATTTTTCAGGTATACGAGCAGGTTCCTGTCCAGGTATACAATTCTTAACTGTACGATGGCCTCAATAAAACTGCCGGTTTTTTCATAATGAATCACAGTAAATCCGGAAGTATTGAACAGGTGCCGGATGGCAAAAGAGGAATACCGCGCAAAGTCTGCCGGCACTTCATGTTCTCCAAAGGCAAAGGGACAACTGATGAGAATTTTTCCACCTGGTTTCAGGACCCGGTGAAGTTCTTTGATGATTTCCGGAAGGTTAAAGACGTGTTCAAATACCTCGCTGCTGAAAATGGAATCAAAATGATTATCGGGAAAGGGCAGGGTATGACCATCGTAAAAAACATCCACTTTGTGATGGCTGAAGGTGTCTCCTTCACCCTGGTAGTCCACCCCAATATACTGATCCACCAGGAACAGGGTCTCATAAGGTTTAAGTCCGCATCCAAAATCCATCATCCTGCCCTTAAGTTCCGGGATTTGTTTCCTGAGTGCTTTTACCAGGTTAGACCTTATCAGGTAAAGGGGATGGGTGATGCCGGGATCAAATTCATATGGAATGGCATGGTCTGCATTGGGCATAAATAAAGATAAGGGCATAAAAATAATAAAATACGCTTGTTCGGTACGGGGGCTGTAATTTTACGGGTCCGGCCGGTAATTTCAACCAGCCGTTATTAATTCTGCTATCATGATTAAGTTACTCAATAAAGCAGCTGCAAAATTTGAATACAAGATTGTCAGGAATGTTGTGGAACCGGGCCCTGATATGAAGTCAGATAAACAGTTCATGGAACTGTATCATTTTTGCCGGCCATATACCATGACTTCTCCCGAACGACTTTTTTCTCTTTATCAGTCCGTTCAATATGTTGTCCAAAACAAGATCCCGGGTGATTTTGTAGAGTGTGGTGTCTGGAAAGGCGGAAGTTCAATGATGATCGCCAGGGTATTGCAAATGCTGAACGTTACGGACCGTACTATCTGGATGTATGACACTTATGAAGGGATGACTGAGCCTACACAGGAAGACAGGGATTTTACCGGGGAGACTGCAGCAAAACAGTTAAAAACGGCCGACAAATCAGACAGTAATTCCGTATGGTGTTATTCAGCCCTGGAGGAAGTCCAGGCAAATATGCAAAAGACAGGTTATCCAACACAACTGATCAAATACATTAAAGGGAAGGTGGAAGAAACGATTCCGGGTGAAATTCCCGATTCCATTTCATTACTCCGGCTGGATACCGACTGGTATGCTTCAACTTACCATGAAATGAAATATCTCTATCCTTTATTACAAGTAAAGGGAGTCTTAATAATAGACGATTTCGGACACTGGGAAGGCGCTAAAAAAGCCATCCTGCAATATTTCAATGAAAATCAACTTTACCCGCTGATCAATCGTATAGACGAAACCGGCCGTCTGTTATTGAAACTGTGAACCCTGTAAACTATCTTATCAATGAAAAATCCCGCTCGAAGCGGGATTTTTATATGCTGTTTATCTTTACGAAAGGTGGGACTCGATCTTTTTCACGAAGTTGCCTTTTGGCTGGGCACCTACCAGTTTGTCAACCACTTTGCCATCCTTAATGAAAAGAATAGCAGGGATAGAAGTGATGCCATAATTCATCGATAACTGGGGATTATGGTCAACATTCACCTTGCCAACATTCACCTTGCCATCATAGTCTTTGGCCAGTTCCTCGATGATTGGCCCGATTGCCCGGCAGGGTCCGCACCATTCAGCCCAGAAATCTATTATGGTCAGTTGGTTGGAAGTAAGGACTTCGGTTTGAAAATTTGAATCTGTAAATTCTTTAGCCATGATATCTTCTTTTTTTTAATATATACTGTAAATAAGGATTGCAAAATTAATTCCATTTTCCCAACAATGATGTTTTGACATCAATTGGAGTGCGCTGTCACCACATTCACATCAATATCGGGGTGTTCCAGCAAATAAGCAGACAATTCGTCATTCATTTCAAAACCCTTCGCCATGGATATCATGGTAACATGCCAGTTGTGTTTAGGTTCGAAAAGGTTCACCCTGATGCGCGCATTCCCGGGGTGTTTCCGGATATTTTCCTCGAGAAATACCACATGCTCAGCTTTAAGTAAATTCGGTATCATGCTGATTTCCAGTGTCCTGGTAAGGGATTTTTTAATGGTTTCAAGCAGGCAGATCTCCCTCACCCTGAAATTCCATTCATTCCGCTTCTCCCATTTTTCGAACTTGCCCGTGATATAAAGGCAGGTTCCCGGTTCGAAATAGTTCAGGTATTTCATGTATACCTCGCCAAACAGGGTAAATTCGCATTACCGGAAAAATCTTCGAAGGTAAAGTACTCCGTATTTCTTTCCCTTTTGGGAGATCCTGTGTTGGGCCGCTGGTGACCAGGCAGGCCAGCCTGATGGTTTGGTGAGGATGGGGATGCAATTCTACCGACTGCTTGAACTCATTAAATTCAGACAATGGCATGATGCCGTAATACTTGTTTTCAAAGCGGTAATGATCGAGCGGATGACCGCTGATGAACATCCCGGTCACATCTTTTTCATGATCCAGTAATTCAGTCAAAGACCAGGGCCGGCAATCAGGTATTTTTGGCGGAGGTATCTGCATCGCAGGAAGATCACCAAAAAGGTGTGTTGCTCATATTGGTGATCTGCGCCTGGCAAACGTTACCGAATTTGATGATCTTTTCAAGCCCTGTCATGGAATCTCCATCCGGTACATGAAAATACTGGGCACGATGTATTTCACGGAAACAGTCGAATGCGCCGGAATAGGCCAGGCATTCCAGTGATTTTTTATTCACCGCACGCTGGTTCACTCGTTTAACCAGGTCAAAAATCGATGGGTAGGGACGCCTTTCTGATTCTTTCTTCAATAATTCCTTCCACCGCAGCTTCACCAACACCTTTTAATCCACCCAAGCCCGATCCGGATCTCACCTTTATCATTAACCGCAAATCCTTTCCTGGATTCATTGATATCCGGTCCCAGTACTTTTAACCCCATTCGCTTGCACTCTTCCATGAAGAATGTGATCTTTTCAATGCTGCCGGCATGGTTCAACACCGCAGCCATGTATTCAGCAGGGTAATGTGCTTTTAAATAGGCTGTCTGGTAAGCTACAAAAGCATAACAGGTGGAGTGCGATTTATTAAAGGCATATTGCGCAAATGCTTCCCAGTCGGTCCAGATTTTTTCCAGCTTATCGGTAGCATGTCCTTTTGCCGTGGCACCACTGATGAACTGGTCTCTTCATCTTATCCAGGACCGATTTTTGCTTTTTACCCATTGCTTTACGCAATACATCCGCATCGCCTTTACTAAACCCGCCAAGCTTCTGCGCCAGCAACATCACCTGTTCCTGGTAAACCGTGATACCATAGGTTTCTTTCAGGTATTCTTCCATTTCAGGAAGATCATAAGTAGATCGCTTCACGGCCATGTTTACGATCAATGAAGTTGGGGATATAAGCCATCGGACCCGGGACGGTACAATGCATTCATCGCAATCAGGTCGTCAAACTTATCGGGTTTCAGTTTGCGCAGGTATTTCTGCATACCCGGACTTTCAAACTGGAACGTACCGATGGTTTCTCCGCGCTGGTATAGTTGAAAGTTTTTTCATCATTCCAGCGGAATCTGTATCAATATCAATATCAACACCATGGTTCTGGCTGATCAGTTCCAATGCAGGTCTTGATGATGGTCAGCGTTTTCAGATCCAAGGAAGTCCATCTTGATAACACCGGCATCTTCAATCACACTTCCTTCGATCTGTGTTACCCAGAGATCAGAATCCTTTGCTGTACAAACCGGCAATAAGTTCGGTAAGATCTTTTGGTGCAATGATGATACCTGCAGCATGTATACCCGTATTTCGACAGAACCTTCCAGGATTTCTGCTTCCTGAAGTACCTGTGCCCGCATGTCATCGCCCTGGTATATCTCGCGGATCTTTTTTACATTTTCAATTCATCACTGCTGAGAGTTTTCTTTTTCTTCCAGACTTTTCTCACCCGTCAAGGTTGGCATGAAGTACACGTTTCAATTCAATACCCGGTTTTTCAGGAATCAGTTTGGCAAGTGCATTGGATTCCGGCAATGGAAGATCCATCACCCTGGCCACATCCTTGATACTCATTTTGGCCGCCATCGTACCATAGGTAACGATCTGGGCTACCTGATTTTTTCCATATTTTTCCACCACATAATCAATCACTTTCTGACGGCCTTCATCATCAAAGTCCGTATCAATATCCGGCATGCTCTTACGGTCGGGGTTCAGGAACCTCTCAAACAGCAAATTGTATTTGATGGGATCGATATTGGTGATGCCAATACAATAAGCAACCACACTTCCTGCTGCAGAACCACGACCGGGTCCGATAAATACACCCATATCCCGTCCGGCCTTGATGAAATCCGATACAATAAGGAAGTAACCGGCAAAGCCCATCGTTTTGATGGTGAACAATTCAAATCGCATGCGTTCATCAATTTCAGGTGTTATCTCGATTCATATCGTTTTTGTGCACCTTCCCAGGTGAGATGCTCCAGGTATTCGTCCTGCGTGGTAAATTTGGCGGGTACCGTAAAATGGGGAAGGAGGATATCCCGTTTCAGATCCAGCAGCTCAACCTTATCAACGATTTCATTGGTATTGTCAATGGCTTCAGGAAGATCATGGAATACCTTGCCATTTCATCCGGTGGTCTTGAAATAGAACTGGTCGTTGGGAAATGCAAAACGTTTATTCTTCATCAGGACATCGTCATCAGAAAATTCCCGCATGTGCGGGCGTCGCTTGCTTTTCGTTGGTATTGATACAAAGCAGGATATCATGTGCATTGAAATCAGACTGATCCACATAATGTGAATCATTGGAAGCAATCACTTTCACATTGTATTTTTCCGCAAATTTCAGCAGCACTTCGTTCACTTTATCCTGTTCGGCCATGCCATGACGTTGTATCTCCACATAATAATCTTCCTGGAAAATATTCAGCCACCATTTGAATTCATTTTCGGCTTCTTCTTCGCCTTTTCTGCATGATCATCTGCGGTACCAGTGCGCCGAGGCAACAGGTAGTGGCAATCAGTCCTTCATGATATTTATGAATAAGTTCTTTATCGATACGCGGATACTTGCTGTACAGGCCTTCAATATAACCCAGCGAAGTCAGTTTTACCAGGTTACGGTATCCCATTTCATTTTTGGCCAGCAGGATCTGGTGATGACGGGGATCTTTTTCTTCTTTGGTAAATGTTTTCCGGTGCCTGTTCTCGGTGATATAAAATTCACAACCTACGATAGGTTTTACTTTTAGCGGGCTTTTCTTGTCATCGGATTCTGCTGTATGCTTATACGCTTCGGCTACAAATTTGAAAACGCCAAACATATTGCCATGGTCGGAAATGGCCAGTCGCGGGCATACCATCGGCCATTGCTTTTTTATACAAGCTTCGATGCCGGCCGCACCATCGAGCAGTGAATATTGGGTATGGACGTGTAAATGGGAAAATCTTGCATAGTCAAATATGGTCTGATCTTTGGGGCAAGATGACAAATTTCGGAAAAAGCCTTGGTTGGGTAAGATTGAATTTTCCACAAGTTACCCGGCGTAATATTTGCTTAACTTGAACTAATGTCTGCAGCGCAAAAAATATCTTTCTTTTCAGTGGCCCTGGCAGGCCTCATGTTAACCGGTTGCGGAGCTTCCAAATCCACTACAACGGGCTCTGGCAGCAGGTCTGCGACAAAAGACCAGAACAGCGTTTACACAGAGAACAATAAAGCCGGTACAACAAAAAACAAAATGGCCGGAGATAAAGCCGATCCGGTGATCGAGGACGGCTATGCACCGAAGATGAACTTTAACAACACCTTTAGCATCGATAAAGCCATTCCCGTTCAGTTCAGGTATTCCATCCTGATGAATACGGAAGTGGAATCCATTTCCAATACGGCACTGTACAGTTTTATTGATAACTGGTGGGGCACGCCTTACAGGATCGGAGGATTAACACAGCGTGGGGTCGATTGTTCTGCTTTTGTTCAAAACCTGGGCGTTGCCATTTTCGATATTGCCCTTCCCCGGACAGCGAAGGAACAATATGATGCTTCGCATCGAATTGATGTATTGGAAGCAAAAGAAGGTGATCTTGTATTCTTCAACACCAGGGGAGGGATTTCACACGTGGGTGTTTATCTCCAGAATAATAAATTCGTTCAT
>CAVPPM010000022.1:0-27090 GCA_963707255.1 uncultured Sphingobacteriales bacterium | reverse complement strand
CATTCTCTAGTCTCTTGTCCCTAGTCTCTCGTCTTCTCTCAACCCTCAACCCTCAACTCCCAACCCTCAACCCTCAACCCTCAACCAAACCCCCTCAACTACTTTGTTAACATTTTACCACTAAACATTAAACAATTTAAAATCCCCTGCGTTTATTTAGTATGAACGCATTTACCATAAAGGATCTGGAAAACCTCACCGGGGTGAAGGCCCACACTATTCGGATTTGGGAACAGCGTTACGGCTTCCTCAAGCCACAACGGACGGATACCAATATCCGGTACTATAACAACCACGAACTCAAGACCATATTGAACATTGCCCTGCTGAACAAGTACGGGTATAAGATCTCCCATATCGACCGGATGTCGGAGGTTGAGGTGAAGGACAAGATCCTCACCCTGGCTAATTCCCAGGCACAGCAGGAGCGGATCATCAATGAGCTGATCCAGCACATGATCGACCTGGAACTGGAGAAATTTGAGGATACCCTGGACGATTATATCGTCAGCCGCGGCATCGAAAAAACCATTAACCAGATCATCTTCCCCTTTATGGAAAGGATCGGGGTATTATGGATGACCGATCATATTAACCCGGCCCAGGAGCACCTGGTGTCCAATATTATTCGCCAGAAACTCATCGTGGGCACCGAAGGGATCAACACCCATCTCCGTATCAACAAAACGGTCTTGCTTTTTCTCCCTGAAGGAGAGTATCACGAACTGGGGTTATTATTTATACAGTACCTCCTGAAGAGCAGGGGTATCAGTACGCTTTACCTGGGTGCGAATGTTCCATTGGAAGATGTTGAATATGTAGTTACACTGAAGAAGCCCAACTATATCTATTCGCATCTTACTTCGGTTTCACATGGCTTTAGTTTCGAAAGATTCCTTTCGAGTCTCACCAAAAAGTTTGAGACCACACCGGTGATCATTTCAGGCCGGTTAACACAGGCTTATGAAAAAAAGATTCCGCAGAAAATCAATTTCAAAAAGAGTCTTGGCGAAGTGATGGAATTCATCACCACTATTGGCTAGCCAATTCCCGGATCATGTGGCAGAGTTTAATAGAGGGGGCAGCATCTTCCAGTCCGGGCCCTTTACCCGCAAGTATCTCCCGGTAACAGGCCGTATGCAGATCTTCCATGCCATCATCGAGCCGGTATGATTTTCCATCCACCAGCAACTGGCGATAATATTTCTTGCCGCTGTCTTTTATTTCTTTGGGCAGATCGTTTTCATCTATACTCAGGGACCAGTTCACGGTAGCCTGTTCCATATCGAGCTTGCCGGCTGCCTTTTTTTTAGCTGTATTGATCGATGTGTACACCTTCCACATTTCCAAAAAGCCAGATCAGCAGGTCGAACAGGTGAATCCCGATATTGGTGACTATTCCCCCGCTTTGTGTTTCTCTTCCCTTCCATGAATTAAAATACCAGTTACCCCTGGCCGTTATATAATCGATATTTACTTCACATTTTTTTCCTGGCAAATTTTCCAGTGTTAAATGATTTTTTAAGTTCGATAGCTACAGGGTGTAACCGCAACTGGAGAATGGTATTGATCTTCTTGCCGGTTCGTTCTTCCAGTTCCTGCAGGATAGGGAGCTGGTCGGGGTTGATCACCAGTGGTTTTTCACAGATGATGTTTGCGCCATGATGGATGCCCCACAGAATCTGTTCGAAATGGTTGTGGTTGGGAGAGCAGATCGTGAGATAGTCAACATAATGCCGGTGGTTATGGTAGGAAGTGTAGGCCTCAAAACTGCTGAAGCAGGCTGCCCCGGGGAAAAACTGGTCCAATATCCCCAGGCTTTCCGAGGGATCAAAGACAGATACCAGCTCGTTGCCCGTATCGCGAATAGCCTTAAGGTGCCTTGGTGCCACATATCCGGCAGCGCCCAGCATGCTAAATTTTGCCATAAGCCAAAGATAGTGGTTGAGGGTTGAGAGTTGAGGGTTGAGAGTTTTTAAGGGCAATTGGCTGAAAAATCTCTTCATTACCCAACGTCAATGCTCGGTCTCTGATCTTTAGTTAAATACTCTCAACCCTCAACCCTCAACCCTCAACCCTCAACCCCCAACCCCCAACCCTCAACCCCATAGCTGTCCAGTTATAAATTTGTTTAAGACTCTTAACAAAATACTTACACAAAAATGACAATCATATTGTAAATTCTGTTTAAATTCGTATCCTGAATAATTAAACAAGAAGTTATGGCCACTGCCGAGTTCAACCAAATGCTGTTACAGAATGCTGACTTCCTGAAGCCTTTTGCCGTTACGCTGACAAAAGACCAGGAAACCGCCAAAGACCTTTTGCAGGAAACCATGTACCGTGCCCTGGCCAACCAGGAGAAGTACAGTGTGGGCACTAACATCAAGGCATGGTTGTATACCATCATGCGCAATATCTTCATCAACAATTATCGTCGCAAAGCCAAGCAGAACACCATTTTCGACAACTCGTCAAATGACTTCCTGCTGGATTATCAGCAATCGGCCATCGCCAATGCTGCCGAAAGTAACCTTCGCATTAAAGAGATACAGGAAGCCATACACGCACTTCCGGGAATTTTCAGGCAGCCGTTCATGTTATATTTCGAAGGATTTAAATACCACGAAATCGCTGATATGCTGCACGAACCCCTGGGAACCATCAAAAGCAGGATACACTTTGCCAGGAGACTGTTGAAAGTTCAGATCAGCAAATTCTGATTATCTTTCCGGCGTGGGTAAAAAAGTGGTTATTATCGGTAGTGGTTTCGCAGGTCTTTCCGCGGCATCATTCATGGCTAAGGCAGGGTGGGAGGTAATGGTATTGGAAAAACACCCCATTCCCGGCGGCAGGGCCCGACAACTCTCTGAAAACGGTTACACCTTCGATATGGGTCCCAGCTGGTACTGGATGCCCGATGTGTTCGACCGCTTCTTCGCCCAATTCGGAAAAAAAACATCAGACTATTATAAGCTCATCAGGCTGGAACCTTCCTATCGTATCTACTGGGACAAGGGACATACCGATATTCCGGCTGATTATAACGAACTTAAAAGGCTATGCGAAGAACTGGAACCCGGTGCCGGTGAAAAACTTGACCAGTTCCTGCATGAAGCAGAATATAAATACAGGGTAGGTATAAACAAACTGGTATTTAAGCCAGGCCAGAAGTACAGCGAGTTTCTTGATATGGAACTGATCCGTGGTGTATTTAAACTCGATGTTTTTACATCGATCAAGAGTCATATCAATAAATACTTCAAACACCCGAAGATCCGCCAGATGATGGAGTTTCCGGTGCTGTTCCTGGGCGCACTTCCTGAAAATACGCCTGCACTGTATAGCCTCATGAATTATGCCGATATTAAACTCGGCACATGGTATCCCGAAGGTGGAATGTACAGTGTGGTGGAAGCCATGTACAACCTGGCGCGTTCACTGGGTGTTGAATTCAGATTTAAACGTGATGTAACTGAAGTGGTGATGCAGCAGAACGCTGTAAAAAAAGTGATCTGTTCAACGGGAGAAGATTTTGAAGCCGACGTGGTAATTGGTGGTGCAGATTATCATTTTATCGAAAGCCAGTTGCTGGCACCGGAATTCAGGTCATATTCGGAAAAGTATTGGGACAAGAGGCTGATGGCGCCGGGAAGCCTGCTGTATTATATCGGGCTTAACCGAAGGCTGGATAATGTACAACACCATTCTTTATTCTTTGACGTACCCTTTGAAGCTCATGCCCGTGATATTTATGTCACAGAACAATGGCCGAAAGAACCTTTATTCTATTTAAGTGTTTCATCTGTTACTGATCCTCATGCTGCGCCGGAAGGAGGTGAGAACCTGGTGTTTTTGATACCTGTCGCAGCCGGACTGGAGGGTGATACCGAAGAGCTGCGGATGAAATATCTTGATATTATCCTGGAAAGGTTCAAATCGCATACAGGTCATGATATCAAGGAGAATATCGTCTATTGCAAAACCTATGCTCACACCGACTTTATCAATGATTACAATGCTTTTAAGGGAAATGCCTATGGCCTTGCCAACACATTGATGCAAACAGCCATATTAAAACCGAGTTGCCGCAGTAAAAAAGTGAACAACCTTTTTTATACCGGGCAACTCACTGTTCCAGGTCCCGGTGTTCCTCCCAGCCTGATCAGTGGTGAAGTGGTGGCGGGAGAAGTTGTTAAGCATTTTGGGTAAAGGGTAAAGATTACGGATTGCGGATTACGGATTGAAATAATCTTGAATTCAAACCGGGGAAAATAATTTGCGATTAGGATTTAAAACACAAAGAATCCGCAATCCGCAATTCGTAATCCGCAATTTCATATATTAGAACGCTGGGTCTAAATCTATTTACAGCTATGATGAAAATCTTTCATGAAGTCAGCCAGGAATGCAGCAGGATAACTACTGAAAAGTACAGTACCTCTTTCAGCAGTGCCATCAGGCTGCTGCATGGTGATTTGCGGACACCCATCTATAATATTTATGGGTTTGTCCGGTTTGCTGATGAAATAGTGGACACTTTCCACGAACATGAAAAGCATGACCTGCTGATGCAGTTCAAAAAAGAAACCTATGATGCCATCGACAGGGGTATCAGCCTGAACCCGATCCTGAACAGTTTCCAGATCACCGTTAACAAGTACCATATAGACCTTGCCCTCATTGAAGCATTTTTCAGGAGCATGGAGTTCGATCTCTCGAAGCAGGCCTATGACGCTGAAGGATATACGGAATATATTTATGGAAGTGCAGAGGTAGTGGGATTGATGTGCCTCTATGTTTTTTGTGATGGTGACCAGAAATCCTACGATGAACTGATGCCACATGCCCGCTCGCTGGGATCGGCTTTCCAGAAAGTGAATTTTCTTCGTGACGTTAAATCGGATTTCCTTCATCTTAACAGGGTGTATTTCCCGGGTGTGGATTTTTCAAACTTCACCACCAGGATGAAAAATGAAATTGAAGACGATATCGCCCGAGATTTTGATCATGCCTATGAAGGGATAGTAAAACTTCCCTTAAAAGCAAGATTTGGCGTATATGTCGCTTATAAATACTACCTCAGCCTCTTCAGGAAAATAAAGAATATGCAGCCTCAGCGAATCCTTGAAGAAAGGGTTCGTATCCCCAATTATGCAAAGGCCTGGGTCACTGCAAAGGCCATGGTCCGCACACAGTTAAACATTCTGTAGCCACGGACATTTGATAATATTCCTGCCTTGCACACGTTTTCATAAGCTATATCTTCATGCTATGAAACGAATGGTTTTTGTCCTGGGAGTAATATTATTTGTTATTTCCTGCTCCAAAACAGATAACTCTTTTTACGTATCTCCGGAAAATTTTCCCACTGCCGCTGAAACAAAATCTGCTTATAACAATACGAGCTTCGGTGTATATAAAGGC
The DNA here is from genome assembly GCA_963707255.1 of uncultured Sphingobacteriales bacterium. Taxonomy (GTDB): domain Bacteria; phylum Bacteroidota; class Bacteroidia; order Chitinophagales; family Chitinophagaceae; genus Pollutibacter. The sequence continues at coordinate 21,663 of CAVPPM010000022.1, read as the reverse complement.
GTGGTGATCGGATCGAGCGGCACCATTGTAATCAGGGTGAACAATGGCGATAATATTATAAATGCAGTACTGAATATTGATAAGGAGACTGATACCCTTACAGCTACACAGACCCTCACTGCCGGACAGCCAATTGTGAACCTGCCATTAACGGGCAGGATATCTTCGATGAAACTCTCTGCCAATGCCGATGGCAGTAATGCCACGCTTACGGATATCAGGATCAACGGCCATAGTTCAGTGGCGGGTTTGATCGTTCATGAAAATTCCGACCTCCAGGTCCAGTGTTTTGAAGGTAAATTCTCCGGGAGCTTGTCGGGCGTAATGAATCTTGTTAAAATGGGCGGATCCAACAACAGCCAGCCTTTATACCTGTTAGAGAAATTCGATACAGATACCGTATTTTACAGGGGTACCGGGGTTCTTGATACCGATACGCTGTCGACCACACACTATTTTTATGATAATGGGAATCCTTACCGAACATTTTCGGGAAGAGGGAAGTTTAGTAATGATATTTTTACCGGGAACTGGTCGTCATGGTCGCCTTCGGGCATAAGCAGCGGAACCTTTGCCTGCAAGCGGACCTGGTGACCTGGATCGCATTTTTTTTACATATATTTTATCTGACGTAATTTTTTTGAATGAATACGGAAGAAGTTATACTGGTGAACGAGGCGGATGAAGAAGTGGGTACGATGGAAAAAATGGAGGCCCACCAGAAGGCTTTGCTGCACCGTGCATTCAGTGTTTTCCTGTTTAACAGTACGGGAGAAATGCTGTTGCAGCAACGGGCGATGTGCAAATACCATAGTGGCGGATTGTGGACCAATGCCTGTTGCAGTCATCCCCGGCCGGGTGAATCCGTTGAGTCGGCTGCATCGCGAAGAACCAGGGAGGAACTGGGTATTGAGCCAGACATCAGTAAGGCCTTTTCATTTACCTATCGTGCAGATTTTGATAACGGCCTCACAGAACATGAATTCGACCATGTGTTTGTCGGACGGTATGATGGAGACCTTTTCCCTGATCCGGGCGAAGTGAGTGATACGCGTTACCTCAGCATGGAGGAAATCAGGCATGACCTTACCGACAATCCATCGAAATATACGGAATGGTTTAAAATTGCATTCAGACAGGTGGAGGAACATATACAGATTACGGATTACGGATTGCGGATTACGGATTGATAGTAATGTAACACGCTATGAATCCGCAATCCGCAATCCGCAATTCGCAATGCCCCGATGACGATCGCCGCCAGGCGATAGTTATCGGGGCAGGCATCGGCGGCCTTGCCATAGCCATCAGGCTGGCAGTAAAAGGTTACGAAGTAAAAGTTTTTGAACGCAATGCCGAACCCGGCGGTAAACTCTCTCTCTTTGAAAAAGACGGCTATAAGTTCGATGCGGGCCCGTCGCTCTTCACCCAGCCGGAAAATATAAAAGAACTCTTCGACCTTGCCGGCGAGCCGATAGAAAATTATTTTCGTTATCAACCTGTGCCCGTCGCCTGCAGGTATTTTTTTGAAAATGGCAAATTAATCAATGCCTATACGGATAAAAATAAGTTTGCCGATGAAATGAAGACCGTGGCAGGAGAAGACCCGGAAGCCATCCTGGCATATCTTTCGGAGGCAGAACGCGCATACCAATCCATCGGTCATGTCTTTCTGGACCATTCCCTGCATAAAAGCTCCACCTGGCTCAATAAAAGACTGCTGCCGGCGATTTCGGCTACCCGGGTACGTTACCTCACGCGAATCGCTTCATCAATTCAACCGTAAGCATTTCAGGGCTCCGGAAACCGTACAGATCTTTGATCGCTTCGCCACTTATAACGGGAGCAATCCATTCAGTGCACCCGCCATGCTGAGCATGATCCCCCATCTTGAACAGAATGAAGGAACATTCTATCCCGAAGGCGGAATGATCAGTATACCCTCCGCCCTTTATGCCCTGGCCATAAAAAAGGGCGTACAGTTTTTTTTTAATACACCTGTTCAGCAAATTGTTCATGAAGGGGGACAGGTAAAAGGTATCATGGCAGGAGATGTAGTTGATGAAAGCCGAAAAGGTAATCAGCAATGCAGATGTATATTATGTGTACCGTGATCTGCTTAAAGATGAAGAGCGCTCCAGGCAAGTATTGAAAAGGGAAAGAAGTTCCAGCGCTTTGATATTTTACTGGGGAATGAAAAAGGAATTTCCGCAGCTCGGACTGCACAATATTTTCTTTACTGAAAATTACCAGGAAGAATTCCGTCATCTATTCGTGCGAGGAACATTATACCACGATCCCACCATATATATCAATATCAGTTCCAAAATGGAAAAGGGTCATACCCCTGAGGGAAGCGAGAACTGGTTTGTGATGGTGAATGCGCCGGCGGATAAGGGGCAGGACTGGCCATCTGCCTGTGTCCAGGCCCGAAAGGATATCATTACAAAGCTCAACAGGATGTTGAAGGATGACATCGCCCCTTATATTGAAACGGAGATCGTCCTTGATCCCAAAGGAATTGAAGCCAACACCCTCTCACATATGGGATCATTGTACGGCACCAGTTCAAATTCTACCCTGGCAGCCTTCCTGCGGCACCCGAATTTTACCAGTCATATCCGGGGATTATATTTTACCGGCGGCAGTGTGCATCCCGGCGGAGGTATCCCGTTATGCCTGAAAAGTGCAAAAATTGTAGCCGGTCTCTGCTGAGCTGTCGTCATTTTTTTTTACGCCGAATCCCTTTATCTTTCCGCTCTTTATCAAACGCAATTCAAACCGCATGTCAAGAATAGTTTTTTGCCTTTCTTTCCTCTTATGTAGTACAACGTTTATTATGGCCCAGCCCGATCTGCAAAAACAACTGCAGACCAGGCTGATCATGGCAGAAGACGGTGAAACCATCACCCTTGATGAAGGCGTAATGACCATGAACGGCACACTGTCGATGGAGGGCAAGAAAAAAATCACGATCAAAGGAAAGGGCATTGGTAAAACGGTGATTAGTTTCAAAGGACAGGCCACCGGGGCGGAAGGACTCAGGATTTCCAACTGCGAAAACATCACCCTGGAAGATTTCAGTATCCAGGATGCAAAAGGCGATTGCATAAAAGCCATGGATGTAAACGGCATTACCTTTCGTCGCATCAGGGCTGAGTGGACGGGTAAGCTCAGCAGCAAAAACGGATCCTATGCCATTTATCCGGTATTATGCAGCAATGTTTTGATTGAAGAATCGGTGGCCAGGGGAGCTTCTGATGCGGGTATATATGTGGGGCAGTCGCGCAGTATCATCGTGCGAAATTGCAAGGCCTATGAAAACGTTGCGGGCATCGAAATTGAAAATTCCATTGACGCGGAAGTATACCAGAATGAGGCTTATAATAATACGGGAGGAATACTGGTATTTGACCTGCCCGACCTGAAACTGAAGCGGGGCGGCAATTGTAAGGTGCACGATAATATCATCAGGGAGAACAACCAGTCAAATTTTGCCCCGAAAGGAAATATCGTGGGCAAGGTCCCCCTGGGTACCGGTATTCTCTTACTGGCATCTACCAATGTGGAGGTATACAATAACAAGATCATTAATAACCGCACCATCCCGACCGGGATTATCAGTTACTATATTACCGAAAACCCGATCAAGGATTCGTTGTACTATCCATATCCCACAGCGGTCAATATACACGATAACGAATACAGCAAGGAAAAGAAAAAAGCCACCATGCAGGGAAGGATAGGAAAACTTTATCGCTTCAAACTAAAGTTCGGGAAAAATGTTCCGGATATTGTATACGATGGAATACTGGACGAAAAGATACTGGTGGATAAGCAGTATCCTGCTGACAAGAAAATCTGCCTGAGCAATAATAAGGGAGCTACCTATGCCAATCTTGATGCGGCAAATGGTTTCAAAAATATTTCCCGCGATACTGCGGCAGTGACCTGCAATTGACCACCTATCGGTAACCTATAAACGATGAAGTGAAATACAGACACTGGATACTGATCATTGTGGCGATCCTGCCATTTACCGGATGGATTTTTCCTTCATCAGGACCATCGACCCATGCCCCGTTGATGAAATTATCTGCTTATGGATTTTTTAAGGGAGATCTCGCCATGCAGGAGCCGGCAGATGGTGTAATACCCTATCATCTTAATACACCGCTGTTTACTGATTATGCAGAAAAATTGAGGTTTGTAAAGGTCCCCGCCGGAGCAAAGCTTCAGTATAATGACTCCGCCGTTTTTGATTTCCCGGTGGGCAGTTCACTCATAAAGACTTTTTATTATCCCAATGATTTCAGGGATCCTTCAAAGGGAAGGAGGCTGATTGAAACCCGCCTGCTTATACATGAAGCCGGTGGATGGAAGACCCTTCCCTATATCTGGAATAAGGAACAGACCGATGCCATACTGGATGTGGCGGGAGAAACAACCAATATACCTATGTTGATGAAAAGGGCAGGAAGCAAAGTCGTGCCTATGTGATCCCTAATATGAACCAGTGCAAAGGTTGCCATAATAAAGGTGAAGTGATCATGCCCATTGGCCCCACGGCATGGCAGTTGAACGGTGTGCACAACTATGGGTCGATCAGTGAAAACCAGTTAAGTCACTGGGCATCTTCGGGTATTCTTGAGGGTTATACCGGCAAAGACGTACCGAAGGGCGTGGTATGGAACGATGCCAGCACCGGGACACTTGATGAAAGGGCGAGGGTCTGGCTGGATATCAATTGCGCGCATTGTCACCGTGGTGACGGACCGGCCAGCAGTTCCGGACTACACCTTGGATGGCTTGAAAAGGATCCGTTGAAAATAGGTATTGGCAAAACGCCAGTTGCTGCGGGCCGCGGATCAGGAGGATTAAATTTTGATATTGTACCTGGAAAGCCTGAAGAGTCTATCACCGTGTATCGTATGAAGTCGACCGATCCCGGAATAATGATGCCTGAACTCGGAAGAACCGTCGCCCAACCGGAGGCGGTAGCATTGATAACAGAGTGGGTCAGAGCCATGAAGAAGTAAGCAGGTTTGAAACCATCAAAACAAACTATTAAAGGCGTATGAATATCTTTCATATCATTTCCATCCTGATATCTCTCTCCGCTGTTTTTGCCTATTTGAATTTTCGTTTCCTTAAGCTTCCGCAATCCATAGGATTGATGGCATTTTCACTGGTGTTCTCACTGGTATTAATGGCCATCGGCTATTACAATCCTTTCTTTAAGGAAACCGTGGTGTCCATAATGGGACAGATCGACTTCAGCGAGTTATTACTGGAGATTATGCTGAGCTTTATGCTATTTGCCGGATCGATACATATCAAGATCGAGGACCTGAAAGAGGAAAGCCTGAGCATTGCCGCCTATGCAACGGTGAGTGTTGTGATCAGTACGTTTATCATTGGATATGGGACTTACCTGTTGCTGGGATTGTTTGGCATTTCTGTTGAACTGATACATGCCTTATTGTTTGGCGCATTGATCTCACCAACTGATCCGATTGCCGTGCTCAGCATTTTGAAGAGTTCCGGTATTTCAAAATCACTTCAGACAAAAATTGCAGGCGAGTCATTATTCAATGATGGTGTTGCGGTGGTCATATTCATCATATTGCTCCAGTTGTCGGCGCCCGATGCGGAACTGACTTTCCGGAATATCCTTTTCCTGTTTGGCAGGGAAGCCATTGGCGGACTGTTGCTGGGTCTTGTACTGGGGTATATCGGATTTAAACTGATTGCCAGTATCGATTATTACCAGGTGGAAGTATTGCTGACACTGGCCATTGTAATGGGTGGTTATACGCTGTCACATTTTATACATGTTTCCGGTCCGCTGGCGATGGTTGCGGCGGGTGTGATCATCGGCAACCATGGGAAGAATTTTGGAATGTCGGCAACAACAAGGGAATATCTCGATAAATTCTGGGAACTCATCGACGAAATATTGAATGCCATTTTATTTGTGCTGATCGGACTTGAACTGGTGATTATTCCGATTGAAAAAAGAATCATCCTGATCTCTTTTATCCTGGTATTCCTTTCCCTGCTGGCGAGGTATATCTCCCTGTTGATCCCTTCTTTAGGCATCCGGCTTAAAGAAAATATATCGCGCAATACCATTTTGATCCTTACCTGGGGTGGCCTCAGGGGCGGGATATCCATAGCCCTTGCATTATCCATTCCGGGCAATCTCAATAAGGAAATCTGGGTTCCGGTGACCTATGTTATAGTCTGTTTTTCCATATTTGTCCAGGGACTGACCATTGGAAAATTTGCAAAGAACAGAGCATGAGGGGCAATGTGGTTGAATTATGGAATGAGGAGGAATGTGTTGGGCAGGTTTATGGCGAACTGGTGATTTCTTTCAGCGAAGTACCAGGAAGAAGATGGCCTGGATGATGAGCAGGTTGATGGCGAACTGGTGATTTTTCAGTGCAGTCTGGCGGAACAGGAAAAGGATAACAACACTCACCAGGAACCACGACAGGTAATTCATCAGCGGGATGGTTCCATTCTGCCAGGACCAGAAACCCAGCCTGACGGCTGCAGGCTCCATGATTACGTCGAAAAAAGTAGCAATCACTGCACCGTCGATAATGACGGAATTTCCGAACCATTTGCTGAAGGTCCGCTGCTCTGTTGCTCCGCACGGCGGGTTAAATAATTTTCTCACCTGTAGGGCAAGCATTCCGCTGGCATATACAATGATAAACCAGTTGATGCCAATCAATATGGGAACTCCATTGAGTTTAAATCCCAGGACATTGCCATATTCATATTGTCCGAAAAGAAATCCCGTTTTTACCCCGATCATTTCCGTTATAACACCAATTGAAAAGGCTCCGGCAAATAATGCATAGATTTTCCTGTTTTTTTCAGGAAGGGTCCAGATCAGGAGGAAAAACATGACCAGGAGGTTGAAGGGGGTGAGCATCAGGAACCAGTCGCGCCGCCAGAACAGCATCCCCATTGCACCCGTAAAATGCATTACCACGGCCAGTATAGTGGCGGTAAAGGTCCGGTTGATGGTCCCTGTCTTTGAAGCGGTTTTTATGTTCCAGCCTGCGATCACGTTGATATAAACCGAAAAGCTAATTAAATGTTCAACAAATAAAACAAAAGACGCGAGAAGGAGGCAAGGGAAGACGCAGGGGAGGCAAAGACGCAGGGGAAAGACGCGGAAAAGGCTGTGACCCATGGGGGAGACACACGGGAAAAGCCGCAGAGAAGGCAGTGACGCTACGACCAACTCTTAATTATGCACTAGTAATACATTTGTTCGTTAGACGTTTTCTCTGCGTCCTGCCTTCCTCCGCGTCTTTTCCCCGTGCGTCCCGCCTTCTCGGCGTATTTTCTTCACTATCTTTGCGAAGATGCAAACTGTCTTTCGTTCCTCTTTACTCGATGCTATCTGCCAGATGGATGATGAATTGCTGTCAGTATGGCAACTTGATAGGCTCAGCCTGGAATTTTTTAATGAGCCGTTTTCCCGGGTTTTTGGTTCAAGGGCTACAAAAGACATTGATTTTTATCGACAATGCCATGTTGATTTTAAGGGATAAGCCCGAACGGGCATTTCTCGAAAAAATGCTGGCGGACCTGAAAAAAGAGGGAAGTTTTACCTACGAAACCATTTTCTACCGGGGTAAGATGGCCTGCATTTCATGGGTAAGCTCAACTTGAACCTGTTTGATCACAACAATGAAAAATTCATATTACAACGGATCATTGACGTAGACGAACTGCATAAGGCAATCATCCACATAAAGCAGGAAAAGCAAAAATTTGAGGCCCTGTTTGAGTTTGCCTCCATGGCCATCATTGTTGCCAACACGAAGGGCGAAATTGTGATGGCCAATGCATTTGCCAAGAAGCTTTTCGGCTATGGCGATGAAATGGTGGGCGTGACGGTTGAATCGCTGATACCCAGGCGTTTCCATGACCACCACGTCAAATACAGGGCCGGATACAACCAGCATCCCACCAACAGGTCGATGGGTGAGGGCCATAATTTATCCGGATCGCGTAAAGATGGTTCGGAGTTTCCGGTGGAAGTGAGCCTGGGCCATTATGCGATCAACGGGGAAACTTTTTCGATTGCCTTTATTATTGACATTTCCAGGAGAAAGGAAACGGAGGAGACGATGCTCAGGCAGCGGAATGAGCTCGAGAGGATCAACCAGGAGATCGAGCAGATGAATGATGAACTGGAAGACAAAGTCGCCAAGCGCACTTTCGAGCTCCAGGAAACCCTTGCCCAGCTCGAAATTTCCAAAAAGGAGCTGGAATCTGCGCTGAGCAAAGAAAAGGAACTGAGTGACCTGAAGAGTCGATTCGTATCCATGGCTTCCCATGAATTCAGGACCCCCCTGAGCACTATCTTGTCGTCTGCCTCGCTGGTGGCAAAATATATAACCACGGAGGAACAGGATAAACGCGACAAGCATATTCAGCGGATCCGTTCGGCGGTAAGTAACCTGACAGACATTTTAAATGAATTTTTGTCCATAGGGCGGATCGAAGAGGGCAGGGTACAGGCCAATTTTTCTAACTTCAATATGAAGGAACAGATCCAGCTGGTATGCAATGAAATGTCGCCCATCCTGAGACCCGGACAGCGAATTATTTATCGGCATAAGGGAGCAACAAATGTGTATCTTGACCTTTCCCTGTTAAGGAATGTGATCATCAACCTGGTGTCTAATGCCATAAAATTTTCGTCAGAAAGCTCACAGATTGATGTAACGGGAGAGGTAAGTGAAAAAAATATTCTAATTTCTGTCCGCGATTACGGCCTGGGTATTCCGGATGATGATAAAAAGCACCTGTTTGAGCGATTCTTCAGGGCGAAGAATGTGACGAATATCCAGGGAACCGGGCTCGGACTGCATATTGTTTCGAAATATGTGGAACTGATGAACGGGAAAATTGAGGTTAGCAGTGAACTTGAAAAAGGAACCGAATTCAACATACAATTTCCATATGAGCAAAATTCTGCTGATAGAAGATAACACAGAAGTAAGGGAAAATACCGCCGAGATCCTTGAATTGGCCAACTACCAGGTGATTACCGCTGAAAATGGTAAGATAGGCGTGGAAAAGGCTTTACAGGAAAAACCGGACCTCATCATTTGCGATATCATGATGCCCGTGCTGGACGGATACGGTGTATTGCACCTGATCAATAAGAATGAGGAACTGAAACACCTGCCGTTTATATTTCTTACGGCAAAGGCCGAAAGGGGAGATTTCAGGAGAGGCATGGAAATGGGCGCCGATGATTATATCACCAAGCCGTTTACAGATATCGAGCTGTTGAATTCCATTGAGAGCAGGCTGAAAAAAGTGGAACTGCTGAGGAAAAATTATTCCGAAGACCTGAAGGGTGTGCATGAATTCATGTTTGACCTTGGCAAGGGCGATGCGCTGAAAAATTTGTCGGAAGGAAGAAATATCAATCATTATAAGAAGAAGCAGATCATTTATACTGAAGGAAACCATCCCGGTAAAATGTATTTTGTTCAAAAGGGAAAAGTAAAAACCTTTAAATCGAATGATGACGGTAAGGAGCTGACGGTGGGTTTATTCAGCGAGGGCGAGTTTTTCGGGTATGTTGCCTTGTTGGAGAATGGCGTTTATAAGGAAACGGCCGAAGCCATGGAAGACACTGAAATAGCGCTCATTCCACGTGAAGATTTTGAGGCGCTGATCAATAATAACCCGGAAGTGACACGGAAATTTATCCGGCTGCTTGCCCATAATGTGGTAGAGAAAGAAGAACAGTTACTTGGACTGGCCTATAATTCACTCCGCAAGCGGGTAGCTGATGCACTGATCACCCTCGAAAAGAAATATAAAAAAAGCACTGAACAACAATTCTCCATACATATCTCCCGCGAGGACCTGGCCAATATAGCGGGTACCGCAACCGAATCACTGATCAGGACACTCAGTGATTTCCGCAGCGAAAAGCTGATCGACATTAAAGACGGTAATATTATTATACTGAATGAGAAGAGGCTCGTTTCAATGTTAAACTAAACTCAGAGAGTTTAGTTAACATTGAAACGAGATTACGAGACTTGCGAGATTGCGGATTGCGGATTCCAGGGATTGACCTTAACTAAGAATCCGTAATCCGCAATTCGTAATCCGCAATGGCATCGCGAAGCGATGCTAAGCCCAAGGCCGTTTATTCAAATAACTTTGAAATTCATTTCGAAGGGTAGTGAAGTCTTTCTCCAGGTACATCATCTGTTCCCGCAGGTTATCCTGACGCTCCGTATATTTTTCTTCTATGTCTACCAGTTTGGAGCTCAGCCTGACGGTCTGGCTTTTCAGGTGGCGAATCTGTTCATTCACATCATGCTTGAGTTCATCAATGAACTCATCCTTTATAATAAACTGATTTTGAAAATGCTCAGCCTGGGCAAGAAAATACTTGTCTGAAGTCTTGTCAACCACTTCTGAAAGCCTGTTCTTCAGGTAATTGTTTTCCTGCTTGAAAAAATCAAGTGATCTCGCCCACATTAAGGTTTCATGTTGGTATTGATCCATTTTATCGGTTATCACGCTCAATTTGATCATACATTATATCTGTCTAAAAAAAGACCCTGCTGCATCCCTCTTACAACAGGGCCATGAATCCCGTTTCCGGGTGAACTGCATTTCGGCAGTGTTCAAGTGCCTTCCAATAAGGAAGCATTTCAAGCATTTACTGTACAAATCTATTTTTATGACCTCCCATATTCAATAATGCCAGTCATATAAAAACCTGAGCTATATCATCGCGGGCATTCCATCGCTGATGAAGTTCCTATCCCCAGTTTCGGACTGAGATAGGGTATGCCCAGATTTAAACCTCTTAAAATCAACAGGAAAGCCATAATGATCATCATCGCCGGGAAAAGCTTGCGGGCATTAACCCGGATGGATTGTTTCATCATTCCACCAAAGAAACTGATGGTCCACATGGCGGGCAATGTGCCGGCACCAAAACTGGCCATAAAAACAGCCCCATATAGTGCGTCTCCTGTTGCCACTGCGCCTGCCAATGCCAGGTAGACCATTGAACATGGCAATAACCCATTCAGGATGCCAATGGCATAAAGTGATGCAGGGTGGCCATTAAACAGGAGCTTCCCCAGTTTTTCCCTTAGAACAACCATTACCCTGTTGTTCCACTTTGTAAACAGGTGCTGATTATTCAACACACGAGGAAGTATAAGCGCAATCAAGATGATCAGACCAAGTGTTATGGAAATCTTTTGTTGCCATCCGAACCAGGCAAAGCTTCGGCCAATCAGGCCAAAAACAATTCCGAAGACTGCATAGGTGGTTATCCTACCCAGGTTATACAAAAGTGCGCCGGTAAACTTTGATGCCTGGCCGCCCTTTAATGGTAATGCCATTGCGAGGGGTCCGCACATTCCAATACAGTGAATGCTGCTCACTGCGCCGAGTAATAATGCCGGTATGAATATTTCCAATGTCATTATCAGCCCATTCCCTGTTTATTGAATAAAGATGTTCTGTTCAGCATAGTAGGTAATTCCGCCTGAAGTCCATTTCACTTTAACCACATGTGCTCCTTTGTTCACTTCAGGAAGACTGACCTTCACGATGGTTCCGGTTTGGTCAATATTGTTATGAAGATCTTTTTTATCATCAGCCGGGCAGTACACCAACACCTCTCCTGACATCTTTTTTCCTTCGAACTCCTTTGGGAAAGTAATGGTCAGCAATCCCTGCCCAACATTATACTGAAGAGGTGCAGAAAGAGAGGATGCCCTTCCGGATTCGTCGATCCTTTGCTGGTAACGGATCTCTTCCCCGTAATAGTCAGCGGTTACCAGGTCAACTTTTTGGCGGGTCGACAAAACCACCATGTATACAATACCTGCAACAAAGACGAGGTAAATGCCCAATATTTTATGTCCCCAGTTGAATTTCATATTCAGGTTTTTAATTTGCCGGTCCCATGAATGTGGTGGCGGCAGTTTTTATTTTTTTATCTCCCTCATAAACCCCAAGGGTAATCGGTGTTTTTCGTTGATGGATTTGAGACGGATCAATCTTAATAATGAATGTTCCGGTTTTGTATCCTTCCCTGAGCACAGTAAAAGCTTCGCCAACAATTTCTATTTCACCTTTTATTCCTTCCAGCCTTAACGTAACAGGAATGTCTTTCCTGGTTTTATTGGCCATCTTAATATTGTAAATATTACCGATCCGGCCGTCCTGCAATGTCTGGTAAACAGATCCTGAAATTCGCAGGACCGTAATGTCCACATCCTGCCTGCTGACGAGCATGAATCCAAGGGCGGATAATAAAATTGCGAGTACTGTAGAATAGGCTACAATCCTTGTGTTGATTTTAGTTTTCAGGCCTTTGGCGATATTATTTTCGGAAGCAAAACGAATCAGCCCGGTAGGTTTTTTGATACTGGTCATGATATCGTCACAGGCATCAATACAGGCTGTACAGTTTACACATTCAAGCTGCGTGCCGTTACGGATATCGATACCTGTCGGACAAACCCTTACACAAGCCGCGCAATCAATACAGTCTCCCTTATCAGCAGTCAGCTCTTCAGACTTTTTTATTTTGCCCCTTGGTTCACCTCTTACATAGTCATAGGCCACCACAATGGAATCCTTATCCAGCAATACACCCTGCAGTCTGCCATAGGGACAGACCACGATACAGACCTGTTCGCGGAACCAATAGTAAACGAAGAAAAATATAGCGGAAAATCCGAGCAGTGTGGCGAAGGTTCCGAAATGAGGCCTGATGCCTTCGTGTATATATCTTTTTACTTCGTCCATCCCGATCAGGTAGGCCATAAAGAAATTGGCGATCAGGAAGGCCAGCGCATAAAAGACGATAATTTTGGTGAGTCTTTTCCGGATCTTTTCGGCATTCCATGGCATTTCCCGGAGCTGTTTCTGTTTGGTAGAGTCACCATCGATCCAGTATTCAATTTTCCTGAATACCATCTCCATAAATATGGTTTGCGGGCATGCCCATCCGCAGAAAACACGTCCGAACACAACCGTAAAAAGGATGATAAAGACCATGAAGGTGAGCATCCCCAGGGCAAAAATGAAGAAGTCCTGCGGGCCGAAAATCTGTCCGAAGAAAATAAATTTTCTTCCCAGTACATTAAAGAGAAATACGGGTTCCCCTTCAATTTTCAGGAATGGAAGCGTGAAGAAAATGACGAGGTAGACAATACTGGTGATTGTACGGATATTGTAGATGCGGCCTGAAGGCTTTTTAGGATGCAGGTATTTCCGGTGGCCGGTTTTGTCAATGGTGGCCACGGAATCGCGGAAAGACTGGTCGAGCGATATTTCTTTTTCTTTGTTCACGTTGTACAATGTGCAAATACGAAAATGTGCAAATGTGCATATGCAATTAATGAAAACGAATGTGCGAATTGAAATTTCGGATTATCCGGTGACATTGACCATGGAATAATCCGCAATTCTCTGGCCGCCGAAGTCTTTGACGAAGAGGCCGCAATCCGCAATTCGCAATCTCTTAAAGAATAATGCAGAGCATTATTCTTTGAAGAGATCTCCCTGGCGGGCTTTTGGATTAGCCGGTTTGGTACCCTTTATCGACTTTACAAAACTGGATAATTCTTTAATCTGAACGGGGTTGAACATAGACTGCCAAGACTGCATTCCTTTTTCAGGATATCCCAGTTTGATGGTCTTATAAATATCATTCATGGATCCGCCGTGTATCCAGTAGTCGTCTGTAAGGTTAGGTCCGATGCCACCTTCTCCACCCTGGCCATGGCATGCGATGCAGGACTGCAGATAGATTTTCTTTCCTTCGGCAATTCCCGCTGCATCAGCGATGGTCACATTATTTTCATCCACAAGGTTTTTAGTTTTGGCTTTATAGGCTTCTTCAATTCGTTTTCCTTCATCCATCTGTGCCGCATATTCCTGTTCAGGATTCATTCCAATTCCCAGTACATGATAATTCATGATATAGAGAACCGCAACCACCAGCGTAAAGTAGAAACCATATTTCCACCATGGCGGCAGTGCATTGTCCAGTTCCCTGATACCGTCATAATCATGGTCGAGTAAGATATCCGCTTCTTTTTCCAGCGGAACGGCCCTGGTCATCCATTTTGAATCCAGGCTACTCCACCATTGCATCAGCCTGGAAGATTCCAGTGCGGCACCCAATTCTTTATCCTCTATGCCCCGGAGTTCCCGGTACATTCTCCTCGCCATAAATGCCAGGAAAAATATTACGACCACTTCAATAAAAAGAACTGCAGCCAGTGTCCAGAATTCAAGGGCACCGAGTCCGCCGTAATCACTGACAATATTCGCGGATGCAGCTTCTGCAGTCTGGCCATTGGCACTACTGAAAAAGAACAACCCTATGAGCAACATCATCACACCCATTTTGTCTTCATTTCTCCTTTTGTCGTTCAGCTGCCTGCCGAGCATCAGGATAATTTGTCCCAATCCCCAGATCACCATCAGCAAAACAACAGCAACAATAACCAGCAGGATAAGCAGCCAGTTAACACCACCCCCCTGGGGGGCAGCAGCGTCCTGCGCCTGTGTTGCAAACGTGACAATGAGTGATGCAGATAACGCTGCTGCTTTCTTCAGGTTTTTATGTTTAAAGGTTAATAGCATTTGGAAAAGGTTTAAATGTTCCCGTTTTTATTTTCTCCATCAATATCAAGAGGCAGATGACTTAATTCATTAATGTCCTTGTTGCTCATTTTTTTCACATACATCAGCATCACTATAAAAAAGCCAACAAAGATGAACAGCCCGATCATGGGGAAGACCTGGATATGGTCAATCTTGTCTGCGTAATTCCTGATAAATTTCAACATGGCTTATTTTTGTGCTGTTTGAAGTTTTGAAATATCAGCGCCTAACCTTTGCATATAGGCAATGACCGCAATCACTTCCTTTCCGGAAGAGGTTTGTATACCATCTTTTTTCAGGCTGGCTGCGATTTGTACTGCCTGTGCGGTAAGTTCCGTATTGGCCAGTGCATCATATCCTTCAGGATAAGGCACTCCCAGTGTCTGCATTGCCCTGATCTTTGCTGCAGTAGAGCTGGTGTCAAGATCACGGTCAAGCATAAACGAATACGACGGCATGATGGATCCTGTTGAAACAGATTGCGGATCTTCGAAGTGGTTATAGTGCCATGAATCGGATTTTTTATTGTTTCCTGAACCTTCCCTGGCAAGGTCTGGCCCGGAACGTTTTGAACCCCATTGAAAAGGATGATCATAAACAAATTCACCTGCTTTTGAATACTCACCGTAACGCGCTGTTTCAGAACGGAAAGGTCTTACCATCTGGGAGTGACAGGTATAACATCCTTCCCTTACATAAATATCGCGACCCTGTAATTCGAGCGGTGTATAAGGTTTTACACTGCTGATGGTCGGGATATTCGATTTGATCATGAATGTTGGGATCATTTCCACTGCTCCACCAATGAGTATGACGATCAACGTGAGAACAAGAAATGGAATTGGCCTTCTTTCGATCCAACGATGCCAGTGTTCACCCGCATGCTGCGTATAGACAGGGGCGAGGGCCGGCGCTTCTGCTTCTTCGTTGGCAAGGAGCTGACCTTTGCGAACCGTGGCAAAAAGATTATAAGCCATCAGCAATGCACCCACGAGAAAGAGGGTTCCGCCAAAGGCGCGCAGTGCATAAAATGGATTCAGCTGGGTTACTGTTTCAAGGAACTGGTATTTCAGCTGTCCGGCTTCAGTAAATTCTTTCCACATCAGGCTTTGCTTGAATCCTGCCCAGTACATCGGCACTGCATAAATGATGATACCCAGTGTGGCAATCCAGAAATGGGCATTGGCCAGTTTTTTAGAATACAGTTCTGTGCGGAACATCCTGGGAATGAGCCAGTATAAAATACCAAAAGTGAGCATACCGTTCCATCCCAGTCCGCCTACATGCACGTGAGCGATGGTCCAGTCGGTAAAGTGGCTGATCGCATTTACATTCTTCAGTGAAAGCATCGGGCCTTCGAAAGTGGCCATACCATAAGCGGTAACGGCGACCACCATAAATTTCAGTATCACATCTTCCCTTACCTTATCCCATGCGCCGCGGAGCGTGAGCAATCCGTTGATCATTCCACCCCAGCTGGGGAAGATGAGGGTAAAGCTGAAAACGATACCGATCGACTGTGCCCAGTTGGGAAGTGCGGTATACAGCAGGTGGTGCGGACCTGCCCAGATGTACAGGAAGATCAGCGCCCAGAAGTGAATGATGGATAACCGATAAGAGTAAACGGGCCTGTTGGCAGCCTTCGGCATGAAGTAATACATCAGTCCGAGATATGGTGTGGTCAGGAAGAATGCCACAGCATTATGACCGTACCACCATTGTACCAGGGCATCCTGGACACCGGCGTAAACAGAATAACTTTTAAACGTGGATATCGGAA
Organism: uncultured Sphingobacteriales bacterium; assembly: GCA_963707255.1. Taxonomy (GTDB): domain Bacteria; phylum Bacteroidota; class Bacteroidia; order Chitinophagales; family Chitinophagaceae; genus Pollutibacter. The sequence goes on along the minus strand of CAVPPM010000022.1, from coordinate 5,171 downwards.
GTGCCATCGAGTTAACGATATGCAGCACCGCGACGGTGACGAAAGTGGCGATATAAAACCAGATGGCCACATAGAGGTGGCGTTCACGGCGTTTCAAAATCGTCCAGAACATATTGTATCCAAATACTACCCAGATCAGCGTAATGGCAATATCGATCGGCCATTCCAGTTCCGCATATTCTTTACTGGTAGTAATACCGAGTGGAAGAGTCACTGCAGCGGCAACAATGATCAGCTGCCATCCCCAGAAGTGAATACTGCTGAGCATATCGCTGGCCATCCTTGTTTTAAGGAGGCGTTGCAGGGAGTAATAGTATCCCATGAAAATACCGTTACCCACAAAGGCAAAAATCACGGCATTGGTATGCAGTGGTCTGAGCCGGCCGAAGGATAACCCGATGGTCTCCTTTCCAACGGCAATGCCACCGATATTCCACTGCGGGAAAACCATAAGCAGGGCCACCCACACGCCTATCAGCATACCCACTATACCCCAGATGATCGTTGCGAACGCAAAATTGCGAACGATCTTATTGTCATAATAGAATTTCTCAACTTGCATCCTTGCTGTTTTGATTGATGGAAGATTTGTTGTCAGGTGAAGGTTTGTCGTCAAATAGCATCCTTACAGACGGAGTATAGTCATCATCGTACTGGCCGGAACGTACCGACCAGATAAAGGCTGCCAGGAAACCTCCGGCAACCATAATGCTGAAGAATATCAGTATGATAAATACACTCAAAGTCTGTTGTTTGCGGTTCAAAAGTATTTAAGTGGTGGTGCGGCTGCCATGATGGCTGTCAAAAGGGAGAATGATATTGGTCATATGATTACGGATTGCGGATTACGGATTGGCGAATTGGCGTATTAGCGAATTGGCGGATTAACCGGATCGCCAAGGGTTTTCACTCCAAAACAATTTAGGAAAGCCCATTGAGCCGGGCCGAAATACGGGAGTAAAGGGAGACAAAAAGCACAATGCTGATGGAACTTGCGGGCATAAGAATGGCGGCGATCATGGGGGAAAGCATACCTCTCGTGGCAAACGACAGCCCTACGATATTATACAGGATCGATAATACAAAACTGGCTGCCACGATCTTCTTTCCGGCCCTGGCAAATCGCAGCATACCGCCTAAATCCTTTACTGCATTACCATCCAGGATGGCATCGCTTGCCGGTGAAAATACATTAGCGCTGTCGGAAACAGCGATACCCACATTTGCCTTTCGTAAGGCACCTGCATCATTCAGTCCGTCACCAAGCATCAGTACCTGGCGATGGTCCGACTGCAGGTCGCTGACATAATCCAGTTTTTCCTGGGGATTTTGCCTGAAATAAAACTTTGCTTCCTTCCCAAAAATGCCGCGCAGGTTATCTCTTTCCTGGTCATTATCCCCGCTCAGTACCAGTAATTCATAATCGTCATTGCGGAGTTGTGCAGCCATATGGGTAATGCCTTCACGATAATCATTATTCACTATAAAACGGCCTAACAGTTTGTCATCGATCGAAATGTAAACGCCCGCAGCATCGATTGCGGACTTGTCAGCCGAAGCATTAGCGAAGGCGGATTGGCGGATTGACGAATTCCTATGCTGCGTCTTTGCCTGTATCTCTTGCAGCTTGGCATCCGGGGTAAGATCTCCGCGTCTTTGTACTTCATCTTCGCGTCTTTGTAACATAAAGGCCGAAGAGCCTATCCGCACCTGGTGATGGCCGACTTCGGCCATCAGTCCGCTTCCTGTTATTTCACGATAGTCTTTCACCGCAAGGAGTTCAGTTGATTGTTGATTAAGATGTGCGGCGATCATCCTGCTTAACGGATGCGAGGAATGGGAAGCCAGGCTCCGGATAATCTAGTTGGTCTTCTTCCGTTAATTCCTTCCCTTCAAAACTGACCTGTGAAGTCTGGTGATGGGTCAGTGTCCCGGTCTTATCAAATACGATCGTATCGATCTTGCCCAGCGATTCAATAACATTTGCATTTTTCAGGTAGAGTTTATTTTTTCCCAGGATACCCAGCATATTGCCATAGGTAAAGGTGGCAGACAGCAGGAGGCTGCAGGGACAGGCCACAATCAGCACTGCCGTTACAGCCGGCCAGACCTTTGCCGGGTCATTGACCGCCCAATAAATGGCCGAACAAGCAGCAATGCTGAAAAGGGCATAGGTAAAATAACGGCTCCATGGATGTATAAAGGACTGCTCACGATGTTTATTGACCTGGAAAATATCGTTATTCCACAACCTGGTGATATAACTCTGCGATACCGGGGTCACCACTTCCATGTCAATGGCCGGTCCCATTTGTTTGCCGCCTGCATAAATGAGCTCACCCTTCTTTTTCGCGACAGGCCTGGTTTCTCCCGAAACAAAACTATAGTCAATACTTCCCGATCCATTCACCAGCAGGCCGTCGGCAGGGATCATTTCTTCATTCCTTACACGGATCAGGTCGCCCTTTTTTAAACCCGCCAGGGGAACATTATTTTCAAGCCCATTGTTGATAACGGTAACGCCTAAGGGAAAATAAGATTTGTAATCACGGTCAAAGGAAAAGGCATCATAGGTGCGGTTCTGGAACCATCTTCCCACCAGCATAAAAAATACGATCCCGCTCATGGAATCCAGGTAGCCCGGCCCGGTTGCGGTAAAAATTTCATAAAGGCTTCGTCCAAAAGCAATGAGAATAGCAAGCGCGATGGGTGCATCTATATTCAGCCAGCCCTGGCGCAGACCCTTATATCCCGATACAAAAAATTCTGATGCGCTATAGAACAGCACAGGCAGGGAGAGGAAAAGTATGAGGTAAGTAAATACATTCTTGAGCGATTCCAGCCCGATATTTCCCGATGAAAAATATTCCGGGAAACTCAGCATCATGATATTGCTGAAGCAAAAACCGGCGACGCCAATTTTATAGATATGTTTCCGGTTGATGGATTTCTCCTTTTTCTTTTCGCCATCGTTGAGGCTGATATATGGCTCATAGCCAACAAATGCCAGCAGTTCCACTACTTTTCGGAGGCTGATGTCATTATGCTGGAAGACAATAAAAACTTCTTTCCGCTGGAAGTTTGTTTTTGAGGAAAGGATGGAAGGATTGATCCGGTGCAGGTTTTCCAGCAGCCAGATACAACTTGCACAGTGCATGGTGGGAAGGTAAAACTGCACGTGCGACTGGCTGTTGTCCCTGAACCTGAGCAGTTTGGCGGTGAGTTCCTCGTTGTCGAGGTAGGCAAACCTGTTGCCGGTAAACTTTCCGGTGGCTTTTATTCCCGGTGTCTTGTCGAGGTCATAGTAGTTACAAAGCCCGGTTTCATTGAGTAGCAGGTAAACCTGTTTGCAACCTTCACAGCAAAAAGGCTTGTCATCTGCCAATACCAACTGGTTGCAGGTATCCCCGCAATGATAGCAAACTGTTTGTGTGGTAGTCAGTTCTTTAATCATCCTGTCAGATCGTAGCTACGTAATTAAGGTAATTGCATTTCAGTTCAACAAAACTTCTTTCGACCTCTTTAATTCTTTCCCGCAGCACTTTCTGGCTGAAAAACGTATTGATGGAATATGGATCGCCGATAGTATTTTTTCGTTCAGAAATGAGGTAACGCTGTTGCTTTCCAAGTTCTTCCTTAAGCTCATCCATGTGCTTTTCCTGTTTGTGCATTTCATCTCGCAGGTGCTGGAATACTTTTTCCATTTCTTCTTTCAAACCCTTCTTCTCTTCTACAATTCCCAGGATCATTTTGTCGAGCAGCGGAATTTCCTTCCTTTGCCGGCTGATCATGTCTTCCCATGCAGAATTCTCTTTTAAAAACAGTTCAAGTATACGGGTGTTCATAAGAAAGGTAATGTATCAAAGGTCCTATAGCAGCAGGGACGGAACAATGATTTTGATCAGGGGCATTCGAAATGAGACTAGAGACTAGTGAGGAGAGATGAGAGACTACAGACTAGAGAAATTGGGAAATACAAAAATTGTCAAATATGAATTATTTCCTCATTTTAACTTTCACATTTCCCACATTCTCAAACTCCCACATTCTCCCTCAGCCATTTCAGCGGATGAGGTTTTTCATGTGAAAGCCCGAACCTGTCAATAGATTCTTTGATCAGGTTAACGGCATCTTCCACGGAGTCCGTAATCAAAAACAATTCCAGGTCCTCCGGGGAGATTGTTTTCATATCCAGCATTTTGTGGATATGTTCTATCAGGTCTTTGTGGTATTCTTTTGAAAAAATGATGACGGGGAAATCCTTGATTTTCTTTGTCTGGATCAGGGTCATGGCTTCAAACATTTCATCCAGTGTACCAAAACCGCCTGGCATGATCACGAAAGCATAGGAATATTTTATCAGCAGGGTCTTCCTGACAAAAAAATAGCGGAAATTGACAAACTGGTCCACATAAGGATTTGGATTCTGTTCCCTGGGTAGAATAATATTGCACCCGATGGATCTTCCACCCACTTCCTTGGCACCCCGGTTAGCGGCTTCCATAATGCCCGGTCCGCCCCCGGTCATGATGGTAAATCCAAGTTTGGCAATCTCGCCACTGAGTTCCCTGGTTTGCTGGTAGTAAGGATGATTTTCATCAAATCTTGCGGAGCCGAAAACGGTTACACAGGGCCCTGTAAAATGAAGGGACCTGAAACCCCGGATAAATTCCACCATCACTTTGATAACGAAGGTAAATTCCTGCCAGCGCGACCTGGGACCATCTAAAAATTTTATCTCCTGCTGGGAATTAGACTGCAACGGGTTTCTGCATGCGAGGGTAGTTCTGTTCAAACCTACCAGTTTTTTTTCGTCAATGTTGAAATTATTTGTGCGCCACAAATACCGGGATCCGATGGTCCTTGATCACATCAGTGATAAAGCTTTTTTTAAGGAGGGTCGACAATTCTCCCCTGCCAAAAGCGCCAGACACCAATATTGCATTGGTCTTTCCGGATATCCACTTATTCATGTCTTCCTTATTGTCGGCCGATATTTTTTCGATAGTGATAGGCTGATAATGCCTGGCAACAAGTTCTTCTATCAGGTCTTCTAAGGCAAATTGCCTTTTGTCCTCACCGGTGTTGAACAGCAGCGTACCCAGGTTGCAACATTCCGGGAACAGGTAGGCAAATTGTTTCATAGCATAGACTGAAGAAGATTTTCCGTC
>CAVPPM010000021.1:0-16401 GCA_963707255.1 uncultured Sphingobacteriales bacterium | reverse complement strand
GTACCTCTGCAGCGATGAAGCAGGATTTATAACAGGATCAGATTACCCCATCGATGGAGGTTTTATTCGCATAAATAACTGAACAAATTATGAAACTATTCAGGGCCGGCAGATTGGGAAAAGAAAAACCAGGCGTTATCTGGAACAACAGGAAGGTGGATGTCTCTTCATTTTGCAAGGACTTCAATGAAGAATTTTTTACTGATAACGGGATTGAGAAACTGTCGAACTGGATCAGCCAGTATGCTGATGATTGTCCAACCATTGATGAACATGAGCGGTGGGGATCCTGTATTGCCCGACCTTCCAAGATAGTCTGCATAGGACTAAACTATGCCAGTCACGCTGCTGAGAGCGGAATGGAACTTCCGACTGAGCCGATAGTATTTTTTAAAAGCACCACCGCATTGTGTGGCCCAAATGATGACCTTATCATTCCCAGGCATTCAAAAAAGACCGACTGGGAAGTGGAACTGGCCATCGTGATCGGCAAAAAAGCAAGTTATGTGGACCTGGCGTCAGCCATGGATTATATTGCTGGTTATGCACTGCACAATGACTACAGTGAAAGGGAATTCCAGATTGAAAGAGGCGGGCAGTGGGTAAAGGGCAAGAGCTGCGATAGTTTTGCCCCTCTTGGACCCTGGCTGCTGACCAGCGACGAAGTGCCCGATCCACACAAACTTCGGTTATGGCTGGACGTTAATGGGAAACATTTCCAGGATTCCACCACGGCCGACCTGATTTTTAATGTACCGTACCTCGTACACTATATCAGCCAGTTCATGACCCTGCTGCCGGGAGATGTCATTTCCACCGGAACACCACCCGGCGTGGGACTTGGCCAAAAACCGCCACGGTACCTTGTTGCAGGAGATGTGGTTACCCTGGGTATTGACGGACTGGGAGAACAACGACAACTGGCAACCTATCCCTGGTAACAGAGTGTAAAAATAATTCATGCATGATCATTGATGCACACCAGCATTTCTGGAAATTTGATCCCGTAAGGGATAGCTGGATCAATGATGATATGAAGATACTACGGCGCGATTTTCTACCGGATGAACTGAAAGAGATTTATACCAACAATAAAGTCGATGGATGTATCGCTGTACAGGCAGACCAGTCGGACCGCGAAACGGCCTTCCTCCTCGAACTTGCAGATAAGCATTCCTTTATCAAAGGTGTGGTTGGATGGATTGATATTGCCTCCCGCGATTTTCGCGATAAGCTCAATGAGTATCGTTCATTTAAGGCCCTGAAAGGTTTTCGCAATATCATCCAGGGCGAGGATGACAGCCGCTATTTCACCAATAAATTATTCCTGGAGGGATTCTCTGTTTTACAGGAAAGTCCCTACACCTACGATATCCTGGTATACCATTACCAACTGCCGGCGGCAATAAAATTTGCAGAAAGATTTCCCGACCAGAAATTCATGCTGGACCATTGTGCCAAACCGGATATTAAAAACGGATCGATAAAAAACTGGAAACGGGATATCAGGATCATTGCGGAACATCCGGGAATGTATTGCAAACTATCAGGGCTGGTCACTGAGGCCGACTGGAACAAATGGAATTACCAGCAAATATCTCCTTATCTTGAAATTGCCGGTGAATATTTCGGAACCGACAGGTTATGTTTCGGATCCGACTGGCCGGTATGCCTGCTGGCGGCGAAATATGAAAAAGTGCTGGAGATCATCAATACTTTTTGCAGGCAGGTGAGTGAAAAAGAAAAGGAAAAAATATTTTCAGGAAATGCCATCTCATTTTATCAACTGACATAGTATGGATCTTCAATTGCAGGACAAGGTTATCATTGTTACAGGAGGTGCAAAAGGCATCGGTGAAGGAATTGCAAGGGTTCTGGCGAAGGAAAATGCATTGCCTGTAATCGTCGGCAGAAACCAGGAAGACAATGAACTGACATTACAATCCATCGGACGCGGGCTGGCAGGTCGCAGCCGAACTTTCAGATCCTTTACAATGCAAACAGGCAGTGAAATTGATTGCGGCAAATTTTGGAAGGATCGACGGACTGGTTAATAATGCCGGTGTCAACGACAGTATCAATTTGGAGAACGGCAGCTATGAAGGATTCATGTCATCGCTTCATAAAAATGTGGTGCACTATTATCTCATGGCCCACCATGCCCTGCCCGAGCTCATCAAGTCAAAAGGTGCAATAGTAAATATCGGTTCAAAGGTTGCTGAGACCGGACAGGGAGGAACCTCTGCCTATGCAGCCGCCAATGGTGCAAGAAACGCACTGACCAGGGAATGGGCAGTGGAACTATTGAAATACCAGATCAGGGTCAATGCTGTGATTGTTGCAGAAAGTTACACGCCACTGTATGAGAAATGGATCAACACATTGCCTGACCCGGAAGCCACACTGAAAAAGATTACGGAAAAAATTCCGCTGGGCCATCGCATGACCACCACAGAGGAGATTGCCAATATGGTGGCCTTTTTATTATCTGAAAGATCGAGCCATACAACGGGCCAGTTAATTCATGTTGATGGTGGATATGTGCATTTAGACCGCGCGATATAAATAATTTGCAAATTGAAAATGTGCAAATGTGCAAATGAAATGCAAATGAGATAATATTATCATATGACTAAAAAGAATCAACTATCTCGTTCCATTGATCCTGGTGACCAGCCTTTTTTTTCTGTGGGGCGTAGCTTATGGTTTGCTGGATGTGCTGAATAAACATTTCCAGGAAACACTGAATATCACGCGGCAACGTTCCACACTGCTACAGGCTGCGTATTTCGGCGCATACTTTCTTGTGGCGCTGCCTGCCGGTATATTCATGAATCGCGCAGGATATAAAAAAGGCATTATCGCCGGCTTGCTGTTGTATGCCGCGGGGGCATTACTGTTCTACCCTTCTGCGCAAATGAGCAGTTTTCCTTTCTTTTTGTTATCACTATTTATCCTGGCCAGCGGACTTACCTTTCTTGAAACTGCGGCCAATCCATACATAACCGTCCTTGGCGATCCATCTACTTCAGAATTCCGGCTCAATTTATCACAGAGTTTCAACGGTGTGGGATCATTTATCGGTCCAATTATAGGCGGAGCATTATTCTTTGGTAATGATGATGCAAAGGATGGAAATCTTGACTCTGTTATGAATGTTTATATTGTCATTGCCGCCGTCGTATTATTGGTTGCCTTCATGTTTTACAGGACCGCGATGCCGGAAGTGAAAGAAGAAGACCTGGTGGTGGATTCGGGAAAACATACCGGCAAAACTTTATTCCAGCATAGTCATTTTGTATGGGCCGTGGCCGCACAGTTTTTTTATGTGGCCGCACAGGTTGGCATTGCTGCTTTATTCATAAACTATTGCACAGAAAAAAACCTCGGCATTACCAATGAAAAAGCGTCCTATTATTTATCGGCCAGCCTGATACTCTTTACGATCGGCAGATTCACGGGTACTGCCATCATGAAGATCCTTCCACCGCCAACCCTGCTCGGACTGTATGCCCTGATAAATATTGCCCTTTGTGCAGTAGTGATCTGGATGCCGGGAATGATATCGATATATGCGCTGATGGCCATCTTCTTCTTTGAATCCATCATGTTTCCAACCATATTTGCCTTAGGTGTAAAAAACCTTGGTGATTACACCAAAAGGGGCGCTTCATTTATTATCATGTCGATCGTAGGTGGCGCACTGATGCCATATTTTATGGGATGGATGGCCGATCATTATTCTACCGCAATGGCTTACATCATTCCGATGTTTTGCTTTGTTGTGGTGGTGTTGTTTGCATGGAAAGGATACCAGGTAAAATCATCTCCCGAGCTATTGTTGAATGCTTAACTAAATTGCCATGAGATACTGCCTCACTGTTGACCTGAAAGATGATCCCGAACTTATTGCCAAATATGAAGCATATCACAGGGCCGTATGGCCGGAAATACTGCAAAGCCTGACCGAGAGCGGAATATTATCCATGCAGATCTACCGCCTGATGAACAGGATGTTTATGATCATCGAAACCAAAGATGATTTCAGTTTTGAAAAAAAAGCAGCGATGGATGCTGCTAATGCGAAAGTACAGGAGTGGGAAAACCTGATGGGACAGTTTCAGCAATCGTTGCCCGGCTTTGATCCTAATGATCCCTGGAAGTGGAAACTGATGGACAAGGTTTTTGATTTTGCATAATGTTTGTCTTAATTGAAACCACCATGACCAGAATACAACTTCACTGGTTTATCGAGCAACAGTTCAAGAACGGTAATATATTTTCCACAGGTGCCGGGTGGAACATCAATATAGACTAATCCCGGAACGGCACTCCAACTTATCTTTCCTACTACTTTATGGCTAAGTTTTTTATTGGTTCCGAGTACAGTAATGCCTTGTATCTTATTGTCAAGCCCTTTCACCAAAATTTGACCACTGAGGTTACCTTCGACAAATAAATACAGCCTGGTGGAATCTTTGGATAAAGTTGTTGGTCCAAAATAATGACCGGGAGGAATTCCGGGAACTGTGCCAAATACGGCTTTTTCATTTAGCCTGTTCCACTCTCCTAATTCCTTCAAGACATATAATTCCTGTTCAGGTATCGTTCCATCCTGCCGCGGTCCGATATCCAGCAAGCAGGTTGCCGCCGTTGCTGATAACATCTGCAAATATGGTAATGATCTCATTGGGCGTTTTCCAATTTGTATCAGTGGGTTGATAGCCCCAGTTGTTGTTGATGGTCATGCATAGCTCCCACCATTGATATTTGGGCCTGTTTACCGGTATATTCTGTTCAGGTGTTTCATAGTCCCCATATCCCTGCAACCTCCCGTTAATAATGGTTTGTGGATGCATGGTGGTCAGCATTTTCCTGATCTCTGCGGCCTTCCATTCTTCGGCACTATGTTCCCAGTCACCATCGAACCACCATAGGTCAGGTCTCAATGAACTATTAATTTCCGTTAACTGGTTCCGGTAAAAAGATTGAAATCGTTCCCAGCGCTTAGGGTCATCGCTGATCTTGTAGCGATTACTGTCTTTGATAAATGCCGGGTAGTCGGGATGACTCCAGTCGAGCAATGAAAAATATGCTCCTGCCTTAAGTCCTTCCTTTCTCAATGCCTGGAAAAAAGGCGCCAGCAGGTCCCGTTTTGCCGGTGTATTATTGACAACGTCAAAATGCTTTTCTTTTGTGTCCCACAAGGCAACACCATCATGATGCTTGGTGGTGACCACTGCATATCTTGCTCCGCTTTCCCTGATCAACGAAGCCCATGTCGCGGGTTCATATTTTGAAGCAGTAAATCCATTCAACTGCTTCATATACTCCGGCCATGAAATTTTTTTATTATAGAAGCTCCAGCTTTCATCAATTCCATTTACCGCATATATGCCCCAATGTATAAATATGCCCAGTTTTGCATCCTGGTACCATTGCATCTTGGCCCTGATGGAATCGGGATTGACTTTTTGCTGGCCCTGTGCTGAAATAATTAAGTGTATGAATAAAGCTACAATTGAAATACGGATCATTGCATGATATTAAGTTTGTCATCAATGGTTATTGCATCACCCGGCCGGATATTAAATGATCGTATCGTGTTTCCATACTTCACCCGCAACGGCAAACCTTTACCGGAACGGATGGTGGCCGTACGAAGTTTCCCATCTGACCATTCAATAGTTACCAGGAAATTTCCCCTTGCCATCAAAGGACCAATGGCACCGTCTGTCCACTTCGAAGGTAAAGAAGGCAGCAGTTCAACATATCCCTGGTGAGATTGCAAAAGCATTTCGCCGATACCGGCAATACCACCGAAATTACCATCGATCTGAAATGGCGGGTGATTATCAAAAAGATTAGTGAGTGTTGATTTTTGCAGAAGCTGGTCAACATGGAACCCGGCCTTATCGCCGTCTTTCAAACGGGCATAAAAACTGATCATCCATGCCCGGCTCCATCCCGTATGCCCGCCGCCATTGGCAAGTCTGTGTTCGAGCGTTTTAGCCGATGCTACCAACAAAAGGGAATCGCTGCAAAGCGTTGTACCCGGGTATAGCCCGAACAATTGCGACATGTGCCGGTGGCCCGGTTCCTGCTCGTCATAGTCATTTATCCATTCCTGTATGCCTCCATACCGGTTAACTTTTATAGGAGGAAGCCGTGACTCAATCGCACTCATCTTTTGCAGGTAACCGGCAGGTACATTTAACGCAGTTCCAGCCTTCCGGATGGCCGAGAATATTTCCCTGATGATCTCAATGTCGATGGCCGGGGCATAAGTGATCACATGCCGGGTGGAAGAGTCCCCGTTAAGATAAAAGCCGTTTTCGGGCGACATGGATGGTGCGGTCACCAGCTGTCCCGCCTTATCCTCCACGAGGAAATCCATGATAAAATCAGCAGACCCTTTTAATAACGGCCATGCATAAGCGCTTAAATATGCTGTATCCCTGGTGAAATCATAGTGATCATACAGGCTTAGCGCCATCCAGGCGCCAGCGAGCGGACTGGTACCCCACATCGGGTCAGCATTGATGGCGGTCCTGCCATAGATATCTGTCACATGATGCATTGCCCATCCCTCCGCTCCATACATTTCTTTCGCACAATTCATCCCCGGTGCTAACAGTGAATTCATAAAACCGGCCAGCGGCTCGTAAGTATTACCGGTATTGGTAATGTCAGCCGGCCAGTAATTCATCTGCAGGTTGATGTTCGTATGGTAATCACTTTGCCATGGTGCATCAAAATGGTCATTCCATTTCCCCTGCAGGTTTGCCGGTAACCTCGCCGGTTTACGCGAACTCGACATCAGCAAATACCTTCCATATTGAAAATATAATGCAACCAGGCCCGGGTCAGGATTTCCTTTTATAAAATTTGCGAGCCTGGTGTCTGTTGGTAAGGCTGATGCCTGACTACGGTCCTTATCTGCTCCTAAATAAAAGCTGCATCGGTCAAATATGGACGTAAACTCCGAAACATGACGTTGAAACAGGGTCTTATAATCATTGGTCGCAGAAAGATTTAATATCCTCACGCAACTGTCAAGGGGCTTGATAGCGGGATCCTGGTTTAGTGTTTTCGGATTGTAATCTGAGAAAGCCGTAAAGCGGATCAGAATTTCCGTTGCTCCTTTAATTTCCAGCCTGTCTCCATTTGCCGTACAGCTGCCATCAATATTTTTCAGGTCGGCAATGGCGGAAAAACGCAAATGAGGCCCGGCAGGCCCTTTCACTTCGGGAAGATCAGCATCAATAATCTGTCCCAACATAATCAATTGCTTTCCTTTTGCCGAAACAGTAGCGTCTTTAGTCCTCGTAAGCCTGATGGCACCATTCAATGACTGCTTCTTTGAACCGGAAATCCTTATCACCAGCGCATTATCATAAGAAGAAAGAAAAACCTCTTCTTTAAATTCGATGCCCTTTCTTGAAAAGGCGGTGGTATGTAATGCAGATCGGAGATCAAGTTGCCGTTTATAATTTTTCACTTCGGAACTGTCGGACCAGTCGAAAAAAATATCTCCCAGTGTCTGGTATGACCTTATCTCCGGTGGTGTTCCCAGCATATATTTTTTTGTGAGCGCATAGGCTTCTGCGTTATTACCCTCGAATAATAATCGTTGTATTTGTTCCAGGTGGGATTTGGCCTGGGGGTTAATATCATTGATCCTGGTTCCGGCCCATATGGTTTCTTCGTTTAATTGTATGCGTTCATGAACGGCGTCGCCAAAGATCATTGCGCCCATCCTTCCATTTCCAACCGGCAAAGCTTCCACCCATTTGGTTGCCGGTTGTGTATACCATAGTATATTTTCCTGTGCAGGTAATTCGCCGGATAATAATATTAACAACAATAAAACAGGCTTCATTCGCAGAAAATTATTAATCATCAAAAGTTGTAGCAATTACTTTTCAGCAGGCAGGGCAAAAGCAATATACTGGTTTCCGCTTTTGGTACCCATCTTACCGCCGCCTGCAGCGATCACTACGTATTGCCTTCCGGCGATCATGTATGTACAGGGTGTGGCATAACCTCCTGCCGGCAGTTTGGTCTCCCATAAGGTCTTGCCCGTTTTTTTATCGAATACCCTGAATTTTTCGTCTTTTGAAGCGCCAATAAAAATAACACCGCCGGCCGTTACCACGGGACCACCATAATTTTCAGTTCCGGTCTGGGGAATACCCTTTGCGGTAAGTTCGGGAAATTCTCCTAACGGTACCGTCCAAACGATTTTGCCCTTGTTAAGGTCGATGGCATTAAGTGTTCCCCAGGGTGGGCTGATGGCCGGGTAGCCATTGAAATCATAAAAACGGTGATACCCGGTACCGATATAATCTGGTAACTCGTCCTTTTCTGTTTCTTTCATTGCGCGGTGGTCGTTTGGATCTTCCTTCTTTTCTTTTTTTAACAGGTAGGCAATCAAATCTTTGGTCTGGTAGGTGGGCAGATGATTAAATGAAGGCATTCTTCCCTTTCCATTTTTAAGTTGCAAGGCAATGGAAGCGCTATCCAGTTTTTTATTGATGGTATCCAGTGGTGGAAATTGATTTGGTGAACCCTTCAGGTCCATGCCGTGGCAGGCGGCACAATTATTCATGTATACAGTTCTACCGGGAGAAATATTTCCTTTCTGTGCCTTGGGCACCATGGATAATATCCAGGCCATTTCATTGCCATTCACGTATAGTATTCCGTCTTCTTTGTCATAAGCGGAACCTCCCCATTCGCCACCACCGTCAAATCCCGGGAGGATCATGGTCCCTTCCACACTGGGAGGTTCAAACATATGTGAACGTTTAATGCCGGATAGCCTGGTTTTCACATAATCATGTGCTTCCGGGCTAATATTGGTGATGTCCTTATCTGTAAAAAGCTGTCTCACGAATGGAGCCGGCGCTGTTGGCACAGGCTGGGTTGGCCAGGCTTCTTCACCAGGCAATGAGGAAGCTGGAACAGGTTGTTCTTCTATAGGAAAAACCGGCTCGCCATTATCACGGTTAAATACATACACAAAACCTGTCTTGGTTACTTGTGCTACCGCGTCTATCACCTTACCGTCTTTTTTAATCGTCACGAGGTTTGGCGGTGATGGCAGATCGCGGTCCCAAAGGTCATGATGTATCACCTGGAAATGCCATTTTCGTTTACCGGTATTTGCGTCCAATGCTACGAGGCTGTTGCCAAAAAGTCCCTGGCCTTTTCTATCGGCGCCATAAAAATCATAGGATGGCGAGCCCAACGGAACGAAGACTGTTCCCCTTGAACTGTCGATGGTCATTCCCGCCCAGGCGTTGGCACCACCGGTATTTTTCCATGCATCCGGTGGCCAGGTATCATAACCAAATTCACCGGGTTGGGGTATGGTATGAAATATCCATTCCTGTTTACCCGTCACCACATTAAAAGCACGTATATGGCCAGGCGCAGATTTACCGGGTCCTTCATGGACACGGCTTCCCTGGATCAACAGGTCTTTAAAAATAACCCCGGGGGTTGTGGCCACTACAAACTGTGTGCTCAGTTCCCGGTCGAGCCCCTTTCGTAAATCAATTTTCCCGCTGTCGCCAAATTCAAGCAACAGCTTTCCACTGTCGGCCTGCAAGGCATATAAAAATGTTCTTGCGGAGAAAAAAATTCTTCGATCTTTCTTATCGCCGCTTTCCCAGTATACTACGCCCCTGCTGGTTTCATTAGCCGTACTATCGTGCAGTGCGTCGAAATACCAAATTTCTTTTCCCGTAGCGGCATCAACACAAAACACTTTGCCTTTGCCGGATGTAAAATAGAGGTTCTGGTTTACCATGATGGGACTGCATTGCAATTGCATCATATTATTGGAATCAGACTCACCCGTACTGAAAGTCCAGGCCACGGTCAACTGATTTGCATTGCTGGTATTAATCTGCCTTAAAGGGGAAAAACGATTGCTGCCTTCATTGCCATAAATGCGCCAGTCTTCGTAAACAATTTTTTCATCATTGTTGCAGGAGAAAAGGAATAATAACAGCAGGCATGTGAGGCGAAGCATTCGGAGTAATTTGCTTCAATTTACAACAGGTGCTACAGAAACAATTCACCGGCTGGATTTATCTTTAGTGGCAGGAAGATTTTCAGGGTCAGGTAATTTCTTTTTCCCTGACTACGGTAAGATCGCTGATATCAACGGTAATGGGCATTGCTCCCAATTGAAGGATGGCTTTTTTTCCGCGGATTTCCCTCACTGTTCCCACCTGGTTATTCTGACGCATAACAGCCATAACACCGGTTTTTACTTCTTCCCCGGTTTCGAGGTATTTTGAGTTAAGCTTCTTCTTTGCCTTTTCCTTTACCTGTTTTTCCTTTTGTTTGAACAACATGGCCTGCATCTGCTTCATCAGTTCCTTTTTATCTTCCTGTGTTTCAGATTTACGCCAGTCGAACACAATCTGCTTTAACTTTCTTTCCATATCCTTCAGGTAGGCAATGCGTTCTTCAGACACCTGGTTCTGGTGCCTGAGCAGTTCCACCTGCTGCCGGTGTTTTTCCTTATCGAGTTGTGTCTCCATTTCTTTTTTCAGCCGTTCGTTCTGTTTCATCAGCTTATGGAGTTCTTTTTCCTTTTCTTCAATCTGGCGGAGGTCCTGCTCGGTACGGTTTAATAATTTATCAAGGCTGAAATGGTCTTCGTCTACCAGTTTGCGGGCCTTGTCGATGATCCTTTGTTCAAGGCCGATCCTTTCGGCAATGGAAAAAGTATAAGAACTTCCCGGTTTACCAATAGCAAGCTGGTAAAGTGGCAACAGGTTTTTTTCATCAAAGGCCATTGCGCCATTGATGATGCCCGAAGTTTTTCCGGCCATCACTTTCAGGTTCAGGTAGTGTGTTGTTACGATACCGTAGGCATGTTTCCGTAACAATTCATCCAGGATCACTTCTGCAAATGCACCACCCAGGTTTGGGTCACTGCCGCTTCCCAGTTCGTCGATAAAGAAGAGTGTCCTCCCGTTCGCATTCTCCATGAAGTGTTTCATGTTCTTGAGATGGGAACTATATGTACTCAGCTCAAATTCGAGGCTTTGTGTATCGCCGATATGAATCATCAGCTGTTTAAAAATCCCGAATTCGGAAGTCGGATCCACGGGGACCAGCAGGCCCGACTGCAGCATCATCTGCAGCAGTCCCACCGTTTTCAGGGTTACTGTTTTGCCACCGGCATTGGGTCCGGATATCACCAGTATCCGTTGCTTTTCATTCAGGGTGAGCGTTACCGGTATGGTCTTCTTTCCCTGGCGTTTGTTGTACAGGTACAGCAGCGGATGGAATGCTTTCACCAGGTGGAGCTCAGATTTATCGCTGATATTGGGAAGGCTCGCATGTAATTCTATGGCCAGCCTGCCTTTCGCCCTGATAAAATCAAATTGACCGAGGATTTCATGCCAGGCGGATAACAATGGCGCATAACCGGAAAGATGCCTGGTCAGTTCGCGGAGTATGCGATAGACTTCCCTGCTTTCCTCGCTTTCCAGGGAAAAAATGTCATTGTTCAGTTCAATGGTTTCTTCGGGTTCAATGAAGGTGGTTTTCCGTGTATCACTTTCACCATGAAAGATTCCCTTCACCTGGCGTTTAAATTCTGCCTGGATGGCCACCACCCTGCGACCATTTAAAAATGATTCTTCGATATCTGCAGAGAACCCCGCTTTGTTGAGTTTCTGTATGATCTTCTCGAACTGCCTGCGTAATTCATTTCTTTTCCGGAATAAACTCATCCTGATCCTGGACAGTTCCACAGAGGCATCATCCTTTACCATGCCCTGTTCTGTGAGTACTTCATCAATGCCCGCTATAACGGATTTCTCATAATAGGTGCCGGAAATTACTTTATACAGTGAAGGGAAATTTATGGTTCGCTCCGCATCAAACCATCGGAAGATCTGCTGAATATTTTCCGCCAGTTTACGGATCATCATGAAATCCTCCCCTTTCAGTACCGCCCCCGGGATACCCAGCAGTTTCAGTTCACGGTGAAGGTTAAGTGCCTGGTCATTGGGAAAATACTGTCCGTTTTGCAACAACAGCATGAATTCGAAGGACTGGCGTAATTCGGTATCTATAAATTCCTTGCGTGTATGGATGCGGAGGCCGGATGCTATGGCCTTCCCGGCTTCCGAGGAACAATATTCAAGTATGATCTGCCTGATCTTTTCAAACTCCAGCTGAACACCGGCAGACTCCGGAAATAACTTCAATGATTTTTATTTTGGAGGCAAAGTTAAGTCTTGGGAGGGTAACCTGGAAAAGCATGGAGGCACACCGCAGGAGCCTTGACAGGTTGAGGGCTGGCCCTCCCAATTGTTAAAAGAAGGCTAAAAACCTCATATATCCATACGATTAACATCCCAATGCTTGTTAAGACAGGGAATAGAAAGAAATTTGTGCACTTCCAACATTGAGTATGAAAATATTTTTTACCCTCTTTTCCCTTACCGGCGTATTTTTTCTCTCCTGTACACAAAGGCAGAGCCCGAATTCGGCTAATTTCGAACCTATTTATACTTCATTATCTATGAACACAGATACTGCCACATTCGGCAATGGATGTTTTTGGTGCACGGAAGCTGTATTTCAACAATTGAACGGTGTGATCAGTTCCACCAGCGGATACAGCGGGGGTAATGTGGCCAATCCCACTTATGAGCAGGTATGTGAAAAAAATACCGGTCATGCGGAAGCACTGCAGATCGTTTTTGATCCTTCCGTCATCACGTTCGACGAATTGCTGGAAGTATTCTGGCAAACGCATGATCCCACAACGCTGAACCGCCAGGGAAATGATGTAGGTCCGCAATACCGCAGCGTGGTTTTTTATCATAACGAAAAACAGAAAGAAAGGGCGGAACATTTTAAGGCAGAACTTGATAAGAGCGGTGCTTTCAACCAGCCGATCGTCACCGCAATAGAGCCTTTTAAAAACTTCTATGTTGCGGAAGACTATCACCAGAATTATTTCAAGAAAAATGGCAACGCACCCTATTGCTATTTTGTCATCAGGCCGAAACTGGAAAAATTCGAGAAGGTCTTCAAAAGCAAATTAAAAAATTAGCCCCCGGATTTCTCCAGGGGCCTCTTCTGCGCATAAAGCGCAGGGTTTAGGGGGCTATCTTAAATTACCTCTTGACAAATTGTTGTGAGTACCTGTTTCCCGGAACATCCAGCACAATGATATACTGACCTCCGCTTAACCTGTCCAGGTCATTGACCTGCATATTGTTTGTACCCGCAAGCAGTTGAACCTGGCTTTGCTTCACGGTCCTTCCGGATAAATCAATGATCTTCAGTGAGGCTTCCTGGCGTGACGCGGATACCATATTGATGGTGGTACTAGATTGCACTACATTGGGATACACTTTAAAGCTGCCATTATTATTAGCGGATTTTCCTTTTACCACCAGTACATTACTATAACTGGTCCGGCCCGTTAAATCGGTTAACCTGAGACGGTAGTAAGTTGCTGAAGCCGCAGCATTTGGATCCTGTGTGCCCTGCTTCTGCGCCATTTCAGAATAACTTACCGACAAATGATCAATCGATGTAAATGAACGTGCATCAGTGCTTTTTTCAACTGTTACAGATTTAATGTTACTTCCACCTACCAGTTCCCAGCTGATCTGCACCACATTATTGGCAGAAACGGCATTGAATGACTTATAAGAAGCTGCAGGCAGCAGTCCGGTTTCGAAATAAAATTTCTTGAAGTACACACTCCTCAACCGCTGCATGCCATTTACAGACTTATTATAACCACCAACACGAAACCTAACGGTAGTTACGTTGGCATGTACTGCAGTAAACATTACATTCTTCTGAACGGTATCAATACCATCATAAGTAATTCCATTGGTATTCATGGCTTCGGCCCAACCGGCATTATGTGATAATACCAGGTCATTGCCCAGCAGGTCGTATTGTTCATAATATGCAGGCGACATTTCAAACTGGTCAAACTCATACAGTATGTCATCGGGGAAAGCCCATCCGTCAATATCAATGGCGGTAAGGGGAACTTCCAGCATCGTAGCCGGCGTGTTGGTGCCTGCAAAAACGAAATCAAGCTGGAACTCTACATAACCTTTTTGTTGCGGGGCACAATTAATATAGGGTTGAAAGGCTTCATCAAATCCTGAAGGACCATCAATGAGGGCCAGTGTCATTCCACCGGTCATATCGGTAATGGTAATAAGACCGTCAATACCTGGTTTGACTTCCTTAAAACGGTATACTGCACCGATCTGAAGATCAGTGCCGGCTTCCAGCGTAGCACCGGTAAATACATAGTCGGGCTGTGCCTGTACCTGGGTCATCAATAACATGATCAGACTTGTAATCAAGTACTTAACATGTGTAAATTTCTGATTCATTTTCACGAGGTTGAGTGTTTTCGTAAGGGTTATAATCAATTTCATATTAGAAGTATGAAATGATCAGGCTTCAGGGAGGATGTTGGACGTTCACCAGTACATTTTACTAAGTAGAACTACTATATAACGACGTATTGTATAAGTTATTTTTACTATACAGTGCCGTAAATGCCGCATTTGTCCTTAGGCAGTGGAAAGCAGCCAGTTAAATAATCAGAAATTTTTTAAAATTTTTGTTTTTCTAAGTTCGAGGAGGTTTAGGGCATTGGGAGCGAAGCCCTGGACGCGTAGATTTACGAGGTGAATGGCCATGTCGTACCATAGCGGAATGATCGGTGCATCGTTAATTACCATCTGGTCCATCTCCTGGTAAAGTTTATACCGGAGTGAATCATTGGTTTCTGTCAGCGCTTTTTCATAAAGCCTGTCAAATGCCGGGTTTTTATACCGGGTATAATTCGGTGGTGCGGGATTCTTGCCGTAAAAAACACTGAGGTAGTTCTCGGCATCCGGGTAATCAGCTATCCAGCTGCCCCTGAAAAACAATGTGTTGGACTTTGCCATTTCTTCGAGTAGGGTTGCCCGTTGTACTGTTTCCACCTGCACCCTGATACCCGATTCTTCCAGTTGCCTGGCCACAAAGGCGCCGAGTTCCGCATACACAGGCACAGTCTTTAATAATATCACCGGCATGCCGGTTCCATTTGGAAAGCCTGCTTCTTTCAGCAATTGCCTGGACCTTAAGGGATCGAAATGGTAGCCCTTCACCATGGCAGTATCAAAACTCGGCAGGCCGGCAGGTATAAATCCGCTTTCCGCCGGTGTGCCTATCGAGTTTCGCAGGTACATCATCATCTTCCTGCGATCAATCGCGTAATTCATGGCCTGCCTGATCTTTCTTAACCGAAGCGGGGAATTCCTCAGCAAACCATTGGTGGTATCAAAAAGAATTCCCAGGTATTCTGTATTCAGGTAGGGATGTTTTGCCATCCTGATTTTTTGTTTCCATTCTTCTTTTAGTTCTCCTTTCTTGGTCAATACCTCGTCCTTGAAATTGGCATCAATATCATTGATGAAATGAAGCCTGCCCTGTTGGAACTCCATAAATTCAGAAGCCTTGCTGTCAAGGAAGGATATCTGCACTGCATCCAGGTATGGAAGTGCATTACCGGAGTTGTCGCGCTCAAAATAACGGTTATTACGGTGAAGGATAAGCGATTGTCCTTCTTCCCATGAATGAAGCCTAAAAGGGCCTGTGCCGCAGGCGTTTCGCCGGAAATCCTTTCCATACCTTTCCACCACCTCGCGTGGAACAACAGAACAATATTGCATGCTTAATATCCCCAGGACCGGCGGAAATGGAAATTGAAGATGTAGTACAAATGTGGAATCATCTGCGGCGGTAAAAGGATGAATGCTGTCGACCCTGCCGTTAAAGATCCAGGCACCCGGACTGGCTACTGACCGGTCAATGATCCTTCCCAGGCTGTACACCACATCAGCGGCGTTGAGTTTTCTACCCTTGCCATTTGCGAAGGCCGGATTATCATGGAAATATATGCTGTCCTGCAAATGAAAAGTATACACTAATCCGTTTTCAGAAACTTCCCATCGGGAAGCAAGAAGAGGGTTTTACATGTAGATTTTCATCAATCTCCACCAGTGTATTATACACCTGGTGCGTGGCCCATATCACCGGCTGGCTTTTGGCAAAAGCAGGGTCCAGGGTAACGAGGCCTTCCGGCTGATTATAACGGAATACCTGTCGGTCATCATCCGCATTTCTCGAACAGGAAATGATCAGTAACAAAAAGAAAAAGGCCGGGAGCAACACTCTACCCATTGCCAAATATATCGTGATTATTGACATGCCAATCGGCATCAGCGTCCGATGGCGAGGGAAGTGTCGGGCCGGGCCGCACAAATAAAACGTTTTGACCAGTAAGGTTCAGAAAGATCGCTGATCATGACTCCACCCGAAGTGGACGCA
>CAVPPM010000020.1:0-35156 GCA_963707255.1 uncultured Sphingobacteriales bacterium | reverse complement strand
TGGTCTTGCTATCTCGCGGAACCAGCGTTCGACCAGGTTCAGCCAGGAACTGCTGGTCGGAGTGAAGTGCATGTGGAAGCGCGGATGCCGCTTCAGCCAGCGCTTGCACCTTGGGATGCTTGTGCGTGGCGTAGTTGTCCACGATCAGGTGCAGGTCCAGTTCCGCCGGCGTCTCGCGCGTCGATCTGCTTCAGGAACTTGATCCACTCCTGATGGCGATGCCGCGGCATGCACGTGCCGATCAGCCTGCCCTCGGCCAGTTCGATGGCGGCGAACAGCGTCGTCGTGCCGTTGCGCTTGTAGTCGTGGGTCATCGTGCCGCAGCGGCCCTGGTTGAGCGGCAGACCCGGTCTGCGTGCGATCCAGGGCCTGAATCTGGCTCTTCTCGTCGCAGCAGAGCACCAAGGCGTGCTCCGGCGGATTCGAGGTACAGCCCGACCACGTCCACCAGCTTCTCCGCGAAGTGCGGATCGTTGCTGAGCTTGAAGGTCTCGCGTCAGATGCGGCTTCAGGCCGTTGGCCTTCCAGACGCGCTGCACCATCGGCCGGCGACGCCCACGTGCCTTGGCCAGCGTCCGCGTGCTCCAGTGCGTGGCGTTGGCCGGCCTCTCCTGGGTCGTCTTCCGCATGATCTGTCGTCAAGCGGTCGACCGCTGGCGTCGGCTTGCGTCCGCCGGCCGCGGGCGCATCCTTCTCGATGCCCGCCAGGCGCTGCTCGGCAAAGCGGCTGCGCCACAGCGAGACGGTCTTCTTCGAGGTCGCCAACTCGGCGGCGATGTCCTTGTTCATCTTGCCCTCGGCCGCCGCCAGCACGATCTTCGCCCGCAACACCAGCCGCGCGGGCGTGCTGCGTCCACGCGACCACCGCGTCAAGCGTCGTCCGTTCGTCGATCCGTCAAGTGTGATCTTCGGGGCGATCTTCATGGGTTTCATCCTCCTGATAGAGAATGAAACCCCGCAACGTCGCCAAAAGTACCGCTATTTATGAGACACTACACTAGCGACCATCTCCAAGGGGGCGCTGACTGGCGCGAGAGATGGCCGCTAGCTTGGCCCCGCGGGCCGCGAAAGCAAAGATGCGGTCGGCGGAACGGATACAGGTTACTCGCCCCCGTCTGGGGCTCGCCACGGGCCGAAGTAGTGCAGCTGCCCTTTGATTTTCTTGGCCCACCACTTGGTGGCGTGGGCAAACAATGGGAAGTCCGGTTAAGGCTTTTCCGGCTTGTCGCTCGGGGCCTTTCTGGTAACCTTTCGCGTGGGCATTGTTGGCAGGTCCCCCTGGGAGCCAGATGTCATTAACGGGTGTCAACCGCATTATTACACCTGGGAAATTAAGCAACAAGTCCTTATGCCATAAACACTTTGGCGGCGTAGCTCAGTTGGTTAGAGCAGCGGAATCATAATCCGCGTGTCCGGGGTTCGAGTCCCTGCGCCGCTACTACGCTAAGCCTTGTCGCTGACAATCGGTTACGGCAAGGCTTCTTCCTTGGCGGGATGATGGCCGCATTTCCCTGCCCGTTACCCAAACCGTTACCAAAGCCGCGTTCCGTAGGCTTCCCACACGCGTCGGCCGTGCTCTGGGCGTTGCGGCCGACGTAGTACCGCATCGTCGTCTCGATGCTCTCATGCCGCATCAGGTCGCGCAACAGCTTGGAGGCATGAGCCGCCGCCCACCGCTCGCCGAAGCTACGGCGCAGATCGTGGCACTGGCCACCTTCCGCGAGCCGGTGTTGACAACCACGCCCGCCTTGGCCCCAATTTTGGACACGACGCGGCCGCACGACTCCGGCAGTCAGCCGCCGCTCGGCAACGTCCGCGGTCCGGATTGAACACAGGCCCGTCCTGCGCGGCTTCCGGGGTCCGCAGCAGGAACGCGGCGAAGTCCGGCGCAATCGGCAGCAGCCGGTCGCGGTTGCCTTTCTCGAGCGCGCGGGTATCCGCAACATGGGCCGCTTGCCGGACAGGTCCACACACAGCCGGTCGTCGCGGTCCCAATACAGGTAGACAAGCAATTCCTCAGCCGCAGCCGAACAGCCAGAGGCCGCTCAGGAAGTGTCGCCAGAGGCCGCGGCCATCCACGCCTACCGACGGCGCGGCCTTGGCCAGCATCCGGTCGAATTCTTCGCCGGTGATGGGCCGGCCCTTCATCACGCCGCGGCCCGCGCCCGCTTCGGTTTCACGATCTTGGGAACCGCGGACAGCATGCCCACATCCACGGCCCACTGCAGCGCCAACCACAGTGTGCCAGGTGACCGGCTATCGTGTTTTCGCTTCGCCGGTGAACGCGCACAACCCTGCCCGTGGCGTCCCTGTCGGTCCGCAGCACTTCGTCTCGCAGCTTGGCCTGCAACGTACTCAGCTTGTCGCCGGTCACGTCTCGCAGCATCGTAGGGGCGATAGTGCGTTCCAGCACGTTGAATACGCCCGTTACCTTGCGGTCGGTCATCTTGGCAAGACCGGGCAGCACTTCGTTTCGTACCGCTCGCGGAATTCCGCCCACGTCACCTTTGACTGGCGACTGATAGCGACCGCTCCGCAGTTCATCCTGCCACACGGCGGCTATGCTCACTGCGGCTTCCGACGGTTGGCCGTGCCCGTCGTCCGAGTGACTTTCTTGCCCGTGGATCGGGTCCGCGTACTGCATCCGCAGATGCTTCACGACCGGGGAACTTGAACACGTAGACGCGAAATTCTTTCATGGCGCCATCCTCCCGCCGCAGGTACCAGCGAAGCAAAAAGTCCCAGCCCTGGCCTGTCGCTGTGACGGCGCCTTCCAGCGCACGGCGGAGTAAGTTACCGTATCCGCACAGGCAAGCCAGGGTTGGGACCCTTTGAAAACGCATTCAATTATCCTCACAAGTCCCGAGCCTATCGGCTCCGGTTTTCACGCTAGCATTGTCAGCTAGCATCGCCCATTTGTCAAACAGCCGTTTGCGAGATTTGCGATTTGCGGGCCACTTGCTGGCATGTAATCTTAGTCGTCCCCACTCGCGAATCGCATTCTCCGTGCGTCCTACGCATCGACTTTGCTGGGCAAAGGGTCACGATCGAAAGCCAAATATCGCCACCAAATCACGCACAGCGCGACCGACAGCGGAAACGCGATGCTGATAATGAGTGCTGTCATACGACCTCCGCATTCTTGGCGCAGGGCCGACCGTTCACCCTGATAAAAACCAATGCTGTTTTATAATAGACACCCGTCTCTCAACATCGGACCTTCGGACTCGGAGAATAGGTAGCAGAAGAAGACGCAGGGATATAATGGTTTTCGCTGAACATTTTATTGTAGATTTGCCGCCCTGAAAGTTGAGAGTGAGCCTGTATTTAACCGTCAACCCACAACTCACAACCCTCAACTACTTTGGTCTCGTAGTACAATGGATAGTATAAGGGTCTCCGAAGCCCTGGATTCAGGTTCGATTCCTGACGAGACCACCAACAATAAGCACTGCTGCAACCAGGCCTTATTTCCTGGCAGTTTCAGGATTTCCGCAAAACCAACATTTAAGCCGGTTTTGATATTCCAAGGTTATCATTAATATGCTTTTCAGGCGTTCTGACAATTTCAGCAATAAAGGTGGCGATACTTTTTCTAGAAATGGCTGTTCCGATTTCAGGTTCTCCCTTCGCTGTAAGTTGATAATCTATTTCGTTGTCATTGGTAAACCAATCAGGCCTGAGTATGGTATAAAGGAGGCCTGATTCTTCAATGATATCTGCTAACTTCCTATATGGAACAAGTACGGATGGTAAAGGTTTTTTATAAATGCCAATTGAACTGACGGCAATAATTCTTTTCACACCAGTTTCCTGCATTGCATTCACAATGTTCTTTGCCATTGCTTCAAGGTTACCTGCAAGATTTAGGTAAACAATCTGCTGACCATTGATTGCATCTTTTAGCGTGGGATAGTCCATGACGTCTCCTTCCACTACCCTTACGTTGGAAAGATTGCGATCCCTCAATCGATTTTTGTCACGAAGAAACAAGGTTAGCTGAACATCATTCCATTGTTTCAGTTCATCAATCACATATTTAGCCAGGCTTCCGCTTGCTCCTATTATAATTACTTTTTTCATCTGTGTGCATTCTACAAAAATCAAACATTGCGGAATTTTAACGGGCTTAGCAGTACATGCTTTTTAAAAAAGTTATTGAAGTGGGTAATCTCTTTAAATCCTAACGCATAAGAGATGTCTGAAACATTCCAGTCACTGCGCTTCAAAAGGACTTTTGCTTCCTGCAAAATGCGTTCTGCAATTAACTGTGATGTTGTTTTTTCAGTAACTTCTTTTACGGCCCTGTTCAAATGATTGACGTGAACATTTAATCGCCTGGCAAACTCTGATGCTGAACGAAATTTGATACTTTGATGTGTGTCATCAATAGGAAATTGCCTTTCCAGTAATTCCAAAAACATGGTAACAATTCTTTGGGATGCATTAATGGAATGCTTTTCCAGCGTTGCAGAGGGCTGAGTTTTCATGGCAAAATGAATGAGCTCGAAAACAAGTGTTCTTAGCACATCATATTTATGAATGTATTCTGAATTGATTTCCTCAAATATCCACTTAAAGATGTCGTTTACTATGTCTACCTGCTCGTCGTTAAGTTCAAATATGTGATTGCCGCCGGGTTGAAATACCTCATACTGCGACAGGTTGCCAAACTGTTGAAAAAAGTCCTGGTTAAAGACACAATAAACACCACTGCGGATCTTGTCAAGATGCTCCCAACTATAGGGTATTTGCGGATTTGAAAACGATAGCGCC
The DNA here is from genome assembly GCA_963707255.1 of uncultured Sphingobacteriales bacterium. Lineage (GTDB taxonomy): Bacteria > Bacteroidota > Bacteroidia > Chitinophagales > Chitinophagaceae > Pollutibacter. The sequence continues at coordinate 30,380 of CAVPPM010000020.1, read as the reverse complement.
TGTTTTTCTATGGTAACTACTTTGTCGGCATAATATACGTTACTGCTGCCTATGACCAGCATGATTTTATAATAATCCCGCCGCTGATATGGAAGTGATGAAGGTTTACCCGGAACAAAAGGTTCCAATTTGAATACATTAAAATGCCCCAGTTCGTTGCGTAAATTGTCAGGCAACCAGTCAAATTTTTTTCTATAAAAATCCTGTAAGGTTTCCATCTTACTCATTATCGCAAAGTAAATTGCTTTATTGGAGCTTCAATAACGAAATTCAAAGGATAAGTTACAATTATCAAACAGTATTCGGGACTATACCCGACGCCATTTACCGGGATAAACTGGCAGAATTCCAGGAACAAACAGACCTGAAACTGGAATCAATGACAGAACTCATGAAGCGGAATCGGGAATTTTACCAAACATTGATTATATTTAAAAAGTTATACTCCTGTCTTCAATGAAAAAGCTGGCCGTAATATTATTAACCTTCCTCTATATCGGCACCTCCTCCGGTGCCACCATTCACATGCATTACTGCATGGGAAAATGGTAGGATGGGAACTGACCAAAACTCCTCCGAGACATGCGGCAACTGCGGTATGGAAAAGTCGGTTACAGCCGATAATAATTGTTGCAAGGATGAGATCAAATTCATCAAAAATGAGTCTGACCAGAAATCCAATGCATCTGTCTTTCTTCTCCTTTCATTCCAGCCTGATTTGTTACCTGTTCCTTTTGCTGATTATCCCACTGTTTTTCTGTCTTCCCTGCCAGAGGAAAGGGCAATGGACCATTCGCCGCCCCAAAAAAGCAGGGTCGCAGTGTATATACTTCACCAACGTTTCCTGATTTAATACTTACACATTGGTCTTACTGCGCCGGATATAACTTATCGGGCTATCCGTGTTTCAAAGTTTTGAAACATAATCCTTCCTTAACAGCATTTCAAAAACTAAAATCGAGAATAATGAAAAAGTCATTCTTCCTGTTGCTCATTGGCAGTATTTCCTTTTTTGCCTGCAACAACAACAAAAATGAACATGAAGGTCATGATATGACCGATGCTTCTAAAGACACTGCAATGTCGGCCGATAAACCGGCAGATGCAGAAATCAAAACCGTCCAGGTCATGTTTACCGGTATCGACCCAAAGGCGCATGCGTCCATCAAAGAAATTGTGGACCATTACCTGCACGTCAAAAATGCATTGGCCAATGATAACGGACCAGAAGCGGCCCGTGGTGCAACAGCAATGGCGGTCGCGATGAAAAACCTTGACAAGTCATTGCTCAGTGCAGAACAGAAAACTGCCTATGATAAAGTTGAAACTGCCCTGAAAGAACAAGCGACGCAAATCGCCGGCAATGGAGATAAGATCGACGTACAGCGTGCTGGTTTTTCCATGATGAGCGAAAGCGTGTATGAACTGGTTAAAAGTTTTGGTGCCGGCCGGCCTATGTATCATGACCATTGCCCGATGGCTAAAGACAACCAGGGAGCCATGTGGATGAGTGAAAACAAGGAAATCAAAAATCCTTATTTCGGCGCAAAAATGCCTACCTGCGGCACAGTAGAGGAAGTAGTCCAATAATGATTAAATCAACAACATGGTCCGCAAATTCATCGCACTGGCCTTACGCAACAGGATGGTGGTCCTGATCATATCAGCATTACTGTTTGCCTATGGCGTCTACTCCATCAGGAACAATCCCATTGATGCCATTCCCGACCTGAGTGAAAACCAGGTGATCGTTTTTACGGAATGGATGGGTCGCAGTCCGCAGGTGATCGAAGACCAGGTCACCTACCCCCTGGTCAGCAACCTGCAGGGCATTCCGAAAATCAAAAACATCCGGGGTTCGTCCATGTTCGGGATGAGTTTCGTGTATGTGATTTTTGAAGACAATGTAGATATCTACTGGGCGCGGACAAGAGTACTGGAACGGCTGAATTATGCGCAGCGCCTATTTCCACAGGGCATCACACCATCCCTCGGTCCGGATGGCACAGGCGTTGGGCATATCTTCTGGTATCACCTCGATGCACCCAGGATGGACCTTGGGGAACAAAGGGCGTTGCAGGACTGGTACATAAAGTTTGCCCTTCAAACTGTTCCGGGAGTAGCCGAAGTGGCATCCTTTGGCGGATTTGAAAAACAATACCAGCTGGTGGTTGACCCTGTGAAATTGCAGTTTTACAACATATCGCTGATGGATGTCATGAACAAAGTGAAAACCAGCAATAACGATGTGGGCGGAAGGAAATTTGAAATGGCGGATATGGCTTACATCATTCGCGGACTGGGATATATCAAAAACATCGAGGATGTAGAGAACATTGCGCTGACCAATTATAACGGCATCCCGGTGAGGGTAAAAGATATCGGTTCCGTTCAAATGGGTGGCGACCTGCGACTCGGAATTTTCGACCGTGATGGCCAGGGTGAAGTGGTTGGCGGAATCGTGGTGATGCGGTACAATGAAAATGCCAACAAGGTCATTTCAGGTATAAAGGCCAAAATGAAAGAAGTGGAAAAAGGATTGCCTGAAGGGGTAACATTTAAAACATCCTATGACCGGAGCGTCCTGATCCGGGAAGCCATTGAATCAGTAAAAGGAACGCTCATTGAAGAAATGATCGCGGTATCCATCGTGGTCCTGATTTTTCTTTTCCACTGGCGAAGCGCACTGATTATTCTGATTCAGTTACCCATCTCCGTTACTGCCGGTTTTATTTTCCTGCAGATGTTTGGCATTTCCTCCAATATCATGTCCCTGACCGGTATAGCGCTTGCCATTGGCGTAGTGGTTGACGACGGGATAGTGATGGTCGAAAACGCTTACCGCCATATCAGTGAAGCACAGGCTGAAAAATCCAAACCCTCTAACACCCTTTGATTATGGCTACCTGGTTAAAAAAAGAAAATGACCCGCTGACACCGGAAGAAAAAATGGAGATCATTAAGCGATCTTCCCAGCAGGTAGGGCCTGGAGTGTTCTATTCCACGATCATCGTAGTGACCTCATTCCTGCCCGTGTTCCTGCTCACCGGGATGGAGGGAAAACTGTTTCAGCCCCTGGCCTGGACAAAAACATTTATCCTGCTGATTGATGCATTCCTGGCGATCACCCTCACACCGGTGATGATCTCATTTTTCCTGAAGGGCCGGCTGAAACCAGAAAGCAGCAATCCCGTCACGAGGACATTGGAAAAAATCTACACGCCCATACTTGCCCTCTGCCTCAAATGGCGGAAGACCACCATCGGCATAAATATCATTGCCCTGGTTATCGGTATCGTGATGATGACCAGGCTGGGTTCAGAATTTATGCCTCCGCTGGATGAAGGTTCGCTCCTATTCATGCCCGTTACCCTGCCCGATGTTTCAAATTCCGAAGCAAAAAGGTTGTTACAGGTACAGGACAAAATCATTCGCTCTGTTCCTGAAGTTTCACACGTATTGGGTAAAGCAGGAAGGGCCAATACGGCAACGGATAATTCACCCATCAGCATGATCGAAACCATTATCCTGCTCAAGCCGAAGGATGAATGGAGGAACGGGAATGACGCGTGAAAAAATCATCAATGAACTCAACAGTAAACTTCAGATTCCCGGTGTTACCAACGGGTGGACACAACCCATTATCAATCGCATTAACATGCTGTCGACCGGTATAAGAACCGATGTGGGATTAAAAGTATACGGACAACAACTCGACAGCATCTATGCCTTTGCGCAAAAGATCAAGAGAGAACTGGAAGGTATCGATGGTGTCAAAGACCTTTATGTAGAACCCATTACCGGGGGAAAGTATATCGACATTATCATTAAACGGGATGAGATCGGCAGGTACGGGTTATCGATAGATGATGTGAATACCGTCATTGAAAGTGCGTTGGGCGGAATGAAACTTACCACCACCATTGAGGGCCGCCAGCGTTTTTCCATCAATGCCAGGTATGGGCAGGATTTCCGGAACAACCTGAACGCATTGAAAACACTACAGGTGCAGACCATGAACTTCGGACCTGTTCCGCTGGAAGCCGTAGCAGATATCAGGCTGAGCGACGGACCGCCAATGATCAATTCAGAAAACGCCATGCTCCGCGGAACCGTATTATTTAACGTTCGGGAAAGAGACCTGGGCAGTACCGTGCAGGAAGCACAATCGAAGTTGAACAACATGATGACAAGGTTGCCGAAAGGATATTTCCTGGAATGGAGTGGCCAGTGGGAAAACCAGATCAGGGCCAACAAAACATTGTCGATGATCCTGCCACTGGTACTGGTGATCATTTTCATGGTACTGTATTTCACCTATCATTCATTCAAGGAATCTTTCATTACCATGATCACCGTTCCCTTTGCTTTGATTGGTGGTGTATTCATGGTCTATTTCTATGGCGTAAATCTTTCCGTTGCAGTAGCCGTGGGATTCATCGCCTTGTTTGGAATGGCCATTGAAACAGCGATGCTGATGACCATCTACCTGAATGAAGCCATGGTGAACATGACCCTGAAGTATGGAAATTCAAAAGAAAGACTGACACCGGCCATCATCAGGCAATATGTGATGGAAGGTTCTGCCAAAAGACTCCGGCCAAAATTAATGACCGTTTCGGTAAGCCTTTTCGGGCTGATCCCCATACTATGGGCAACGGGTGTGGGAAGTGATATCATGAGACCCATCACGATTCCATTGATCGGGGGAACCATTACTTCAACTATATATGTGCTGCTGGTTACACCGGTAGTCTTCGAAATGGTGAAAGAAAGAGAATTAAAACGTAAAGGCAAAATTGATTTAATCGATGTTAAAGAATAAAATATTTCTGCTGGCGCTGATGATTACAGCAGCTTTCAGCAGCAGGGCACAAATCCTGAAACTCGATGCCATTATTGACAGCATTACCACACTGCACCCGGTATTAAAGATGTATGACAATGAAATAAGGTCGATGGATGAAGCGGCCAAAGGCGCAAGGAGCTGGATGCCGCCTGAAGTCAGCACCGGCCTCTGGATGACACCCTATAACCCATCGCTTTGGAAAAAAGGTGACATGGGAGAACCGGGCATGGGACAATACATGATCGGTGGGCAACAGATGTTTCCCAACCGGAAAAAACAAAACGCAGATGCGGCCTATATGGAAGCAATGTCTTCCGTAGAAAAAGAAAACAGGAATGCCACGCTGAATGAATTGATCAGCGAAGCACGACTGGCTTATTACGGATGGATCATACTGGAAAAGAAAATTTCCATCATCGACCAGAATGAAAAACTGCTCGACTTTATGATCAGGAATGCCGAATTAAGGTACAAGAACGGACTTGAAAAAATCAGCGCCTACTATAAAGCCAGGGCCGCACTGGGAAGGGTTCAGAATATGAAGCTGATGTACGAAAACGATATCAGGGATAAAAGGATACGCCTGAACGCACTGATGGGAAGGAATGCATTGGCTGATTTTGAAATAGATACCAGCTACACCTTAAATGATTATTCCAATTTCATTTTCGACAGCACATTGTTTTATAATAATCGCAGTGACCTGAAGTCAATAGATAATGACATCAATCTTTCAAAGTTAAAAATAGCGACAGAGTCGGCGAGTCTTCAACCTCAATTCGGTATACGGTACGACCATATGTTCGGTTTTGGCGGACTGCCCATGCAATACAACCTGATGGCCATGATGAAACTTCCTCTGGCAGGATGGTCATCCAAAATGACCAAAGCCAATATGGAAAGCCTGCAATGGAAAACCACCGCTTTACAATCCAGGAAAGAAATGATGGTGAATGAATTCAGCGGGATGGCTTATGGAATGCGAAATGAACTTGAACTGAAAAAGAAACAGTTAAAGCTGTACGAAGAAAATATCATCCCCGCACTGAGAAATAATTATAAGTCGATGCAGCTGGGTTATGAACAAAATACGGAGGAACTCTTTATGTTGTTTGATGCCTGGGAATCCTTATACATGACCCAGATTGAATACACCGACCTTCTTAATGAGGCCCTCAGGATGCAGGTGGAAATTGAACGCTTAATCGAAAAGAAATGAACCGGACAATCTTAATCATATTGTTGTTGCTGCTTGGAACGAGCGCCTGTAATCTTCGAAAGGATACAGACGGAACCACGGAACATGTGGCAGACGTTTATACCTGCCCGATGCATCCGGATATCCATAAAGACAAGCCCGGTAACTGCCCGATCTGCGGAATGGAACTGGTTAAAAAAGAAACCGGCGGACTGTCTACTTCAGACATTGACCTGGAAACCCAGATCAGGCCCACTAATGAATATGTAATATCCACCATCCCGGTAACTACCATTCAAAAGCGGGAAGAACAAATCGAAATCCAATCACTCGGAAATATTACTTATGATACACGGGAAGCAGGTAGTATTTCTTCAAGGGTTTCAGGTCGGATTGAAAAACTGTATGTACGATTCCGGTACCAGGGAATCAGTAAAGGACAACATATATTGGATATCTATAGCCCCGAATTGCTCACTGCGCAACAGAATCTCTTGTTCCTGTTAAAAAACGATCCGGAAAATGTAACCTTTATACAGGCGGCAAAAGAAAGATTACAATTGTTGGGAATGAGCAGTCAGCAAGTGCAGCGGGTCATCAGTTCGGGAAAACCTGCAATATCCATTGCCGTTTACAGCAATTACAAAGGACATATCCATGAAGCAGCGAACGGGCCCGGAATGAACCCGCTACCCGGTACCATGAAAGACATTTCCCGGTTAACGGAAGAACTGTCATTAAAGGAAGGCATGTATATCCAGAAAGGTCAGTCTGTCTTTACGGTCTATAATCCTGACCGGGCATGGGTAATGCTGAATATTCACGGCGATGACCAGGGTGTTGTAAAAAAAGGAAATGCAGTAAGGGTAATTCCGGAAACGGCTCCTGACAGGGATTTCCGTGGAACAATCGATTTTATCGAACCCTATTACCAGGAACAAAATAAAACCCTTACGGCAAGGATTTATTTCAATAACGAAAAAATGAAAATTCCGATTGGCAGCCAGGTGACCGCCACCATTTTTGGAAATACCCGTGATGCGTATTGGCTGCCGAAAGAAGCAGTATTGTCAATGGGGCTCGACAAAATCGTCTTCCTTAAAACGGACGGAGGATTTGTGGCCAGGAAACTCAATACAGGCATAACACACCAACAACACATACAGGTACTGTCCGGTATAAGTGAAACTGATTCCGTTGCTGCGAATGCTCAATATCTTATGGATAGTGAAAGTTTTATAAAAATTAAAAACTGATTATGCGGGTCATCCTATTAATAGCCTTGGCAATTTTCATAATGCCCTCTTGTAAAAACAATAAAGAGATCGCGAGGGATCCGGATGTCTATTACACCTGCTCCATGGATCCACAGGTTAAGGAATATAAACCGGGAAAATGCCCGATTTGTAAAATGGACCTAACGCCGGTTAAAAAATCCAATGGTGAAAAAACAGGTGAGATCCAGCTTAGCGCACAACAGGTGAGCCTTGGTAATATCCTCACCGATACGATAGGTAAGGGTTCGATTACTGACCAGTTGGTATTGACAGCCACCCTGAATTTCGACCAGTCAAAATCTACTTCTGTAAGCTCCAGGGTGATGGGAAGAATTGAAAAATTATATTACAAGAATCTGGGGGATTATGTGAAAAAAGGATCGCCGTTATATGAATTGTACAGTGAAGAACTGAATAACGCCAAACAGGAATACCTCCTTGCTTTGGAACGGCAGCAAACCTTTGCTGATGAAAAGGCCATCGATTTTAACCAGTTGCTGCAGGGGGCAAAAAATAAACTACTCCTTTGGGGGATGACAGAAACCCAGCTGCAGGATCTTGCGAGGAACAAAAAATCTTCACCCACTACAACTTTCTTCAGCAATTCCGGTGGATATATAACGACACTTGAAAAACTGGAAGGGGAATATATTATGGAGGGAGGCACTGTTGTTAAACTGGCGGACTTGTCGAGCCTCTGGGCAGAAGCACAGGTATATACTTCACAGCTATCCAGGCTTGACAGGAACAGTATGGCAACTGTGAGACTTCCCGATTTTGACGGAAGGGAGATCAGGGGAAAGATTGAATTTGTAAATCCCGAAATTAATGCTGATACCCGTATAAATCTCATCAGGGTATCCATTCCAAACCCCGGCAACCAGTTAAAACCCGGCATGCCGGCGTATGTTTTGCTGAAAAGTCCGCAAAGGAAAAACCTGGCCTTACCCATAGATGCGGTTATCCGTGACAGTAAGGGTTCAACAGTATGGGTCCAGACCGCAAAAAATACCTTTAAAAGTGTTATGGTACAAACGGGCCTGGAAAATGATGATATGATAGAAATCAAATCGGGACTTGCCGCCGGAGATATTGTGGTTGTCTCCGGTGCATACCTTTTACACAGCGAATTCATATTTAAAAAAGGTGCTGATCCCATGGCAGGGCATCAGCATTAAATAACATGATATGGAACATCAACATCACGGCAGCCATTCAACAATGGCTGAAAAGAAAGAATCGATCCATCAGCATCATGATGAAATGCAAAATCCTCCCATGGGTCATGAAGGACATGATCATCATGCAATGATGACCGATGACTTTAAAAAAAGATTCTTTATCGTTTTGGGTTTGACAATCCCTGTTTTATTGCTTTCCCAGATGATACAGCATTGGCTGAATATCCATATTTCCTTCCTGGGATCCGAATACCTGTTGCTGTTATTATCGTCCATCATTTTCTTTTATGGTGGATGGCCATTTTTAAAGGGATGGCGGGATGAAATGAAGGCAGGAAATCCGGGCATGATGACCCTGATTGGATTTGCCATTACCGTTGCCTATATCTACAGCACTGCGGTGATCTTTGGACTTCAGGGAATGGATTTCTTCTGGGAACTGGCCACATTAATACTGATCATGCTGCTCGGGCACTGGATTGAAATGAAATCTGTCGCTGGCGCATCCAGGGAACTTGAATTATTGGTAAGACTGATGCCTGATGATGCCCATATGGTACACGGAGACCATATCATGGATGTAAAGACGGAAAGTTTGAAAGAAAATGACATCATCCTGGTTAGGCCCGGAGAGAAAGTTGCTGCGGACGGCATTATAACAGAAGGCAACAGTTACCTTAACGAATCGATGCTTACCGGGGAATCTACGCCTGTTGAAAAGGGAACCGGCGATAAGGTGATAGCCGGAGCATTGAATGGCAACGGCGCCATCAAAGTGAAAGTGTTGCATGCCGCAAAAGACTCTTACCTGTCACAGGTGATAAAGCTTGTGGAAGATGCCCGTAAGTCCAAATCAAACACCCAGCTGCTGGCCGACAAAGCTGCCAGGTGGCTGACGATCATTGCTATACTGTCTGGAATGATTACTTTTTCTGCATGGTACATCTCGGGACAGACCCTTTCTTTTGCAATAGAAAGGATGGTTACTGTCATTGTCATTTGTTGTCCGCATGCACTCGGACTTGCCGTTCCGTTGGTAGTGGCCAAATCAACAGCACTTTCTGCACAGCATGGTTTGCTCATTAAAAACAGGACGGCATTTGAAAATTCCAGGAAAATCACCACACTGGTATTTGATAAAACCGGAACGCTGACATTTGGAAAGTTTGAAGTATCGAAAATAGTATCCCTTTCTCATGAACTCACTGAAAATGATGTATTGATGTATGCAGCAGCGCTGGAACAAAACTCCGAGCATCCCATTGCCACAGGCATTTTGAAAAAAGCAAAGGAATCATCACCGGTCCTAAAACCTGCGAAAGACTTCCTGGCCCTGACGGGAAAAGGCATCCAGGCAGTGGTTGACGGGAAAAATATTAAAGTGGTAAGCCCTGGGTATTTAAAAGAAAATAATATTCCCGCAGACCAGCATTTTCAACAAGACGCGACAGAAACAATTGTGTTTGTCCTGGTGAATGAAAAAATAGCAGGCTATATTGCCCTCGCTGATACCATCCGCCCTGAATCGGCATCGGCAGTCAGGCAATTGAAGGAAGAAAATATTAAATCCGTATTGCTGACCGGTGACAACGAAAAGGTAGCGGCATCAGTGGCAGAAAAATTACGCTTAACCAGTTATTTTGCCGAAGTGTTGCCACACCAGAAACTGGAGAAAATAAAAGAATTACAGGATAAAGGAGAATTCGTTGCCATGACTGGAGATGGAGTAAATGATGCTCCGGCACTGGCCCAGGCAAATGTTGGCATTGCCGTTGGTTCCGGATCGGATATTGCAGCCGAGACGGCAGGCATTGTATTGGTGAACAGTAATCCTAAAGATGTGGTGTCACTGATTAGATTCGGGAAAGCTACATACAGGAAAATGATCCAAAACCTTGCCTGGGCTACCGGTTATAATATTGTGGCGCTGCCATTGGCAGCCGGTGTGCTGTATACCTATGGAATTCTACTGAGTCCTGCAGCAGGTGCCGTACTGATGAGCCTGAGTACTATTGTCGTAGCTATTAATGCCAGCCTGTTAAAAGTAAAGTAAGAAAACTCTCAACCCTCAACTCTCTCCGGCCACCATAGCGAAGCGAAGGTGGCCAACCTTTAAATATCAACCCAATGGCAAGAAGCAATCACTATTATATCCGCAAAACACACCGCTGGCTCGGCGTTCTGTTGGGCATCCAGTTCATGTTCTGGACCATCGGCGGATTGTATTTCAGCTGGAGCAATATCGATGAGATCCATGGTGATTTTCAGAAGAAAGAAGTGCCACTGTTATCATCCGATATTTCAATGGTATCCCCTACAATGGTACTGGATTCCATAAAAAAAGTCCACCGTATTGATTCCATCGTTTCGATACAGCTAATTGAAATCATGGGAAAGCCTTTTTACCAGGTTCGGTGCATCAGTGCCATTCATGAAATGAAAGATCATAAAGAGCATATGGCCAACATGGACCATATGCCCGCAATGAATCACCTGGCAAGTGCAGAAACGGGAAAACTGAGGGATCCATTAAGCAAAGAAGAATCCATCGAAGTAGCCAAAAGAAGATTCAGCGGAAATCCCATGGTTAAGTCGGTCGAGTACCTCACTCAATTACATAATCACCATGAATACCGGGAAAGTCCCTTGCCGGCATATGCCATCACCTTTGACGATCCAACCCATACTACCGTATATGTTGCCAGTGAACTTGGGACGGTCCAAAAATTCAGGAACAGCAAATGGAGGATTTTTGATTTCCTTTGGATGATGCATACCATGGATTACGAAGCCCGGGATAATTTTGGAAACATACTGCTTCGTTCATTTTCCATCTTTGGTTTGGTAACTGTGCTCAGTGGGTTTGCATTATTTTTTGTAAGTTCCAAATGGGGAAAAGGCAGGTATTAATAATTGTCAGCATTTAATAGTCCAGTTTAAGAAATAGTTGCACTCACACTACCCGCTAAACTTATTGAAAAGAATTTTATGAAATGAACATACAACTTGGACTAAAAGAGAATTGGAAGCAATTCACCCTGCTGGTGATTATCAATGCATTTGTCGGGGGTATGGTTGGACTGGAGCGTAGCATATTGCCGCGTATTGCGGAAGTTGAATTTCATATTGCAGCCAAAACAGCCATTCTTTCTTTCATCATTGTTTTTGGTATAACTAAAGCCATCACGAATTATTACACAGGTGCATTAGCGGATAAATACGGCAGAAAAAACCTGCTGATAGCAGGATGGATCATTGGTATTCCCATTCCATTGATATTGATGTTCGCTCCAACATGGAGCTGGATCATTGCCGCCAATGTACTTTTAGGCATCAACCAGGGACTAACATGGTCCAGTACGGTGGTAATGAAAATTGATCTCGTCGGTGAAAAGCAGAGAGGTTTCGCCATGGGATTAAATGAGTTTGCCGGTTACATAGCAGTTGCCATTGTTGCCTTTTTAACCGGTTGGATCGCCAGTGAATATGGCGTCAGGCCGTACCCGTTCTATACTGGTATTGTCCTGGTTATTCTCGGTTTACTGGCAAGTATTTTCCTATTGAAAGACACCAGGCATCATGTTGCCATGGAATCGGCAACAAACACTATTCCCCGGCTGAAGAATATTTTCCGGGACACTACCTGGAAAGATAAAAACCTGGGATCCGTAACACAGGCCGGGCTGATCAATAACCTGAATGATGGCATGGCCTGGGGAATTTTCCCCATACTGCTTGCCTCGAGAGGGTTTACGATTGGTGAAATTGGCATTGTTACCGCTGTTTATCCGGCAGTTTGGGGTATTGGACAATTATTCACGGGAAAAATGGCAGACCGGATTTGCAAGAAAGACATGCTTTATACAGGTATGCTTTTACAGGCAGTTGCACTTATTGTTTTGATCTGGGCGACAACAATGTTTCACTTTGTATTTCTTTCAGCTATACTTGGTTGGGGTACGGCAATGGTATATCCAACATTCCTGGCAACCATTGCGGAAAATACACATCCGCTGGACAGGGCAAAAAGCATCGGCATATTCCGGTTATGGCGAGACCTGGGTTATGCAATAGGCGCAATACTGACAGGTATCATTGCAGACCTCATTAGTATACCTGCCGCCATTCTTTTTATTGGATTTCTCACATTAGCCTCTGCCCTGGTTATTCATTATAGAATGCGATGCAACCCGGACGGGTCATTAAAATTATGGGACTGGATTTCTAAGAAGCATCATACCGGACCAGTTGATCCGAAAGTTTTATGTAATGGGTAAAAAGTTTACCGGTTTATTCAGAAATCAATAAGCTGCTGGCCACCTTGTAACTAACCACTATTTCTTTTCTTCCCTTCAGTTGCAACGCAAAGGACTGATCAAATTCTTCGATGGATTTCACTTTAATATGATCGCCTAAAGCAAGGCCTGTTTTATCAAGGTAGTTGAGGAAAGCGGCTGAATGATCAGTAACCCCGGAAAATACACCCTGGTGCCCGGCTTTCAAGGTCGACAGCAATACAGATTTTGATTTTGGCAGCACGCCATTGGCATCGGGTATCGGATCACCATGGGGATCTGTTTTCGGATAGCCGAGGTAGGCTTCCAGTTTGTTGACTAACGCTTCGCTGTGTATATGTTCCAATTGTTCTGCCAGGTCATGTACCTCATCCCACCGAAATCCAATTTTATCTACCAGGAATACCTCCCAAAGCCTGTGGTTACGGATAATTCCGATGGCGACCGCACGGCCCTTTTCAGTAAGCTTGAATCCTTTTGACTTCTGGTAAACCACCAGTTTCTTGCGGGCCATCCTTTTCAACATGTCGGTGACAGAGGGAGGATGCACACCCATTACCTGCGCCAGTGCCGAAGTAGCCACCACTTCCCCGTTAAATTCCTGCAACTTGTATATGGCTTTCAGGTAATTCTCTTCCGTAAATGAATGCAATGTTGATCCTGTTTAATGGGCAAGTTAGGTAAAGTTGCCTGAAAATTTAAATTAGACTAGCCTAAATATTATGTTATATTAATCTAATTATATAATTTTGCCAACATAGGGAATGGTATTATGAATAAGTATAAAATCATCGGAATTATATTGTTTTTCGTTTCAGGAGTGTTGGCCTGCGAAAAGCTAATGCCCGACGCCCCGGCATCCAGTGACATACTCGATGGCCCGGTAGATGGACTTAATTATGAGGAGAACAGGCGATTTCTTGCAGGAGACGTTGCTTTTAATGATGAAATATTTACCACGCAGACCGGGCTGGGTTCCGTATTTGTAGCCACGAGTTGCGGAAGTTGTCATGCCGGCGACGGAAAAGGAACACCCTTCACTACCCTGACAAGGTTCGGCCAGATAGATAGTACAGGTAACAAATTCCTGCACCTCGGCGGACCCCAATTACAAAACCGGGCACTACCCGGTTATACACCCGAACAAATACCCGCAGGCGCCACTTTCTCAAAATTTACACCACCTGCCAATACCGGCCTGGGGTTTATCGAGCTGGTGGCTGACGCTGATATTCTCAGTATGGCAGACCCTCTTGACGCAAATGGAGACGGAATTTCCGGCGTGCCCAACTGGAATTTCCTTCCTTCATTTATTTCACCTTTTCCAAATGCAATCAGTCAAAATGGAAAATACATTCACCGGTTTGGAAAAAAAGCGGCAGCATATAATTTATTACACCAGACCGTCAATGCCTATAACCAGGACATTGGAATAACATCCAGTTTTTTACCAACAGACGTTTATACAGGGCTGGACATAGATCCCGAAGTAACCGATCTTACCATCAATAATGTGGTATTTTACCTCCAGACATTAAAGGCACCCATACAGCGAAATCAAAACGATCCTGAAGTAATACAGGGTAAGAACCTGTTCATACAAACAGGATGCGAAAACTGTCACAGGGAATCATTAAAAACCGGTCCATCCCCCATTGCTGCATTATCCAATAAAACATTTCACCCGTACACTGACTTGTTGCTCCATGATATGGGGCCGGAACTGAATGATGGATATACCGAAGGAAGCGCCCTGCCACAGGAGTGGAGAACTCCGCCGCTTTGGGGCCTTGGGCTGTCTCCAAATTCACAGGGAGGTCAGTATTTTCTTTTGCATGACGGAAGGGCACAAAGCATTGAAGAAGCCATACTCTTACACGGTGGTGAAGCATTGGCCAGCAGAAATAAGTTTAACCTCCTGCCGGCAACAGAAAAAAGCCTCATCATCAAATTCCTAAAATCCTTGTAGCTGATGGACAGGAAAGATTTTATAAAAACATGTGGCTTTGCATGCCTGGGCAGCATCGCAATAGTGAGCGGTTTGCAGGGATGCAGTAGTTCCGGGTTTTTAAGCGGTTCATCGGAGTTACTAAACGGGAAGATCGTTGGAGATGATTTGGTTGTCCCGGTCAGTGATTTTGAAATTAAAAAAGGCAAGGCCAGGGATTTCAGGAGATATGTCATCGTTCAGAACGAGATATTAAAATATCCTGTTTGTGTTTATCGCTTTTCCGAAAATGACTACACCGCATTATGGATGCGCTGCACACACCAGGGAACAGAATTACAGGTCTTCGGAAATCAACTACAGTGCCCTGCTCATGGAAGTGAGTTTACCAACAGGGGAACAGTGCAAAATGGTCCGGCAGAAATGAAACTGAGAACATTTCCCGTGAGGATTGAAAATAATCAACTCAAAATCTCACTCAAAGCGGTATGAAAAAATATTATTCCACGTTCCTGGTATGCCTTTTTTTCTGCAGCGGAATATATGCACAAATTGACCCGACACTTTTAAAGCGTGTTCCAAAGGACTCCATTAAACAAACCATGAATATGGACGCTGTGTATAACCGTCCGTTTGTGGCGGTTGGTAAACTACCTGTATCACTGGGTGGATACATGGAAGCCAACTGGCAAAAAATGACTACTGATGGTAGTCTCCGAAGGCCACCAGTTCCAGTTCAGGAGAATGACTTTATTTGTTGCTTCATCCATCGGAAACCGGTTGAAATTCTTAAGTGAGATAGAATTCGAAGATGGTACAAAAGAAATTTCGATAGAGTTTGCTGCATTGGATATTCAACTGCATTCTTTGCTCAATCTCAGAGGAGGCATGATACTAAACCCTATCGGCGCATTCAATCAAAACCACGATGGCCCAAAATGGGAATTTGTGGACCGTCCAATATCGGCTACACAATTGTTGCCGGCAACCTGGAGTAATGCAGGATTCGGGCTATACGGAAAGCATTATACGGAAAACTGGATGTTTGGTTATGAGGCATACTTATCAGGCAATTTCGATAATTCTATCATCGACAATGCCGAAAACAAAACATTTCTTCCCGCTTCAAAAAGCAATCCCGACAGGTTTGAAGAAATCAATAGCGGTCTTCCCTTGTTTACCGGCAAACTCGCCGTCAGAAATAACAAGATCGGTGAACTGGGTTTTTCCTACATGGGAGGTGTCTATAATAAATTCCAGGAAGATGGCTTGCAACTGGATGAAAAAAGACGGGTCGATGTCATTGCGATAGATTTCAATAGCACGATAAGCTCCCTGAAAACATTTATTACAGGTGAATGGGCATGGATAAAAGTAAATGTTCCCCCCACCTTTACCCAGCAATATGGTAATAAACAACAGGGAGGGTTTCTTGATATTGTGCAACCAGTAATCAGTAAGAAAATATTTGGTTGGGAAAAAGCCACGTTGAATCTTGCCTGCCGCTTTGAATACGTGGACTGGAATAAGGGAACGTTTTCCTCGACGGGTAAAAATATTGCAGAAGATTTATGGAGCATCGTTCCTGCAATCAGTTTCAGGCCCGGCAGCCAGACTGTATTGAGATTAAACTACAGATACCAGCAGCAAAGGGATTTACTTGGAAATCCTCCTTCAAAAACAGCCGGATTTCTTTTTGGGCTGAGTACTTATTTTTAACCGCCATCTGAACCGTTATCAATCCTGCTCAAAATCGTCCAGGATCTGCTGAAGTTCTTTCAGCGGTTTGTCAAACTGCTTCCTGTTCTCGTTAAGAATTGCCAGTACCGATGTAATTAACGTTATAAAGAAGAGGAAAACGGCCACCTCCCAATAAGCCATGATCCCACCGGGAAAAAATATGGTAAAAAACAGGTATATGCCGATGATAGTGCTGACTGGTATCAGGAACAATTCATATTTTTTCTTGAAGGAATAGAACTCTGAGATAATTTCTTTCTGCCGGGAAACATAATCCTTCAGGGAAGCGCCTGCATTTTGAAGATCCACCGGCTTAATAATTGCCAGCCTGCTGAATTTCCTGACCATCAGGTAAGTAAATGGCAGATGCAGGATACAGGCAATCAGTCCTATAACAACAACCCGGCTATCATCATTGTATCGTACAATGATATGAACGAGGATGGCATACAATATGATCTGCAGCACCATGGCTCCCCAGAAATAACGAACCGGGGCGTTTATCTGCTTCTTTGACCTCTTTCTGATCATGGAAAATAGCTCGCTATTATCTAACGGTTTGTTATCTGCAACAGCCGGCGCCTCATTCCATTGTTTCTTCAATGCATCAAATGTTGACATTGTCTGACAGTTTAATATTTTTACTGATTTTTTCTTCGAGTTCTCTCCTGATCCGCACCAGCTTCACACCCACATTAGCCTTCGACAGGCCGGTGATACTGGCTATTTCTTCATAACTGAGATCTTCCAGGTGTAAAAGAATGATTGCCTTGTTAAGGGGAGATAATGTACTTATGGCTTTGTTTAAAAAAGCAATTGCTTCCTCCCTGTCGTGATCCAGGTGGAGCCACCGTCCCGGTGTGATCCGGTGTAAGTTCCACAGTCCTCCGGTTTTTATTCTTCCGTTTAAAGGTAAGCGCCGTATTGAGGCATACCCTGTACATCCAGGTAGAGAACTTTGACCTTCCGTCAAAACTTCCATACCCCCTCCACAACTGGAACATCATTTCCTGGAAAAGGTCTTCACGGTCCGCAGTATTTTCCACGTAGATATTGGAAATTTTATGGGCAATACCCAGATTTTCATTGATCCTGCTGACAAATTCTTTTTCCTGCTGCGCTAACATTGTGGTGTGTTAAAATGCTGTTCTCTATCATTAGTATACTCCTCACCAAAAAAACTACACCTGGCTTAGTTTTTTTTCGCCAACCTTTTAATATGGCAAAAACTGCTGCCACAGATGACCCGGATAATCAAGAATTACGAAAGAAATCCGTTATATTTCATTGAATTTTAAAGTTCCGGAAACGGATCAATTGCAAATATTGTGAAGCCATGACGAAAATCCCTGTAATATTCCTGGTATTGCTCTTTGTTCTTTCCTGTAATAAAGATGATAATAGCGGCGGGTCTACCCCCATACAGGACAGCAGTTTTACCGATGCCAGGGACGGACAGGTGTATACTTACCGGAAAATTGGCATACAGGTCTGGATGACTAAAAACCTGAATTTTAATGCCCCTAATTCATGGACCTACGGGAATAACGCCGCCAACGGCAATACCTACGGCCGTTTATATAGCTGGAGTGCCGCCATGACCGCTGCACCGGCCGGATGGCACCTGCCCACTGATGAAGACTGGACAGCACTGACCACCTTTCTTGGCGGCGTGAAGGTAGCCGGGGGTGTCATGAAATCAACCTCTTCATGGACAAGTCCGAATACCGGGGCCACCAATAGCAGCGGATTTTCAGCCCTGCCGGGTGGTTATGGCGGGCCTTTTGATTTTTTCGCAGAAATAGGAACATCAGGCTATTGGTGGTCATCTTCTGACACTCCCTTCTCTACTGCATTTGTCCGTAAGTTAAATGCTTCAGATGCTGCCGTTGAACGATTTACCTGGACTAAAAATGATGGTATGTCGGTCAGGTGTGTCCGAAACTAACGGCATTACTTTTTATATTTCTCCTGGTATAAAATCCTGGACCGCGTACGGGACTCTTCCAAAAAACTGGCCAGGTTGGAGGTATCGATGCCGTACTTTATAAATAATGCTTTTGTCTGTTGTATATATTCCTCAGCCAATGACTGGTGTTTGCTGATCAATTCCTTTGGTAATGAATATTCTTTTTCTGCGTCCTGGAAGGCAAGCCATTCCTTAGCCAGATGTTCATTCCGGAGAAGTGCATCCTCAATTCTTTTTACCCTCGGCAAAATGACATTTTTTACCGAATCAACAGTAATTTCCCTGGTCTTGTTTTCCAGGAGAATACTGTACAATACAGGTTTGTTATCCTCCGTAATCGATCCGGGAGACCAGCCCTTTTCCAGGGATTTGATGACCAAACGCTCTGAAAGGTTTTTGTTACTTGAAAATATGCTATAAACAAAAAGCTCCATATACCTCATTACCTCATCCATATGATTTGAATACCACTGGTAAGCACTGTCCTCGTTTTTCATTCCCCGGAAAGAAACGAATATGAGTTCTCTTATATCCCTGTCCCTGGTAGAAGCGTATTCATCGGAAAGAAATGTAAATACTGTGTCAGTGATATGATGGGTGAGCAAATCAAGAATCAATAATTTCTTTTCCCGTTCATTGGTTTTTGAATAGTCGCTGATCAATGATCCTGAAGGCAGGTGCTCCATTTCATATAATAATCTGTATGCACTATTCTGCAAAAGCCATGAAGGCTGCTGCATCAGGAAATTGTATTTGCTCAATTGCAGGTCTTCATAATAGACGGAGTCACCGATACAACTGTTTACTATCTCCAGTTGAATATTTAGTGACCGGGAATTATTGGACAAGACATCAAATAGAAATTTTTTCCTGTTATGGTCCACCATCGCACAGTACCGGATCGCCGCACTGCTCAGCCAGGTATTTTCAGCATTCATCAAAGGAAAAATCTTGTTATAAATAGTGAGCGCCGAATCATATGGCTTGGTTCCCCGTAATGAATCTACGTCAAGAGGGGATTCCCGGGATATATTTTCATGTAAATAACAAATGGCA
Organism: uncultured Sphingobacteriales bacterium; assembly: GCA_963707255.1. Classification (GTDB taxonomy): domain Bacteria; phylum Bacteroidota; class Bacteroidia; order Chitinophagales; family Chitinophagaceae; genus Pollutibacter. The sequence goes on along the minus strand of CAVPPM010000020.1, from coordinate 10,867 downwards.
TTATACTGGATCTCCGGATTTTTATTGTCCAGCATGGAAATATAATCTGAGTCTTTGAAAGCGGGTATGGGAACATAATGGTAACCGACATTATACTCCCTGTCGTCTCCGCAATCAGCATAAATAAAAGGAATTAATAACAGGATTACAGCCAGTGCCATCCCCGTGCTGAAGAGTAAACTTTTCATGATAAAAAGTTAATGACCCCTAATTTCAGCATGTTGTTACCAGCAATCAATGACCGGCATTAGGTTTTTAGTATTTTTCCCGGGCCTTTGCTTCAAAATCACTATAATTCTTCAATTGATGATATAAATCAGTTTCAGCTGATCTTCACTTTGCTTAATTTAGAAGATAAACCCTTTTCCCTGTCTCCCTCTTAAAAAGAATCTATGAGATACAGATTCATCCTGCTGCTTATCCTTTTTTCATTAGCAGGATTTGCCCAGAAAAAGCAATCTGTTTCGCTGGCCTTTACAGATAATGCCAGCAGTTATCCCTTTGGAACATTTGCGGGATTTTTTTCTGAGCCCATCCACCCTGGCTTTGAAGCCGGCTGGTCACATATAAACAGCAAGAAAAAACATGACTGGTACTGGGATATTAAACTGGGATACTTCTACCACCAGTTTGTACAACATGGAATTCCGCTATATGCAGATTTCGGCTACCGGTATAGGTTTGCCAGGCATGTAAGCGCAGACGCAAGCCTGGGAGCAGGATATTTTCATTCTATCCCCGCCACTGAAGTTTACAAGCTTAATGGTTCAGGTGAATATGAGAACGCTAAAGGCATAGGCAGGCCACAGGTAATGATCCCTTTTACGATAGGACTAAATTATGATTTCAAGCTTGGTAAAGAAAGACCATCAATGATATTCATTCAATACCAGCAAAGACTGCAGGCACCATTTGTAAATAACTATGTTCCTATTTTGCCATATAACCAGGTTGCCCTTGGTTATGCTTATTACCTGAAGGGTAAAAAATAAGGATGCCATGAAAAAAACGAACTTTTATTTTCTCATCATTATATTACTATTCACTGCATGCCAGAAAGCACAGATCGAACATACTACTGACACCTCAAGACCCATTCCATGGACAGATTCCAGCAACAATCATCCAAAAAATTCAGAGTACCGGTCACTGTTAGACGAGTATAATAAAAAAGGGCTTCCTGGAATATCCCTGCTGATCAATGACAAATATGGTACATGGGTAGGAGCAGTTGGATATGCTGATATTCAACAGAAAGTTCCATTCAGGGCTGGACAGATATCCAAGATTGCCAGTGTAACAAAATTATTTATGGGTACCCTGATGTTTAAACTTTTTGAAGATTCCGTGCATACAGGACTTGGGTATAACGCACTCTATGAACCAGTTTCCAAATGGTTGCCGGATAAAGTAATCAAGAGCCTGCCCAATGCAAAGCTGATAACATTGGGACAATGTATGAACCATGAAACCGGCGTACCCGATATCATTGAACAGGATGCTTTCTACCTCGCAGTGCTGAACAACCCGGTTAAATCATGGGAACAGGAAGAACTGCTGGAATTTCTTTACAACAAAGAACCCGTTTTTGTCCCCGGGGATACCGCCATTTATTCAAACACCAATACCATTCTCGTTTCCATGGTGATGGAGGCGGCCACCAACAAAAAACATGAGGACCTGCTGAAAGAATACCTGCTGGTGCCCCTTAATCTTGCCCATTCCTATTACCAGCCTTACGACAAACTTCCGCCCAATACAGCACAGGGCTATTTTGATCTGTATAACAACAATACCATTGTCAATGTGTCCAACCTGGTTACCGGAAGCGGAAATGGCTATGGTGGTATATACTCAGACATATTCGATATGTATGATTTTATCGACAGGCTGTTGATCAAACAAACACTATTGCAGCCAAAATCACTTTCCATCATGGAAACCTATGGAAAGCCTGATCCACCCAACCAATATGGCTATGGAATAATGAAGAAATTCATTAACCGTGGTATCGATGCGGGATATGGGCATTCAGGACTAGACCTTGGATATACTGCTAATCTTTTTTATTTCAAGAATAAAAAAGTAGCGCATGCATTCCTTATTAATTATGGAACCGATGGTGACAGCGACCTGAAAAAAGTCTTCCAGGAATTTCAGAATGAACTATTGAATATAACACTGGAATAGTACCACCAGGCTTTCCCAATGATCACAAATATCTTGCAATACACGTTGTGACGAATATTATGAGTTCACCACATTAGTCAATTCCTCATCCATGTTCCGGAGATCAATACCACCTTCGAGCAATGACTTGAGATTAGCCAGGTAAAAAGTCCATCCCGTTTTACATCCCAGGTGCCAGTAACTCCTGCCCTGTTCATCATCCGGAATATTATCCTGTATCAGCTCTACCATGTTTTGCCCATGCTCCTGTTTTATGGTCACGGTACAATTGCCGGCTTTGCCAAAACTAAATGCAATGCTGTCTTTTGCATTACAGTCGAGGATCGTTCCATACTCAACGGTATCATCATTCCAGCCATGCCATCGCCAGGTATAGGTATCCCCTTTTTGCACTGCTTCATCGTTATTCCTTAACACTCCCGCCGGTGTCTTGAATTCACTCATTCTAAGGAACCAGTATTCCATTCCCTCCCTGGTGGACCAGCACCGGTAAATTTTTTCAGTAGGTGCATTCACCGGAATTCTCACGGTAAATGTTGTCCAGTTAAAGTCTGCCATCATCAAGTATTTTTAATGACAACAAAGGATTATTTGCCATATAAAAATACAAATTTCAGCAGTTGAACGATACCCTTACTAATCTTTTAAGCCCCTGGCGCTTCGGTCTTCAAATGGAGGCTTGGGCGCCAGTTTATAGGGTGCAGTCTGCATCTGCTTCTTGACTTCCTCAATTGCCCTCATAAGTTGCGGATCGATACCTTTCGCCAATTGTGCAGGATCGTCCCATACTTCAACAGTTGGTGACACACCAACACCTTCCCAGAACCATTTCCCGTCTGGTCCGTATAATCGTGCATCCGGCACCGTTATACCGCCGCCATCGATCATCATATGACCGGTAGCCGGACCAACCAGTATACCCAGCGTCCTTTCGCCCACTATCGGACCCATATTCATGGTCTTGAAGGCCCAGGGAAAAGCATCACCGCCGGAACCTGCCCAGCCGTTGATGAGCATTACTTTCGGACCATTATTTCCCTTACCCGGAATCCTGCTGACACCCGCATTGCGCCAGGCAATATTATAGAGATTAGGCCTGTTGAGCATTTCAATGAATCGATCACCGAGTTGTCCGCCTGCATTGAATCGTTCGTCAATAATAAAACCTTTCTTATCCACCTGTGCATAGAACTGCCTCATGAGTTCAGTCTGACCATCTCCGCCGGTATTGGGCATATACATGTAACCAATTTCACCGTTGCTCATTTGCTCTACCTTCTTTCTATTATTCTCGATCCATTCAAGATGCCTAAGTCTCCTCTCCTGTCCTGTTGTTAAGGTCTGGATAACCACGTCCCTTGCGCCCTGCATGTTGGGCTGGCTGTTCACTTTAAGCAGTACAGAATTGCCTGCGGTTCCTTCAAAGGCTGCATAGGGATCGATGGCTGCATCTACGGGACGGCCATTCACCGACAGTATATAATCACCTTCCTTTACATTGATGCCCGTCATATCAAAAGGCGACCTCACTTCGCTGTCCCATGCCGCGGGCTTTACAATTCTTTTGATGCGATAGGCACCATTGGACAGTTCCCAGTCGATCCCCAGGAAACCATGTCCCCTGTTGCTGGCCATTTCCATGTCACCACCGGCCCTTGCATAGGTATGGCCTGCGGCAAGTTCTGCAATCATTTCCTGCTGTATATTAATGACGTCCCAGCGCGTGATGGCATTTTCCATCAACGCCCCATATTGCTTACGGATATCATTCCAGTCCACCTGCTGCATGGATGGATCATAGAAGAAATCACGGTACCTGCGCCACGTATCCTGGAAGATCTGGTTCCACTCATCCTTTGGATTCAGCGTCATCTCCATGGCTGCTGTATTCAATGGCTTTTCTATTTTCTGATCAGGGGCAGGTTTAATGATGGCCAGTGTGCTGCCCTGCCTGATCACGACAGACTTTCCATCGGCAGAAACCTTATATAGATTTACATTCGACATAATTCTCTTTTCTTCCCTCTTCTCAAGATCATATATGAATAATGCCGGCGTCTCTCCACTGGTTCCCGCATTGGGAAAACGATGATAGATGAGTTTGCCTTCTATGGATGCCATATCACCATAATTGCCGGATGGCAAAGGCAATACCTGCACCCTCGTCTCAAAAGATTCCGGCTTGAAGGAAATTACTTTGGGAGCGGGAGCCGGGGCCGGTGTAGCAGGCTTATCTGTTGTTGCAGGTTTTTCAGGTGTTGCAGGCTTCTTTGTTTCTGAAGAATCCGTTGCTATTTTAACCTCATCATTGCGGGCCACCAGCAGGCTTTTTGCAGTCGGGTCCAGGCTTGCATAAGCGATCTGCGTAGTATTAGGATAGATCCATGTATTGTCGAGACTGCTGTATAGCGGTTGCAGGCTACGATCCGTTTCGAAGAAAAGATATTTTCCGCCGGCATCAAAAACAGGTTCACCGTCATTATAAAAACCGGAAGTAAGTTTGTGAAGTTTTTTACCGGGAAGATGATAAGTATAGATGGCCGAATTGAGATTTTCTACGGCCTTACTGTAAGCAATCCAGTTATTGTCACTGCTCCAGCTTAACCTGAAACCCTGTAAAGCCGCGTATGGCAGTAAATCGGTTTTGTCAATGGTTATAATATCACCCGTAGCCACCGTGAGTACCTGAATTTCCTGCTGGTAATTAATGAAGGCAATTTTTTTACTGTCGGGCGACCAGAACAACTGCCATCCCATACCCTTATTGAAATTGGTCAGTTTTTTCGAACTGCCATCTTTCTGGTCATACAGCCATATTTCATATTCACCACTTTTATCGCTCCACCATGCGATCCATTTTCCGTTGGGTGACCAGGAAGGATGCTGGTCGAAAGCACCGCTGCTATTGGTAAGGTTGATGACCGGGCCATGTTCGGCAGGAATGCTGAAGAGTTCGCCCCTTGCTTCCACCACTACCCTTTTTGCATCAGGAGAGATATCACCGCCAGCCATTCTATTGGCCACATTCTCCGGCCTGGGCAGTAATGTTGCGAAATCAGTGATCACATTGATATTGACTTCCTGGTATTTATTGGTGGATAGATTGAGCAGGTATAGTTTTCCGCCTGCTTCAAAAACCAATTCATCCGGACCTGCACTCATATGATTAATATCGACCTTATCGAATTGCGTTAACTGCGTACGTGTTTTAGCAGCAATATCATACACCCATATATTGCGGCGCTTATTTTTATCGATGTCACTGACATAATAGACCTTATTCTTTACCCAGGCAGGCTTGCCATCAGCAGCAGTATTGGCCGTGATATTTTCTGCCGTCATTTTTTTCAGGTTAAAGATCACCACATCAGAGGCAAGTCCGCCCCTGTATCTTTTGAAGGGATAATTTTCAGTGATTTTACTTACATAGGCGATATTCTCTCCATCCTGCGAGAAGCTTCCCAACTCTCCATAGGGTAAAGGAAGTTTTTCCGGCAATCCGCCTGCTTTTGGCAGCAGGTATAACTGGTTCACATTACCCACACCATTTTCCCGCAGTGAAGCAATCAGGATCTGCTTCCCATCGGGATGCCAGTCCACCACCCTGTCGGCCATCGCATGCCATGTAAGCCTGGCCGGCATTCCCCCCGTTACCGGAATCGTGTATACGTCGGCGTTACCACGATAGGTGGCGGTATAGGCGAGCGTTTTACCGTCGGGCGAGAACCTTGGAAATGATTCTTCTCCGGTGGAAGAAGTCAGCTTTATTGCCGTACCGCCCGTTTTCGGGACCAGCCAGATATCGCCGCCATAAACAAAACTGATCTGGGTGGCAGAGACATCAGGATAGCGAAAAAGCCGGGCATCGACCTGTGCGAAAGTTGTACAGCAGATAATTGACAATATGGCCGCAAGGAGTAATCTCATGAGCTAAAGTTTAGGTTGGGAAATGAAGTTTTTAAATATAACCATTACCTGAATATAGACATTGGTACGGCCCATATTTTCGATGACCGGACAAAGAATTTGTGTGTCCGGTAAGTGACCAGCCACCTTAAGGAACAGACAGGGCTGTTATTTCCCCGGAAAGGAAGAATACATCGGGCCAGACAGGGCTATTATTTGCCCAGGAAGGAAGAATACATCGGGGCAGACAGGACTATTATTTGCCCAGGAAGGAAGAATACATCCAGACCAGCTTTTCCTGTGCCCTGATATAGTCGCTCATCAGTGCATTGGTTCCTTCGTCATCTGTATCTGCAGACAGTTGCAGGAGTTCGCGTTGAATGGCAATAATAACTTTAAATGACTGGAGGATGTCTTCAACCGCTTTGATGCCATCGGCAACCTGGGTACTTTCAGTGATCCTGGATGTTTTCTTATAGTCTGAAAATTTATGGTTGGGAGCATGACCCAGGGTCAGGATACGTTCTGCAATTTCATCGATCTTTAAAAAAAGATCATTGTACAACTCTTCGAATTTCAGGTGAAGTTCAAAAAACTTTTGTCCCTTGATATTCCAATGATAACCTCTCGCATTTTGGTAAAAGAAGGAATAATTCGCCAGGAGTTCGTTTAACTTTTCAGCCAATTTGGCCGACTTAGCGCTATCAAGTCCGATGGCATTGACTTTTTTCATGGTATGCTGTTTATGATTTATTAATTGTTCTGTCAATGTTGGAAAACTTGCTCCGGCAAATTCCTTCCTCAATATCACCATCTATCTTCGTAAATTTTTTAAACCTTCTGATAAACCGGCTTTCATAAAAGGCCATTGCGGAAGAGTGGATAAAATCCGAAGTTCTTCAGAGACGGATGTTTCATTATCAAGGAATTTAAGGATTTTATCCGGATCGTTTTTACGGAACAGGTGGGTAAAAATCTCATCCCCGCCAAGAGCGTTATGAGAAAGAATATTCAGCAATACGCTGTCGTACCAGTTGAATCTTGACGGTTGATTGACAGGCGAGAAGGGATCACCGTTGACTTTTAACGACTCGATAATATCCGCAGTGTCCTTTTGAATAAAACGAAAGGTGTATCCCGAGGAAGCTTTAGTTCTGCCTCCTGCGGTACCGATATTCAGGATATTACCCTGCCGTCGCTGAAACCGGTAATTGGTCATGGGTATTATACCAAATTCCCTGTCAATGATCTCATATTGGGGAATACCCATCACATCATTGATATATTTTTTTAATGCCGAATCATATTCATTGTCATTCAACAGTGATGCAGTAAATAAGGTGTATTCCACTAATGCTTCTGTGGGAGAAAAAGGCATCACATAGACAAAGGTTGTTCCGTTATGCTGGTCGGGCCGGAAATCCATCAGCGTAGCTTCGTTTTCTTTAAAGGAAGGTTCAGGCGTTCTTATCACCCAGCCTTTAAAATGCTGAAGCAGGTAAAATTCATTATCACGAATACCGGGTTTATTGAAAAGGATGCTGTTAAACAGGTAACGGCCGCGGACTTTTTTGTCTCCAATGACAAGGGTAGCACCGTCTTCATCGGTATCAATGGATTGAACTTCACCATGAAGTATTTCGAACTCAGGACTGTTGGCTATTTCTGAAAGACAGTATTGAAAGAAATCAATACCCCTGATCATTTTGTAGAAGTACGGGGCAAGGTGGAGAAGTGATGAATGGGTGCTGCTATGAAACCAGGCATGTTGCCAGCGCCTGAAGACCAGGTGTTCAAAGGGCCCGGGTGCTGTTTCCCAGAAGCACCAGGTGCGGTCATTTTGTTGTTTGTGCTCCCTGTCGGCCAGCAGGATTCTTTTGCCCTTTGAAAGACCGCTCTTTTTTAACTGAACTGCCAGGCTCAGGCCTGCACAGCCCATGCCGGCGATGATATAATCGTACTGTTTGTTCAAGTCGTTGAGAAATTGGCGGATTGACGGATTAACGGATTGGCGGATTATTAATGTTCATTTCCTGATTTTCACTTCCACACTTATCACACTATCGCAATTGTCACATTAAACAAATTCGTGAATGCAAAGCATTCAGGAATTTGTTTCCGGAGCATAATCCACTTTCTTTGCTGCCATCAGCTGTTTATCGCGCCGCACTTTTTCCCAGTATTTCTGGTGAACATACAGCATACCGAAACTCTCCCCATGCTCTTTATTCAGGTGTTTATGGTGCATTTTATGTGCCCAGCGGATCGCCCTTACATAAGTATTCCGGCTCCTTGAAAACCACTTGAACCGTTGGTGGATGATCACATCATGAACCAAAAAATAGGCAAATCCGTAGGCCATAATACCAAAACCGATCGCCTGCAGCCACCATACCTTATCCATCGTGCCAAAAGCAATACACAACATGCTGGGGATCGCAAATATCACGAAGAAAGCATCGTTCTTCTCGAAAAAACCAGGCTCTACCTGGTGATGATCCTTGTGCAGGTACCAGAGGAAACCGTGCATCACCCATTTATGGGCGCACCAGGTCACACCCTCCATCACAAGGAAGGTACCCGCCAGGACCAGGATAAAAAATAACCATGTCATATCAAAATATTCAGGAAATTCAAAGGTAATTGCTTTTTAACAAGTACCTGCAAAATGTACAGGGAGGGCAGCCAGGGCTTCCCCCAATATAAACGGTTAATTTCTCACAATGTTCACTTCACATTTATTGCTGGCCGTTGCCTGGATTTTCTACGGTATCCTCCATAGCGTACTCGCTGATCGAAAGGTTAAACAATATATTATGCGGCGAACCGGTCCGCTCTCCAGGTACTACCGCAGTTTCTATAATATACTGGCTTTATCATTGTTTGCTCTATTGATTTTATGGCTGTTTTCCATGGAAACAAGGAATGTCTGGACGCCTGTTTTCCCGCAGTTCATCGCCGGAATGATGATGTTCATTCCCGGCATCATCGGCATTGTGCTGATACTGAAAAAATACTTCGTCACCAGCCAGGGTTTTAAGGACCTCTTTTATGAAGGCGGAAAACCGGTATTGGTGACCGATGGGCTTCACCGGTTTGTCAGGCATCCGCTTATATTTCAGTACTTTTTTATTTTTATGGGGTCTGTTCCTGTTATTACCTTTATGGTCATTGCTGGTCACCAATACAGTGGTCACCATATATACGCTGATAGGTATCAGGCTGGAAGAAAAAAAACTTGTAGCCATCTTTGGCGAACAATATATAAACTATCGCAAATCCGTACCCATGATATGGCCAAGGATCAGGTAAGATCTTAATATGATTTTACTCATTCTTTATCTGAACAGTATGTCATTGCTTTACTGGTAATACAGTAATTATGGATCTCAGGGAGTTTTATTCAGAAACAGGGAAATTATTATATGCAGTTGCAGAATCAGATGGATTGATCACTGATAAGGAAAGGGAGTCACTGCACTCGCTGATTCAGACCAGGCTCGCCCAGCGTGAAACGCATACCGATGAGTTCGGCACCAATGATGCATGGTACACGGAATTTGAATTTGAAGTGGCAGAAGAGCAGGGAATGACAGCTGAAGATGCTTTTAATTCTTTTGCGGAATTTATTGATGAGAACAGGAATAAACTGGATAAGGACCTGAAAGACATTTGTATCATACTGGCCGACAGGCTGGCGAATCTTACCATCATACCAATAAAAAGGAAAAGAATATTATTCAGCAACTGAAAGAAAAACTTTACAGCCTTCAACCTGTTCATTAAAACACATCTGTATGTTAAAAATCATTATTGCCTTCGACGGACAACATTTTGCAGAAGGCGCATTGTCTATGGCAAGATGGCTCAATGATTACAACCAGGTTCTTGTTACCGGTATATTTTCTAAGCCCCGTCGACTACCGCGAAATCATTGGCTATAGCGGAATGGGCATGGGTGCACCGGTATTGACCCTGCCAATAAATACTGACGACGACTCTCGTACACCATGCCAATATCATACGTTTCAAGGAAACATCAGCGATTGAATACACGATCCATAAGGATACCGATCTATTTGCCTTGGTGAACTGATCACCGAAACACGGTTCGCCGACTGACTGATTGTCAGCAGTGAATTGTTTTATGAAAATATCGATAAGGATCAGCCCAACGACTACCTGAAAAAAACCCTGCATGAATCAGAATGCCCGGTGATGCTGGTTCCGGAAAATTTTGATGCCCCTGAAAACATCCTGATCAGTTATGATGGCAAGTCCTCTTCTGTTTATGCCATCAAACAATTTGCCTACCTGTTCCCGGAATGTTGCAACCTGGGTACGCTGCTGTTCAACACCGGTGAGGACAAAGGCAATTTGCCTTACGAAGACCTGATAGAAGAACTGGTTGCCAGGCATTATGAACCTATCACCATCGAAAAAATATCGACCGACAATAAGGAAGACATGAATAAGTGGATATCCGGAAAGACCAATGCAATATTGGTGTCTGGCGCTTTTGGCAGGGGAGAATTGTCGACCCTCCTTAAAAAAAGCTTTATCACTGATGTGATCAAGGACCATCGGATCCCGGTATTTGTGGCGCACAAATAATTTCAACATTGACGAAAAAAAACAGGTAGGTTTGAACAGAACTACCCTCGCATGCAGAAAACAGTTGAGTCTAATTCACAGCAGGAAATAAAATTTTTAGATGGTCCCAGATCGCGCTGGCAGGAATTTACCTTCGTTATCAAAGTGATGGTGGAAT
>CAVPPM010000019.1:0-56409 GCA_963707255.1 uncultured Sphingobacteriales bacterium | reverse complement strand
GGTCTGGGCTGAACAGGTGTATGGCGTTCCACCTTACCAGGTAGTAGGAAGTTCTACAAAGGTTATTTATGACACATCTGGTACACAGCCTGTGCTTGACAAGTTGCCAGAACTGGGTTTCATTGATGACAAACTCGGCAAACCTGTGGGCATACACGAACACATCGGTAAGCGTCCCGTATTTACAGCAGGAAACTCTGATGGCGACTATGGCATGATACAATATACCGTCACAGGCAGTGGCCCACGTTTTGGCATGTATGTACATCATACTGACTCACTGCGTGAATATTATTATGACAGGCAATCTGCGTTGGCCAAATTAGACAAAGGACTGGATGACACAGCCAGGTATCATTGGTTAATCGTAGACATGAAGACAGACTGGAAAAAAATATATCCATACGATAAATGATTCAATTCCATTGCCCGATTGGTTTCTTGTTAATGCTGGTGATAACAAGGAAATCTTGTGAATATATGAATGCATCGTTATTACAACTACTCCGTCCGTAAACTTTTTACCGGATTGGCAATGGCGGCTCTTATTACCTGAATAAAGGTAGTTGCCAGCGCTATGAGGATGGCCACCAGGGCAGATAATAGGAATACCCACCAGTTGATATTTATCCGGTAAGCAAAATCTTCAAGCCACCTGTGCATAAAAAACCATGCAATCGGAATGGCCATCACCGCAGCAATAAGTACCAGTTTCAAAAAGTCTTTGGAGAGCATAACCAGGATGCCACCCACGCTTGCACCTAATACTTTACGTATCCCAATCTCCTTAACGCGCTGTTCTGCAGCATAGATGGTAAGGCCCAGCAAACCAAGGGAGGCTATGCAAATTGCCAGGAGGGAGACAAACAAAAAAATGGTCTGCCGGATGTTGTCTTCACGGTAAAGCAATTCCCATTGTTTATCCAGGAAATGATATTCGAATAAATTGGCCTGGTCGATTTTACCCAGGATCGCATGTATTTTTTTCATCGTTTCATCAAATTCACCACCCGAAAGTTTTACAGTGATATAACCCATTTCCTGGACAGGGTTATTTTGGAAACCAATCACCATGGGGGCAAGTGGCTCGTGCAACGATTGAAAATTGAAATCTTTCACTATCCCAACAACGGTGGCTACAAAGGGTTTTTCCAGGCTCGAACGATTATCTCCCCCAAATTGTGCGGATGAAATGGTGACCGGCTGTCCCAGGTCATTCGCTATGCCAAGTTCTTTGGCAGCAGTTTCATTAACAAGTACCTTGGCGGAGTCTCCTTTTGCTGATGAAAAAAAGTTTCTGCCCTTCAGTAATTTAATATTGTACGTGGAAAGAAACTGGTCGTCGACGCCAAAGAAATACATGTCCTTTCCGTTGTTGGGATTACTGTTGTCTGTATTCACCTTTACTGAAGGAATAATTTTCCATTCCCCCGGAACCCTGGACGTAAAGGAAACCGATTTAACCTGTGCGAGTTTCGAGAATTCATCTTTTATTGTTCCGGCACTGCGGCGTATAAAGCCACTGTTGATATCGATAACCACCATTTTTTCTTTATCAAAACCCATGTCTTTGTTATTGACGTATTGCATCTGCTGATAAATAATGATGGTGGCAGCAATAAGCACGATAGAAATCATAAACTGGAAAACAACCAGGGAACGCCGCAAAGAAATATTTCCCCTGCCTGGTTGAATTTTACTTTTCAACAATAACAATGGGTTAAGGCTGGATTGGAATAATGCCGGGTAAAGACCCGCTAACAGTGTCACTAATGCGATCGTTATAAAAATACCTGCCCATATCCGGTAATCGCTGTGCAGGTTAAAGGTGAGATGCTTATCTGTAAATGAATTAAAGGCGGGCAACATGAAATTTACCACCGCAATCGAAATAAGTACGGACAGAACGGTTACCAGCAATACCTCTGTAAGAAATTGATTCACGAGCATGGCTCTTGATGCGCCTGACACTTTGCGTACGGCAATTTCCTTTCCCCTGTTGGTAAAGCGCGCCGTGGAAAGGTTCATATAATTGATGCAGGCAATAAAAATGATAAAGCAGGCAACGATCAGGAACACATATATGTAAGAAATATTGCCTTTCTTGCCGGAATTACCTTCGACGTCGTTCGAATAAAAATGAACATCTTTCAATGCCTGTAATCGCACCTGGCTTTTCATCCCGGGTTCGGCTTTTAGATTGGCAGAAATAAGATGATCCAATTTACTATTTAATGCAGGAATACTGGTATTGTTATTCAACAATAAATACGTAGCAAATGCCCCGGAGTTCCAGTCATTGGCGATCCAGTCTTTAGCACCCGGGTTGCTTGTAATTGAAGATTCCGATGCCAGGAGATTAAATGAGATGCTTGAATTGGCCGGGAAGTTTTTAAAAACACCGGTAATTTTATAGGGAACAGAGTCGTTGTCTAAGATCAGCAATTTTCCTACTGCGTTTGATACGCCAAAAAATTTCTTTGCGGTTTCTTCGGTCAGGATTATTGATTTGGGTTCTATCAATGCGCTGGTCCTGTCGCCGTATAATAATGGAAAACTGAAAACATTCAGGAAGCCCTGGTTAGCTGCGGTGAAAAACTCGTGAAACACATCTGACTTATTTTCACTAGTGGTGATTTCAGCTCGCCAGTATACAGAAATCCGCGCCACGTCCTGCACCTCGGGAAAATCAGTTTTTGCCCTTGCTGAAACCTGGTAGCCTGTACCGGCTCTTTTTGATGGTTTACCATCTGCCGATGTCCTGCTCTCCACTATCCGGTAGATGTTGGCGGCATTCTTATGCTGTCCGTCAAAAGTGAGTTCATCAAAAATGAACAATGCAATGAGTATAAAACTTGTCAGGCCAATGGTCAGCCCAATGACATTAATGAAGGAAAAAGTTTTATGTTTCCATAAGTTCCGAAGGGCGGTTTTAAAATGATTTTTGAACATAGCATTAGTTTTATCAATTAGGTATTGATGATATTATTTCAGGTCCACTTTCCAACAAACTGGTTAAAGGCTTCTTTATATTGTTCACCCACGGTAATATTTGTCTTGCCGATCTGTAATGTGTTTTTGGTCATTGCGGTGATTTTATCCAGCGCCACAATGAAGGAACGATGAACCCGCATGAATCTCCGGGGGGAAAGTTTTTCTTCCAGTTCTTTCAGGCTGGTAAGTGTCAGAACTCCCTTCTCTGTGTTTTTCAGGTGCACTTTCACATAATCTTTAAGGCCTTCGAAATACAATATATCATCCAGTGCGATCCTCAACCACTGGTATTCCACTTTAAGGAATAAAAACTGGTCATCTTCCATCCGTGGTTTACTATCAACTGATGCAGGTGTCGGAACGGTTAATCCTTTCGTAATAAGAAAGCGCCTTGGCGGCAGTTCGTAAAAATTCTTCGTAATTAAATGGTTTCAGTAGATAGTCCAGGGCATCTACTTTATAACCTTCCAGCCCAAACTCAGCAAATGCCGTCGTAAAAATCACTCGTGGTGCTTCCGGGTTTTTCCCAATCACGCGGGCAAGTTCGATCCCGTTGAGGTCGGGCATCTGTATATCAAGGTATATCAGGTCGATCTTCTGCTCATGTATTACGCTTAGCGCTTCCACGGCGCTTGCATATTGCCCGGCAAGGTGTAAGAACGGCGTTTGCTCTATAAACTTACACACCAGGCTGAGTGCCAGCGGCTCGTCATCAACGGCGATGCAATGGAGTATCATGACAGGTCGAGTTCCAGGTGAACAGAATATTCTTTGTCGTCACGCTCACTGATATCAAGTCTGTGCTTGCCCGGATACAGCAGGTCGAGCCGCCGCCGGGTATTCACCAGGCCAATGCCGTTATTGGTCTCAAGGCTTACATCATTGTTCTTCATGATCGAATTTTTTACTAGTCATGGTAATCACTTTATCATCCTGTGAGATGATGATATCTATGTAACTCTGCTCAGTTGCGCTTACACCGTGCTTGAAAGCATTTTCAACAAAGGGCAGCAAAATCATTGGCGCAAGTGGCATATCCTGCAGGTCTGCAGGGATGTCGATATTTATCCGGACGACATCCGTCAGCCGGAGTTTCATCAGGCTTACATAATTTCTAACGAAATCTATCTCCTGGCTCAGCATGTTCTGGCGTTGCTGCGTATCATACAACAGGTAGCGCATCATTTTGGATAACTGGTGGATGGCTTCGCCGGCTACTTTAGGATCAACCGTGGTGAGTACGTAGATATTATTTAAGGTGTTGAAGAAGAAATGGGGATTGATCTGGGCTTTAAGAAAGGAGAGTTCTGTAGTTGCCTTGTCTTTTTCCAGCTCCTTTCGCTCCTGGTTATCCTTCTGCCACTTTTGGATCGCCGTAATGGCTGTACTGATGCCCAACACCAGTGCGGTAATGGCGACGGTAAGCGTGGTTCCTGATCCGCCACGGCGCATGGGAATAAATCCAGGCGGACTGCGAAACCGCAAACGTTCGGGGCTCTCCTGCATGGCCCTTCGTTCCTGGGCATCGGCATAAGCTTTATCGAGCGCCCTGTTCATGAAAAGAACAGAGATGATGATACCGATAATAACCAGGAAATAGTAAACCCTGCGATTACGTAACAGGAGCCTGGGAACCAACACAGAAGAATTCAAATAGAATATGGCCACCAGGATACTCAATTCAACCGTTTGTTTTACCCA
This sequence comes from uncultured Sphingobacteriales bacterium, assembly GCA_963707255.1. Taxonomy (GTDB): domain Bacteria; phylum Bacteroidota; class Bacteroidia; order Chitinophagales; family Chitinophagaceae; genus Pollutibacter. Next base: position 51,714 of record CAVPPM010000019.1, on the reverse strand, counting down.
GTATTGATAGGGTACTTCGAAGTCCGAGAATACCGGCTGGTAATAAAAAATAGCAAGGCCGAAAACGGCCCACACCAGTATGTGTATGATGCCGGTGATTGCCTTGCTGTATGAACCCTGTCCCTGCACCTGTAATCAATTTGAGTCAGGTACAATATTATGTAACGTGTTGCGCGCCGCAAAATGAATTCCCCCGGCAGGGTCTTTTCACCGACGAAGAGTCTTCCAGGCTCTTTGAAGGCAGGGGGTTCAGGTCATCGATTTTACAAAGAGTGCTGACTTCCGGGATTTTTAAAATGTTTTGATGTAAAAGCTCTGCCTGAGCCAGTTTTTAGATAGTCTTCTAAACGCAATGCCACATATTGATCTGGCACCCCAATGACTGCCTTCAGTTTACAAGGCAGCCTGGTACTGGTGTATTTAACTTTTCCACTTTGATGACGTGACATCCGGTCTTTGAAGTTTTTAGTGCACCCCACATAATGTTTACCATCGGCACATTCAAGAATATATACATAATACATCATCAAGCGAATCTCACTTGAATGAGGCATCTGAAAAAGAGGAAATGACCGTCCTGAAAGGATATTTTTCTGTCTGATAGTGGACGTATGGTTCTATTGTGCGGACTCCGTCCGCCGAAGCCCGCCGGAGTCTAAAAGTATCTTAGAAAAAACAAAGCCCGCCTTCGCACTTCGTGCTTCGGCGGGCGGAGGCGGAGAGAGAGGGATTCGAACCCCCGGAGGCTTGCACCTCAACGGTTTTCAAGACCGCCGCATTCGACCGCTCTGCCATCTCTCCGGCGCAAAAATACACGCTGAAGGGGTTTTTCAAAAAAAAGTTTGCTTTCCATATGATATTATCGTGGTATTTGTTGTCTATAAACTGCTGTAATGTTGATCTGCACTAATTTTACACCGATGCGGTTTCGAAAAAGATATGTTTTGCTGACCCTGCTGATCTTCACTGTTCTGGCATTCAGGAATTGCAGGCTATTGGAATTGAGAATGTCTGACAAGGAAATTATTGAAACACTGGGGCCGGTAAATTTTCCATCCTCCATTGTTCATGATACCATCATGGGACAGTCGATCCGCTACCTCAAAGTTGGGTATGATTCACTGCCCAAACTTATCTGCCTTCACGGTTCCCCCTCTTCACTCTCCGCATGGCGCACCGTATATACCGATTCCCTTTTCCTGAAAAGATTCCAGGTGGTTTCGATCGACCGGCCCGGTTATGGCTATTCAGGTTTCGGAAAAGTGGAGACCAGCCTGCAAAGACAGGTGGCCATCCTCCAGGTGCTGTTGGATTCGCTGACCGAAGGGAAAAAGGCCATCCTCCTGGGCAGTTCTTATGGCGGACCTGTGGCCGCACAATTATCCATGAATAACCCGGGCAGGTTCAGCCAGCTGGTACTGCTATCCGCCTCCCTTAAACCCGGAAGCGAAAAAACATACTGGATTTCCTATCCCATGACCGCACCTATCCTTAAGTACATCTTTCCACCCACTTTCGTCATGTCTTCCGAAGAAAAACTGGATCATTCCAGGCAACTGCAGAGCCTCAATGGTTGGAGTAAGATCATCTCCGATGTCCTGATCATTCACGGGAACAAGGACGGTTTGGTGTACTACGACAATGCCCTTTTTGCCCGTAATAAACTGGTCAATGCCCGACGGATCAACCTGGTGACCATGAATGGCAAGGGACACTCCGTCATTTTCAGCAAGCCGGCCTTCATTAAGAGCATACTGTTACGTTACCTTTCTGCCGACAGTATTTTGTAAGTTTCTTAATAGATTAGTTTTTACTTTTACCTGGATTTTGAAAACACTCCGATCCCTCAATAAGTATTTCTGGAGATACCGGTGGCGCCTGTCACTGGGCATTTTATTTATCATCATATCCAATTATTTCGGCATCCTTGCGCCACAGGTTACCGGTTATGTAGTGGATAAAGTGGATGCCCGCTTCAAGGAACTCAGCAAGCTTCCTGCCTCTACCGTAACAGAAAAGCAATCCTACGATCCCCTGGTGCAATGGATCACTTCTCAAATGGATCTGCTGCACATCAGTTTCACCAGGCTCATACCTGATTGCCGGAATTTTATTGCTGGCCCTTGCCTTACTGAGAGGTTTTTTTATGTTCCTGATGCGGCAGACCATTATTGTAATGAGCCGGCATATTGAATTTGATCAGAAAAACGATATCTATCGCCATTATGAAAAGCTCGATGCGCAGTTCTACAAAACCCATTCTACGGGCGACCTGATGAGCCGTATGGCAGAAGACGTGAGCCGCGTGCGCATGTATACCGGGCCGTCCTTGATGTACCTGATTAACCTGGTGGCCCTGATTGGTTTCAGCTTATTCTATATGTTCCGCAAAAACTGGGAACTGACCATCTATGTTCTGGCGCCGCTTCCTTTACTGGCCATCGCCATTTATTTTGTCAACAATATCATCAACCAGCGAAGCGAAAAGATACAGGCACAGTTGTCGGACCTCACCACCAATGCCCAGGAATCCTATTCCGGTATCCGGGTGATCAAATCTTTTGTGCAGGAAGAGGCGATGTTTAAGTTTTTCAGGAGTAACAGCGAAGCCTACCGTAAAAGTGCCGTCAACCTGGCCAAGGTGGAAGCCATTTATTTTCCTTCCATCGCCCTGCTGATTGGCATCAGCACATTGCTGACCATTTTTATCGGGGGGATTTACCAGGTCGATAACAAGATTACTTCCGGCACCATTGCAGAATTCGTGGTATATATCAATATGCTGACATTCCCGGTGAGTGCGTTGGGATGGGTGGCCAGTATGATCCAAAGGGCTTCTGCTTCACAAAAAAGACTCAATGAATTTCTCGAAACCGAACCAAGGATCAAACCTCCGCCGAATGCATTTACACGGATCTATCCGCGGAGATATATCGATCAAAAATGTTGACTTTACCTACGAACATACTGGGATTAAGGCGCTGGACCGGCTCACGCTGAATATTAAAGAAGGAGAGAAGATCGCGTTGATCGGGAGAACGGGAAGTGGAAAGACCACCATCGCCCAGCTATTATTGAGAATGTTTGACCCGCAACAGGGCGAGATATTGATCGACAATAGAAATATACAGCAAATCGACCTACGGTGCTCAGAAGGAGCATTGGTTATATACCTCAGGATGTTTTCCTTTTCAGCGATACCATTGCCAACAATATTGCCTTTGGACTCGAAAAAGCGGAAAAGCCCGGCCTCGCAACCGCTGCAAAGCAGAGCCAGTGTTGATAATGAAATCAGGCAGCTTGCCACAACAATTTGAAACGATAGTGGGAGAGCGGGGAGTGACCCTGAGTGGCGGACAAAAACAGCGCATATCCATTGCACGTGCGCTCATAAAAGACAGCAGTATACTGATTTTCGATGACTGCCTGAGTGCCGTTGACGCAAAAACAGAAAAACAAATCCTCAGGAATCTCGATGAAGTACTGCGGGATAAAACCGCCACTTATCATAACACACCGCATTTTCAGCCTCTTACAGTTTGACCAGGTCATTGTCCTGGAAAATGGTCACATCGTGGAACAGGGTAAACACGATGAATTGCTGGCATTAGAATGGATACTATGCCGAGCTCTACCGCAGACAACAGTCCACCGAATCCGAGACGAAAATGGCTAAAACCCTCTTTCCTGCTGCATTTTACGGCTTTCAAATAATCTTAACGAAATTTTGACAATTCAAAAACATTTTTATCTTTGGAAGGTAAACCCTAGAACAAGTATCAATTCTAAACAAAACTCAACTACTGTGGCGTACGAAAACAATGACAAACGAATGGAAAGCGTGTATAGTAAGCGTATACGCGCAGGGAAGCGCAGAACTTATTTCTTTGATGTGCGGACAACCCGGGGCAATGATTACTACCTGACCATCACGGAAAGCCGTAAACGTTTTAATGATGACGGGTACGACAGGCATAAAATCTTCCTGTACAAGGAAGATTTCAACAAGTTCATCAAAGCATTGACTGAAGCTGTTGATTATGTAAAAACCGACCTTATGCCGGATTTTGATTTTGATGCTTTCAACCATGAAAATGATGGTGAAGGAGAATACGAAGCTAATGGTACCACCGAGCCCAGGCCTATCAGGGAAGAAGTGGTTACCGTCCACGTTGAAGCACCGGCTCCGGTTGAACTGCCCGCGGAAACACCGCCAAGTACAGATTCCACGGAAGAAGTTGACAAATGGTAGTATTATCACTATAGTGAATCCCCGCCATGCGGGGATTTTTTTTGCCCTGCCATAATGAACTGCTGGTTACCCCGTTATGGTAATGTGCTGAAACCGTCCCATATCCTCCTGACCTTACTCCTTTTCATGGGCACCTTCCTGCAGGCCCAGGACAAATGTGGTTTCGATATCATTCACGAAAAACAACTGAAAGATCCGGCTTATCGCAGGCTCATTGAAGAGCAGGATAAATGGATCGGTGACTACATTCGCCAACAGGGATCTATTCAAAGGGACCAGCCAGCCGCCGTTCAATATACCATTCCGGTGGTGGTGCACGTCATCCATACCGGTGGAGCCGTGGGGACTATCTACAACCCTTCCGACGCCGATATTCAAAGTGCAATCGACTACCTTAACCAGGTGTATAATGGCAGTTTTCCCGGCATTGAGGGAGTAGGTGATATAGAAATCCAGTTTGCCCTTGCTCAACGCGACCCGTCGTGCAATCCCACCAATGGTATTAACCGTGTTGACGGATCGGGGTTAACGCAATACACCAGTTCAGGCGTGAGGCTTTCAGGTGCCACCGGCGCTGCAGAAATTGATGTAAAAAACCTCAGCCGCTGGGATCCTTCCAAATACTATAATATATGGACCGTTAATATGATCGATAGTAGGGATGGTACCTCCGGAAGTTTTGTGGCCGGGTACGCATACTTTCCAAATTCTCCGGCCACCCTTGACGGTACAGTTATGCTGGCCACACAGATGAGGCCCAACCGTAAAACCCTTCCCCACGAAATAGGTCATGCTTTCTCACTATATCATCCATTCCAGGGAGCATCGGGCAGTACCTGTCCAACCAATGGTGACTGCACCGCTGAAGGCGACAGGGTCTGTGACACTGATCCCGTTACCCAACCGGCGGGATTTGTCTGCAGTACGGGAAACAATCCCTGTACTTCAACACCTTTTACCATAAATACAGAGCACAATTTCATGAACTATACTAATTGTGCCACATTGTTTACTGCCGGACAAAAAGCGAGGCTCCTGGCGGGTGCTGCTTCTTCAGGGCGCATCAATCTTACCAGGTCCTATGCCCTTTCACCACTGTATCCCATGACGCCATATGCGGCTCCGGTGGGAGCGGGGTGTACACCGGTTACCTCTGCTTCCGGGCTCGCCAGCCAGGCCGGTGGCATTATGGGAATAACCCTGGGCGCCAAAACCTTCACCTCAAGTACGTCCCGGAATGATGGCGGATACCTGAACAATACCACCGACTGCCATAAACTGATACCGCTGCAGCGGGGCAGTACCTATACCATTGATGTTACACTGCTAGGCGTAAATGCAGAGCAACTGAAAGGATGGATCGATTACAACAATAATGGCAATTTTGACAATGCCACGGAACAGGTAATCTCTTTTTATGAATCAGACGATCCTGTAACGCTTCGAAGCCCCATTATCGCCAGCGCAGCCTTTACCGTGCCTTCAAATGCCATTATCAATACATCACTGCGCTTAAGACTGGTGGAAGACATTTCCGATATATATGGTCCTTCATTGATCAATAGTGCCTGTGATAATCCTGTGTACGGACAGGCAGAAGATTTTTCGGTTTACCTCCTGCCGGCTGGTGCACTGCCGCTCAACCTGATCAGCTTCACCGCTTCAACGGAGCAGGAAAATGTACTGTTGAGATGGGAGACCAGTGCGGAGGTTAACAGTACCGGGTTTATTATCCAGCGTTCAGCCGATAATAACAGCTTCTTTGACATCGGCAGGCAGCCTGCAAAAGGTATGGGAAACCAGGTGGCCAGGTATGTCTACCGTGATAAGCCCGGTACAGGAAAATGGTTTTACCGGCTGAAGATGACAGATGCGGACAACAGGTTCGACTATTCAAAAACAGTGTCCGTAACCGTTAGTAATATTCCCGGTGCCGGTTCAGTATTGCTTCAGAATCCCGTTGAGTCAACACTTGACTTGCGGCTAAAAAACAGCAACAATAAAACAAGCATTGTCATATTCGATATTTCAGGCCGAAGGCTGCTTGAAAGACAGGCGTCCCCCAATACCTCACAGTATCGTATAAGCGAAATATCAACCCTAAAGCCCGGTATCTACCTGTTGGAGATCAGGACGGGCAATGAAAGGGAACTGTTGAAGTTTATAAAGAAATAGCCATCGTCAACGCATATCCTTCCAGGCGTTAATGAGCCCGTTGGTGGAACTGTCGTGGCTGGTAATTCTTCCGGTCTCTTTCAGTTCAGGAAGTATTTTATTCGCCAGTTGTTTTCCCAGTTCAACACCATACTGATCGAAACTGTAGATGTTCCAGATCACACCCTGCACAAATATTTTATGTTCATACATGGCGATCAATTGTCCGAGTGTGAACGGCGTGATCTTTTTTACCAGGAAAGAATTGGTAGGGCGATTGCCTTCAAAAACCTTATAAGGGATCAGTTCATTGCGTTTTTCTTCAGGCATGGAAGCCAGTTCTCCGCCGACTTCTTCCGCAGTTTTACCGTTCATTAAAGCTTCTGTCTGGGCGAAAAAGTTAGATAATAATATTGCGTGATGATCGCCTACAGGATTATGGGAGATACATGGTGCGATAAAATCACAGGGAATCAGCAATGTTCCCTGGTGGAGCAACTGGTAGAAGGCATGCTGTCCGTTAGTGCCCGGTTCACCCCAGATAACAGGACCGGTTTTATAATCCGTTTTCTTACCACTGCGGTCAACATATTTCCCATTGCTTTCCATATTGCCCTGCTGGAAATACGCCGCAAAGCGGTGCAAATACTGATCGTAGGGGAGGATGGCTTCGCTGGCGGCTCCAAAAAAGTTCGTATACCATGTACCGATAAGGGCCATGATCACGGGAATATTATTTTCAAAAGGCGTTGTCCTGAAATGCTGGTCGGTATCAAATGCACCTTTCAGCAATTGCTCAAATTCATCGAACCCGATGGTGAGTGCGATAGACAGCCCGATGGCACTCCACAGACTATATCTTCCTCCCACCCAGTCCCAGAATCCGAACATATTGTTTTTATCGATCCCAAACTTCACCACTTCTTTTTCATTGGTAGATAACGCTACAAAATGACTGGCCACATATTTTTCGTCCTTTGCCTGGTCAAGAAACCATTTCCTTGCCGTATGGGCATTGGTCATCGTTTCCTGGGTAGTAAATGTTTTGGAAGCGATAAGAAATAGCGTTTCATCAGCCTTCACTTTCTTCAGCGTTTCAACAATATGGGTACCGTCAACATTGGAAACAAAATAGACCTGCATGTCTTCTTTCCAGTATGGTTTCAGTGCTTCCGTAACCATTACCGGCCCGAGGTCGCTGCCACCGATGCCGATATTGACAATGTATTTTATTTTTTTGCCGGTAAATCCTTTCCACTGGCCACTGTGAATTTTTGTACAGCAGTCATTCATCTGTTTCAGTACCGCAGTCACGTCGGGCATCACATCTTTTCCTTCCTGAACCACGGGTTTTCCTGAAAAATTCCTCAAGCGCCGTGTGCAGTACCGCCCGGTTTTCGGTACGGTTGATCTTTTCACCATTGAACATTGCCTCAATTGCGTCTTTCAGTCCGGAGGCATTAGCCAGCGCCATTAATAATGCAATGGTCTGTTCATTGATATGATTTTTCGAATAGTCAAACAGGATATCGCCGGCTTTTTTATGGTAGCGGTCAAAACGGCCGGGGTCGCCCGCGAACAGATCCTTCAGTGGAATATTTTTCATTGTGGCATAGTGGGCCTTTAGATCCGACCATGCTGTAGTGGTGGTGGGGTTAACTGCTGGAAACATAGTAAAGGGTTATAATTTTTTTATGACAGAAATGGCCTTGCTGACCATTTCCGGCGAAATGTCGAGGTGAACAACCATTCTGACCTGTGTGGGTGAAATGGAGAACAGCAAGATATCTTCCTTTTTCATTGCTTCAATAAATTGCTGGGGTGAGTAGGGCGGATGAAAAGAAGCAATGACAATATTGGTTTCCACAGGCAGGATAGTGTCGATAAAGGGCTTTTCTGCCATGGCCGCCCCGATCATTTTTGCGTGATGGTGGTCTTCCGACAGCCTGGCAATATTGTTTTCCAGGGCATAAATACCAGCTGCAGCAAGATATCCGGCCTGCCTCATCCCGCCCCCGAAAACTTTACGGAAGCGCCTCGCCCTGCGAATAAACGGCGCCGTTCCCAACAGCAGGCTTCCTACCGGGGCTCCAAGGCTTTTACTCAGGCAAATGGAAATACTGTGAAACAGCCGGCCATATTCAGCCGGATCCTCGTTCCGGGCCACAATAGCATTGAAAACACGGGCTCCGTCAAGGTGGAGGGATAGGGAGTGCTCGGTCGCAAACCTCCCTGATGGCGGCTATTTGTTTCAAATCATAACAACTTCCGCCGCCACGGTTACAGGTGTTTTCCAGTCCAACCATCCGGCTTACGGGTTTGTGGACGTCGTCGGGCTGTATCGCCTCCCTGACCATTTCCGCCGTAATCCTTCCGCGGTCGCCCTCCAGCAGCCTTACGGAAGCCCCGGAATTGAAGGCGATACCGCCGCCTTCATACTGGTAAATATGAGAATTTTTGTCACAGATCACTTCGTCGCCAGGCTGCGTATGGCACTTGATGGCAATCTGGTTGGTCATGGTGCCACTCGGACAAAATATTCCGGCTTCCATTCCGAAGATTGCGGCGGCCATTTGTTCCAGGCGGTTGATCGATGGGTCTTCACTGAAAACATCGTCCCCAACGGGGGCCTTCATCATGAAATCCAGCATGGATGCGGTGGGACGCGTGACGGTGTCGGACCTGAAGTCTGCGATCATGGGCGCTAAATTAGGCGAAGAGGATGGTTCATGAACAATTAACAGTCAAAATTTGTAATACCTGCAAACGTTATCAACGCAACTGATTTCAACCTTTTTTCCCCAACTGCTATGAAAAACAGATTGTGTGATTTAAATTTGCACGTTGGGTGATTTTAATTTGTTAACTCCACCGACGGTTTCACTATATTTATAACGTTTTATTAGGAACAGAATCTATGCAGTTCCCGTCTAATTTAGGTAAAACGTTTTATCAGTATTAAGCATTCCCTAGTATGAGGCAACTAAAGATAGCAACACAGATTACCAACCGCGATTCACAAGCCGTTGAAAAGTATCTGCAGGAAATCTCTAAAATTTCAATGATCACTCCTGAAGAGGAGACCATTCTGGCGCAGCGGATCAAGATGAACGACCAGAAGGCATTGAACAAACTGGTTCAGGCGAACCTAAGGTTCGTGGTATCTGTTGCTAAGCAGTACCAGCACCAGGGATTGTCACTTAGCGATCTGATCAACGAGGGTAACCTCGGTTTGATCAAAGCAGCCCAGCGTTTCGATGAAACCAAGGGTTTTAAATTCATTTCATACGCCGTTTGGTGGATTCGCCAGTCCATCCTGCAGGCGTTGGCAGAGCAGGGCAGATTAGTCCGCCTGCCTCAAAACAAAATTGGCACGTATAACAAGGCTAACAAAGCGTACATGGCTTTCGAACAGGAACATGAGCGTGAGCCTTCTACCGAAGAATTGGCTGAGTTGCTCGAAATGAGCGAAACCGAGATCAACAACATTTTCCAGAGCAACACCCGTCACACTTCGCTGGATGCACCCGTGCACGAAGCAGAAGATGTAGCCATGGGCGATCTGCTGGAAGGTGGTGATGATACGGATGATGATGTGATGAAAGATTCACTTCGTGCTGAGATTCGCAGGGTGTTAAAATCCCTGAGTCCGCGTGAAGCAGAAATTGTGAATGCCTATTTTGGCCTGGATGGTGAAAATGGAGTAACCATCGAACAGATCGGGCAGAAATACGATCTTACCAAAGAGCGTATCCGCCAGATCAAGGAAAGGGCCATCAAACGTTTGCAAAAAGCCCGTTACAGCAATGCCCTAAAGGCATACCTGGGTTAATCTTTTGAAAAAAATTCAACCCCGATCTTCCGAGGTCGGGGTTTTTTTATGTGTGAACCTGTAGCTTTGGTTTTTGTTATGAGATATATGCCATCCCGGATACTTGGTTTTTTACTCGTCCTTTGTCTTGTTTCCTGTGAAAAGGATATTGATATCAAGCTCGATGAGACCGAGCCCAGGCTGGTGGTGGATGGGAGTATCGAGAATGACCGTCCGCCCTTTATCGTACTGTCCAAAAGCCTCGATTATTTTGGTGAACTTTCGCCTGCACAGTTGCAGGCATCCTTTGTTCATGATGCCAAAGTGACCATATCAGAAGGTACCCGGACCTACCAGCTGCGGGAGGATTCCAGCAGCCTGGGTAACGGTTATCTCTACTACTTTTATACCACAGATATCAGTGACCCGGTAAACGCCTTAACCGGTAAATTGAATACTGACTATACCCTAACCATTGAAACCGGGGGTGTCACTTATACCTCAGGTACAAGGATCCCTGAAATCACACGGAAAATAGATTCCCTCTGGTCTGAACCCGTTAAAGGGTTTGATGATACCACCCTGGTCAGGCTGGTGATCAGGGCAACGGATAAGCCCGGTTATGGAGACTATATCCGGTATTTCACCAAGACCAATACGCAACCTTTTTACCCAGGCTATAACTCGGTATTTGACGACCAGGTCATCGACGGTAAAACCTACACGATCCAGGTGGACCGTGGATTAATAAGAACCTGGACAACGAGGATGAAGACATCTATTTCCACCAGGGAGATATCGTCACCTTGAAACTCTGTAATATCGACCGGAATACTTTTGAGTTCTGGCGCACATTTGAATTCAATTTTCAGGGTATCGGGAATCCATTTTCCAGTCCTACCAAGGTCACCGGCAATATTTCCAACGGAGCGTTGGGATATTTCGGCGGTTATGCGGCCCAGTACGAGACCATCATCATTCCACGATGATTTATCCACAGCAATGACGGGGGTGACTAAACGCACTTCCGGTAACCCGTTTAATAGTATTTTTGTAAGCTTAATTCCTGAATGACAGCAATGGCAAATAACGATATAGAAAAAGTACACTGCCTGATTATAGGTTCCGGACCGGCTGGTTACACAGCGGCCATCTATGCAGCGAGAGCTAACCTTAAACCGGTGCTTTACCAGGGTATACAGCCTGGCGGACAACTTACCATTACCACGGAAGTGGAAAATTATCCCGGTTATCCTGAAGGTGTACAGGGACCTGATATGATGGTTCATTTTGAAAAACAGGCCACCAGGATGGGGGCAGATATACGTTTTGGCCTGGCCACAAAAGTTGACTTTTCTTCCCAGCCGTTTTCCGTCTGGATAGATGAAGAAAAGCAGATGCAGGCCGATGCCGTGATCATTGCAACCGGGGCATCTGCCAAATGGCTCGGACTGGAAAGTGAACAAAGACTGAATGGTTATGGAGTTAGTGCCTGCGCCGTTTGTGATGGTTTTTTCTTTCGTGGGAAGGAAGTGGCCATAGTGGGTGGGGGAGATACGGCAGCTGAAGAGGCATTATACCTCAGCAAACTCTGTACTACTGTTCATATGATTGTTAGGCGCGATGAAATGAGGGCCTCAAAAGTGATGCAGGACAGGGTGCTGAACTCACCTAATATTAAGATGTACTGGAATTCAGAAACCGATGAAGTGGTGGGTGAAAATAAAGTGGAATCAGTGCGCATTAAGAATCTTGTTACCGGTGAAAAACAAACCGTTCCGGTAAGTGGTTTTTTTGTTGCCATTGGACACCAGCCCAATTCAGATATCTTTAAAGGCTGGCTGGATATGGACGAAGCCGGATATATCAAAACCATACCGGGAACTTCAAAAACAAATATTGAAGGTGTCTTTGCATCAGGCGACGTGCAGGATAAAATATACCGCCAGGCAGTTACGGCTGCAGGCAGCGGATGTATGGCTGCACTGGATGCTGAACGTTATCTTGGAGCCAAGGGATTACATTAAATAAAGACTTTATTAAAAACAGGCAGGCAGGAAAAACCTGCCTGCTTTTTTTATTGCTGTAAGTCATCATACAATTAACGAAAGGCAAAACGTATACTCAAACCGATGGCGGCGGCTTCAAAACTTATGTCTTTTACTAAATTAAGTTCCGGCTTCCAGTCCAGTGAAAAATTCAGCGGTATATTCTGGAACTTATAGTCCAGTCCTATAACGCCCATTCCGCCCACCACGTTATCTCCTGAAAATGCCACATAGCCGCCACCGCCAAAATACCACTGAAATCCGGGCGCTCCTAGCGGACGGTGAAATTCATACAATACGCCGATAGAAGCAGGGTCAAAACTAACCAGCCCTTCAAGCGCATGGTTCTCATTTAGGAAATATTTGAAGGAAACAGCATTGTTAACAGTTGCCTGAGCACTGCTCAGTCGAACACCGAGTCCCATTTTATATTCCTGCGCAGAACCGTGCAGTCCTGAAAGCAGGCATATGATCACGGAGATGGCTACGTATTTTTTCATATGATATTTTACAGTAAGAAAACGAAAATATTGGCAACTGCTTACTTATCCGTGGTTAATTTTTTACTAAAGGATACCTGTTTGATAATGTGGGAAATAATTAACAACAAAGACTTCAAATCCGGAATTTAGTGCCGGCTTTATTTACTGAAATAGTTCCAGCCATGTTTTGGGCCTTCTGTCGTCAAGCCATTTGAAATTGCGAAGGGTTTTCTTGTCTTCCGGAATCTGGTTCATTGGAAAAGTTGTTCCTTCAACGCCATTTACCCAGCTTACCCTTTTCAATCCGTCTTTATCAAAATACATGCTGATAGCGTCTGCCCGGGCATAATTCATTCCTATATAGGCACTGTCACTGTCCTGAAGATAATAAACGCTTTCTGCGTTACCCTTCGCCCTCATATAGTCAATATCGCCATTGAGAAAATTTCCATTGATCCGGTTACCCTTAATCTGGTTAAAGAAATTTTCTTTTGTACGGCTGATGGCAAACCCGTTTTCAAAAACATAGAGATGATCGGGCTTTTTATTTTTTGTGAAAAGGTAAATGGTATCGCCCACCATCTGGTTCTCATTTGACCACACCACAGGATCCCTGAACATCCTGAAGGTTGAATCCAGTGATGAATAATACAAGCTGTCGCATACTCCCTGCAATGAATCGGAAAATATTCTTACATGATGGTACGCACGAAAAAACCTTATACTGTCTGTTGACGCAGGATTGATCCTTGTAATATTTTTTAAAGTGTCTGTTACCAGGGCGCTGTCCTTCAATACCCCTTTTTTATCTGCACCTGTTATCAAGTTACTGTCAGCAGGTAATCCTGGCCTTCCCGCCAAAACTGTATCCTTAAACGAGCTGTCAATAGCAAGTTTCCCCTTTCCCGCCATTGCGGTATCTTTTGCGGAACGGCTACTGTCTGACACTGCCTTTTTTGCTGCTATGGAATCTTCGGCGGCCCGGATATCACGGTAGGCCATAACCGAAGAAAATAATGTGTCTGCCGCTACATAAATGGAATCTTTATCCTGTTTAATGATCATGACCGGTTTCCTGGTAGCAAGTACCTGCTTGTCATTACTATTGAATTTGGTGTCCCCTGCAAGTATGGTAACGCCCTGTGCGGTATCCCTGTATATCACATTGCCTTCTGCATGGCCCTGTCCTGATTTTTTATCATAGGCAATATTGTCGGCAATGATCTGCTGGGTGCTGTCTTCAATGACGGGCCTTTCTCCGAAATTGGCAATACCGTTCTTCATATCATAAAATCCGGACCTTGTTTTTATGGTAGACTTTCCGTCATTAATGGTAGTGGGAGATACAAAAGTGGCAAGGCTGCTGTCAATATTATATAGCAATGTATCAGTGGCCATGGTATAGTCCGGATCGATCAGCTTAACGTTCTGCATGAAATATGCTTCCCTGCTATCCGCATAATAATAACCTTCTTTACTGGTCAGCACCGTAGTACCGTTAACAACTTTACCATTGTTCCTGTAACTGCCAATCCTGGAATTCATATCGTACTCAAGTTCCTCTGTGGTAAGGGTACCCTTGCCATCGGTGAGGCGTACTTTTTTTTGCAGGTAAGCCATTCTCGAATTGCCGAGGTATTTCAGGTATTGAGAATAGGTGTGCACACTGTCTGCATCATTGATATGAACATTGCCAAATGCTTCAATCTGGTTGGAGGTCGTATTCTGAACCGCGCTGTCACAACTGAATAAAGTAGTTCCCTGCTGAAGCAAAACGTTGCCGATAAGCATGTTCAGTTCAGTAGAGGCTGTCCTGCTTCACCCGCCTGTACTTGTCTGCACGGATCAGCCGGATCACTTTTGCCGTATCCTGTGAAGGTGCAGCAGGAACCTGTGCCCACAATGTTCCGGTAAAGGCAAATAAGAACAGTAAAAGGAAAAATATGCTACGCTTCATTATTTGCCCGGACCAGGAGGGGGTTTATTGGTTGAATCTTCCAGGGGAGCCATGAGTGGCCCTGTCTTATCCTTCTTGCCAAAAACAGATACATTGACATATCGTTTCGGATGAAGGCGGAAATCCTGTAGCAGTATATTGAGGCTGTTCGCTGATGCATTGAGGTTAGTATATAACTTTTTATCATTCATCAGCAGTCCAAGGCTTCCTTCATTGGAATTTATCTTGGCTAAGGTAGTATTCAACTGGTCTGCTGTAGACTGTATTTTTGTTAAAGTGGGATCAAGATCAAGCTTACTCATGTTATAACTGAACTTTTCAACGTTTTTAAGGATATTATTGATCGTATCCCCGTTGTTTTTCAGGTTACCCGTAACAGCGCTTAAATTTTGCATGGTCTGGTTCACCGGTCCCTTTGCAGCCAGTAAACTATTCAGCTCAGAAGTTGTGGTTTTTAGATTGGCAATGATGTCCTGCATATTACCCTTTGTTTTTGGATCGAAAACACCACCCATAATTTCTATTACAGAATCCAGTGATCTCAATGTGCCCCTCACTTCATCAAGTGCCGGGCTAAGGCTTCCTTTCAGCTCATCAATAATACCTCCTCCTGACCGCGTGGCGATGGTATCGCCTTCTTCAACAAATTCTCCTGCACTGCCTTTATATATATTGATGGCTGTGGTACCCAATGGATTTGCATTGATCACAGCATAGGAATTGGCAGGAATATTTACGTCTTTGGTAATATTAATGGTTACCACAACACCGGTAAGATTAGGATCGGTTTCCGCAATAGCCGCAACGGCACCCACCTGCAGGCCATTGATCTTTACGGCATCGGAAGTATTCAATGCATCAACCTGTTCGAATACTGCATAAATGACATCTTTTTTCTGGAACAGGTTCCGGCCTTTCAGGAAGTTAAAGCCAAGTATCAGTAATGCTATGGAAATGGCCGCAAGTGCACCAATCTTTGTTTCATTTGTTAGTTTCATGGCTTCAATTTAATATAAAGGGGAGTGAACAGCACGCCCCGTAACGAAAATATAAAAACTTTGCCGGGGTCACTTACATTTTATCTGCTCTTTTTCCCGGCGGGAGGCATTACTGCAATGGGCTTGTCTGACGGTCGTTCAGGTGTGGCTGGTGATGGTGCCGGTTTCTTATTCTTTGAGGAGGAGGAACTGTCTGTGGTAGTAGATCTTGGTGCATCTACCAGGGCCTTATACCTTACCACGGCCTTGGCAATGGCAGTAACCATTTCTTTCTGACCATTTTCACTGTTTAAATAATCTTCTTCTTCAGCATTGGTGATGAAACCTGTTTCCACCAAAACCGCCGGCATATTCGTTGCCTGCAAGACCCAGATACCCTTCTCGTTTCTCTGTAATACGCCAAGACTGTTTCTTCCAATTTCGGTGAATTCATTTTCTATTATGGAGGCCAGCCTGACACTACCCTTAAAAAATTTCTGTGACCATAACCTTGATTTGATCAATGCTTCGGGGCTCGATGGATCAGGAACATCCTCAACCTCAGAAGCTGATTCAAATCGTTCATCATCCAGGATACCACTGGCTTTTTCATCACTCCGGTCTGCAGCAAATACATAGGTAGATGTTCCATGCCTTGGATTGGGTGTGGTCCAGGTACGATACACGGGTTCTTTTCGCGTACGCTTTTTGCGGTTTTTGCCCTTGCCCGTATAATAGGTAACAGTCTTATAACGAAGGAATTCCTTATGGCGAATCGGAGGTGCAGCATTAACGTGTATACAAACAAACAGGTCTCCGCCCTGTGAATTAGCGATATTTGCTTTTTCCCTTACATTATGAAACACATCCGTCCGCCTGGTCATCACAATTTTTGTATCCGGCAGGAGGTTTTTGAGTTCCTCTTCAAGCTTCAGTGAAATTTCCAATGTGATCTGGGCTTCTGTTGAATATCTTCCCCTGGCGCCAACATCTGTTCCTCCATGTCCGGCATCAACAACAATGGTCCGGATCTTTGAACCCGAACTACGGGTCTGACCAATGGTTAAGGCCGGCAATAAAAAGGCATTCAACAGGATGACGGTAATGATTTCTCCAACACGACGCATAGCGTAAATCAGGGTTTATGGTTGAGTACATTGTTCATCTTCACAATTTCTTACCACATTAATGGCTATTTTTGCTCCGACTGCTATGATGAATAAAAGAAGCAAAGTTAGCCCAATTTATTATTTGAGATGGCTTTCTCTGCTAATCTGTTTGACTATTGTAACGCTCCAAAGTTATTCTTCTGATGTATCAGAAGCGTCATTTCGCCATTTTTTAACATCATCACAGGATACCATACCCCCGGTTAGCCGTGATACTGCCCTACTTAAAAAGGATTCGCTGATCCTTAAAACAGATACATTCAACGTACCTCTTTCTGCAGATTCCTTGTCGGCCCCGGTGAATTATAAAGCCGAAGATTCCATGGTCCTTGAAGTGGCCACGAAGAAAATATTCCTCTATGGAAGGAGTGAAGTGAAGTATACGGAGATTACATTGAATGCACCGGAAATAGCCTTTGACCAGGCTACACAGATGGTAACAGCGCGGATGACCAAAGATTCTGCCGGTGTTGTGGTGGGTATGGCAAAGCTTACCCAGGCGGAAACCACTACCGTTAGTGACAGCATTAAATTCAATTTTAAATCACAGAAAGGCATCACGCACAATTCTTTTTTCCAGCAACAGGAGATTTACAATTTTGCAGAAAAGGTTAAAAAAATTGATGCCGAAACATTTTATGCCTATCGCGGCCGGTTCACCACCTGCAACCTCGATACCCCCCATTTTGCCTTCCGTTTTAATAAGGCCAAATTCGTTAGCCAGAAGGTAGTGGTCACCGGACCTGTGCATCCTGAGTTTGAAGAGGTGCCTATTCCCATCTATCTGCCATTCGGTATTTTTCCACTGTCCACCGGACGGCATTCGGGGATATTACCTCCACAGTTGACTTTTACGCAGGACTTCGGTATCGGCCTGGAAGGTCTTGGATATTATAAAGTATTCAATGATTACCTGGATGCCAAGATATGGTCCGACATCTATTCCTATGGTACATGGAGATTCAACCTTGCACCAACATATCGCGTCAGGTATAAATACAGCGGCGGACTCACCCTCAGCTGGCAGAATACCAAATTTGCCTTTAAAGGTGATCCCGATTATTCTGTCACGAAAACTTTTTTTGTTACCTGGAACCATAGTATGGACAGCAAAGCCAGGCCCGGCGTCACTTTCACGGCTAATGTGCAGGCGGGTAGCAGTCAGTACCTCAGGCTGATACCCAATGGTTCGCAAATGAATACCGGTACCGGCACGGGGGGTAATTACCAGCAGCCACTCAATTTTACCAACCAGTTGAGCTCTTGCATATCCTACCAGAAAACATGGCAGGGAAAACCTTACTCACTTTCTGTGAACCTCAATCATAACCAGAATACACAAACGAGACTGGTAAATCTTAACCTTCCCGATATCGGGTTTAATGTAAATACCATTTACCCTTTTCAACCCAAAGAATTTGTAGGGGAAAGCAAATGGTATGAGAAACTGGGTATCGGCTATAACGGAAATATAAAAAGCCAGGTGAGCTTCTATGATTCCACTTTCCAGTTTGGACAGCTCATTGATACCATGCAATGGGGCGCAAACCACAGCATTCCCATCCTGCTTTCCCTTCCTGCCCTGGGTCCGTTCCAGGTGGCACCCAACCTGTCATACCGTGAAAGATGGTATGCCCAGAAGTTTACCCGCAAATGGAATGATGCAACCGAAAAACTGGATACCTCCATCACCAAAGGATTTTATTCAGCCCGTGAAGTCAGTGTAGGGCTTATCCGTTAGTACGGCCATCTTCGGGACCTTCCTGTCTAAAAACAAGGATGCCAGGGTACAGGCAGTAAGGCATGTGATGAGGCCGCAGTTTGGCATCAACTATAAGCCCGATCTCATGGAACCGTACTACTATCGTGAACAGGTAGACACGAATGGAAATAAAGTGCTGTTTTCTCAATTCGACGGAAGTATTTTTGGTCCCTTTGCTTCGGGAAAAAGCGGGGGAATAAGTTTCGGGCTGGATAATAACATTGAACTTAAAGTAAAATCCAAAACAGATACCGCGGAAACAGAATTTAAAAAGGTAAGGCTGCTGGATGGTTTTGGATTTAACGGGGGTTACAATTTTCTTGCCGACTCGTTCAAACTATCTACCATCAGCCTTTATGCCCGCAGTGTTCTATTTGAGAAACTCAATATCACCGCTAACGCCAGCCTTGACCCTTATACCTACGACAGCCTTGGATTCAGGCGCGATATTTATGCCTGGTCCGGTGATAAATTTTCACTGGGTTCCATAACCAACGGAAGCCTGAACATCAGTACGAACTTCCAGAGTAAACGTAAGGACGAAGGAACCAAAAAGGAAGAGGATATTGGAAGAACAGGATTATATCAACCAGGATCAGTTAATGCAGCAGCTGGATTATATGCGGCGAAACCCTTCAGAATTTGCAGATTTTAATGTGGCATGGTCCGCTGAATGTGGGATTCTCCCTGCAGTTTGCAAAATTGCCGAAGCCCGACTATTCCGGTTTCCGGACGGAGTTTTCATCGAGTTTTAATTTTACCGGCGATTTTAATGTGACCAAGAAATGGAAAATGGGTGCCAATGGTTTCTATGATGTAAAAAATCTTAAACTTCAGAGCTTCACCATGTTTTTCACCCGCGACCTGCATTGCTGGCAAATGTCGATCAACATAACTCCGATTGGCCTTTACCGTTACTTCAGTATCAACATCAATCCCAAGTCAGGACTTTTGCGTGACCTTAAAATCAACCGCACCAGGTATTCTTATAACCGTTGATCTGTTGATCGTTCAATATATTCCCACATAATGCGGAAAATTTTTTCCTTCAACGCAACGGGATCATCATCTTTCTTCACATATACGGGATCCAGGAAATGCATGGCAATGGGATGTGGCCAGAAGTAAAATGATTTATCAAAGGGTAGAACGATGCGCGTATTGAAAATGATCGCAGGCAATATGGGTTTACCGGTCTGAACGGCAAGCCTGAATGCGCCATCATGAAATTCTTTCAGGGGCTTGTCTGTCTTGTTCCGCGTACCCTCGGGATAAATACACATATGCATGCCCGTTTCAAGCACTCTTTTCATTTCATTGAAACTGTCCTTCCTGCTCTGGTCGCTTTTCCTGTCCACCAATACAGAACCTCGTTTGTAGATCATACCGAAGACAGGTATCCTTGCCATTTCAATTTTAGCGATGGTTTTATTTGGTCCGGGTATGCCGGGGCTCGACACAGGAACATCCATCATCGAATTATGATTACAGACAACAATATAATTTTCACCCTCCCTGAAATGCTCCTTCCCCTTTATGGTTAACCGGACGCCCGATAACGGTAAAAAAATAGCCATCCATACCCGGGTAATATCGATGAAAATGGCTGTTCTTTTTGGCTCTGCCCAGAATTTTGTCATCCACATCGGGATGTACAAGACCAGCATGGTCACCACAAAAATTATGGCTGCCCATACAGTAAAAATTGCGCCGGCAATATTTTTCACTGTTTTCATGCAAACTGTTTTTCGGGTGGATCCAGTTTCCAGTCGATCGGATCCCTTCCGGCTTTTAACAGCAATTCATTCACTTTGGAAAAATGTCTGCATCCGAAAAATCCCTTGTCGGCAGAAAATGGCGAAGGATGTGCCGCCTTAAGTACAAAATGTTTTGTTTCATCAATCAGTGGTTGTTTTTCCTGGGCAAACTTTCCCCAAAGCAGGAAAACAATATTGCTTTTTTCACTGGAGATCTTCCTGATCACTGCGTCGGTAAATTCCATCCAGCCTATTTTGGAATGGCTCATCGGTTCATTGGCTTTCACGGTAAGGGAAGCATTTAACAGCAGAACACCCTGTTGCGCCCATTTGGTTAGATTACCATAGTTGGAAGGCATTTTTAATCCCAGGTCACTTTCTATCTCCTTAAAGATATTTTGAAGCGATGGTGGCGGCTTCACACCATCGGGCACTGAGAAACTCAGACCATGTGCCTGTCCGGGCCCGTGATAAGGATCCTGTCCGATAATCACCACTTTAAGTGTATCGAGAGGAGTTTGTTCAAATGCGTTAAAGATGAGTGAGCCCGGAGGGTAGATGGTGCCACCACTGATCTTTTCGGTCTTTAGCCAGGTAACGATATATTTGAAATATTCCTTTTTAAACTCCTCCTGTAGAAGGTCTTTCCATCCTTGTTCTATGCGTACTTCCATGGGCTGAGGGGCTATGTTTGCATGCAAACTATAAAAAAATTATCTTTGCCGCCTGAAAAGGGTTTTCTGCGGAAAAGCAGCAAGATCATTTTTATGGTTCCGTAGCTCAGTGGATAGAGCAACAGCCTTCTAAGCTGTGGGTCATGCGTTCGAATCGCATCGGGATCACTGGTAAGTTTGCAACCCGCTTTTATAGCGGGTTTTCTTTTGCGTTCTATTCAGGATATACCAGCACATTGTAAATTTTGGGAAAGATCTCATAGTCGGCCCTGAACATAGACTTGATGGAGTTGAGATAGTTTTTTAAATCCTTTATCTTATACTTTGCCTCAGTATTGGAATCACTGCCATTGGCTAAAATGTATCTTGAATACAGGTCGTTGCAGTTATAACTCAGGGTGATGTTATACCGGTTACGCTGATCATTTACCATCCTGGTCACCAGGAATACAGAGGGACCCGATTTCAGTTCAAAAGAGCTGAGCCTGGTATTCTCCGGTCTCGACAACATTGCCTCCAGGTAATTCAGATTGGCATAAAAGGTATCCAGGTCCTTCAGTATCCACAGGTATATACCCCTGGTTAACCTGGTCTACTGTAACCGTATCGGCAATAATTATGGGCTGTTTGAACTTCCTGTCCAGCAATGCTACCTTTTGCCCAAAACCTTCCATGGAGGCTATCAGCAGGCAATAAGCAAAAAGGTATTTCATGTGCCGCATTTATGGTAAAGGGATACATTTTTTATGCCCCGGCGATGAAAAAAAGTGTATTTTTTATGAACGATCATACTGCTCCACAATCGGCCCTCAGCGCAGGAATCCGGCGGGTTGGATCCTTATCAATACCGTGTCACGGATAAGTTATGTTGAGATTTGTAAGCATAAGTAACCGCATTATTTCCCCTGCAAGGGAATAATCCGAAGGCAAAAATTTTACGTTTTCGGGATTTTGTTTTTATATTGCATCCTCTTCAATTGACGTTTATGATTTTTTCTTACTGATAAGGATCCTTCCTTATCCCCACATAACTTCCCTCTTACAGGCTCTGCCTGATTTTTTATTTATTAACTTTCTATCATGTCTTTAGCTTTAAAGCGTCAGCGTTTCACGCATTTTGTGTCTATTATAAAAGAATCCTTACGTGGTGAGGAACAGGATTATACCACCGGCAGCCTTCGTCGCGCCGTAATCCTGCTGGCCATTCCCATGATGCTCGAGATGAGCATGGAAAGCGTCTTTGCGCTTGTTGATATATTTTTTGTAAGCCATCTTGGCAAGCACGCCACATCAGTGGTTGGACTGACTGAATCCGTGATCACTATCGTGTATTCGTTGGCGATAGGTATCAGTATGGCCGCCACGGCCCTGGTGGCCAGAAGGATAGGGGAGAAGAATTATGAGGAAGCCAATAAGGCAGGTATGCAGTCCATCATACTCTCTCTTGGTATTGTCCTGTTGCCCAGTATTGCGGGTTTCCTGTTTGCCGATGATATTCTCAGGATCATGGGTGCAGAAGAGGAAGCTATTCAATCGGGCCGTTCCTATACCAGGATAATGATGGCCGGAAGTTCTGTCATCATGCTGTTATTTCTTATTAACGGAATTTTTCGTGGAGCAGGTGATGCAATGATGGCCATGAAAAGTTTATGGGTCGCCAATATCTTCAATATCATTCTCTGTCCCTTGCTGATCCGCGGGTATGGTCCCTTCCCCGAGTTGGGGATCACCGGTGCGGCATTAGCAACAACCATCGGCAGGGGGATGGGTGTGCTGTACCAGTTGTATCACCTTTCCTGGGGCAGTGGCATCATCAAACCAAAACTGAAACAACTGGTTCCCGACTGGACGGTAATCCGTAATGTCATTAAAATTGCCCTGCCCGGAACACTGCAGTTTATCATTGGATCAGGAAGCTGGATAATCCTGGCGAGCCTGGTGGTGCAGACCGGACATAGCGATGCATCTGCCGGCTACCAGATTGCGATCAGGGTCGTTATGTTTTTTCTCCTGCCGGCATGGGGAATGAGTAATGCGGCGGCAACGCTGGTTGGACAAAACCTCGGCGCAAAAAATCCTGGAAGGGCAGAAGAGTCAGTGATCAAAACCGCGAAGTATAATGCCATCTTCATGATCATAGTATCCCTGGTCATGTTTGTTTTTGCAAAATATATTGTGTCATTTTTTACCGCCGATCCTGCTGTTCAGCGGTATGCCATACTGGCGATGCGCATTGTTGGTACAGGGTACGTTTTTTATGGCGTGGGAATGGTAATGAGTAATGCTTTCAATGGTGCCGGAGATACCAAAACACCTACCTATATCAATCTTTTCGGATTCTGGTTTTTCCAGATACCGCTTGCATTTATACTGGCTAAATGGTTGGGATGGGGACCAGTGGGCGTATTCATTTCCATACCTGTGGCTGAAACAGCCATCAGTATTACTGCCTGGTTCCTGTTTAAAAAAGGGAAATGGAAAAAGATCAACATTTAGGTTGAGAGTTGGGAGTTGAGGGTTGAGAGTAAAATACAAGTTGTTTTACACCCTCAACCCTCAACACTCAACCCTTAACTCATCCGCATTATTTCCTCAAACAACTTCTCATATTCCGCTTCGGCCTGCTGGAGTTGACGGGAAAAATCCTGGTATTTTTTTTCAGCATCCTGGAACTTCGTTTTATCGGCATAAATACCGGGATCGCCCAGTTGTGCCTCGGCGGTTGTTTTCTTTTTCTGCAGTTCCGCAACTTTTAGTTCGGCTTCTGAAAATTTCTTCTGTATTCTTTTTTGTTCCTTAATTTTTTCGGGATCCTGCTGCACAACTTTTTTTTCTTCCTTCTTCTTCTCTTTTTCCCTGTTCTCCGTAACCACCGGTTTTTCAGCCTGCTGACGTGCTTTCATTCTTACTTTCCAGTCCACCCATTCCTCGTAATTCCCCTTGAATTCCTTAATCTTTCCTTCGTCAATCTCCCAGATCTTATTGGCTGTCTTGGAAATAAAATACCTGTCGTGGCTCACCAGTATCAGGCTTCCTTCGTAACGGTTCAACGCTTCAATCAACAGTTCTACCGAATGTATATCCAGGTGGTTGGTAGGTTCATCAAGCATCAGAAAATTGGCCTTGCTCACAATAGTTTTTGCCAATGCCACCCGGGCTTTTTCACCACCGCTCAGTACCTTGATCCTTTTATCCGCATCATCGCCGCTGAACAGGAAACAACCCAACAGCGTCCGCAGTTCAAGTTCTGTTTTCTGGCTGCCGCAATTCTTCATTTCGTCGAGGATCGTATTGTTCAGATCAAGCGCTTCGAGCTGGTGCTGTGCATAAAAACTTTCCTGCACATTATGTCCCCATATCCTTTCACCATCAAAGGTTTCTGTGCCGGCAATAATCCGCAACAGTGTGGATTTACCTTTTCCATTGGCGCCGATCAGGGCAATCTTGTCGCCCCGGTCTATTTCTGCACCGGTATGTTCAACAATGCGCAGCGGACCAAAAAATTTAGTGACATCTTTTAATGTGCAGAGCACACGGCCGGGTGTTTTCTCTACCTGGAAATTGATCCTGATACTTGGTCTTTCTATGGCAACGTCTTCTATCCTGTCGAGCTTCTCCAGTCTCTTCACCACACTTTGTGCCTGGGCCGCCTTAGATGCTTTGGCCTTGAATCGTTCTATAAACCTTTCCTGCTGGCGGATATAGTCCTGCTGGTTTTCAAACGCCCGCTGCTGCAGTTCCACCCTCAGTTGTTTTTCCTTTTCATAGAAATCATAATTGCCGGCATAGAAATGCAACTGCTGCTGGTAGAGTTCCACGATTTTAGTCACCATACGGTTAAGGAAGTATTTATCGTGACTCACAATCACAACAGAACCCTGGTAATGTAGCAGGTATTTTTCCAGCCATTCAATAGATGGAAGGTCAAGGTGGTTGGTAGGTTCATCAAGCAATAACAGATCCGGTGCCTGCAGGATCATCTTGGCCAGCAATACCCTCATTCTCCATCCACCGCTGAATTCTTTATAGGGTCTTTTAAGATCGGCATTGGCAAAACCAAGTCCCTGCAACACTTCCTCTGTCCGGTGGTGAATGGAATATCCACCGGCGAGTTCCAGTTCATGAAGTTTATCGGTATAGTCGAGTAACTTTTTATCATCATGTTCCTTTTCCAGTTCCTGTCCCAGTGCCTCAATTTCTTTTTCCAGCCGGAGTACTTTATCAAAAGCGCCCAATGCCACATTAAAAATCGAATCTTCGGTATCAAATCTCAGCAGGTCCTGGTGCAGGTAACCGATCTGCATGCCGCGGCTTTTTTCCACCGATCCCCCGGAAGGAGTATATTCCCCTGCCAGTAATTTCAGCAGGGTCGATTTGCCCGTACCATTATAGCCAATCAGGCCGATACGCTCCTGCGGCTGTATATGCCAGGTGGCATCCTTTAGTATTGTCCTGGAACCAAATTCAAACGTAACATCCTGTAACCCTGCTAGCATGCTAAATATTCTGTTATCAAATGAAGGGGCAAATTTAATGGCTATCTTTGATCCTTATTGAATTCATTATGAAATATCTGTTTTTACCGGTCATATGTCATTTCATTTTTTTCATGTAACGGGGGGTCAGACAACCAACAAAAGGATACAACAGTATCGGCGAGCAGCAGTAATCTTTCACCATTGCCGGTACCAATGCAAATGCTTCCATCACAGCAACCCTGGAGGCTTATTACCGGCTGAAAGATGCACTTGTAGAAGCAGATACGGCAGCAGCAAACAGCGCCTCTGCAGCACTGGCAGTATTGGCCGATAGTATTACACTGGAAGGGGCAAACGATTCTGCGCTGATCAATACGGTAAAAAATTTTAGCGGCACAATTGCCTCCGAAGCTGTTGCGCTACCCCAGGAGGACAATATCACCGAAAAAAGAAGGGCATTCAGTATGATCACGGAAAATCTATATCCCCTGCTACAGGCCGCTCAGTACCAGGGCAACACGGTATACCAGCAAATGTGCCCGATGGCCTTTAATGACAATGAAGCGGCCTACTGGCTCAGTAACAGCAGGGAAGTGGTGAATCCCTACCTGGGCAAAAAACATCCCAAATATTCCGCCGGCATGTTGCACTGCGGGGAAGTCAAGGATTCTCTCAATTATCGTAAATAACTGAACTTTTGACGGCGTCAATAGTTATCCGAATCATGACAGGAAGGATATTGTTAACCCTGGGACTACTCGTTTTCATTCTCCAGGGAATGGCACAGAAGAAATTCACCATCAGCGGATATATCCGCGACTCCCTTAGCCGGGAGACACTGATCGGCGCCTCCATCAGCATCCAGGGACAGGGCAAGGGGATCAACAGTAACCAGTTCGGATTTTATTCGATCACCCTTCCTGAAGGAGCGTATAATATTTCCTGCAGTTTTGTAGGCTACCTGCCTGTAGAAAAAAGTATAGATCTTACTGAGAACCTCGATATAGATTTTTCCATCATCCCAAAATCTTCCTTATCCCAGGAAATTGTGATTTCTTCAAAAAAAAGAGATGCTAACGTAAAAAATGCACAGATGGGCCGTATCGATCTGTCTATGAATAAGATCCGGTCCCTGCCTGTAATTTTTGGTGAAGTGGATCCTATGAAAGCATTGCAGCTTCTGCCCGGAGTGAGAAACGCAGGAGAAGGAAACAGCGGACTATATGTGAGGGGAGGTGGGCCCGACCAGAACCTGATCCTCCTTGACGATGCAGTGGTATATAATCCCGGTCACCTCTTTGGCTTCTTTTCTGTTTTCAATGGAGATGCCATAAAAAATGTTACGCTCATCAAGGGTGGTATGCCTGCGCAATATGGGGGACGATTATCTTCTGTTGTGGATATTGCCATGAAGGACGGAGACATGAATGATTTTCATGTGGAAGGAGGGATCGGTACTATCTCTTCCAGGATTTCGATACAGGGGCCGGTGAAAAAAGAAAAGTCTTCCTTTATGGTATCGGGCAGGCGTACCTATATTGATATGCTGGTGAAACCCTTTATAAAAAAGGATAATGCCTTTTATGGATCAGGATATTATTTCTATGACCTGAATGCCAAATTCAATTACCAGTTTTCGAACAGGGACAGGCTTTATGTCAGCGGTTATTTCGGCAGGGACGTATTCAGGTTTAATAACAGCAACAGGTCTTTTAATATCGACATACCATGGGGCAATACTACCGGTACGGTAAGATGGAACCATGTATTCAACAAAAAATTGTTTGCCAATACCACGGTGGTGTACAATGACTACAATTTCGATTTTGGAGCCCTGCAGGATAATTTCAGTGTGCGGCTGAAAAGTGGTATCAGGGACCTTAACCTGAAGTCGGATTTCGACTATTACCTGTCTCCAAAACACAAGCTCAAATTCGGTGCACAATATACCTATCACCAGTTTTCTCCCTCTGTTGTTTCGGGCCGGCAGGATTCCGTGGTATTTGAACCCAACAACGCACAGGTGAAATACGCCCATGAAATCGGGCTGTATGTGCAGGACGACTGGGAACTGAGTGATAAGATAAAAGTCAATGCAGGCCTTCGCTATAGCGCCTTCCAGCAAATCGGGCCTTATAATGATTATACGCGCGACGCGGATGGTAACAAAACAGACAGTTCGGTGTATGGCAGGGGAGATGCGGTAAAGACATATGGAGGGTTTGAGCCAAGACTAACGGTAAGGTATGCCCTAAATGATGAAACCTCCCTCAAGGCGGCGGTTACCCGTAACCTGCAATATATCCACCTGGTAACAAATGCGGGTTCAACTTTACCTACCGATGTATGGGTGCCCAGTACACTGAAAGTAAAGCCGCAGATCAGCTGGCAATATGCACTTGGCTTCTTTAAGAATTTCAAGGATAACACCTACGAAACTTCGGTAGAAGTATATTATAAGCAGATGCAGAACCAGATTGAATACAGGGAAGGCTATACACCCGGTATCGAGGATCCGGAAGATGAATTTGTTTTTGGTAACGGATGGAGTTATGGTTCCGAATTTTATATCAATAAGGCACGGGGAAAATTGACGGGCTGGATAGGATATTCATTGTCGTGGACATGGAGGAAATTTCCATTGCTAAATGATGGTGAAAAATTTCCCGCCAAGTATGAC
This sequence comes from uncultured Sphingobacteriales bacterium, assembly GCA_963707255.1. GTDB lineage: Bacteria > Bacteroidota > Bacteroidia > Chitinophagales > Chitinophagaceae > Pollutibacter. The sequence continues at coordinate 23,513 of CAVPPM010000019.1, read as the reverse complement.
CGCAGGCATGATTTGTCGGTCGTTGGTATTTATGAGCTTACTCCAAAGTGGAAACTCTCGAGCGTATTTGTCTATGCCACGGGAAATGCCATCACACTTCCGGAAAGATTTTACCTGGTCGAAAATGTGCTGGCCCAGCAGTTCAGTTCCGTAAATCAGTACCGCCTGGATTCTTACCATCGGCTTGATTTTTCTGCGATCTATACACCAAAACCTTATTCCACCAAGAAATTCAAATCCAGTTGGGTGTTTAGTATTTATAATGTGTACAGCCGTATGAATCCGTATTTTATATATTTTGACCAGGCCGGCAGCGCGGTGGATGGCACCCTGAAAGTACAGGCAAAGCAGGTTTCCCTGTTCCCCATTATTCCTTCGGTAACCTGGAATTTCAAGTTCTGATTCCCATGAAAGGCCTTAATTTTACGGCCTTATAATTTATTACATGAGAAAATATTTTGTACCCCTGATGGTATCTGCCATGATTTCCACAATGGCTGTATCACAATCTTCTGTACGCGTGGAAAAAATTGACACGGATGCCCTTGGCAAGATCAGGGCAGAAGGCATGGAAAGATCCAAAGTAATGGAACATGCATTTTACCTGACCGATGTGAGCGGACCCAGGCTTACGAATTCCCCCGGATACAAACGAGCTGCAGATTGGGCTGTGCAGCAATTAAAAAAATGGGGCATTGAAAATGCCCGGCTCGAATCATGGGGAGATTTTGGAAAAAGCTGGGATTTGCAAAAAGTCTACGTGGCAATGACCGCTCCTTATTATAAACCCATCATGGCTTTTCCAAAAGCCTGGACAAAAGGGACCAATGGTCTTCAGCACACGGAAATACTGCTGATTGATCCCCGCGATTCTGCGAAACTCGAAGAGATGAAATCGCTCATGAAGGGCAGGGTGATATTGATGGCCAGGGAAGATGTGTATAAACAAAGTTTCAGGCCGGATGCATCGAGGTTCTCCGACAAAGAACTCGACAGCATGAGCAATATCGTAAACAAGCCTGTAGATACGGCTCAACAAAGAAGGATGAGGGAAAACTTCATGCGCAATAGTGGTCCTGCGGCTTTTATAGCAAAGGTCAGGGATATGGCTGAAAAAGAAGGCGCTGTTGCGATGTTGAGTATCAGTCCGCGCGGCCACGACGGAACATTATTTGTACAGGGTCCCAGTGTAAGAAATGCTTATGGCAAGGATGCACCTGATGCTTTCACGGATATTATGATTGGCACAGAAGATTACCTCAGCCTGTGCAGGATGGCTAAGTCAGGGGTGCCGGTTAAACTGGATGTTGAATCGGCTACAACGATGAGCAGTTCAACGATCAATTCATATAATGTCATTGCAGAAATTCCCGGCACAGATCCAAAACTGAAAGATGAAATTGTTATGATTGGTGCCCACCTCGACAGTTGGCAGGGTGCTACCGGTGCTACCGACAACGCTGCCGGTTCATCAGTGATGATGGAAGTGATGCGCATTATCAAACAAACCGGTTTGAAGCCACGCAGAACAATTCGTATAGGTCTGTGGAGTGGTGAAGAACAGGGTCTGCTGGGTTCCAGGGCATACGTGAAAAATACCTTTGGTGATGCTAAGGAACCAAAGCCGGGCCATGAAAAATTCTCCTGTTACTTTAATATCGATAATGGCACCGGGAAGATTCGCGGAATATATACGCAGAGCAATGAAAAAGTGAAGCCCATATTTACCGAATGGCTGGCACCGTTCAAAGACCTCGGTGCCACAACGGTAACGGTTTCCAATACTGGCGGCACCGACCATCAGTCTTTCGACGGCGCGGGTTTGCCGGGATTCCAGTTCATCCAGGATCCGATTGAATACGATACGAGAACGCACCATACTACCATGGACAGTTATGATCATCTGATTGCTGATGACCTGAAACAGATCTCCACCATTGTTGCGTCATTCGTTTACAACGCCGCAACCAGGGATGAAAAGTTGCCGCGCAAATAATTGCGGTATCATTGAACCATAACCATGACACCCGAACTTATTGTCAGCATACTACTCGGCATTGGCTTAAGCGCCAGTGCCGGGTTTCGTGTTTTTATACCATTGCTGGTTACTTCGGTGGCTGCTAAATTGGGATGGATTCCGTTGGAACAAGGGTTCCAGTGGATGAGCAGTATGGCGTCGATAGTCTGTTTCGCCACTGCAACAGTTATAGAGATTGCTGCCTATTATTTCCCGGTGATCGATAATATTTTGGATACCATTACAACGCCGATGGCTATTGGTGCAGGTGCCCTGCTGGCTACCTCAGTTTTGCCGGTAGATAATGATTTATTGAAATGGGTGCTTGGCATATTTATTGGCGGAGGTAGTGCGGGTATTGTACAAACCGGAACGGCATTATTGCGATTAGTATCAACAAAAACAACGGCAGGATTCGTAAACCCTGTAGTGTCCACTGCTGAACACGCCGCTGCATTAGGTACCTCATTAAGTGCAATATTCTTACCAGTCATAGCCGGCCTCGTTATGCTGGTCTTCCTGGTTTTCCTTGCCCGGAAAATACTTTCTTTAGGAAGCGCAGGGAAATAGATAAGGTTATTCAATCAGTTTAAACCTGACTGTTCCGCTGGTTTGTTCAGACGAACTGATGTTCACTTCATATCGTTTATCCCCCACCGTTACTACCATAAGTGCGGTATTGGGCGGGATGGATCCGAGGTTTTCTGCATACATCACCAGTTCATTATCGGCGCGTGCCGGATCCATGTTAATGGTCAGGTGAATGGGTTCGGTAGAAAGGCGTTGGCGGGATACCATCAATTTTCCATTGAAGAATAAACTAATGGTATCCCCGTCGATCTGGCCATTATCGTACATGTCCACCCTGAATGTTTTTGAATTCACTTCAATGACCTTGATAAGCTGTTTGCTTCTCTTTTCGATCTTGCTGTTGGTGGGCGAGGAAATGGTCGAAGGCGCCTTTGGTTTTTCTGTGCTGGGTAGAGAATTATCGATAGTGACTGGTTTTTGATCTTTTTGAATGGTGGCCGGATTATTTGTTTTGGCCGTTGACGGTGTTCCTGTTTTGGGCACAACAGGTTTGGTGACGGGTTTTGTTACAGTTTTGGGCGGTGTTGTTTTTGCAGTGCCCGTGGTGCCGGTTTTTGGTGTTGTTTTTTGTGGGGCAGGAGTTGTTGTTTTAGCAACGGGTGGTTTGGTAGTGGTACCGGTTTTTGGTGCTGTCCGGGTAGGAGTTGTTTTTTTAGCTACCGGGGGTGCCGTTGTTTTCGGAACCACTTTCACCAGGGCTTTACGTTCAAGTTCGGTGGAACCGGTGCCGCAATTATCTTTAATGGTTGCCGGTTTCCATTTACCCTGCAAGGTTTCTGTTTCTCCTGATTTAAAGTAAGTCAGTATATGCGTCTGGAAGCAGTCCTTGAAATCGGGAGGCGTATTACTTTTTATTTTTTCCACCTCTGAGACGGTAATGGATTTGCTGTCCTTATCGTAGTTACCCACCAGGCGGCAGATGACATAACATCTTTTACCGATGATATTGAAGTAGGTGTAAGAGTATCCTGTCACCTCGGCTCCCTTAATCTCAATTTCAAGAACATATTCTGTTTTGCCTCCATAATAATCTCCGGTACTGACAAAGCCACCGGTCCACTGACCGCTCAGCTTCTGGCCATTGACCTGGAAGAGGCAGAACAAACAAAAAAGGGTAAGGGCTATTCTCATCATATTCCGTTAAGCTGCAAATTTCATCAATCCCCGGCAAATTATCACCAATTGCTGCGAAGCATACCCAATAGTTCGTTAAATTTGCCATCCTTTGTTTCGGATGGTTCCAGCACCTGAATAGTGGTTGAAGTAACTTCCGTGAAAATCAATTAAAGGAACATTTTACATGATCAGCATTACATTTCCAGACGGCGCGGTAAGGCAATACCCGGATGGATCGACGGCCCTGGATATAGCCCGGTCCATTTCCGAAGGCCTGGCAAAAAAAGTACTTGCCGCCAGGGTTAACGGGCAGGTATGGGACAGCACCAGGCCACTTGAAGAAGACGCCACACTGAGTTTGTTGACCTGGGATGATACAGATGGAAAATCAACCTTCTGGCATTCCACGGCCCATCTTATGGCCGAGGCGGTTGAAGCCTTATACCCGGGGGTAAAATTCTGGGTGGGTCCTCCCATTGAAAAAGGATTTTACTATGATATGGACCTGGGCGGACGAACCATTTCCGAGGACCAGTTGAAACTGCTGGAACAAAAAATGGCGGAGCTGGCCAAAAAGAATAATCCATACAAACGCCAGGTCATTACCAAAGCCGATGCTGTTGCCTATTTCACTGAGAAAGGCGATGAATATAAACTGGACCTGTTACAGGGCCTTACCGACGGCCAGATCACCTTTTACAACCAGGGCAATTTCACCGATCTGTGCCGCGGACCACATATTCCTCATACAGGCCTGATCAAAGCGATGAAGCTGACCAATATTGCCGGGGCGTATTGGAAAGGAGATGAAAAAAATAAACAGCTCACGAGGATATACGGCGTAAGCTTTCCCAACCAGAAGGAATTGGATGAGTACCTGCAGATGCTGGAAGAAGCAAAGAAAAGGGACCATCGCAAGTTGGGTAAAGAATTGGGGATTTTTGCTTTTGATGATGACGTGGGGCCAGGTCTTCCTTTATGGTTACCCAACGGCACTGTGATTATTGAAGAACTGGAAAAACTGGCAAAAGAAACGGAGATGGCTGCCGGCTATAAAAGGGTGGTCACCCCGCATATTGCCAAGGAAAGCATGTATATCACCAGCGGACACCTGCCGTATTACCAGGACAGTATGTTTCCGCCCATGGAACTGGACGGGGTGAAATACTACCTGAAGGCCATGAATTGTCCGCACCATCATAAGATTTTTGCCAACGACCAGAAGAGCTATAAAGATCTTCCGCTAAGGCTGGCAGAATACGGTACCTGTTACCGTTATGAACAAAGCGGTGAACTTTTCGGACTGATGAGGGTGAGATGCCTGCATATGAACGATGCGCATATCTATTGTACCAAAGAACAGTTTGCATCAGTGAATTCAGGGCGGTAAATGATATGTACCTCAAGTACTTCAACATATTCGGTATTGATAAATATGTGATGCGGCTGAGCCTGCACGATCCTGCAAAACTGGGACAGAAGTACATTAATGAACCCGAACTGTGGATCGAGACTGAAGAAATGGTACAGGCAGGTATTGATCGAATCCAATATTCCGTTTATTGAAGTGCCTGATGAAGGAGCATTTTACGGTCCAAAAATTGATGTGCAGATCTGGAGCACGATCGGGCGGGAATTTACCCTGGCGACCAACCAGGTAGACTTTGCACAGGGAAAGCGGTTTAAGCTTGAATTTACCAATAAGGACAACCAGTCGGAAACCCCTTTAATCATTCACCGGGCACCCCTGGGTACCCATGAAAGGTTTATTGGCTTCCTCCTGGAGCATTATGCCGGTAAATTTCCGCTTTGGCTGGCCCCGGTACAGGTTAAAATCCTCCCGATCAGTGATAAATTCTCAGAGTATTCACTGGAAGTGCTGCGGCAATTGAAAAATGCGGATATTCGCGTGGAGATTGACGACCGCAGTGAAAAGATAGGAAAGAAAATCAGGGATACGGAAATGACTGAAAGTACCCTATATGTTTGTCATCGGGGAAAAGGAAGTGGCGGAAAATAAAGTTTCCGTACGTAAACAGGGAAAGGGTGATGCAGGTGCAGCAGGACTGGCTGACATCATCAATGAGCTGAAAAAAGAAATTATTGAACGGCGATAATTCATCATTAAAAAAACTATGGCTTATCCAAGCAGTCAGCCGTCTGCAACATAAGCAAGATCATTATGGCATTACCAAACAGACCGTTCAACAGGAGCGGATCCGGGCCCAGAGGTAAATTTGGCCCGCGCAGGGAAGCAGAACACCGAATCAATCATTTTATCCGTGTTCCACAGGTGAGACTGGTGGGGGATAATGTAGAAGTGGGCGTATATGCGATCCAGGATGCAATGAAAATTGCGCAGGCACAACAACTTGACCTGGTAGAAATTTCCCCCAATGCAGACCCTCCGGTTTGTAAAGTGGTCGATTACAATAAATTCCTCTACGATAAGAAGAAGAAGGAAAAGGAAATGAAGGCCAAAAGTAAAACCGCCGAGGTAAAAGAAATCCGCTTTACTCCGGGCACTGACGATCATGATTTCGATTTCAAAGCAAAGCATGCTGAAAAATTCCTGAAGGACGGTAATAAAGTGAAAGCCTACGTGCAGTTTAAAGGAAGGGCGATCATGTTCAAGGAAAGGGGTGAACTGGTATTGCTGAAATTCGCTGAGCGACTTGCAGAAGTTGGCCAGCCTGAAGGCCTTCCTAAACTGGAAGGTAAAAGAATGCTGATGGTGCTTTCACCAAAAGGCCAGAAGAAAAAAGCAGCAGTAGCAAGCTAGGGCGGAGCCAATTTGTAAATTGGGAAGTGTGGAAGTGTGGAAGTGAAAATGCGAGAATGAGAACAGCGGACCGTTTCATTATATTATAAAAAGCAGGAGAACATCCTGCTTTTTTTGTCTTCAGATTTTTTTATTTCTCCATTTTCCGCTGCGTAAATAAAGGAATGACAGGCTGAAAATACTCAGCCAGTATAACCATTCCGAAGCCCATCCCCAGGTAATGGAAAGGTGGAGTATTTCCATAACGGTGAATACATATATCGTATACAATACAACGGCAACCAGTTCAATCTGCAGGTTTACCCGGGTATTACCCGTACCCGTAACCGCATTCAGGCAAACGGAAGAAAATGACATCAGTACCAGTGCCCAGGAAACCACGCGCAGTACGGGTTTGGCATGTTCCAGGAAGGCATAATCATCACTGAAAATCCGCATAAAAAAAACCGGGAACACATTCAGCAATATGCAGATCAGCAATGCAATCCCCGTGCTGATCTGTACAATCCGCCACACCAGTTCCTTAACATCATCATGTTTTCGCTGCCCGATAATATTACTGACCATCGTGCTGCTGGTTGCTGCAAATGCCCATGTACTGACACCAAAAAGGCCAAAAATATTTCTCATCATATTGGAAATCGCAAGATCATATTCATGCAGGCTGTTTCGTTCGATCAATACAAAAAAGAATTCCCAGCTCGTGATACTGATGGCATACTGGAATATCAACGGGGAGGACTGCAATAACACCAGTTTTGCTGTTACAGGATCAAACCCCAGGTTTTTATACAAGTGAAATCTTGCGGCCAGACCCTTCATATGGATAACCGCAAATACAACGATCATTCCGGTAGCTTCAGCAATGATGGAAGCAATGGCGGCACCATTAAAGCCGAGTTTCGGCAATCCGAGATGGCCAAAAATGAGGCCGTAATCCAGTACGATATTGGTTACTGTTTCAGCCACCGTGCCAATCACCAGGTACCTGCTTTGATTGGTACCCACCAGTAACGCATTTCTCATCTGGTACAGGTACAAAAAGGGGAGGCCCCAGATCCTGATCTTCAGGAATTGAATAATGGTTTCACGATGTACCTCATTCTTCAGTGCAAAGCGAAGGATCACCGGGGCAAGGAAATAGGTCACCAGTATCCCGATCAATGCAATCAACATGGCCACCCTCACCCCCTGGGAAAAAAGCCTGCCGATTTCCTCGGGCTTGTTTTCGCCGGCCCTGCGGGCAATAAGCGCCTGGAGCCCGTTATTCAATCCAAACCCGATGGCACCGAATACCAGGTAGTACACCCCGGTTATACCCGCCATTCCAAGCTCTTCCTTTCCCAGTATGCCCAGGAAAATATTGTTGGTGATGAAATTCACCTGCGGTACAAGTATTGCAGCCGATATGGGCAGTGCCAATTGCAGGATCTGTTTCCTGGAGATGTTTAACCTCATATCCTGCGAAATAACCTTTTCTGCCATGGGACCGCAAACCTACAAATTTGAAAGCGATTTCATTTTTAGATGATACAGCAACAAAATTGTATTATTGCGCCACACTAAAAAGGCAATATTGCATCCTTCTTTCCAGATAGAAACTTCAGGTACGAGGCCATTGATTTTTGATCAGTGCATCCTGGTTATTGATGCCGGGGAGCACCATTTCTGTTTTACCATCATGATGGAGGATACGAAGGAATTTATGGCCCTCGAATTTTACCAGATGAGGCCGGGAAAGCATGAAGATGAGTTCCGGGAACTGGTATCAAATCATCCCTTGCTCAGGCAACGATACCGTAGTGTCAACGTTTTTTACAATAACGGACAGGGAGTTCTTGTGCCTGATGCTATTTATAACCAGGACACCGGGGTACAGATGCTTGAAATGATCACGGGTGATCTGCAGACAGGCATCCTGATGCAGGACCATATTCCTGAAATGCCGGCACACCATATCTATGCTGTTCCATCGTACCTGCACGAAGAGATCACAAGATTATTTCCTGAAGCCGTCTTTTCACATTTTCACTCCGGATGGATCAAAAAAAGATATATCCGCGGCGATCAGTCAGATGTCATGGAAGTACTTTTTTATCCTGAAATGATCATCGTAGCGCTATGGAAAAAAAATATACTCCATATCATTCATTCCTTTCATTATGATATTCCGGAAGATGTGTCCTATCACCTGTTGAATATCACCAGCCAATGGGAAATTTCACCGGAAGACATTGTTGTTAGTGTGTCGGGCTTACTGGAAACACAGTCGGCCATGTATATGGAAATACTGAAATATTTTTTGAAGGTTGAACTCGATAGTAAGCCTCCATGGTTTTCAATACGATTTTGCTTTTGACAGCTACCCGCAACACTTTTTCTCACCCGTTTTTTCCCTGGCAGCATGCGTATCATAGGAGGTGAATGGGGCGGCAGAAAAATCCACCCGCCCGCCAGCATGCCCCATACAAGGCCTACCACAGATATCGCCAGGGAAGGATTGTTTAATATCATTACCAACAACAAGGAACTTTCAGAATGCAGTACCCTGGATCTTTTTGGAGGAACAGGAAGTATCAGTTATGAACTGGCTTCAAGGGGTGCCCGCGAACTGACGATCGTGGAAAAGGATCCCGTGATGTATGAATTTATTAAAAAAACCGCTGCCATGCTGGGCATGGAATCCTGCACGATCCTTAAAATGGATGTGTTTCGTTTTATGCAGCAGGCTACAACAACCTATGACCTGATTTTTGCAGGACCACCCTATGCACTTACCAATATTGATGATATTCCCAAAATGGTTTTTGAGAAAGGACTCCTGAATGAAGGCGGATGGTTTATCCTGGAGCACACCCCCAGGAATGATTACAAAAAATTTGAAGGTTACACCACAGAGCGAAAATACGGGACAACAATTTTTTCCATTTTTATTCGCCGGAAAAAACCGGATGTTGTTTAGATGCAGAATGCCCGCCACAATCAACTTGTTTTATGCTAAAGAAGGAACTAAGGAAGTACGGACGTGAAAAAAGAATGGAGATTGATGAGCATGAAAGGGAAAAGTTACAGGATCTCATCCTGATACGGTTCCAACAATTATCCCTGCCCTTTGTTTCCTTTGTGCATACTTACCTTACCCTTCATCATTTAAATGAAGTCGATCCCTGGCCACTGGTCAGGTCGCTTGAATTCCGTAACCCGGGTATGCAAACCCTGGTGCCAAGGATTAATGAAGAAGATGTGCTGGAACATGTTATCATGGAAGAAGACACCATTATGGTAGACAACCGCTTTGGTATACCCGAACCCCTTTCTGGCTTTATTGTTGATGCTTCCGTCATTGACCTGGTCTTTGTCCCCCTGCTCGCATTTGATGAGAAGGGTAACAGGGTAGGATACGGGAAGGGATATTACGACAGATTCCTGTCAACTTGCCGGGAAGATGTAGTAATAATTGGTTTATCTTTCCTCGAACCAGTCCGGGAGATTACTGATACCGATCCCTGGGATGTGCCTTTGCAATATTGTATTACACCCAACAGGGTATATGAATTTTAATACCTTTTTCTTACGGTCATTCAGGGTTTTGCTTTTTCCCCTGGCATTGATATACGGCCTGATCCTGAAGGTTCGTAATTACCTGTACGATAAAAATATACTTAAGTCCACCACGTTCAATATCCCCATCATTAATGTGGGAAACCTGAGTGTTGGCGGAACAGGAAAATCACCCATGGTAGATTACCTGGTCTCTATGCTTAAACACCATTACAAAGTGGCGACCCTGAGCCGGGGTTATAAGCGACGGACAAAAGGATATATTCTCGCCGGTGATCAGTCAAGTGCCGTGGAAATCGGGGATGAACCCATGCAGTTCCACCTGCGGCACCAGGAAATTGCCGTGGCCGTGGGAGAAGAAAGGATAGAAGCGGTACCACAACTGCTGTACGACAGGCCATCCACCAATATCATTATCCTTGACGACGCATTTCAACACCGGGCCATAACTCCTGGCTTCAATATATTGCTGACAGATTATAATAATCTCTATACACGCGATTTTTATTTGCCCACAGGTGACCTTAGGGATAATATTTCCAGCGCATGCAGGGCCAACCTGATCATCGTCACCAAATGCCCGCATGAACTTTCGGCCGACGACGCAAAGATGATTTCATCCGAAATTGCACCACTGCCTCACCAGCATCTTTTTTTCAGTGCCATTACCTATGGCCTGCTTTATCATATTGTAAGCCTCACGCCAAGGACCTTTTCGAAAAATACCGAAGTGCTGCTGGTTTGCGGTATTGCCAATCCCGAGCCACTAACGCACTACATCAATGATCAATGCAGCAGCTATGACGCCATGTACTTCAACGACCATCATATATTCAGTATCGACGACCTACGGGATATCAGGAAACGATTTGAAAAGATAGAAGCGCCTGACAAGATCATACTGACCACGGAAAAAGATGCGGTAAGACTTGTGAAATTCAGGCAGGAATTGAAAGATCTGCCATTTTTTGTCCTGCCCATCTCCATAGCATTCCTTTTTGATAGTAAAAACAGGTTTAATGATTTAATCATTAATTTCATCAGGGACTTTAACAACAGAAACGATAATCATAACGAATAGTATTAGTGATGGGAAGAAAGGAACACAAAAAAAGAGAGAAAAAGACGGGCGGTGCCACATACACCGGTACCATCGATATTACCCGGTCCGGAATGGGTTTTGTTATCATAGAAAAAATGCAGCGGGATATCCTGGTAAGGCCCTCGGATTTTAATAAAGCATTCCATGGCGACAAAGTTCTGGTAAGGGTTACCCGCGATGGTGGAAACAGGATCGAAGGTGCGGTAGTAGAGGTGCTGGAAAGAAAACAGACCGAATTCATTGGCAGGATAGAAGTGACCAGGGACTTTGCTTTCTTCATTCCTGAGTCTGCTAAAAAGATGCCTGATTTTTATATTCCGGTCGACAGTCTTAACAAGGCCAGGGATGGAGATCGTGTTGTGGTGAAAATGACGGGATGGAACAAGGAGGACAAGAATCCTAGGGGAACGGTGATCAGTATACTTGACGACAAGGATACCAATGATATGGCGATGAAGGAAATACTGGTGGAAGAAGGGTTTCCGCTTGAATTTTCAGATGATGCACTGGAAGCCGCTGAAAGACAGCCGGAACTGATCAGTGCTGAAGAAATCAAAGAAAGAAAAGACATTCGTGATATTCTCACATTTACTATTGATCCTGTTGATGCAAAAGATTTTGATGATGCCTTGAGCATTCGCAAATTGAAAACCGGGGTATATGAAATTGGGGTACATATTGCCGATGTCAGTCACTTTGTGGAAGAAGGGTCGGTGCTTGATGAAGAAGCTTATGAAAGGGCTACATCTGTTTATCTTGCCTGATCGCGTATTGCCCATGCTGCCCGAAAGGATTTCCAATGAGCTTTGTTCACTCAGGCCTCATGAAGACAAGCTAACTTTCTCCTGTATTTTTCAGATCACGTCAAAGGGTGAATTGAAACAGCACTGGATTGGAAAAACGGTCATGCATTCCAATCACCGGTTCACCTATGAAGATGTTCAGCAGATCATCGAAAAAAAAGAGGGACTGTACAGTGAGGAAATTTTGTTGCTCAATGACCTTGCCCAACATTTTCGCAAACAGCGGTTTAAACTGGGTGCCATTAATTTTTCATCCACCGAAGTGAGATTTAAACTGGATGAAGATGGCAAGCCGATTGGTATTGTCGTTAAAGAAAGCAAGGAATCTCACCAGTTGATCGAAGAGTTTATGCTGCTGGCCAACAGGACGATTGCAGAGTACGTTGCCAAAATAAAAATCAATAAGAAACCTGTTCCTTTTCCTTATCGCGTACATGACCAGCCCGACGAAGAAAAATTATTGCCCTTTATTGACTTTGCCAGGAAATACGGACATCATTTCGATACAAGTACACCGGAAGGCATCGCCCATTCCTTCAACAGCATGCTGCAGGTAGCCAGGGGAAAACCGGAACAACATGTACTGGAACAATTGGGCATCCGTACAATGGCCAAAGCCATATATACCACAGAAAATATCGGGCACTACGGCCTGGCTTTTGAACACTATTGTCATTTTACTTCACCCATCAGGAGATATCCGGATATTTTGGTCCACCGGATATTACTGACCTGTCTCAATGGCAAGCCGCGCATTGATAAAAAAATGGAAGAGAAATGCAAACACAGCAGCACCCGTGAAAGGGCGGCCATGGAAGCTGAAAGAGCTTCCAATAAGTATAAACAGGTAGAGTATATGAAGCAGTTCCTCGGCGAGGAATTTGATGCGGTGATCAGTGGTGTCGCCAGTTTTGGCTTTTGGGCAGAGACCATACTGCACAAATGTGAAGGGCTTGTCAGTGTGCAAAGCCTGCTCGACTATGACGACTTCCGGCATGTGGAGACCGACTATTGCCTGGTGGGTAAAAGGAGCGGAAGAAGTTTCAGGATGGGGGATAAGGTGAGGATCAAACTGATCTCGGCCAACCTGGCAAAAAGACAATTGGATTACGAATGGGTTTTACATGTTGATGAGACCGAAGAGCAGAAAAAAACAAAAGGTAAAAAAACAAAACACAAAAAATAGGCCTGTCGGCTCTTTATCCAAACTGATTATTCTTTATGCATCATTTTGAAGCGTTACTTCAGCAGTTTGAACAGCATTTTAACCGAAGGCATTTTCCGCTCAGTCCGTCGAGCCTTTACGATCCCTGCGAATATTTCCTGGGATTAGGTGGCAAACGAATCAGGCCTGTGTTATGCCTGATGGGCAATGAATTGTTTGACGATATCCAGGCAGATGCATTTCATGTTGCCAGTGCCATTGAACTCTTTCATAATTTTTCGCTTATTCATGATGACATCATGGACAAAGCGCCGCTACGCAGGGGAAGATCAACCGTGCATTCCCTATATGGTGAGCCTACGGCCCTTCTGGGAGGTGATGTAATGCTGGTGGTGGCTTATGAACATTTAAATAAGGTGGATACAAAATTCGTACGGCGGATTTTGCATTTATTTAATCATACGGCAAAGGAAGTGTGCGAGGGTCAGCAACTCGACATGGATTATGAAAAAGAATCTGAACTTTCTCTCGACCGGTATATAGAAATGATCAGCCTCAAAACGTCAGTGTTGCTGGCGGCGAGTTTGCGAATGGGCGCCATTCTTGGCGGTGCCGGCGAAGGCAACCAGGAACACCTGTATGAATTCGGGCGTAATCTCGGCATTGCCTTCCAGGTGCAGGATGATTATCTTGATGCTTTCGGAGATCCTGAAAAATTTGGCAAACAGGTTGGCGGAGACATTATCGCCAATAAAAAAACCTTCCTGATGATTCATGCGTTTGAAACGGCAAACAGCAGTCAGAAAGATGAATTGCTGTCGCTGATGAATGATCAGCCGCAGGACAAGGTACAGCGCGTACTGGCCATTTTCAGGGATTGTGGAATAGAGGACTGGGCGCGTGAGTTAAAGGAAAATTATATGCAACAGGCATTCAATCACCTTGATGAAATTGCCGTGTTGAAGACAAGAAAAGAACCGTTAATCAAACTTGCACAATACCTTGTGCAAAGGGATAAATAAAACATACCATAACCAATTCCATCCATTATGCGCCATTCATTATTCCGGAAAAAATCTATTGACGCCATTGTTCAGGAATCGGAAGAAGGAATAGGGGATGCGCACCACAGTCATAGCGGCCTGAGAAAAGTACTGGGTGTAAAGGACCTCACTTTTATGGGCATTGCTGCGGTAATCGGAGCGGGTATATTTTCAACAATAGGGGCGGCCGCGTATAACGGGGGGCCGGGCGTAATATTCCTGTTCCTGATCACTGCCGTAACCTGCGGCTTTACCGCACTGTGTTATGCAGAATTCGCTTCTCGGGTACCCGTTGCCGGTAGTGCCTATACCTATTCCTATGTTACCTTTGGTGAAATGATCGCATGGATCATTGGCTGGGCCCTGATCCTGGAATATGCGATTGGCAATATCGTTGTGGCGATCTCATGGAGCGCTTATTTCAATAATATCCTGAAGGCCATTGGCATTTCGTTGCCCGACTGGCTAACGACAGGATACCAGACGGCCAGGTATGCCTACGATGCAGCTGTGTCAAATAATTTACCGGTAAAGGACCTGGTGTATACTAATGCTCCCACTATGGGCGGTATTCACTTTATCATCAACCTTCCTGCATTCATCATTGTTGTATTGATCACGATGCTTGCCTATATCGGGATTCATGAAAGCAAGCGTACCGCCAACCTGATGGTCATGCTGAAAATATTCATACTGATCATGATTGCGGTGATTGGATTCTGGTTTATTTTTTCCGAAGGGACAACGGCAAACTGGACTCCTTTCCTGCCTAATGGTATGGGTGGTGTACTGAAAGGCGTTTCGGCAGTATTCTTTGCCTATATAGGATTTGATGCTATTTCCACTACTGCTGAAGAATGCTCCAATCCACAACGTGACCTTCCACGGGGTATGATTTATTCACTGGTCATTTGTACCGTGATGTATGTCATCATTGCCCTTGTGATTACGGGAATGGTGAACTACAGTGAATTTGCCGGTGTTGCTGATCCGCTTGCCTATGTTTTTGAAAAGATCCATATGCAGAAAGTGGGATTTATCATTTCCATTAGCGCCGTTATTGCCGCCACCAGCGTATTACTGGTTTTCCAGCTTGGGCAGCCCAGGATCTGGATGACCATGAGTCGGGATGGATTACTGCCGGCTTCTTTTGGAAAAATCAGCAAAAAATACCGTACCCCTGGTTTTGCCACCATTATGTCGGGATTGCTGGTAGGCGGACTGGTGTTGTTCGTTGATGATAAATTGATGACCGACCTTACCAGTATCGGTACATTGTTTGCGTTTGTACTCGTAAGCGGAGGTGTATTGATGCTTCCCTACCGGGAAAAAGAATCCGGAAAATTCAAGCTTCCATACGTGAACGGAAAATGGATCATACCGGTAATATTCTTAATGTTTGTCTATTTTTCAAGGGGAAGGCTGATGGATGCATTTTCCAATATGGGTACCGAATCGTACCAGGAAATTTTGTTCATAGTATTTATAATGGCAGCAGCGATCATTGCTGTGTTTAGCTTTTTGAGGAATTATTCACTGATACCGGTGATGGGTGTATTATGCTGCCTGTACCTGATGATTGAAATTCCTGCGAAAAGCTGGATGGTGTTTTTTGGCTGGATGGCATTGGGACTAACAGTGTACAGGTTATATGGCTACAGGCATAGCCGGCTGGCTTCAAAAAAATAACAATGAAGTTTCAACAGGGAGATAAAGTCATTCTCCTTCATTCGGGGGAGGAAGCTGAGGTGGTAGATTTCATCAACAAAGAAATGGCGATGGTGGAGGTTAAGGGAGTTCGTTTCCCGGTATACCTTGACCAGATTGACTTCCCGTATTTTGATCGCTTCAGTAAAAAAGCAACGCCATCTCCCAAACCAAAAAAGTACGCAGAGGATATAAAAAAAGAAAAAGCTACGGCTAAATACAAAGTGGGCGAAGGAGTGTGGCTGTCTTTCCTGCCTGTATTTGACAAGGATGTTTTTGATGATGATATTGTTGAATACTTCAGGCTATACCTGGTGAATCAAACCGACCTTCACCTGGATTTCCGTTACTGGCTCAGGTTCCTGGGGGAAACAGATTTTGAACTCAAAAATGATATCGCTCCTTTGCAGGATTTCTACCTGCATGATATCAGGTTCGAAGCCATGAATGATGCGCCGCGTTTCGATATCGAATTCAGCCTGCACTTCCCGGATAAAAAGAAAGCCTCCCATTTGGAAACTTCCCTGAAGATCAAACCCAAACAGTTATTTAAACAGATCGAAGAAACCAGGCTTAAACAGGAAGCCAGCTTCTCCTATATTTTGTTTGAAAAATATCCTGATAAAGAAGAAGATGAGACCGACTGGAAAAAATTATCTGACGCCGGATATAAAATTTATGAAGGCGGAAAAATGCACCGTCAGCATCTTGAACCTGCCCGGACCGTGGTGGACCTTCATATTGAAAAATTGTCAGACAACTGGCAAAACATGAGTAACCTGGCAAAACTGGATCTGCAGTTGAAGACATTTGAAAAATACTACGAACTGGCCTTATTACATCACCAGCCCCAGTTAATCATCATTCATGGAATAGGATCCGGAAAACTCAGGGATGAAATTCATGATATACTCAGGTTAAAAAAAGAAGTAAAGTCTTTTGTGAACCAGTTTCACCCTTCTTTTGGATACGGTGCCACAGAAATCTATTT
Source organism: uncultured Sphingobacteriales bacterium (assembly GCA_963707255.1). GTDB lineage: Bacteria > Bacteroidota > Bacteroidia > Chitinophagales > Chitinophagaceae > Pollutibacter. The sequence continues at coordinate 6,635 of CAVPPM010000019.1, read as the reverse complement.
TGAATATAAAAAATAAACGAAGCAGGGCAGGGGTCATTCCCTGGTCATACTTCGTTTAAAAAAAATCTGCAAACCTGTAAGCCGGATTCTGTCTCCCGTTTGCACGGGATGGTTATCATTTATCTGTCCAGGCGGTTACCCGCAGGGATCAATCTGCCTACCCTGTAACGCATTCCTTTCGGAATATGGGCGAGCCACCCTTACCGTTACTATACATGGCATTTCAGCACATAAGGTTTACCCGTAAGGTATGTTACCATACCATACCGCGGGCCCTTACCCCGCATTTTCACCATCACCCTCCTTGCGGATTATCCCGTTTACACGGGATGGGGCTGTAATTTTCTGTGGCACTTTCTGTATTCCGCAACCGCGAAATCCCGGCGCTTAACCGGTATGCTGCTCTATGCTGTCCGGACTTTCCTTGGTGTAAACACCACGATAACCCGGTTTGCAGAACGACAAATTTACGCATAAAAAAACCGGCGATGTTATCGCCGGCTTCCCAAAACAAACCAACTGACTGATTATTTTTTAGCGTACCTGATCGTATTGTCTTTTTCCAGATTTTGCTGCATTTCAGCATCTGCTTTGCTGATGGCATCAGCACCCGGAGTGTTGATGTTTTCTGCCATGAAATTGGAAGTAATCTGATCATCTGCGGCCACGGCCTGGGTGTTCATTTTAATTCCGTCATTCTCAGCCTGGAAAACATCCATAATGTCGGTGTCGCTGTTCACCACTGAAGAGCTCATGTCGATATTCTCAGCCTGGAACAGGTTGTTGACGGTTTCGTCAGTATTCCTGTCAGCCACATAAGATACCATGGTCTCGTTTTTGAAAGAGCTATTGATAGCTTCATCACTGCTGGCGAACATCGCGCTGTATTTCTTCACTTTGTTTTCGCTTAGTGACCTTACCAGGTTCCTGTGCGCTTCAGTGTCGGCTTTCCTGACCAATTCCCGTGAAGGAAGGGTAAGTTTTACTGCCTTGACCAGTTTTACCAGCCTTGTAGTCTCAGCAGGCGTACAACAGGTATCCCCGTTTTTTGTCCCTGCATTCACAACGCCCGGTGTCATGGCGATCACGGTCCACATCATTACTAAGGCAATCAATTTCCTGGATGCATGTTTAAGGTTGCTCCAATTGATCTTGTTCTGTTTAAGTGTTCCTGCCTTGGGATTCACTTCGTTCATCTTACGTTTCATATTGTTCTCTTGTTTCATTTTGTGTTTCCTTTCAATTGTTCTTCAAAGATACGGATATTTAATACTACTATGCAATACATATTACTATGTTTGGTAAAAGTTCAGGATGAGTGGTCGAAAATTCTGTTTTAGTAAAGCAATCGTGGGTAAAACATCCTGAAGAAACCAGGTAAAGCAGTAGTTGATTTGACTTCGCAAAGATAGTCATTATTTCGATTCCTGCAAAGGGCCAATATGAAGAAATTTTAAACAAATTTCAATACGGGCCTCATTTACTGCCCGAAAATGCTGTTTGCCAGCTTTTTCGGAAGGTTTACTGAATATTATTCAAAGAGCTGTTTTGTTTGAACTACACCTATTTGACGTGTTTTTCTATAATTTGTTACTAAAGAAATGTTAACTAATGCATTCCTGTGTTGGTTGACCCCTATAACGGATAAACGGTGAAATAATTGGACGGGGATGCAGGTCAGTATTTGACCTGTAGCGATAGATTTGGGCAATAAGGGGGAGGGCTACCTGTAAAAGGTATCCGGAAACCTGTTGATAAATCGGTTAAATGAGGTCCAGTGCTTTAACCAGGAAAGTGGTTATGGGAACAACAGTTAAAGAGGTTAAGGAAGGAACAAAAAGGTAAATGGCAACGGCAGCGGCCAGGGAAGCCAGGAACATCAGCCAGTAAAAACCTCTGGATTTACTTTCCATTTGCATAAATTTCAGCGAAGATAATGGCTTCCGGGATAATAATAAAGAGAAAGCAGGCTATAATGTGTATTTTATACACTTGCTTCCTTATTTTTATATACCAAACTTGACTGCATGACGATTCGCTTCACTTTGCGTTTTACCACGCACCCGGGCCAAAACCTGCTCGTAACCGGTGACCTTAAAGAACTTGGAGGAAATGATACCACGGCTGCCCTGCCATTGAATTATCTGAACGAACAATTCTGGCAGGCAAGCATCGATCTTGGAGACGATCTTTCACAACTGCCTGTAACATTCAGATATAAATATATACTGAGGGAAAATAACGAAGAGCAGATCATTGAATGGGGTGAAGACCGCACCGTTGATATCGCAAGGATCACGGCAGAAGAGGTAGAATGCATTGATACCTGGAATCATGCAGGTGAATATCAAAATGCTTTTTATACGGCGCCATTCCGCAAAGTTTTATTGTCGTCTCCAAAGCAATCATCAAAACCAAAACCTTATCGCGGCAATACGCATGTATTCATGGTGAAGGCGCCATTGCTCAAAAAGCATGAAGTGTTATGTATCATCGGCAATGCCAGCGCCCTGGGTAACTGGGAGAGTGAAGAAGCCATACTGATGGGAAAGGAAGGTGATTGGTGGACAGCCGGCGTGATTTTATCGCCAGGGAATTTCCCTGTGATATATAAATATGGTGTTTACGATCAGAAGGACAAGAGATTTATTGAATATGAGGGTGGCGAAAACAGGATCATATTTCCCGATTACAACAGGAAAAAATTTACCATTTTAAGGGATGGATTCGCACAGCTTCCGAACAGTACATGGAGAGGGGCAGGTGTAGCCATACCCGTATTCAGCCTTCGTTCAGAAAAGAGTTTTGGGGTGGGTGAATTCACCGACATGAAACTGCTGGTCGACTGGGCGAAGCTCACCGGTCTGAAACTGGTGCAGATACTCCCTGTGAATGATACCACATCCACGCATACCTGCGCAGATTCATATCCTTACTCTGCTATTTCTGCATTTGCATTACATCCTATATACCTGAACCTGGAAAAAGTTGCCGGTAAGGAATACCTGGGTTCGGTGAAATCACTGAAAAAGAAACAAAAGGAACTCAATGACCTTCCTGCACTGGATTATGTGGAAGTGATGAAATTAAAACTGGGACTGATTGAAGACCTGTTCCAGTTACAAAAAGACAAGGTTTTTGCGACTGAAGAATATAAGGCCTTCTTTGAAGAAAATAAAGACTGGCTCGTCCCTTATGCAGCATTCAGTTACCTGCGGGATAAGTATGATACACCCGACTTCCGTAAATGGAAATCAAATGCTGTATACAACGCGGAAGCAATAGAAAAGCTGTCGTCCACTTCACAAAAACATTATGACAGGATTGCGGTTTACTATTTTACACAATTCCATCTCCATCTTCAATTGCAGGAAGCGCACGATTATGCCGGGAAAAATGGCGTGATCGTAAAAGGCGATATTCCCATTGGTATCAACCGCAATGGTGTTGACGCATGGATGAGTCCGGACCTCTATTATATGGACCAGCAGGCAGGTGCGCCGCCAGACGATTTCGCAGTGAAAGGCCAAAACTGGGGGTTCCCCACATACAACTGGCAGAAAATGCAGGAAGACGGATTTTCCTGGTGGCAGAGAAGGTTCCAGCAAATGAGCCGCTATTTCGACACGTTCAGGATCGATCACATCCTTGGATTTTTCCGCATATGGTCGATTCCCGAAAATGCCATCGAAGGCATAATGGGCCATTTTGTTCCCTCCATTCCCGTTTTTATCACTGAGTTTCACCAACGGAATATTTGGTTTGAACACGAACGCTATTGTAAACCATTTATCAATGATTCGATCTTATGGGAAATGTTCGGACCCAACGAAAGAAAGTTTAAACCCTTCCTTACAGAATTCAATGAAGGCAGGTATGAACTCAAAGAACAGTTTAACACTCAGCAAAAAATCGAGGAACACTTTTCGAGGCTCGATAGTAATGAAGACAACGAGCGCATAAAACACGGACTGTTTGATCTCATCTCCAATGTGATCCTGTTTGAACATTATGGATCGCAGGGGACAACGTTTCATTTCCGGTTTAATATGCAATCTACCTTTTCCTTCCGCTACCTGGATGGTCATACACAATCGCAGTTGAAAGATTTGTATGTCGACTATTTCTTCCGCCGGCAGGATGAATTCTGGAGAAAGGAGGCAATGAAAAAATTACCTGCATTGAAACGTGCCAGTGATATGCTCATTTGTGGTGAAGACCTCGGGTTGGTTCCTGCATGTGTCCCGGATGTAATGAAACAGCTGGGCATACTCAGCCTAGAAATCCAGCGTATGCCTAAAGATCCGAAGAAAGAATTTTTTCATCCTAATGATGCTCCTTACTTATCTGTTGTTACACCATCCACACATGATATGAGTACGATAAGGGGATGGTGGGAAGAGGACAGGAGCAAAACACAACGGTTCTTTAACAATGAACTGGCCCAGTATGGCGAAGCGCCTTTTTATTGTGAAGCATGGATCAACCGCTCCATCCTGATTCAACACTTATATTCACCCTCCATGTGGAGCATATTTCAATTGCAGGATATCATGGGAATTGATGAGAACCTTCGTCGTGAAAATCCCCATGAAGAGAGAATTAACGTGCCCGCAAATCCAAAACACTACTGGAGGTACCGTATGCACCTGACCATGGAAAAACTCATCCGGGAAAAACAATTTAATGCGGGTCTTAAACAACTTGTGGCATCAGGGGGAAGATTATGAACCTGAATTATTACACCCGCCTGCTGCCTTTCCAATTCCCTTTTACCATTTCAAAAGGTACAAAGACGCATCAGCCCACATTCATCGTTGAACTCGAGTGGAAGGGCCTCAAAGGATATGGCGAAGCTCCGGCCATCACATACTATCAAATCAGTGTTGAAAAAATGGCTGAAGATCTTGAGGCAAAGAAAGCCATGGTGGAAAAATTTGCCCTCACTGATCCTGAACGATTCTGGCATTTCCTGCATCATCTTTTTCCAAAGAATCCTTTCCTGGTCTGTGCACTGGATATGGCCGGATGGGACCTTTTTGGAAAAATGACCAATAAACCACTTAATGTATTGTGGCAATCAGATCTTCAGAAGATTCCCATGACCGATTATACCATCGGCATTGATGACACCGAAGTAATGATCGATAAGATAAAAAACAAACCCTGGCCAGTATACAAGGTAAAGGTTGGATTTCCTGACGATATGGAAATGTTGGCAAACATTCGTCTCCATACATCATCTGCATTGCGTGTAGATGCAAATGCCGGCTGGACCCTTGAAGAGGCCATACAGAAAATTCCCGTCATGGAAAAACTTGGCGTTGAATTGGTGGAGCAGCCGCTGGCAAAAGACAGTTGGGAAGACATGGAAAAATTAATGGCATTAAGTTCTCTTCCGCTTTTCGCTGATGAAAGTTGTGTTGCTGAAAATGATGTGGAAAAATGCCAGGGATTTTTTCATGGCATTAATATCAAACTCACCAAGTGCAGCGGTCCAACTCCTGCAAGGCGAATGATTAAAAAAGCCCGTCAGCTTAACCTGAAGGTCATGCTGGGTTGCATGAATGAATCCTCCATTGGCACTGCCGCCATGGTGCATTTGTCTCCTATGGCAGACTACCTCGATGCAGACGGACCTCTATTATTATGTGAGGATCTTGCCCAGGGATTGATGTATGAGAATGGCCGGATCACGTTCGCTGAAAAATTGCCCGGACTCGGTGTACGCGTTCAACTATAAGTTGATGTGGCCTGATATACATAAATGATCCCATCCATGAGGACGACCCGGCAAATGAAGGGCAAGGCTATCATCAAACAGTAACAATCGGTTATTATCATTCGCTTAATAATGCATCTTCTGTCAGTCATGAAAAGTCCCCTAAAGTAACGATCGAATACTTTAGAGGACTTTAAGAGATTTGTCGGGATGACTGGATTCGAACCAGCGACCCCTTCGTCCCGAACGAAGTACGCTACCGGGCTGCGCTACATCCCGAAATCAGAAAAAACCTGTTATGCCCGCATGCCTTAATATCCTGTTATTTCTTCGTCGCACCGATTTTTAAAGCGCTGCGCTGCATCCCCAGGTCCTGTCATAATCCAAAAATAAAAAGAAGTTTTTTACGAAAAGTAATGGACCTCCATTTTTCGGAAAGATGATAAAGATCATTTTGTGTCAAACGTTTGGCCATTATCTTTAAAAATAATTCAACAAAAATGTTTGAATTTGTAAAATTTAATAATTATGTACAAGGTTTGGTTGCCTAAGTCCATGTTATAACATTAATTTTAGTCCGGCTCCGTTAGAGAATATGCATATTCAAAACACCAAAAAGTTGCATTATGAATACCCCCATCCATGCCTGGGATTCAATTAGTGTCAGAAAACCCAGAAACAAAGAAGAGTACCGGAACTTTATTGAGGATTTTCTTGCCAACCAAAAACCCTACCTCATCCAGGGATTCAGCCTCCAGGATCTGTCGTCTTATACCGGCATAAATATTCCCACCTTATCTGCCCTGATTAACAAGGAATATGGGATGAATTTTAATGATTTTGTCAATCAATACCGGGTCAGGTATTTTAAGGACCTGTTATCGCAGCCCCAGTATCATCAATGGACACTAGA